>NZ_JAOQMX010000033.1 GCF_025960985.1 Flavobacterium psychraerolatum | reverse complement strand
GCAGTTTGGTAAAGAAACCGTTGTACAAGGTGCAAATGTAATTGCTCCTGTAGTTGGGTTTACTGTCCATGTACCTTCGCCTACTACAACTTTAACACCTGGTGATGTTTCACCTGCTATACTAACTGTCGTAGGATCTACCGTATCTCCTATTACATCATTTGCTAATACGTTTACAACCACTGGGCTGCCTGATGGATTGGCTAAACTATCATCTTTGGTTGCTATTGGTAAGTAATCAATGGTAACCTTGGCATTGTTTGATTGATTCCCATCATTATCCTCTACATTATAGAATATAGGGGTTGGATCTTTGTGGAACGTTGGTAGTGGTGTAAATGTGATTACTCCTGTAGTAGGATTAACACTCCATTTACCTTCACCTGGAACATCTAAACTTGTAACGTCTCCATTACTATCAACAACAATTGATGTTGCTCCTGAAGGAATCACTAAGCTAACAGTTGCTGGATTTATAATTCCATCAGGATCGTTATCTTGACCTGTTGTTCCTGGTATTGGATTTACAACAACTGACGTGTTTGGTATATTTGCTAAGCTCAAATCATCAACTGCAGTTGGTGGAACTTTTTCATACGTAATAGTTACAGTTGCTTGATTTGAAATATCTCCTTTACTATCTTTTGCTGTGTATTTTATAGGAGTTGGATTAGCAGTAAATATTGCTGCACAATTAGGTCCTACTGCAGAACAAGGTGTAAAGGTTAATACACCTGTCGCATCTAGTGACCAAACTCCTTGATTTGGAACTGTGAACCCTACAACATTACCTCCTACTACAACAGGTGAAACTGCATTAGTCGGCGTAATCAAGTTAATAGTTGACGATACAATTGCTCCATCTTCTGGATCTGTATCTGCTCCATAACCATTATCTGCTAAAATAGAAACAGTAACGGGACCAGCTGTTTGATTTAATTTATCATCGTTGGCAACTACTGGAAATCTATTTACCGTAACCGATTCATTTAAATCATTACCATCATTAGTTGGATCAGGTTGCTCACCTGTTGCAGCTGTAGTAACGTTATTTATCGTTTTACCTGTAGTACCGGCATTAACCGTTGCTGTTATTTCTAATGAAACCACCGCGTCTACTAACATTGTACCAATGGACCATATACCTGTACCACTATTATAGGTACTACCTCCATTATCAGATACATATGTCAAACCAGTAGGCATTTTATCAGCCAAGCTTACATTTGTAGCTTTGTTTGGACCATTGTTTGTTACACTAAGTGTAAACTTAACCGTACCTCCTTCAACCGGAGTTTTATTATCTACTGTTTTAGTGGTAACAAGATCAGCATTACATGCTATAATAGTATAAGGCACTACTAATACAGGAGATACACATCCAGTAACGGTGTTTTCGATTGTTACATATAACGTACCAGGACCTGCAGCATATAACTCTGTCGATTTCCATTGTCCACGAGACGTGGGTAAGTTTGCAGGCGTAGTTAATGCCGCATTTTTATATAATTTGTAAGTTTCGTTTGTTGCTAAGGTGTTACCAAATTCAATACTTAAGAATTCGTTGGTACACACACTTAATGAACTACTACTAATTACTGGCAAATCTGCTGATGGCAGAACAGTTACATCAACTACATCAGTTGATTTACATCCTCCGGCTCTTGTAATTGTTACCGTATAACTAATCACTGTAGGTACTGTAATATTAGCCCCTGCATAAGTAAAGTTTGGATTAGCAACTGTTAAGTTGTCTAGATAAGCAGTAGTTGCTGGAGTTGCTCCTGCCCAAGAATAAGTATAATCAGCATTTGGAGTTCCTCCAATTTGCTTAGTAGTATTCAGTTCACAAGCCGACACGTTGCCACCACCAATACCTGCAAGTACAGTTGGTGATCCCATTGCTACACTAGCTGGTAAACAGATACATGGGTTTTCGTCAACATTAAGAACTAATAAAATATTACATATTTGAGTAGGTGTCGCTGTAAATGAAAACTGCTCATTAATACTTGTATTTGCTGGAATAGGTGTATTAAATGACTGACTACCTAATAAAACATCTACTCCTGAATCGTAAACACCATTTGTATTACTATCATAATATGCACTCACTTTTGATGGTGGTGTAATATTGATTGCTGATGTATTTGATAATTTAAAGTTAGCCGTTACCGTTTCACCTGAAACAGCAACAGTTGATATAGCCGAGTTCATCGAAATCACCACTGCGGCTTTTTTAATATCTAGACTCTCTCTTGTATTTCCAGTAGCTATTAAACTTGGACCACATGGTACAAGTGAAGTACCACAAAAAATTCCGTCAGAATTCTCAACATATGTTAAATAAGTCACCTCTGCATCATCTGCGCAATAGCCACCTCGAGGAATAATTTCGAATGTAAATTCTGTTTTATCTTGATCTTTTAACCCTGCAGGATATTTAACAATTAATTGGTTTGGTGTTGAACTTACAAATGTAACCTCATTAGCACCACTATTCAAGAATGTACCTTCGGCATAGGTCACCCCTATAGGAAGTTCTACTCTACCGTAATCATTATCACCTGTTGTCGCTAGCAAATCAGTTGAAAAAGCAGAAATTGTTGTATTTACTGTTACTAATTCTTCAGCCGAACAACCATCGATATGCGCTCCATTAGGATTTGCAAAATCAGGCAATGAAATAATGGACAAAGCATCATATGTAGGCTCTAAACCGTTTACTTTAATACCAGCTGTGACTGCTCTACTTCCATTTCCAATACTTGGCTTACCACAACTTTTATCACCCAGAATAGTAAAACTTATTGGCGAATTAGAAACATAGTCACAAGTAGTTGATAGATTATATCTAACAATAACTTTACGATCATTTACAGATGGACCTACGGCACCGGTACCAGGAATACCACCAAAAATAGGCGTCAACGCTCCGTGTGTAATAGGAATTACATAGGTATCTGAACCAGATGTTGTAACATTAGCTGTGATATCTTCCCAAGCACCTGTTGTTGCTGGATATTGTGATTCAATCTTATTAATAGTAACAGCTTTTGTACCATTAAACAATTTAAATAATGATTTTGGATTTATAATTGTACCTACCTGTGCACTACTGTATTCTACTTCAATATCAAAACTAGAGCAAAGAGCTACAGGAGCCACTGGTTGCTGCGTTATTGATTGTTGAATTTGACCTTCGGCCGGTTGTATAGTTATTGTTGCGCTATCATCATAACACACATCTGTAACAGCACTATAATCTGCAGGATATGCATCACAGTTCCAACCTAAACTAAAATTAACTGGAATATCAGTACAACTATCATAAGTAGCTTTTACTCTAACGTTTTTAGTAGCTCCAGCATTGATTGATCCTATTTCAATATAACTATCATTACCTACTTTAACAATATTCAAAGGAGTGCCTGGATTTGCAATATCTATTGCACTAGTTACGTAGGCATTTGCCGTTGCAGGCATTTTTATCCAATTGTAATCCACATTTCCACCTGCGGCACTATTGTTTACAACCCTAAGGTCTAATTCAGCCTCTGGACCGTAACCAATAACAATAGCATTAATCGGTTGAAAAATGTAAGCTGGCTTAGTATACGTTAACCTTGCAGAAGGTATTCTTGTAAGCAATTGACTCGCCAAAGGTACCTCTGTATAAGCTAAATGCTGTACAATAGATGTTGATGTTATCGTTGGTAAAGGTGCTCCTTTAACCTGATCTTTCAACTCACAACTACCTTTTACTAGAATTTGCATTCTATAAGATGCATTTGATGTTTGATCATGGTCTCTATACCCGCCCGCTCTATTAGGAGTAATGGTATATTTATTATCTGTTGCAGTACCAAGAGCTGGTGAAATATTCAATGCTCCACCACTTAGCGTATAATAAGCTATAGCACCATTTACTCCTGAGTTATTGTACTGTCTAATATCTAGAATAGTTACTCCCTTGGGTACAACGATTTCTGTTGATTTTATCTGTGTAACTGGTCTATATTCTCCAGGATGTAAGTGACCTGAATTAGATAAAACGTAATCATTTAATAAATTCGTCCAAACTGTTTCACAGTATTTAAACGTGCTATTAGCAACACCATATGAAACATTAAAAGGACGCAAATACGCTACTTGATCTCCCCAGTCAAAACAACTAATTCTTTCATTAGTAATTCCGTCATTATCATTATCATTATCAACAGCACCTGCATTAGCACCTGCTGGCAAGGTTTCTCTAACATAATATCTACCTCTAAACCCAGACAGAATATGATAATTATAATTAGTATAGGTGTCTGTAGTAAATTGATATTTAAATTTAACTAAAAACTTGTCTCCATCCTCTATTAATCCACCCACTAGAGTACCTGAAAGAGCAGATGACATATCAAAATCTAAACTGTGACTATTTCCGCTAGAAGTAACTGTAGGCGCAATAAGTTGCAACTCTAAAGTCGCTGTCCCACTTTTTTTAGTAATTACAATCGTACCCGATACAAATTTAATATCATTTGCACCAGCAGTTGTACCATCTGTAATATAATCCTGTATAAAATGTAAGTTATTTGACGACAAATTATTCATCTCACCTGTTGTCTCAACTACCATTTCGTCACCAGCTAAATATTTATCTAATTCATATTTAGGCGTACCATCTGTATTTTTTTCAGTAAGATCAACTTTATCAGTCATATTATTGTTAGTCCAACCCGCAGTAACTCTGTAGGCGTCTAAACTTTTAATATTTGGCCCAGCACATGGTGTATTACAAGAGTGCTCAATAATAGGCTCAAAGTTACCACAGTGAATATCTCTGCTTAAAGCTACTCCACTAGTAGCATTAAACAATGTCAAATTAGTTTCATACGTAATATTGATTGTGTTATTCACACCACCAAGTTCTAATTCAGCACAGTTCATGACTAAAGGGAACCGCGCGAAAAAGTCAGCAAAATCCCGAATCACATAACCATTTGCAAGATTGGTCGTAGTATACGTAATTACATTTGTACCTGCACCAACAGCTCCTACAGTATAAGATCCATCCACTTGAGAAAAACCTGGAGTAGTAATCAAGTCAACACCTCGAGGCACTGTGATAGAGACTGTGAACTGGCTATCTGCATTGTTATTTAACATTGCATGATCATTGTGCTGAAAAATTGAGTATACATAAGGTCGTATAGCAACTTCAAAAGGAACCAATTCCACTATATCTGTATCTTGCTCTGTAATAGTAGGAACAGTATAATCTCTAATAAAGTTTAAGTACCCTAAATCTTTCCCTACAGTAGGTCTAGCTATTGCACATTGATCTTTTGTAAGTACATCAACATACATATGCTCCCATTGCATATAATCAAATCTACCAATACCACAATTTGTCCTTGGGTCATTGACATAGTCAAATTCTATTACAACCGAAGCACCTGCAGGAAGGTCATCAAAAAAGCCATCCAAATCTGAATCGGTTAGACCACCTGCACCATCAATATCTGAAGTATATTTATCAGGTGGCAAAATAAAGGTATTAGTACCTTGAAATGTATTACGGTCTGATTCCCATTCATCAGGTGTAAATGCCACTTGTGTGGTACCATCTCCTAATGTAAAATTACTGTATGACCTTACATTATATTTAGTTGGACCCCAGTGTGGATTATTTCCATAGGTTGTAGTAGCAAGAGCACCATTAACCCCTAGTCCTACATTAATCAAAATATCTTTCCCAAAAGCTGCTGGACCCGACCCAGTATTTGTAATCCTAATTTTTTTATGATTTAAACCCGTAATGTTATTTTGATTTTGTTCAACTGCAAGAACCAACTGTGGCGCATTTGCACCAAACAGCACACCACCCTGAGCAATTTTAGAGGATTGACATGTCCACTCTACTTTATGTGTAATAGCAACATCGTCACAATCAGCAACAGAAAAATCCTCGGTAAAAACCAAAGACTCACCTGCCCCAAAATCTCCATCACCGTTCTCTCCAATTCCACCTGCACCGGTAGCACCACCAGTATATAAAGCATCTGATAGATTGATAATATAAGTTTTAGTAGTCACCCCACTAGCATCAGTAGTTGAACTATTCGGTGTCATAACCGTGGTTACTGCGGTGGTTCCTCCATTGGTTGTATAAGAAAGAGTATGATTTGTAATACTAGAACCTACAATAACTGTATGAGTTACTTGAGCCACTCCTGCATTACCACCATTAACATCAGTAACTGTCCTTGTATGATTACCACCTACAATACCATCAACTGAAGGAATGGACTGAATAGACAGTGAAGCTGCTAAAAGCTGATAGTTCCCTATTAGAGGATTAACATCTACAGCAGTTTGTACACCGGCAAACTTTGTTTTGACATATGTAATCGTAGCATTGTCTTTAAAACTATTTTTATTTTCTTTGAAAGTTACTGCATCACAATTTGCAGTTCGTTCATAAGAAAAGGTAACAAAATCACCACCTGCCCACAAGTCGGTTTCATTACCATTATTGTAAATAGAAAACACAGGAGCATTTAAGTCACTTATGTCTGCTTCTTGCAACACAAAAGTTCCTGTAATCGGTGTTGTAGCATTATTATTATCAGTTATAATAACTGTTCCTGCCGTATACAAAACACCTGGCGGCAACTGCATTTTGACTTTCATCGAATGCAACTGTTGAGGAGCTGGTTTAATTGATGTAATAGTAACCGTATTTGTAGTACCAGTTGAGCTTAGTGCTAAAACATCATTTTGTTTACCTGCTTCATAATTTAACCTTAGATCTCCATTATCTGAATTTGCCCCACCAACGCCAAATTGCGCATTTGCCATTGTTGAAAACAACAACAGGAACATTGTTAATAAAATAAATTTGAATTGAGATAATTTTAGGCTCGAAACAGCAATTTTTGTGTAATTTTCTTTCATATTTACTAGCTTTTGTATTTGGGGCAGTATATGCTAACATCAAAATTAAGTTTTTTTTAAGAACTATTTATAACTTTTTAACGTTTTACGAATATTTAATAAATACATTGAAAACATTTTACATTTCATGCAATAATTACCAAAAAATTACATAAAAACAAATAAACAGTAAAAAAATAAGATAAAACAAATAACAAAATCCTTACTTTTTTGCTTTTTATCGTTGATTATAAACACTTAATCGCTAAAAAAACAAAATAGAACTACAAAAACTTTAAAAACATTAGTAACCATAATTAGAATAGAAGTTATCTTATATTCAAAAATCCCTACGATATCCATAAAAAATTTTAATAACTTTACCAACATACAAAAACATAACAAATGCATTTCCTTTCACAAGATTTAGAAGATTACATCGAACACCATTCTGAAAAAGAACCTGCACTATTAGCAGCTTTAAACAAAGAAACGTATCAAAAAATATTATTACCAAGAATGCTAAGTGGACATTTTCAAGGTCGGGTTTTGAGTATGTTGTCAAAATTGATTCGCCCGTTAAATATTTTAGAGATTGGAACCTATACAGGTTATTCGGCTTTGTGTTTGTGCGAAGGAATGCAAACTACTGGTTCTTTACACACTATTGACATTAAAGAAGAATTGGTTGACTTTCAACGTAAACATTTTGACTTATCACCTTGGGGAACACAAATAACACAACACCTTGGCGAAGCAACGACTATCATCCCCGATTTGGACGTGAAATTTGATTTGGTTTTTATAGATGCTGATAAAGAAAACTACATCAACTATTTTGAAATGATTGTTCCAAAGATGAACCAAGGCGGCATCATACTATCAGACAATGTATTATGGAGTGGAAAAGTGGTTCAAGAAGTACACAAAAACGACATCAGCACACAAATATTAATCGAATACAACAAATTATTACGAGATGATCCAAGGATTGAAACCGTATTACTACCTATTCGTGACGGATTAACTGTCTCTAGAGTAGTATAATTTGTTTGTTTGGACTCCAAAAACACTAGCCCAGATCGAAATGGAAATAGTTCCTAACTATTATCGATAGGGAAATATTTTTTTTGCGCTATTTTGTAGATAGTAAATACCAAAAAACCTGAGCACAGACCGAAAGCATACCCACACAAGATATCTCCTGGATAATGTAAACCTAGATAAATACGACTGTAAGCAAAGATTAAAGGCCAAAGAAATATCCAAGCAGCATATTTATAGAAGGATTTTAAAACTTTATATATAAATAAGGCTGTAGCCATACTATTTGCAGCGTGACCAGAGAAAAAACTAAAAGTAGCACTCGATTTTACTACTCTAATGATTGTATTAATTTCAGGATTACTACAAGGACGTAATCGCTCGAAGCTATATTTAAACAGGTTAGTGACTTGGTCTGTAATTGCAATTAAAATCGCCACAAACAACAAAACAAATAGCGTTTGTTTGACTCCTATTTTTTTATAAATAAGATATAAGAATACCAAAAAAATAGGCGTCCAATTGGTTTGACTGGTAATAAACAACCACATTCCATCGTAGGTTGTTGAACCTAGGCCGTTAAGATACACCAACAATTGAGTATCTAAGACTAGTACTTTTTCAATCATTACATATTACGTTTTACTGGTCCCGATATCTCTTCAATATCTTCTTTCAATTTATTAGCTTGGGATACCGTATCCCCAAAAAGGTCTTCGGTTGCTTTGTTGATTTTAGTATTAATACTTCCGCTCATATCTGTCAATGATTTTGCATCGAGACCGTTATCTTCGATCCCTTTGTGAATTTCACTTTTGATATCGTTAGTCGCGTTTTTAACTTGTGCTATGGTTTTACCCAAAGTACGTGCTATTTCTGGAACTTTATCAGCGCCAAAAAGCATTAATACAATAAACATAATAAAAACTAATTCTCCTCCGCCTATACCAAACATATCTTTATTTTTTTTTAGTACTGCAAAGATATTACATTTTGTAGCCTTGCGTTTTAATTAAATCATAAAAAAAAGACTCCGTTGGGAGTCTTTTTTTATTTTCACACCAAATTTCATTAATCAAACTTTGATTTCACAACTTCTTTTGGCCACGTATTATTGGTTACATCAATATCTGCTGTTTCTAAATTCTGATCAATCTGAATTTTCTTGATTGCTTTTTCTGTAGCATACACCTTCTTCGCCATTTGATTATTTTTTCTCCAAATTTGCGCTGGATATTTAAAATTATCAACAGAATCATCTTCGTAGGTAATCGTTACAAGAATCGGCATAATCATACCGCCTGGCTTATTAAATTCTACTTCATAAAAATATTTAGGTGATTTCAAAATTCCTTTCTCTTCGGCAGTTAGAGTATTTACATAATCTGAAAGCAATTTTACTTCTTCAATCTTTAATGCTTTTTTATCTTTTGAAGCCAACTCAGCATTATCTCCTTCTACTAAATAGACAAATGGCCCTGGATCCAAACCAAAACGTCCTTTTCTAACTTTTGCATTTTTTAATGCTTCGGTAGGAGTTTCTGTAACGTAATACTGTTTTACATTACCTATTCCAATATCCACAAAGTCGGTAGAATAAAACCACCCCCTAAAAAACCAATCCAAATCTACAGCTGAAGCATCTTCCATTGTCCTAAAGAAATCCTCTGGCGTAGGATGCTTAAACTTCCAACGATTTGCATATACTTTGAAAGCATAATCAAATAGCTCTCTTCCCATAATAGTTTCTCTTAGGATATTAAGCCCTGTTGCAGGTTTTCCATAAGCATTATTTCCAAACTGAATAATTGATTCTGAATTAGACATAATGGGCTCCAAAAACTTTTGATCCCCACTCATATAAGGAACGATATTTTTGGCAGGGCCTCTTCTAGAAGGAAAATTAGTCCCTAACTCCTGCTCTGCCATGAACTCCATAAATGAATTTAAACCTTCGTCCATCCAAGTCCATTGACGTTCATCTGAGTTAACAATCATAGGAAAAAAGTTATGACCTACTTCGTGAATCACAACACCCATCATTCCATTTTTAATTTGCTCGCTCGTCTCTCCATTTTCGTCTGGGCGTCCAAAATTCCAACAAATCATTGGATACTCCATACCTTGATCTGCTGCCGATACAGAAACTGCTTTTGGATAAGGATAATCAAAGGTATGAGCCGAATAACTTTTTAGCGTATGCGCAACGGTAATTGTAGAGGTTTCTCCCCATAATGGATTGGCCTCTTTTGGATATACAGAAGCAGCCATCACTACTCTATCTTCCAATTGCACTGCCATAGCATCATAAATAAACTTTCGGGAAGTGGCAATACCAAAATCCCTCACGTTTTTGGCACTAAATTTCCACGTTTTTTTATTAGTTGCAAAACCTTTTTCAGCAGCTTCGGCCTCCGCTTGAGTTACAATCACAACTGGTTTATCAAACGACTTTTGAGCCAGCTCATATCTTTTTACTTGAACAGCAGTAAACACGTCTTTTCTATTGGTTAATTCTCCGGTTGCCTCCATCACGTGATCTGCAGGTACAGTAATGTTTACATCGAAATCTCCAAAAGGCAAAGCAAACTCTCCATTTCCCCAAAACTGCATATTCTGCCATCCTTCAACATCATTGTACACTGCCATCCTTGGATAAAATTGCGCTATTACATACAACCTATTCCCTTCTTTTTCGAATAATTCATAACCAGAACGACCACCTTCTAACTGATAATTATTAATATTATACCACCATTTGATAGAAAAAGAAATACTTTTTCCTGCTTTTAGTGGTGTTGACAAATTAATACGCATCATTGTGTGATTGATAGTGTAAGATAAAGGAGCTCCTTTTATATCTTTTACATATTCAATTACAAAACCTCGCTCCAAATCTTGTTTTAAAAAGGTATTGGTAAAATTGCTTGCTGGAAAAGTTTGATCTATCTCTTTACTTTCTGCCAGTGGAGATTCAGAATCTTTGGCATCATGATTTTGATCCAGTTGCACCCATAAATACTCCAAAGTATCTGGAGAATTATTGGTATAAGTAATGGTTTCCGACCCCATTAATCTCGCCATCTTATCATCCAACTCCACGTCTATTTTATAATCTGCTTTTTGTTGGTAATATGCTGGACCGGGTGCGCCAGAAGCTGTACGAAACATATTGGGCGTTGCCAACAAATCGTACATCTGACTAAATTTATTGGTATCGTATCTTCCTTCTTGTTTGGGACTAACTGTTTTTCCTTTTTCTTGTGCACATAATAGCACAGGAAAAAGAAGTAAGAGTGTAATTTTCTTCATAGTAAGCATTCTAATTATTTAAGTGTGTGAAAATAAGATTTTTTCACAAAACACTCGCAGTCATTTAGAACTTTAACACATGATTTGTTACGGATTCTGTAAAAAGAAAGCTTTGTTTAGGACCAAAGCCCGTATAATGTGTAATGTTTTGCTGTTCCGGGTCCCAATCAGTCAAAACAGCATTGTATACTTCAATACTTTTAAGCCTGTTAATATCTTTACTATTAAAGTAGCAAATTAAGACATCACTCTCCATTTCTTTACTCAAATAATTAATATCCTTAAAGACACCATTAACCTTAATACGAAACTTCTCGGACAAGTATTTCTGCATCATAACAACATCTTCTGTTGTTTCTTTGGTTGTACCTAAGTGTGTGGTTTTTTTATATTTTTTTTCTAAAGCCTTATTCAAATCGTCTACAAAAACCCTAGTGGTAATTTGTAACATCTTTTTCTCTGACGCATAGTTGATTTGATAAATACCCATATAGAATTTATGTATACTAAACCCAGTCAAAACAAGCACAAATAAAACAGTTAAAAGACCTAAAGTAGTTTTTCTCATTTTCCGCCAGCACTAATCTTTTTAAACTCTTTATTTTTTAAAGTCAAAAAGTCAAGCAATTGGAATTCCAAAGCAGGATTCATTAAACTTCTTGATTTAGAATCATTTTCGCAATACACCAAAAACAACTTAATTTGATCATCATGTAAAACTAAGGTATTGGCTAGAAAACTATAATTTACATGACTGATGACGTAATCTGCAAACGTAGTGTCTTTGTAAAAATCTTGTTTACCTGGATTATCATTTCGCATTGTTTTCAAAATCCCTTTGTAGATCCTTACAAAATCCATTCCTTTATCAATAGTTTGATCAGATGGCATAGCCGTGTTTTTGGGAGAAGAAAGCGCATCGTCAAAGTACTTTGCATCAACTATTCTTTGTGTACTTCCAGTAACTGGATTTACTTGTTTTTGAGCCAAAATAACTACCTCAGCCAATTCGTTGGTAAAAATATCAAGTGGTACAATAATTTTTGGTGTAATAAAATCTTTCTCTGTCAAGATCATTCTCTTCGATTTGAAAACCAAACTCGAAAAAACCAAGGTATCATTCACTGAGGCTAAGATTTCAAACGAACCATAAGCATTTACCCTTGTACCGGCATGATGCTTGGTATTAAAAACAATCACATCCTCTACAGACACTAGTTGGTTACGTACCTGCCCCTTTACCATTTTATCTGTTTCTGCTTGAGCAAAAATAGACTGACAACATAAAACAGTAATAAATAGAATTCCGATTTTTAATTTTATTTTCATTTTTATTTTTTTTTATACACCTAATTTATTACTAATAAACTTTATTTAGGTTTATAAAGTTACGTGTTTAAACACCATAAACACAAGAACTATCTTATTTACTTTCTACTGTTATAGTCTCTTTATACATTTCAGCCAATTGTCCTAACAAAAATTCAATACTTACTTTATTCTTAGTTTCTAACACTCTAGTAAATTTTGGATTCTCAACTGCATAATACATAAAACCCCTAATGTAAATTAAAGGAATCTTCAACTTGGTCACATAATGAGCTTCATCAAACATATACTCCAATTGCAACATAAACTTTTCTTTCTTCTCAACAGCTAATTCTTTTTTAAGCATTGTTGTACGCCCAGAAAACAAATTTAACAAAGGATCTAAACCTACCGAAGCTCCACCAGAACCACTAAAATCACCTGCAGCCATCAACTTCCTTTCTGCAGCTGTATAAGAACGCTGACCCGCAGGAATTATCCCCAAATTTACAGCGTTAATATGACTATACTTCCCAATAATTACCTCATCAAGGTAATTCATTAATGGAAACAAGTTCACCTCCAACTTTCCATTTCTAAGATTTTCATCTGTCAACGCCAATGTCAGTCTAGTATATTGAAACATCGAAAAAATAAGACTATCACCTTTTACTGCAGCAATGGTAAAATCTCCCTTCTTGTCTGTTTGAACCATTTTTTCTGTCTTGAGATTAATAACATAAACCCCCTCCAAATCAGACATACTACTACTTACTCTACCACTTACCAAAGCATTCGGTGACTGCTGCCCGAAGGCTAATGATGTAACTAACAAAAAAAAACAGTAAAATAACTTCATAACTATGTGGTATCGGGTAAAAGTATCTATTAGACTTCACAACAAATCCCAAGAGATTGGTAAAAATATGTTAATAATAATCTCCGGAAAAGTCTCAAATATCATAAAATCAAATAATTCACTGTAACAAAACTTCAAACCTTAGATCTATCAGCGATATCCTTAATAAATATACCCTAAATCGACAAGGCTGACTACAAACAACCACAACTACCAATTTAACTATTTTTAATATAAATGACTCCAAATAATAATACGTTTTCCATACCTTTAACTAAAAAAAATAGCATGAAAAATATCCTTATCGCTAGTACTTCTACCATACATGGCGAAAAACATCTAGAATACCTGTTACCTGAATTGAAAATTCACTTTAAAGATTGCAAAACTATTTTATTTATTCCTTACGCTCAACCAGGCGGAATATCATACGAAGACTATACCCAAATAGTAGCAGAAACTTTTAAAAATATCAATATCGAAGTAAAAGGGATTCATGAATTTGAAAACCCAACAGAAGCCATCGAAGCAGCTGAAGGAATCTTTACTGGTGGAGGAAACACTTTCTTACTAGTCACAAAACTATACGCACACACCATCATGACCAAAATAGCCGAAGTAGTAAAAAAAGGAACACCATATCTAGGCACCAGTGCCGGCAGTAACATTTGTGGACTAAGTATGCAGACGACCAACGATATGCCCATTATCTACCCACCTAGTTTTCAAACCTTAGGATTAATCCCTTTCAATGTTAATCCTCATTACTTGGATGTTGACCAAAAATCAAAACACATGGGAGAAACTAGAGAAACTAGAATTAATGAATTTCACGCTTTTAATACGATTCCTGTTTTGGGATTAAGAGAAGGAAGCTGGCTGGAAGTTCGTAATAATAAAATAACTTTACGAGGACAATTATCTGCTCGATTATTCAGAAAAGGAGAAAAACCAGTAGAACTAGAAAGCGGCAGCAATCTAACAGCCTTAAACTAAAAAAACCGAAACATTTCTGTTTCGGTTTCTTGAAGAGCGAAAGACGAGGCTCGAACTCGCGACAACCAGCTTGGAAGGCTGGAGCTCTACCAACTGAGCTACTTTCGCATTAAAAATATTTTACAAGCAATTAATACATTTGCTTTAGAGCGAAAGACGAGGCTCGAACTCGCGACAACCAGCTTGGAAGGCTGGAGCTCTACCAACTGAGCTACTTTCGCATTGGTGGTGCAAATATAAAGAATAAAAACAGTTTCAAACAAATTATTTTGAATGTATTTTTCAAAAAAAACAACGATTTATTATAACCTTTTTAAAACTAAATCGTTAGCGGTCCACTTTTTTTTCTAGTAAGGGAATCAAAAACAAAAAAACAAAGGTTTAACCAACTTCGCTTCCTTAAAAAAGTCTGGTTACGACATCAAGTGAGACATAATTTCATCACTATTTGAAGAATGATAGATAAATAGACATGATTTATCCTTGATGGTTTGTATGATTTTATTAGTCAATTCTACAGGAATAGCTGGACAACCCAAGCTTCTACCCAAACGTTTGTTATTTTTTATAAATGAATTCGAAACATAATCTGCTCCATGAATAACAACAGCTCGCTCTCTAGCATTATCATTTAATCCTTTTTCTAACCCATCCAAACGCAAAGACATTCCGTGCTTACCTGTATAAATCTCTGCTGTAGCATAGAAACCTAAGCTACTTTTAAAAGATTCTGGTCTATTTGAAAAATCTGCAGCATATTCGTCACCAGAATTACGACCATGAGCCACCAAAGAATTAAACATTATTGTATTGGTATCCAAATCAATCACCCAAAGGCGTTCTTTGTTTGACGAAAGACTAAAATCTATTAAGGTTAAAATGTTCCTTTTAATTAATCCCTTTTCTTTTAGTAAATAAAACCCTTTTAAGGCTTGATTGAAAATTTTAAAATCAGGTAATGCAAAATCATTTGAATGTAGATTTTCATATACCCTTTCCTCAGTTGTTTGAGGTACAACCACAGCTACATCTTTCAAATTAACCCTTGCCGACCCTTTGAGCTCCTTGGCATCGGTATAGGAGAAATTTAAAAAAAGAGAAAGACAAATTACAAAAAACGAACTAGCTAAGATTTTATAACGCATTGATTTAGATTAAATTACAAATTATAAACGGGGCCACAAATATAGAATTACTTTCTAATTAAACAAACTTAATTAACATAATTACCACAACTTCACATCATTAGCAAAGCAAGTACTACAAAAACTTTTTTCCACCATTGTAAATTGTTAAAAAAATGTTATTTTTGCCTCAACCTCAACCTACCTTCATGACTAAATATAACATCCTTCTATTCTTAATATATTTAGTAACAACTCATGGAGCCTATAGTCAAAAAAAGAAATTATTTTCTCAAAAAAAAGGTGACAAAATATTAATTGATAGTGATACTACTTCTTTAGAACGAAACACTAATACATATATTGCCACAGACTTTATAATGTATGAGCCTGATAATGGCAAGCCAATTCCAAAAGAAAAAAGAACTGAAGTAAAAGTAGATCATGATAATATTGCTATTTATGTAACTGCAACTTTATATGATGACCAACCGAATAAAATTTTAAAAGAAATGACTACTAGAGATGTTTTTGGCGCATCCGATCATTTTTCGGTTTATATCAATGGATTCAATGATGGCCAACAAGACTACCGCTTTTATGTGAGTGCGGCCGGCGTGCAAATGGATTGCATTGCAACTAAGGACGAAGAGGATTTTACTTGGGACGCCATTTGGTACAGTAAAGTAAAAATAACTGATTTTGGATGGACTGTAGAAATGAAAATCCCTTATGCCGCCTTACGGTTTTCTAAAAGTAAGAACCAAACCTGGGGGCTTAACTTCATGCGTGAGATCAAGCGCAAATTTCAAAAATATACTTGGAATTATATTGATACCAAAATCGAAAACCCCATCACACAAAATGGATTACTCGAAGGAATTAACAACATCACACCTCCTACTCGACTTTTTTTCATACCGTATACTTCGGCCTATTATCAAAAAGACAGAACCGCAGCTGACAGAACATTTAAAGCTGGACTGGACATAAAATATGGAATTAATGAAGCTTTTACGCTTGATGCTATTTTAGTGCCTGACTTTGGTCAAACCAAATTTGACAATGCCATTTTAAACGTCACCCCTTTTGAACAAACACTTACTGAAAATAGACCCTTTTTTACCGAGGGAACCAACTTATTTACCAATGGAAACTTATTTTATTCTCGCAGAATTGGTGGAAGTCCAATTGTCGATTACTACACTTTACAAGATAAAATTGGTGCTAATGAAGAAATCACTAACTATCCAACAACGGTAAACCTCATCAATGCAGTAAAAGTTTCTGGCAGAACAAAAAACGGACTAGGAATAGGAATTCTAAATGCTGTAACCCAAAAAACAGATGCAACCATCCATAATACTACAACAGATACCTATAGAGAAGAAACCGTTCAGCCTTTGACCAATTATAATGTGATATCAATTGACCAACGATTTAGACAAAATTCTTCTATATCCTTTATTAATACCAACACAATACGCAATGGTAATTTTAGAGATGCCAATGTAACTGGCTTACTCTTTGATTTAAGCACAAAATCAAATTCATACAACATATACGGGGACTATAAGTTTAGCACAGTCAAAGATTTTGAAAACTATGATGGATATAAAACAGCACTAGGTTTCTCAAAAACTGCGGGAAAGCTTCGATATGATGTTTCAGCCAAATATTTATCCAAAGATTACGACACCAATGATCTTTCTCAACTTTTTTACACTAACTATCGCAATGGATACATTGGAGGAAGTTATCGCATCGTTAACCCTACAAAGATTTTTAACTCTTTGCGCGCGCGACAAAGTGTAAGTATAGACATTCAAAATGCTACCAACAAATTACAAGAAGTATTAGTTCGATCAGAATTTAAAGTATCAACATTAAAAAACGATGTTTTTGAAACCGTCTTTCAGTTCTCTCCCGTCGAGACTTTTGATTTTTATGAACCAAGAGTAGCTGGAGAATATGTTTACATTCCTAAATACATCAATTCTGTATTAAGTTTTGTTTCAAATCCAAACCGACCTCTATCTATTACCATCGAACCATCCATAACTGCTTATTCAGAAAAAAACAGAAATACGTACGGCCTTTATTTTAGTACAAAATATATTGCAAACCCCAAACTATCACTTTCTTTTACCTCTGAATACTTCTATAAAAGCAACGATAAAGGTTTTGCTGCTTTCGATAATAATGACAATATTATCTTTGGAAAAAGAACACGAGAGATTTTACAAAATGACTTTTTTGGAAAGTATGCTATTACAAACAAAATGTCCTTCAATTTAACGGCACGCTACTACTGGTCTTATTCTGATGTGCTTCAATTTCAAACGCTACAACCCGAAGGGAGATTAATTGACAATAATACCTTTACCGATAATAAAAACAGAAACTTTAACTCATGGAATTTTGACCTTGCCTATTCTTGGTGGTTTGCTCCTGGAAGTGAAATATCTATATTGTACAGAAACTATTCTCAAGTAAGCGCTAACGGAATCGAAGTAGAAAAAAGATTGAGCAAAAATTTCAATAATGTATTTGATGGAAACCTGACCAATATCTTCTCAATCAGACTTCGTTACTTTATAGACTACAACACTTTGGTTAAATAAAATTAAGTGTAAAAAAACAACTTATCTTTGTTTGGAATATCTCTTGCACTTAAAGATACGGATTCCTTTGAAATTGTAAACAGAACCCGAAAAGAAATATTTCATATTGAAATAAGCACAAAAAGACAAACTTTTGTAACCAATATTCCAAAATGCACTCTATAAATAATAACAAAACTCCCCTTACTAAGTTTATAAAAGTTTTATATTTGTAGAAAACTTGACAAAATGAACAAAAAAGTAATCTTAATGATATTAGACGGTTGGGGGAAATCTCCTGACCCAAAAGTTTCTGCAATTGATAATGCCAATGTACCTTACATCAATAGCCTTTACAAAAACTACCCAAGTGCCCAACTTAGAACCGATGGTTTACATGTAGGTCTGCCTGAGGGACAAATGGGAAATAGCGAAGTAGGTCATATGAACTTGGGAGCAGGAAGAATTGTTTACCAAGATTTAGCTAAAATCAACTTAGCCGTAGCCAACAAAACATTAGCAAAAGAACAAGTATTGAAAGATGCTTTTCAATACGCTAAAGACAACAATAAAAAAGTACACTTTTTAGGACTGGTATCTGATGGTGGTGTTCACTCTCATACGTCGCACCTGCGTGGACTACTTGATGCAACTCAAGATTATGGTTTAGAAAAAGTCTTCATACATGCCTTTACAGATGGACGTGATGTAGATCCTAAATCGGGTATAAAATACATTCAGGATTTACAAAACTACATTGCTCCTACTACAGCGAAAATCGCCACTATTATAGGTAGATATTATGCAATGGACAGAGATAAACGTTGGGAAAGAGTAAAATTAGCATACGACTTGGTGGTGAACGGTTTTGGCGCAAAAGCTGCGAACCCAGTAACAGCAGTAGAAGTTAGCTATCAAAATGACATTACAGATGAGTTTATAGCTCCGGTTGTAATAGTTGACGCTAATAATGAACCATTAGCAAAAATTGAGGAAGATGATGTTGTTATTTTCTTCAATTTTAGAACAGACAGAGGACGCGAACTAACAGAGGCACTTTCTCAACAAGATTTTCACGAACAAAACATGCACAAGTTGAACTTGTACTATGTTACTCTGACTAATTATGACGAAACATATACTAATGTAAAAGTTGTTTACAATAAAGACAACATTACTGAAACTCTAGGTGAAGTTCTGGAAAAAGCAGGTAAGAAACAAATTCGTATCGCTGAAACAGAAAAGTACCCTCATGTAACATTTTTCTTTTCAGGAGGTCGCGAGGAGCCGTTTATTGGTGAAAGCAGAATTTTGAAAAACTCACCAAAAGTAGCGACTTATGATTTGCAACCAGAAATGAGTGCCAACGAATTGACAGATGCTCTAGTTCCCGAAATTGAAAAAGGAGATGTTGATTTTGTATGTTTGAATTTTGCCAATGGGGATATGGTGGGTCATACCGGAATTATGGCAGCAGCTATCCAGGCATGTGAAGCAGTTGACAAATGTGTAGAACGTGTTATCACTGCTGCTATTGCAAACGACTACACTGTTCTCGTTATTGCTGATCACGGAAATTGCGAAACTATGATCAATCCTGACGGAAGCCCAAATACAGCACACACAACAAACCCAGTTCCTTTTATCGTAATTGATAAAGAGATCAAAAAAATAAACGATGGAGTTCTTGGTGATATTGCACCAACTATTCTTGATTTGATGGGCGTTGCAAAACCAGCTGTAATGACGCAACACTCCCTTTTATAGTCTCCTAACAATTAAATTTATACGTAAAGCTACCTTAATCGGGTAGCTTTTTTTATTTAAATAATAACCTAATTACTTTTTTTATTAATAGCATTACTATTATATTTGTGCAAAATACAATCGATTATGCAATCAATGTTATCAAATATAAAAATTAAGGTTAACGAAAAGATATATGTCAAAGACCCAGAAACTTCTACTTTGGGTAAAAAAATTCTTCAAGAAAGTATATTTTTGATTGACAAAATCGGCTTCGACTCTTTTACTTTTAAAAAATTGGGAGATCGAATCGGATCGAATGAAAGCTCTATCTATCGTTATTTCGAAAATAAACATAAATTATTAGTGTACTTATGCTCTTGGTATTGGAGTTGGATTGAATACCAAATGGTATTTAAAATGATGAATATTGACGATCCTATGGAACGTTTGAAACGTGCAATTACCGTAGTAACCCAAAGATCAGAAGAAGACTTATCTATTCCGCATATTAATGAAGCCGTTTTAAATAAAATCATTATAACCGAATTCACCAAAACACTTCACACCAAAGAAATAGATGATGAAAACAAAGAAGGCTTTTTTTTCATATATAAAAGTGTTATCAACCGTATCGTATCCTTGATTATTGAAATAAAACCTGATTATCCTTTTCCAAAAAGTTTAGCATCCTCTATTATTGAAGGAGCACTGCATCAATACTTCTTAGAAGACCACCTAAAATCCATCACCAATTGTAATGAACTAATTTCACCTACTGATTTCTACCTCAATCTAATCGACCTAACTCTAAGAAAAAAATAACATATGAAACCATTAAAAAGATTCTATAATTTACTCGAATTAGATAAAAAAGATGTCTATCAATTGTTTTTTTACGGAATTCTTTCTGGAGTAATAAGTCTATCTTTACCTCTAGGAATACAAGCAATTACTAACTTTATTCAATCTGGGAGAGCGAGTGCTTCGTGGATTGTCTTGATTATTATGGTGGTATTTGGAGTCGCACTAGTGGGAGTCCTGTCACTAATGCAGCTACGAATCATGGAAAGTTTACAGCAAAAAATATTTATTCGCTCCTCCTTCGAATTTGCGGTTAGATTACCCAAAATAAAATTTGAAGAATACTACAATAACTACCCTCCAGAACTTGCTAATCGATTTTTTGATACTTTGACTATTCAAAAAGGAACAGCTAAGTTATTAATAGGCTTTTCAGCTGCAATTTTGCAAATAATTTTCGGAATCATTCTACTCTCCTTATACCATAATTATTTTATTATTTTCGGAATGCTGTTGATGCTATTACTCTATTTTATATTCAGATTCTCATATAACTCAGGATTAAACACCAGTATGAAAGAATCTAAATACAAATACAAAGTTGCTGGATGGTTGCAAGAAATAGCACGAAACAATTTTAGTTTTAGAAATCAAATGCATCATGATTTTGCTCTAGGAAAAAATGACTCTTTAGTTACCGAATATTTACATAACAGAGAAAAGCACTTCTCGGTAATCAAAACACAGTTCACCCAACTGATTCTTTTCAAAATCATTATCACAGCTAGTTTGCTATCCATAGGGGGGTATTTGGTGCTATCACAAGAAATGAATATTGGGCAATTTGTTGCTGCTGAAATCATTATATTATTAGTCATTAACTCGGTTGAAAAAATCGTTTTGGGACTTGAAACTTTCTATGATGTTTTAACTTCAGTTGAAAAAATAGGGTTAATTACAGACATGAATTTAGAAGAAGAATTCCCCGTTGACTATGATAATTGCTACACCTCAATAGCATTAGATATTGAAAAAGTAAGTTTTAAATTTCCAGACTCAAAAAGCATTGTCTTAAATAACATTTCGCTTAAAATAGAGCAAGGAGAACGTATTTTTATCAATGGAGAAAATGGATCTGGTAAAACGACATTAATGCGTATCCTTTCTGGACTAATGCAACCTACAGAAGGCGCCATATATATTAATGATGATAGCTTTAAAAAAGTAAACCTTAATCAATACCGTTCCCAAATTGAAAGTATAATTTATGGAGAAACTCCTTTTGAAGGTACTGTTATAGAAAACATCACTTTTAAAGATGAATTAACTAATAATGAAAATCTAAAGTGGGCTATTGAAGGTATGCAATTGGAGCATTTTGTAAAATCATTGCCACAAGGCTTATTGACATCCATTTTCCCAGAAGGAAAACAACTATCCTCTTCTAATGCACAAAAAATATTATTGGCGAGAAGTATCATAAGTAAACCAAAGATTTTGTTTTATGAAGATCCAACAGACACCATGGATGAAAAGATCGCCAACGAAATTATTGATTTCATAACTGGCCAAGAGCACAATTGGACAATTATTGTTTCTTCAAAAAATGAATATTGGAAGACGAAGTGCAACAGACAGCTTACGATGAAAAACGGACAAATTATTTTAGACCAAAAAAACCAATAGCATGCTAAACATATCCAACAATAACAGACATGCCATGGCGCATTTGGACCGTTACAAAACAGTAAAAAACTTAAAATCTAGACCTTATTACAAAATACTGAACCGAATAATCACACTTGTTTCTATCATTGCATTTATTACATTATTTCTTCCTTGGACACAAAACATATCCGGAAAAGGAGCTGTAACAACTCTTAAACCCAATCAAAGACCACAATCCATCCAGAGTGTAATTTCGGGACGAATAGAAAAGTGGTACATTCAGGAGGGTGATTTTGTAAAAAAAGGGGATACTATTTTATTCATTTCGGAAACAAAAGAAGATTACATGGACCCGAATTTGGTGAAAAATACCAAGAATCAATTGGATGCAAAAAGTCATGCTCTAGACTCTTACAGTTCAAAATATGGCGCTTTGGCTAATCAAATTGTTTCCATAAAAACAGAAAAAGGATTAAAACTAGAACAAGCCACAAATAAATTAAAGCAAGCAAAGTTTAAAATAAAAAGTGATTCTATTGATTTGGTTGCTGTAAAAACACAATTAAAAATCGCAAATACACAGTTTAACAGAGCGGTACAACTAAACAGTGAAGGCTTGAAAGCAGTTACAGACGTCGAAGAAAAACGCTTAAAACAACAAGAAGTTGAAGCAAAAATCATCACGCAAGAAAACAAATTCTTGACTACCAAAAATGAATTCATCAATGCTAAAGTTGAACTTAGTCGCATTGAAGCAGAATATAACGAAAAAGTTGCCAAAGCAGAAAGTGACCAATTCACTGCAAGAAGTAATCAATTTGATACTGAAGCACAGGTAAACAAATTAAAAAATCAATATGCCAACTACAGCATTCGCAACGGTATGTATTACATCAAGGCCGCGCAAAATGGATACATCAACCGTGCTTTGCAAGCAGGAATTGGGGAAACAATCAAAGAAGGAACACCTATTGCTACCATCATGCCATCTGAATATGATATTGCTGTGGAAACCTATGTTAACCCATTGGATTTACCCTTGATCTCGAAAGGAGCCAAGATTAGAATTTGGTTTGATGGATGGCCAACCATTGTATTCTCAGGATGGCCAGACATGTCTTATGGTACTTTTGGAGGAGAAATTGTAGCTGTAGAGAAATTCATAAGCGACAATGGAAAATTCAGAGTATTGGTTGCTCCCGATCCTAATGAAGCTCCTTGGCCTAAACAATTGAGTATGGGATCTGGTGCTCAAACCATCGCACTACTCAACACTGTACCTGTTTGGTTTGAAATCTGGAGAACACTAAACGGTTTTCCTCCTGATTATTATGAAGCACCCACTAAATCAACAAAATCTAAAGAGAAAAAATAATGAAATATATCTTTCTATTTTCACTACTCTTATTCTGGAACGTACAGTCCCAAACCCCTACAAATGAAATGGAACTTAGCTTTAATGAGTACTTGGGTTATGTAAAAAAGTTTCATCCTTTGGTTAAGACCGCCAACCTAGAAATTAACAAAGCACAAGCCACTTTGATGTCGGCAAGAGGAGCTTTTGACCCAAAAATAGCAGTAGATTTCGATAAAAAACAATTTAAAAATACCGAGTATTATTCCTTATTGAACAGCAGTTTTAAAATCCCTACTTGGTATGGAATCGAAATTAAAGCAGGTTTTGAACAAAATGAAGGCTACTATTTGAATCCTGCTAATACGGTTCCTTCGGCTGGACTTACATCTTTAGGGATCTCGGTCCCAATTGGCCAAGGATTATTTATCAACCAACGAATGGCTGATTTACGAAAAGCCAAAATGCAATTGCAATTGGGAAAAGCCGAACGTAAACTACAAGCCGTGGTGGTGCTTTATGATGCCTCGGTCGCCTATTTCAATTGGAAAAAAAACTTCGAAGAATTTCAAATGTACACGCAATATAATACCAATGCTACGACACGATACAAGGCGATTAAGTCTTTGATCAAGCAAGGTGATAAGCGGGCGATAGACAGCATAGAAGCTGGAATAAGTTTGAAAAGTCGTCGATTGAGTTTGGAAAATTCCCGATTAAAATTACTAAAAGCTAAATTGGAGCTTTCAAATTTTCTTTGGCTTGAAAATTCGATTCCAATGGAACTCACAGATGCTATTTTTCCGGAAATAGAGATTGAAAATACGATTCAAGAGACTTTAAAAACCAATGATTTGTTGGCCCAAGACTTTACAATTGACAATCACCCAAAAATCAATGCTCTTGAAACCAAAGTTAATATGCTAGAAGTTGATCGCAAACTAAAAGCCAATCTCCTCTTACCCAAAATAGATCTTTCCTACTCTTATCTATCCGAACCGCAATACATTGATAGTTATAAGTTTGAAAATTATAAAGTAGGTCTTAATTTTGCCTATCCTATCTTCCTCCGTAAAGAAAGAGGGGGCTTGAAGCTGGCCGAATACAAAATTCAAGAAATAACTAACAGCCTTAACTTGGAACGATTACAACTTTCGAATAAAATAAAAGCTCAAAAAGAAGTTATCCGTTCGCTAAACAAACAACATCTCATGGCAAACGATTTGGTAGGAAATTACAAAACCATGTTACAGTCTGAGGAACGCCTTTTTACTTTTGGAGAAAGCTCCCTATTTTTAATTAATAGTAGAGAGAGTAGTTTGATTACCGCACAATTGACAGCCATTGCATTACGAAATGAGTTTTGCATCTCCAATTCCGAACTTTATAAAATTATGGCAAACCCTGATTAAATAAATTAAAATTGTACTTTTGTCAACTCAAAATTTAGAACTATGATTATTGTAAAATCACGTGAAGAAATAGAATTGATGCGCGAAAGTGCCCTAATTGTTTCCAAAACATTAGGAATGCTTGCCTCTGAAATAAAAGAAGGTGTAACTACATTATACCTTGACAAACTTGCCGAAGAGTTCATTCGTGATCTTGGAGCAGAACCAAGTTTCCTTGGTTTATACGGTTTCCCTAACTCGCTTTGCATGAGTCCAAATGCACAGGTAGTACATGGAATACCGAATAACACCCCTTTGGTAAGCGGAGATATCATCTCTGTAGATTGTGGAGCCTTCAAAAATGGTTACCACGGTGACCATGCCTATACCTTTGAGATTGGCGAAGTAGCGCCTGAAACGAAAAAATTATTACAAATTACCAAAGAATCTTTGTACGTAGGAATTCGTGAATTCAAAGCCGGAAACCGCGTAGAAGATGTTGGAAATGCAATTCAGAAATATACTGAAAGTCATGGATACGGAGTCGTTCGTGAACTTGTAGGTCATGGTTTAGGTCAAAAAATGCACGAAGATCCTGAAATGCCAAATTATGGAAAAAGAGGACGCGGAAAAATGTTTATAGAAGGAATGGTAATTGCACTAGAACCAATGATTAATCAAGGTACTAGAAACATAAAACAATTAAAAGATGGTTGGACAATCCTTACTGCTGACGGAAAACCAAGCGCTCACTTTGAACATGACATTGCATTAGTAGATGGAAAACCAGAATTACTTTCGACTTTTGCTTATGTATATCAAGCATTGGGAATTGTGAGTAATGAGGAAGATGAGTTTAGAAAAGTACCATTGGTTTTATAAGGATTTCGCAGAGATTCACTTACACTTTTTTAAGTACAGATTACTTTTTAAACAAATTTTATAAATCAACATTATGGAAAATATACTTCTGAACTAAGTGTCGAATTGAGTGTACTTTCCTGTAAAATTATTGGATTAGCAATTGAGTTCATCGCCTATTGAGACCTAGATTACTAGAATCTGCGTATCAATCCTGTATACTTTATAAATTAAAAAAAGCGGGATTTAAAGTTGAAAAATAAATTTCTCTTCCAGTTCTTTATAAAGAAATCAAATTGGAACGAGGTTACAGAATCGATTTACTAATTGAAAATAAATTGGTAATTGAATTGAAAATAGTTGAAGATTTTACCTCGGTTCATCATGCACAAATACTTATCTATTTAAAGTTAAGGAAATATCCATTGGAATTATTGATTAATTTTAACTCAAAAATATTAAAAACAACATAAAACGATTCATAAATTCAACGAAGTAACAATAATACTTTGTAAGTCTCTGTGAATTCTTAGCGAATCAGTGTGTAACAACTTATGAAAAAACTTTTCAAACTTATACTCAACACCATCCCTCGCCCACTACTTATTCGTTTGAGTTATGTGGCGCGTCCTATAATTGCATTTACTTTAAAGGGTGATAAATTTACTGATCCTATTGATGGAAAAAGTTTCAAGTCGATGTTGCCTTATGGATATGAGACGCAACGAAACAATGTGCTTTCGCCGAGTACTTTATCATTGGAGAGACACCGTTTGTTATGGTTGTATTTAAACGATCAGACCGATTTTTTTACAGCACCACACAAAGTTTTGCATTTTGCTCCGGAGCAGGCTTTTTACAAAATGTTTCGAAAACAAAAAAACTTAGAGTATACTACTACCGATTTGTTTTCACCTTTGGCAGATGTGAAAGCAGATATCTGCGATTTACCCTTTGAGGACAATCAGTATGATGTGATATTGTGCAATCACGTTTTGGAACATATTCCAGACGACACAAAAGCGATGCAGGAACTGTACCGAGTACTCAAACCTGGTGGAATGGCGATTTTACAGATTCCCCAAGATTTAAAACGCGAGATTACATTTGCAGACGACACCATTACCGACCAAAAAGAACGAGCTAAAATATTTGGACAATACGATCATGTGCGTATCTACGGGCGTGATTATTTTGCCAAATTGCGTTCGATAGGATTCACGGTAATTGAAGAAGATTACACGAATAAAATCACACCAGAATTGGTAGAAAAATACTGTTTGGCCAAAGGAGAAATCATTCCTGTTTGTTTCAAATAACAGTGATTAAATTTTAAAACCTATATTGGAAAAATTTTTAACTAAGTACTAAAAAATTTAATCGACCTAATTACTAAACACCACTAGTAACTGCTTAAATTGGTGTCTTTAACTCCGCAGAACCTTTATCAAAATGGTAACGAAGACCTCAAAATATCCTTTTTGTTTTGATTTGAGTTGGGATGCAAAAAGCAATTTTTATATCCCGACTGCATATATCATTACGCCCCACCAAACTATTGGCTATTTGGGTAAGAAAGCTACCTCTGATGTTTTAAAAAGTTTAGACATTGCAATCGCCTCCTTAGATAAAAATGCTCAAAAAGCATTAGCTATATCCGATAGCCTTCAAACCGATATATTGGCGAAGAAATTTAATTCTGGAAAAGTAAAGAAAAGTATTGAAGACTTAATTAAAGATCCGAAGGTAGCCATCGGTATTCAATTGTATCAGAACATAAAATTAGCTGAATTTCTTTCTTTAACAAACCATAATGATTTTGCGATTAGCTTTAACTTAAACAAAGACAAAGACTTTCAAAAAAGTTATATTTCGACACAAAACAGCCCTTTAGAAACTAAAATTCACTTCCTTAAAACAGAAGAGGGAATAGAATATAGTTTACAATTGCAAGACAACAAACAGCTTTTTCATCCTTCAGATAAAGAAATAGCTATTGTTTTAAACGAACCTGCTTGGTTGGTAATAAATAACCATTTAGTCCCATTAAAAGGTATTGATGCGAACAAAATAAAACCTTTTTTGACTAAGAAGATTATCGCAATTCCATCACGAGTGGTTCCAAATTATTTTCAAAAAGTAATTAAGGATATCGTTAAAAAAGTAGATATTACGGCTGATGGTTTTGAGATTTTACAATTCCATACTGTCACATCATGTCAGCTGGAAACCGTTCATGATTTCTTTAAAAATTGCTACTACCTCAATCTACGATTTGATTACAACGGCTATTATTTTGATGGTTCAAAAACAAAGGAAATTCACTCTGAAGTTGATCTAGAAGATCTAGAAAAAATTAAAGTACTTCAATACAAACGCAATTGGGAAGATGAGTTAATTTTTGAACAAAAACTCACCAACTTAGGTTTTGAGAAAACAGACAATGGATTTTTTAAGCTTTCGCTAAAGTTAGAAAGCAGCACAGGATATGATGCGGTTCAATGGGTATTAGAAAACCAAGAAGAACTACAATTACTAGGTTTTCAACTCGATCAGTTTACTTTAGAAGGGAAGAAAATTGAAACATGCAAGCCTATCATTCAGTTTTCAAATTCAATTCAAAATGATTGGTTTGATATCAAAATCACTATAAGTTGTGGGGAATTCAATTTTAATTTCACTGATATCATCCCTAATTTAAAGCAGCAAAACCAAGTATATCTCTTGCCTGACAGTAGTTGCTTTTTGATTCCAAAAGAATGGATGATGCAATATGCTCCATTGGCAAAACTTGCCAAAGTGACTAACGACTGCTTGCAACTACCCAAAAGTAATTTTGCGATTCTAAATACGATTCCAGAACTACAATTGGATGCAACCCCAGAACCGGGGAAGGAATTCATTATTTCTCCATTGGTAAAGGCTACGTTGCGACCTTACCAAACACAAGGTGCAAAGTGGTTGTTGGAGCATTATCACAATGGTATGGGTGCCTGTTTGGCAGACGACATGGGATTGGGAAAAACAATCCAAACTTTGACGACATTGGTTGCAGTTCAAGAACAACTTGAGAACCAACAGCGTGAAGCAGAACAGTTGGATTTGTTTGGAAATGTAATCCCGCAAGCCAAAGAATATTTAAAGGCTTTGGTAGTTTTACCCTCTTCATTAATTTTTAACTGGTACAACGAAGCTCGTAAATTTACACCTCATTTGCGACGTATACAATACGTAGGCAATGATCGTAAATTGATTGCCAAAAAACTGGTGCGATATGATTTGGTTTTCACTAGCTATGCCATTGCTTCTCGAGACATTGCCATTTTAGAAAAATACCAGTTTCGGTTTTTAATCTTAGACGAAAGTCAATACATTAAAAACAAAAACTCCAAAATTTTCAAAGCGATAAACCAAATTCAGGCACAAAACCGTATTTCTTTAAGCGGTACTCCTATCGAAAATTCACTGGATGATCTATGGTCACAAATGGAATTTATTAATCCTGATATATTGGGGACACATTCTTTTTTTGTTCAAAACTATAAAATTCCGATTGAAAAAAACCAAGACGAATCCGTTTTGGCGGAACTAAAAACTTTAATAGGTCCATTTATTTTGAGACGCACAAAGGAACAAGTTCTCGATGATTTACCAGAGTTGACTGAACAGATCTATTACTGCGATATGGAGAAAGAACAAGAGAAACTATACGAGGAGGAAAAATCCAAAGCCCGTAATGCGCTTCTACGAACAGACGGAACCAAAGCTGACAAAATTAACATCATCAATACCTTGATGCGTTTGCGACAGTTGAGCAATCATCCCAAAATGATCGATGCAAAATCGGACTTGGATTCTGGTAAATACAATGCTGTAACCGATTATTTGACGACTTTGATACAGTCCAAACAGAAGACGATTGTATTTAGTTCTTTTGTTTCGAATTTGGCTTTTTATAAAGATTGGTGTACCGTTAATAAGGTCAAATTTTGCGAACTCACTGGAGCAACAGATCCAAAAGATCGTGAAATTGCCGTAAATCGTTTCCAAGAACAAGAGGCTATTTTAGTGTTTTTCATTTCATTAAAAGCAGGCGGTGTTGGACTGAATATCACCAAAGCTTCGTATGTTTTATTTCTTGATCCTTGGTGGAATCCTTTTGCAGAGAAACAAGGTATCGGGCGTGCGCATCGAATAGGACAGTTAAACAAAGTAAATGTCATTCGATTTATATCAAAAAACACAGTAGAAGAAAAAATTATCCGTTTGCAAGAAACCAAAAAACTTTTATCTGATTCTCTTTTAGAGGACAACAGTATAAGCCCTGATATTGAGGCAAATTTAAGTTATATCTTGGAATAGCTTTTACTTCTGAGTTTCAGGAGAAACTTGCATTTTTATTACTTTTCTCGATAAAAAAGGAGTAGAATTTAAACCTATATACATTCAAATTAAAATAAAATAATTTAAACTATATTTCGTTATATTTACACATTAGCACACAAACCACCACTATGTATCTGAAAATTACACATAAAGTTCTCTTTTTACTATTTGTAAGCATATCCTTATTCGCGCAAGACGAAGAAAAAGAAATTGCACCCCCCTTTAATATAAAAACAATTTCATTTGTCCAAAACAGCAATAACATCATTCCTATATTTGAATTAGGATCTGGTTTTCAGTTCCAATTTGATGATTTGTATGGCAATAATGCTGACTATTTTTACGAAATCGTGCATTGCGATTACAATTGGATCCCCTCTCCTATACCTAAAATAGAATATTTGGGAGGTATTGACAATCAACGTATTCAAACGGTAATAAACTCTTTTAATACTTTACAAATTTACTCACATTTTACATTACCAATTCCAAACCAATATACTACACAAATCAAATTGAGTGGAAACTATATTTTGAGAATTCTGAATGAGAGTAGAGAAATGGTCTTTAGCAGACGGTTTATTATGTATGAAGACTTAGCAATTATCCCTATACAGGTCAAAAGAGCACGAACGATCAAAAACTTACCTTTCAAACACAATCTAGACTTCTCTATAACTTCGAATACGATTACTTTTCAAAATCCTATAAAAAATTTGAGGATAGCTCTATTTCAAAATGGAAACTTCAATCAAGCCATCAAAAACATTGTCCCCCAGTACACAATGGGGAACAACCTAGTTTACAAATACGATAGCGAAACACAATTTTGGGCCAGTAACGAATTTTTATATTTTGAAAACAAAAATATCCGTTTCCCAGCCAATTATATCTCAAAAGTAGACAGCAGTACTGACATTTACAGCAGCTATTTGTATACGAACAATGCTAGAGCCAATTCACCTTATTCTTTTTACCAAGATGTAAATGGTAATTTTGTTGTATTGAATGCTAATGCTGAGAATAATGAAATTGAGGCAGATTATTCTTGGGTATTTTTTAGCCTGTCAGCCCCGTCCTTTTATTCAAAAAAAGATGTTTACATAGGTGGAATATTCAATAATTATGTCTTAAGTGCAGAATCAAAAATGGACTACAATGTAAAAAAAGGAGTTTTTGAAAAAGCCATGCTTATCAAGCAAGGTTTTACCAATTACAAATATATCGTTGCAGACGTCAATGGTGTAATTGACAATGAAAATGCAATTGACGGAAACTTCTATCAAACTGAAAACGAATACACAATACTTGCCTACTACCGTGATAATACCGGAAGATATGAACGTGTCATTGGCAAAGGAAGCGCCATTTCTGTAAATGTTATTAATTAAAATTAGCCTTAAAAAGCGGTAGAGTACATCCTTTTTTGTACTTTTGTTTACTACAACACAACTATTTATTTGTTTACTATGGTAACTCAAATCACAAGAGGTATAAAAATTTCAGTATTGACTAGTTTTGAAGGCACCTACTTCAAAAACTACAAGATTCATTTTGCCTTTAGTTATGAGATCACTATTGAAAACCATAGCAAAGATTCTGTACAACTTACCTCTCGTCATTGGGAAATTTTTGATTCTCTTAATGAGCTTGAAATGGTAGACGGAGAAGGTGTTGTAGGGAAAAAACCTGTTTTACAACCTGGTGAACATCACACGTACAATTCTGGTTGTTTATTAGCTTCCCCATATGGAGCAATGCTTGGTCATTTTAACATGATTAACTTTAGCAACGCAAAAAATTTCAAAGTTTACATTCCAACCTTCAGATTGTGTGCTCCTTTTGCATTAAATTAATCAAAAACACACTTTTAGCTGTTATTCTTTAGCCAAAACTATTCTTTTTGTCCCTTTATCTACGTATTTTTGTGTGTGACATTTGCTTTTTTGTTATAAAAAAACAATTCACATCATTCACAAATATTCAAATTAAGAAAAAATAAACGTCATGCTAAAAGGATTTTTCAAAACACCAAAGGCAGTAAATGAGCCTGTTAAAAGTTATGCCCCAAACTCACCTGAAAAGAAAGCCGTTCAAGAAGCGTATTCCAAAATGTGGAATTCCAAAATAGAGGTCCCTCTATACATAGGAAGCGAAGAAATCAAAACAGGAAATACTAGAAACATCACCTCACCTCACGACCATAAACATTGTTTAGGAACGTATCATCTAGCCGAAAAAGCACAGATTGAAAAAGCTATTGCTAATGCACTAGAATCTCGCACGGCTTGGGCAGATATGGCTTGGGAACACCGTGCCGCTATTTTCTTAAAAGCTGCAGAATTAATCGCTGGTCCCTACAGAGCACGAATCAATGCCGCTACCATGATTGGGCAGTCCAAAAACATTCACCAAGCAGAAATTGATGCGTCTTGTGAGTTGATTGACTTTCTACGATTTAACGTCGAATTCATGACCCAAATTTATGCTGACCAACCCAACTCTGATTCCTCAACTTGGAATCGCTTGGAATACCGCCCATTAGAAGGATTTGTGTATGCCATAACGCCATTCAATTTTACTGCTATTGCAGCAAATCTTCCTGCGAGTGCTGCCATGATGGGAAATGTGGTCGTTTGGAAACCTAGCGACAGTCAAGTATTCTCAGCAAAAATAATAATCGAAGTTTTCAAAGAAGCAGGTGTTCCTGATGGCGTTATCAATGTAGTTTTCGGAGATGCTTTAATGATTACCGATACCGTTTTGGCGAGCCGTGATTTTGCTGGTGTACATTTCACCGGCTCAACCCATGTTTTTAAGGATATTTGGGCAAAAATTGGTACCAACATACACCATTATAAAACCTACCCACGAATTGTTGGAGAAACAGGTGGAAAAGATTTTATCATCGCTCACCCAAGCGCCAACGTAAAGCAACTCACCACAGGAATTGTCCGTGGGGGATTTGAATTTCAAGGTCAAAAATGTTCAGCAGCTTCTAGAGTTTATTTACCAAAAAGTTTATGGCCAGCAATTAAAGAACAATTAATCACAGATGTCAAATCATTTAAAATGGGATCACCAGAAGACTTTGGTAATTTTATCACAGCCGTTATTCACGAAGGCTCATTTGACAAACTTGCTAAATATATCGATCAAGCAAAAAAAGACAGCGATGCCGAAATCATCGTGGGAGGAAATTATGACAAATCGGTTGGATATTTCATAGAACCTACCGTAATTGTAACCACCAATCCAAAATACGCTACAATGGAAACCGAATTGTTCGGTCCAGTAGTAACCATCTACATCTACGAAGATGCTAAATGGGAAGAAACATTGACTCTTGTAGATCAAACTTCAGAATATGCTCTAACAGGAGCCGTTTTTAGTCAAGACCGCTATGCGATTGAGCAAGCAGCTCATAAACTTCAAAATGCAGCAGGTAACTTCTACATCAATGATAAGTGTACTGGCGCAGTAGTTGGACAACAGCCGTTTGGAGGTGCTAGAGCATCTGGAACAAATGACAAAGCTGGATCACCTCTAAATTTATTGCGTTGGGTGTCTGCAAGAACAATCAAAGAAGTTTTTGTAAGCCCCGAAAGTTATAAATATCCATTTTTGGGAGAATAATTTAAAGTACGAGCTAAGAAGTACTAGAGACAAAATAAAAATAAGCCCACAAGATTCCAGTTTTAAAATCTTGTGGGCTTATTATTATTATTATTATTATTATCGAAGGTCAAAAAAAGGGAATCCCCCTCTCAATACAGTTATCAGCATTTTAAATTTATAAACGCTTAAACAACTAAACCTTTAACCATTTTCACACCACAAACTTAAGCGGCAAATGCACTACTTTCTTGGTTTCGAAAAATCCATCTTCAAATATCTCAGCCAAATTGTATTCTGTTGCTCTTGGAAAAGCAGCCAACTCTTCGGTCAAATCTCCTCCTTTTAAATACAGAATACCGTTTTTCAATTCGTGTTTGTGTTGTTTTTTGATCTTCGTTTTTACCCATGAAACAAAATCAGGCATATTAGTCACAGCGCGACTTACAATAAAATCAAAATCACCCTTAACGTTTTCTGCTCTCATTTGCTCTGCTTTAACGTTTTTCAACCCCAAAGCTTCAGCAACTCCCTGTACCACTTTTATTTTTTTGGCAATAATATCAATCAAATAAAAACGAGTTTCTGGATACAAAATAGCCAACGGAATCCCTGGAAACCCACCGCCAGTGCCTACATCCAAAACGTAAGTTCCTGGTTCAAATTTCATAATCTTAGCTATTCCTAAGGAATGTAGCACATGTTTTGTATATAGAGAATCAATATCTTTTCGTGAAATCACATTAATTTTTTCGTTCCAATCGTGGTATAAAAAATCCAACCTTTCAAATTGTTCTTTCTGAACCTCCGTTAAATCGGGAAAATACTTTAAAATCTCGTCCATTATCTTATTTTTTAACAAAAGTACTATTTTTAAAACTTAAATATTAACCGAATTTATCAAATTGAAAATTTTAATAATTACCTTTGCAAACTATTAGAACCTAAACTATTTATGAATCTTACTCCTCCAACTTTCCCTAGACATGATGCTTTAAAATTTTTTAAAGTTCTAAACTCCCGTGTCAATGAATATTTCAAGGAAAATAACATTAAAAAAACAGGAAACTGGAGATTATACGTCAAAACAGCGATTATGTTTACGTTGCTATTTGCACCCTATTTTGTTATTCTTTTAGTACCAACAATGCCTTTTGGAATTCACCTTCTATTAAGCTTTGTAATGGGGGTAGGAATGGCAGGTGTTGGTATGAATGTCATGCACGATGGAAATCACGGTTCATACTCGGCCAAACCTTGGATAAACAAAATCATGGGTGGCAGTATTTACATCTTAGCCGGAAACGTATACAACTGGCAAGTACAGCACAATGTATTACACCACACCTATACTAATATCCCTGGACATGATGAGGACCTAGAAGCTGGACGAATCATTCGTTTTACTAAACATGCCAAATGGTATAGTTTTCACAGATTTCAACAATATTACGCTTTGTTTGCCTACGGATTATTGACCATCAACTGGTGTCTAACGACCGATTTTAAACAAATGGGTGCTTATCTAAAAAGAAAATTATCTTATGGTGGACCAGCAAATCCAAAAAAATTATGGACAGGATTAGTTATTTCTAAGATTGTTTATTTCTCCTTTTGGTTAGTAATCCCAATACTTTTACTTAGTTGGTGGAAAGTTTTAATTGGATTTTTTATTATGCACTATACCGCTGGAATCATTTTGAGTATGGTTTTCCAATTAGCACATGTTGTTGAAGAAACAGACAATCCAACACCAAATGAATTGAACGAAATGGGCAATACTTGGGCGATACACCAATTGTACACCACCACCAATTTCGCACCAAAAAGCTGGTTAGTAAACTATTATACTGGAGGATTAAACCACCAAATAGAACACCATTTATATCCGCACATAAGTCATATTCATTACGGAAAAATTGCCGAATTTGTAAAACAAACTGCAAGTGAATGCAACCTACCCTATTTTGAATACAAAACGATGATTAGTGCTGTAATCGCACATGTCAAACATTTGAAAGATCTAGGTGTACAACCCGAAATTACGCAATAATAAAACAAAAATAAATCATTAACCGCCTTGATTTCTTTATCGAAATTAAAGCCTTTTAAATCAACTTTGATGAACCATATTCTTTCAGACAGAATTAACAATTTGGCTACTTCGCAAACATTGGCAATGGCAGCATTGGCTCGCGAATTAAAAGCACAAGGAAAAGACATTATCAGTTTAAGTTTAGGAGAACCTGACTTCAATACACCAGACTTCATCAAAGAAGCGGCAAAACGTGCTGTTGATGAAAACTATAGCACCTACTCTCCAGTAGATGGTTACGGTGAATTGAAAGAGGCTATTTGCAGAAAATTCAAAAGAGATAATGACTTGGATTACAAACCAGCCAATATCGTAGTTTCTACAGGAGCAAAACAATCTCTATACAACATTGCGCAAGTAATGTTAAATGACGGTGATGAGGTGATCTTACCTGCACCTTACTGGGTTTCGTACTTCGAAATCGTAAAATTATCAGGTGGTGTACCGGTAGCAGTTCCTACTTCTATCGAAAGTGATTTCAAAATCACACCAGCACAACTAGAAGCAGCTATCACACCAAAAACAAAAATGATGTGGTTTTCATCCCCATGTAACCCATCAGGATCTGTTTACAGCCGTGAAGAATTAACTGCTTTGGCAGCAGTTTTGGCAAAACACCCAAACATCTACGTAGTTGCTGACGAAATATATGAACACATTAACTTTTCTGGAACTTTTTGCAGTATTGCTTCTATCCCAGGTATGTTTGACAAAACGATAACTGTAAACGGAGTTGCCAAAGCGTTTGCTATGACAGGTTACCGTATCGGTTACATTGGTGGACCAGAATTTATTGCAAAAGCGTGTACCAAAATTCAAGGTCAAGTTACCTCTGGACCAAACTCTCCTGCACAACGTGCTACTATTACAGCTGTAGATGCAGATCCATCGGTTTTGAAACACATGGTAGACGCTTTCCATTCTCGTAGAGATTTGGTAGTTGGATTGTTGCAAGAAATCCCAGGAATCAAAATCAACGTTCCAGAAGGAGCATTTTACGTTTTCCCAGACGTATCTTCTTTCTTTGGAAAAACATTGAGAGGAACTGAAATCAAAGATGCAATGGATTTATCGATGTACCTTTTGGCCGAAGCAAACGTAGCCACTGTAACAGGTGACGCCTTTGGTAACCCAGACTGTATCCGTTTCTCATACGCAACTAGCGACGACATTTTGAAAGAAGCTTTAAAAAGAATCAAAGACGCTCTAGCGGCTTAATTCATTTTTCAATTATAGATTACAATGCCTCAGGATTTAGTTCTTGAGGCATTTTTTTTGTACTGAGCTTGAAGAATACTGAGCTTGGCGAAGTAGGGCGTGCCACCAGTATCAAAAGAGGCTTAATTTTGTTTGCGAGTATAAAGCCCCTTTCGCTACTGCTGTCGGGCTTTCAGCTATATCTCTTCGTTTCACTACGAGGATACCGCCTCTATCCCTCACGCAGTTTTGTGGTGCTATTCAACTTTATTTTTAGTTTAAAGTTTTATGGATTCAGAAAAAAACGCATAAACTTGCGTAGATTTACTAGTTGGCGGTAAGCTTAAAAAAAACGAGAATGAAAATTTTAACAATAATATTTTGGACTTTTTTGATTTCAAGTAAATCATTAGCTTGCGATTGTAAAATACCTAATAGTCTAAAAGAAATTCAAAATAGAGAATTTACGGAATCAAAATATATTTTTATCGGAGAAATTTTAAAAATTAATTCTAAAAAAAATACTTTTGAAATTAAAGTTATTGAATCTTTTAAAGGAGTTTTAAACGGAAAAATTTATCGCGGAATCAATAATCAATGGTGTGGACCTGTAATTGATAAAAGTGGAAAGTGGTTGATTTATGCCAATCGCAAATCAGATAATCTAATTCAAATCAGAACTTGCGGATTAACTCGAAGTTTCAAAAATCCTGAAAAAAATATTCCCTCAACAAGAGTTCCAGATCTACCACCCGTAAAGCAATCAAAATCTCAAAATATGAAAATACAAACTAACTGGAAATTAAAAGATAAATCCGATTTAGAAAATGAAATAGCCGAATTAAGAAAAATAAATAAATAGCCTCTTTCAATAACCATTGTGAGCCCCATACTGATAAAATCGCCTCGCTCGTGCACGAAAAGTTTCTCATAGTTTGACAACAAAAAATAAAGAATCAACTTCGATTGTAGGTATTATCATGATGCTACTACTTGAGAATTAAATTAAAATATTATTTCGTAAATTAGCATAAAACATTAAAAACCAGCATTCTACAATCCCTAGATTGAAAAATATATTTATTTACTAAAAAAAGATTGATATGAAAAATGAAAATCCAGTAGTTTGGTTCGAAATCTATACGGACGACCTAACAAGAGCAAGAAAGTTTTATGAAAGCATTTTTGATTTCACAATGACTGAATTACCATTACCTGACAATGGTGAAAACATGAAGATGTTATTTTTTCCAGGAAATATGGAATCTAAAAACAGAGCAACTGGTGCACTTGTACAAATGGAAGGATTTAAGGCTGGTAACAACAGTACTATTGTTTATTTTATGAGTGAAGATTGTAGTCTGGAACAACTCAGGATTGAAAAAGCAGGAGGTTGTATTGTTAAATCTAAAATGTCACTAGGTGAATATGGAAATATGGTTCTTGCCACTGATACGGAAGGAAACATGATAGGAATACATTCTATGAAATAGAATATAAAATAATTTGGATAGTGTCTATTTAAAAAATGGTATACCTTTAATTACAAGGGCGAAAGCATCTCGCTCCTGAACACCAAGTTTATTAAATTTTCACAAGAAATGCCGAAATATAATACGAGTACGATCAGGATACTCGAAGTCTCATGACTTCTCATACTTAATATATACACCAAGTTTGACAATATCATTCTTATCTAAAATTTGAATACCTAATTACAGAAACGTTATTTTCACAGCATTACTTCGTTCCTAGCAAAGATCCCGTTTGTAGATAGTTGAATTCTATACATGTATGAGATTCTTTTATAATGTTCAATTATGGATATACATTAAATTAATAGTAAAGCAACGAAATCCTTTATTGCATAACTTTCTCTTCTATCTCTATTACACTTGCACTTCTTGTGCAATTTAATTTTTTTTAGGAATATATAATTAAAACTAACAATCAAAAGTAAAGAAAAGTAAAACTATCTTTGTTAGATCCTAATCATTTACCATTCAAACTAATTTCTTTTTTACTAAAGCCAATAACATCAAACCAAATAAGATAGTAATCGAAGTAAATCGCCATAAAAATCCATAAATTAAAACTGAACTATGAAAGCATCATTAATACAAAATATTTTCAGAATCCTATTAGGCTCCATCATGATATTTGCTGGTATAGGCCATCTTAGCTTTCAGCGTCAAGAATTTATGTCACAAGTTCCGACTTGGCTAACAAATGACAGCCATTTTATTGATTTTATTGTTCTATCTTCCGGAATAGTAGAAATTGCCTTGGGTTTAACTCTAATTTTTCTAGTAAAACACAGGGTAAAATTCGGCATAGCTTTAGCTATATTTTTTGTTTTGGTTTTCCCTGGCAACCTGTCTCAATACACTAATGGTATAAATGCTTTTGATTTGGATACCGATCAAAAGAGGTTCATCCGATTATTATTTCAACCTGTACTTATTTTGTGGGCACTTTGGTCGACTACAGCTTTACAACAGTTATTAAAAGGCAATACCGCCAAGCAGTAATGAATATAGATCAGAATTGCCGTATGCCATATCCCTCTTCATACCTTAAAATGACAATTCACACACTACCCGCCTTTTACATCTAACAAACACACTTTTACTCTAAAAAAAAACTAAAACAGTAGACTTCAACAAACTACAGCGGTCTCATAAACATATATTTCAATAATTACTTCACAATTCTATAAAAAAAGCTGAAAATTCTGTAAGATAAAAACAGGATACTGTTCCCATCTTTGTATTGTATTAATATTCAAAAAACAAACATCATGACAAATACAGACGACAAAAGAACAACAATTGTAAGTACATTAAATGGGTTAATTTCAATTCTTGAAGACGGAAAACTAGGTTACACTAGTGCTGCAGAACACGTAGAAAATGATATTATCAAAAGAGATTTTATACAATATGCTCGTGAACGCGCTTTGTTTATTGTAGAATTACAAGACGAAATCAATCGATTAGGAAAATCAACCGATGCATCTGGTGGTGGAGCATTGGGAGCACTTCACCGTGCTTGGTTGGACATTAAATCATCTTTCACAAGTGGTGATACAGAGGCAATTGTAGGCGCATGTATCACTGGAGAAGAAGCAGCAATCGATAAGTACGAAATGGCATTGAAGGAAATTGAAATGGATCAAAACCAAATCGGACTTCTTGCTAAGCAATTGAATAGCATCAAAGCTGTTTTACTAAAATTAAACCATTACAGATAGGCCAAAGCTAAACATCTCCAAAATAAAAAAATACCTCAAGGAAAACTTCTTGAGGTATTTTCTTTATCTAGAAATCACAACTACTACTCTTTTGAGTTTACGAAACGATACTAGTCAATAAAAATGTAACAACCTACTCTCCGGCTACCAGCCACCACCGCCGCCGCCGCCAGAACTTCCTCCGCCAGAGCTTCCGCTACTCCAACTTCCACTACTTCCGCTGCTACTATTACTTGACGAACCTTTGGAAGGCGTAGGGTCTATTTTCGAAGCTGCGAAACCTTTGTTCAGGCTAGAAACAAAAAGAGTTGGCGATGTATAAAATTCCTCTTCACCCGCATACCAAACAGGATCATATTTCGCCAATTCGAGCACCGTCCCAAATTGGTTCCCCCAAGCTACATCAACATCTAGAGCAATAGCGTACGGTAATAATTCCTCAAACAATTCTGGTGTTTGTTCTGGTGGATTAAGCATATTCATTCGATTCTTTTCGGCTGTTTCAAGGTAGCGTTTAAACCCTTCTATTCTTTGGATCACTTCTGCACCTTTAGTCGTGTATTTCCCCAAGCTGAACCTATAAAAAATGTAACCAAGTAAAAGTATAGCTTGTATAAACAGCTTTAAAAACGAACTCATAAACAATGATCCTATATAAATAAATAGGGTGGGAACAATTAAACTAAAGCAGAAAAAACCACGCAATAATTGAAACCTCCAATCTTTTAGTTCCCTACGTAACCACAATGTTACTGTCACTGAACCCGAAATTAAAAAGAAGAAAAAACTATAATTGATAATTCCACTTGTATTACTGAGCATCAAAAAAAACAGTCCAATGTTGGCCATAAGTACAAAGCCAATCCATTTTTCAAGTGTAGTACTCACATGATAATCCTTCAACTTCAGCTGATGTTTAACACTTGTGTACCAACCATTGTATGCGCGTTCAAAAATACGATAGTATGCCTTGCTTACCAACAGTTTTTTTCGTTTGGCTATAGGTTTAAAAAAGTTTTCCTCCTCGTCAGTCAATGATTTTGGCGATTTATCCAAAACCTCAATTTCATAGATCTTACTGGAGGTAAACGTATCTTTTTGGATACTAGAGGTTATTTTTATTACTCCTTTTATTGCCGTTTGCACTACAGAAGCCATATAGACTTTATCTTCAACTCCATTTTGATACACATAACCCACAAGTGCAGGAGACCATTCATAAGGAGGTCGAAACTCGGGAATAATTGTTTTAATCAGAGTATTATCCCGTTTTCTTAGTCGCAAGTAGAAACAAAAAAAAACAGTCCCAATTCCAAAAATCACCGACCACAGTTCTTCCTTTATTTCTTTATAGAAGGAGGCCGACTTCACCAATGTACTGGGAGGCAAAACAATACCTTTTGCAAAAGAAACAGCGACTGTCATTCCTTCATGTGAACCCAAGTCATGCACTGCAAATCGAGCTACGGAATTGTTGTTGACCAAATCATTCATCACCCGTGAAGTAGTTGTACCCGAACGACCACTATAACTATATATATTTTTAAACTGCTGCTTATTTTGCGGTAAATATATCTCACAAGTTGCCAAATCAATTGGAAAATCCCAGTCGGTTCCAGTTGCATTCCAATACAATTCATCAAAAGATGCAAAGTATCCTATTTGATAAGGCGAACTATATATTATTTGATACGTATATATGCCCTCTTGTAGTTGTACGTTTTTGTCTCCAATATAAATTTTCCAAAAACCATTGCTTTCTTTTGTAAAATAGTCTTCTTCACGTCCGTCTTTTTTAACTGACTGAATATCGTACCGAACTTCTATCTTATTACCCTCTTTGTCAGGTCGAGTCAATGGCAAAACTCTAAGCAATCCATGCTCAAAATCAATTCCTTCGGCCTTAATGGTTATATTTTCTGTAATCTGTATCTTTCCCGAATGTTCGATTTGAATTTTGGTATCAAAACGAATAATCCTCTCTTGGGCATTCGAAAAAAAGCAGCAAAATACTGCAAGACATCCAATTATATTTTTAAATTTTGCTTTCAAATTAAAAAGAAACTTTAGGCATTATTCTTTCTGAAATGTCTTCCAAAGCGAGAAAATCTTTTTTCACAAAGCCAAAACTACCTGCAATCATTACACCTGGAAAACGTTGTACAGCATTATTATAATCACGCACTGTGCCGTTGTAGTATCTTTTGGCGCGTTCAATGTCTGTTTCCAAACCTAGTAAATCGGTTTGTAAACTCTGAAAATTGCTATTGGCCTTTAGGTCTGGATAGCTTTCTGCCAAAGCAAAAATATTGGTTATCGCTTGATTCAATTTTGCATCCAATTCCATTTTATCGCTATTATTATTAAAAGCTGCCGTTTTATTACGCAGGTTTACTATTTCAGCCAAAGTGTCCTTTTCATGCGTGGTATATCCTTTGATAGTTTCGATTAAATTTGGGATCAAGTCAAATCGTTTCTTCAAAATCACATCGATACCGCTTAATGCCTCGTCCACCATGTTTCTTTTGCTTACAAAATCATTATAAGTAAATATTAACAACACAACTAGAATAAAAAGAAAGATTAGAATTACAACCATTTTTATTTTTATAATTAAATTTATAAATCCTTTTTCACGACTTCTACTTGTCCTGTATATTTACAAAAACAGCAATCAAAATCGCTTTAAATTTTATCGAAAATACATAATTCAAACCTACATGCTTACTTTTTATTAAAAAAATTAAAAAAGGAACAGCTGTACTAAAAATTATTTAGCAAAAAGACACTCAAAAATACATTCAAAATAATGGCACTCTGTAATTAAATTTGGGCGTATCCCTACTTCCACTGCCGTTTCAGTAGGGTCGGGCTTTCGGCTATATCTCTTCGTTTCACTACGAGGATACCGCCTCTATCCCTTACGCATAAAACATATTATATTTTTATGATTTAATACAAAAACAGAAAATTATAAACCTCAAATTTTGATTATTTTCAAAATCTATCTACTAGCCCGAAATTCTTTGGGTGTCATTCCTGTATTTTTTTTAAAAAACCGAACAAAATAAGAGTAATCATCATAGCCTACTTTTGCAGCGACTTCATTGATGAGTAACTTTTTATTTATCAACATACGTTTGGCTTCTAGAATAATTCGATCCCCTATGATTTCTGTAGTGGTTTTATTGATGGTATCATTACAAATGCGATTGAGGTGTTTGAGGGTAATGTGCAATGCGCCAGCATAAAACGCAGCCGATTTTTGAGTACTAAAATTCTTTTCTAGCAGTAGATTGAATTCTTTTAGTTTGGCATTATAGGAATTGGATTCGGGCACTACATTTTCTTGGTACTTTCTTGCCAAATCGATATGAATAAGGTCTAACAAATTCAAGATTTTATCTTTTTTATAAAGTTCGCTTGTTGCACTTTCTTTTAAAATCATTTCAAAATAAGGCGTCAAACTTATTCTTTCTGCATCCGACAAGACAATCTCGGGTGTGGCACTATTGGAAAAATAAAAAGGAAATTCATCAATATCTTTCTCACCAAAATAGAGATTATACATCTCTTGTGAATAAAACAAGACATAACCATCAATATCTTCAGACAGACTCCAATGGTGCATTTGTCCAGGTTGGAGCAGAAATACACTTCCGGGATGAACTTCAAAAGTACCAAAGTCTACCTCATGTATCCCAGAACCTTTGGTAAAAAAAGCCATAAGATAAAAATTATGACGATGCGCTTGTTCAACAAAAGGATGGGTTACCAAGTGATTTTGAAAGGTATTCACATAAAAATCAGCCTCAACAGAATTGCAGTTAAAACGTTGAATTGAATAGATAGGATATTTTTCCATACTCGAAATGTCTTTATTGTGCTATAAGTAGCGAAGATAACAAATAGCTATTTCGCAACCATGGAATACCTTTGTTAAAAAATAAGATCATGGCAAATACCTTTATCAACATCATGAATACTACTTGTCCTCAATGCAATAAGGGCAAAGTTTTTGACGAGAAATCACCTTTTTTGAACATCGGCTTTCCAAAAATGAATAAAAACTGTTCAAACTGTAATTATAAATTTGAAAAAGAACCTGGTTACTTTTTTGGTGCCATGTACATGAACTACGGTCTAACGGTAGCAGAATCTATTGCAACCTATGTTATAGCTCAACAATTTTTTACAGCTCGATTTGACTTGAGAATTATTCCTATTATTGCCGTGGTGATTATTGGACTGGCTTCATTTAACATTCGATTATCACGTATGTTGTGGTTGTATATGTTTAAGAATTATACCATGTAAATTTAGTTTTACTAAATTACTATTCATTATTTTTTGATCAGCAGTTGTTATTTTCATCTGACTACTCTTAAAAAGAAAGTTGGCAACTATAAAATGCTTTTTAATTTTTTAAATAATACTCAAAGTCTCCACTTTGAAGCTCGCATGAGGGATAGAGACAAAATTCCTTTTTTGAGACTTTTTCTACCTCAAAAAAGATTGGAATGTATGAGCCAGACCCAGTCCCGATAGCTATCGGGATTACGAAGGGGGCACGTCAAGATAATCTTGCTACAATTACAATTTTATTCTTCAGTTTTTGCATTCTACAAAAGAAAATAGCTCGTTGGGTTCAAAAACAAACTGTTATTTCCAAAAAATAGGCTTTTGAATTAGAAATCTTGAATAATTTATTAGACCTTTGCACACCTTTTTTTTCGTGTAAAACGAAAGCCTAAAGTTGTAGTAATTAAAATAGTATCATCATAAGATGAAGAAAAAAATAGAAATTCTAGCCCCTGCAAAAGATTTATTTCACGGAATGGCAGCCATAAATAGTGGTGCCGATGCAGTTTATATTGGTGCTCCATTATACGGAGCTCGTTCCAACGCAACTAACTCGATCGCAGATGTGGCGGCTTTGGTGCAATATGCACATTTGTATCATGCACAGGTTTTTGTGGTGATTAACACGATTTTGTATGATAATGAGCTTGAATCTTGTCGCAAAATGATATATGAATTGTACGATATTGGCGTAGATGCCCTGATCGTACAAGATATGGCGATTATGGAAATGGAGTTGCCTCCGATCGTCATTCACGCCAGTACACAAGCCAATAACCGTGATGCCGATAAGATTAAATTCCTGAAAGATGCGGGAATCAAGCGTGTCGTTTTGGCGCGTGAATTGAATTTACACCAGATAAAAGAAATAAGTTCGGCTAGTGATGTCGAATTGGAATTTTTTGTAACTGGTGCACTTTGCGTAGCCTTTAGCGGAAATTGCTATATGAGTGTTGCCAATGGAGAACGTTCTGCCAACAGAGGTTCTTGTGCTCAAAACTGTCGTTTACCCTACAATTTGATTGATGGTAATGGCGATACATTGATAAAAAATAGTCATTTACTTTCTATTAAAGATTTTGATGTATCCGATCAAATTCCGAATTTGATTGAAGCAGGTGTCATCTCTTTCAAGATTGAAGGCCGACTAAAAGATGTCGTTTATGTAAAAAATAATGTTTCGTACTTGCGTCAAAAGCTAGACAGCTTTTTGATAGGAAGTGATAAATATACCAAGGCATCTTCTGGTACTTGTACGTTTGCTTTTGATTCGGCTTTGAACAAAAGTTTTAACCGTGGGTACACTGATTATTTTGTAAACGGAAGAGATCAATCTATTGGTTCTTGGGAAAGTCCAAAATCAAAAGGACAATATATTGGTAAACTTCTCAAAACAATTGGAAATGCATACCAAATTGAAAATGGTGAATTATTAAACAATGGTGACGGTCTTTGTTTTATCAACGAAGAAAATGAAGCCGAAGGGATTTACGTCAACAAAGCCGAAAACGGTATGGCATATCCTAACGTTTTTAAAGAAATCAAAGACGGTACTTATATTTACCGAAATAATGATGCTGCCTTTATCAAATTGGTAGAACGTGAGGATAGTGCGGTACGAAAAATTGGCACTACCCTATTATTGACCGAAAATGAAACTGGTTTTGAGTTAATCGTGACTGACGAAGATGGTTATGTGAGTACGGTCCAACTAGATTCCCATAAGGACGAGACCAAAACGGGACTATCGATGGAAGACAACATCAAAACACAATTGGCAAAAACAGGATTCACCCCTTACAAAGCTGACGAAATTAGTGTCATGTTCACCAAAAACTGGTTTATGCCAATTTCGAAAATCAACGAAATGCGTAGAACAGCTTTTGAGCAATTGACCACTATTCGTTTGACAAATTACAAGCGTGAAGAACATCAAATTGTAAAAACATCACATCCTTATCCAGAAACCAAATTGGATTTCATGTATAATGTGGCTAATAAAATGGCTCGTAAATTCTATGAACGTCATGGTGTTACGGAAATCGAAAAAGCATTTGAATTGCAATGGGAACCTGGAAAATCACGTGTAATGACCACCAAGTATTGTATTAAATATGAATTAGGGAAATGCCCAATTCACCAAAAAAGTACTATGGGCGAAAAACTAAAAGAGCCTTTGGTATTAAAACAAGGGGAATTGGAATACAAATTAAAATTCAACTGTAAACCTTGTGAGATGGAAATTTGGGAGAAAGATGCCGAATTTGAAATCGAAGAATACTAATAATTATACACCACTTGCAAAACTGCTTCTTATACGGAAGCAGTTTTTTTTTGTTTCGAAAACACTACTAACTTAAATTATATAAAATATGGTTTTAATTCTGTAAGGCAACAAAACCATAACTTAACCACCTTTGTAGATAATAATAAAAAATACAATCATGGAAAATTCAGATAGCAAAAGCGCAAGCACAATAGATATATTAGAAAGATTAATCATTATACTTGATGATGGAAAATTGGGATATACTAATGCCGCAGAACAAGTAGAAGACGCTCAAATAAAAGTTGATTTTTTAGGCTTTGCAAGAGAAAGATCCTCCTTTATCATTGAACTTCAGGACGAAATAAATAAATTGGGTAAAACGACCGATACGGAAGGGGGCCCGATGGGTGCTTTGCACCGAAAGTGGATAGACATCAAATCACTATTCACAGGTGGTGGAACAGACTCGATTATCAATGCATGTATCACAGGAGAAGAAGTAGCCATCGAAGAATATGAACTTGCGTTGAAAGAAGAGCAATTGACAGCTCCTTTATCATCGATTATTTTAAAGCAATTGGCTAGTATTGAAAGTACACGAGACCAAATAGAATTGAAGAAAAATGCATCCGTATAATTTTACCCTTAAATAACTATCATGGAAAATCAAGATAAAAAAACCGCAAATACCACAGCTGGAAATTTAAAACTAAAGAAAGATAGCAATACAATTGGTGCTGACCAAAAAACTGCTGAACTTTCTGAAACAAAAATTCCGGTAGATTTGATTGACGATTTGAAAAAGGGCAAAATTGATCCACTGACCGAAGGAAAAACAAATCTGGGTTACGATGAAAAAACAGTTCGTAAAGAAGAATTAAAACAAAAAGAACACTACGATCAACAGGAAGAATCGTAGTCTGTATACGAAATAATGCTTAAAACAGTAACTATAACAGTTGCTGTTTTTTTTTGTACTAACTTTGGTCTGCATCAACTGTTACCAACTTCAAAAATAGTTGTATTTTTGATTCAATGAATAGCATACTTGAAAATATAGCCAAATTAATTTCATTAACTCCGGAAGAGGAAGTTTTATTTCTATCACGAACGGAAGTACGGAATTTTAAAGCCAAAACCATTATTCACAATAGCGGAACAATTTGTAAAAATTCCTATTTTGTAAATACTGGCATTTTGCGCAGTTTTAATATCAACGATAACATTGTAGAGCATATTATGAGTTTTGCGTGTGCTGGTTGGTGGATAAGCGATATGTATAGTTTGTTATCTCAAAAACCAGGGAATTTATTTATAGAAGTCCTAGAAGATGCAGAAATAGTAATTTTATCGAAAAAAAACCAAGAAATTCTATACCGCGAAATTCCAAAAACAGAACGCCTTTTCAGAATCTTAATCGAAAATTCGTTAGTAGCCAATCAAGAACGATTGATGGACAACCTCAGTCTCTCTGCTGAAGAACGTTTTGAAAAATTCCAGAAAAAGTATGGAGACTTGCAACATAAAATTCTGCAAAAACAGATTGCCTCTTATATTGGCGTTACTCCAGAGTTTTTTAGCAAAATGAAGAGTCGGTTATTGAGGAAATAATTTTCAATTTTTAGTCGCCGTTTTGTTGGCTAAATTTCGCTATTCTTATAATTTCCACTGTATTTTGCAAAATACGTTTTATTTTGTTGCGTAGTTTTTCTTGTATTAGGACGAATAAGGAATTCATTAAATCGTAATTATAGGCATTATTAAAGAAAAACTGTTAAATCATAAAACCATGAATTCTTCAAGTGATTGAAAGGTTTGTGGTTTATTTATTATTAATTTGCAATACATTTCGACCAAATATCAAGTAGTATAGCTAGATGATTCGGCTGCGATTAAAATCCTTTAGCTCAAATAATATGTCAAACCGAACAAATAAAATCACAGTATTGTTACTAATAGCTTTATTTGCTATCTCTTGTAAAAAGGAAATCGTCAAAGATGTTCCTACGGTACCTAAAGATAGCGTAACTGTAGCAGAAACTATACAAGATCCAGAACAAGAGGAAAAAGAAATTGTTGGAGAAAAAATACAATTACCTGATGGGAATCGAGATTTTTTAAAAAAACTCATTTACGACGAAATTGCTTATGAAAAATATTCAAATCTACAGGTTACCAAATCACCCTACCGAGTTACATTTGATAACGATGGCGATTCGTATACTATATCATTTTCGATTATTAAAAAATTTGATTTCAATAAAGACGGAATTATGGATTATGTGATCAATAGGAATTCAGAAGGAATGCTAGGAGGTAGCGCAAATTCCAATCAAGAATATTTATATTACATCATGAAAGATGAAACTAATTACTCAGAGTATCATTCCATTTTAGGTTACGCACCATTTTCATACAATATAATTGACAAAGCTATATTTGTAAATGACAAATTTAAAATTGACATTACACAAAACTTTAGATCTTATGATCCAGATAATTTAGAATCAGCTTCGTTATCTTTTGTATACAAAAACGGTAACGTCTATGAGGAAACTTACTTGTCAGATTGTAAATTGGCGAAATTAAAATCTAAGACCATTTTTAAAGATATTCCTGAGATTGAAAAACGTGTCAGAAGTATAGAAATGCACAATTACACCGAGACCATAGAAGAAACCTTTAAAAATGGAGACACTATTATTACTGCAAATCTAGAAGGTTGTGACAATTTGATTCTGACTTTTGAAAAGAAATACAAAATTTCTAAAAATCAAATTATTACTGCCGAATTCAAAAAAAATGCTGGAATACAATTTTTGAAATTTCTAAGCAAGAGTACACAATTTCTAAAAGAAGCAACAATAGCAGAGAGATATTACAGTCAAAAACCGGTAACCGATAAATTTATAGAAACGATAAGGGGATATTCTTTCAGAATTTTAATCGAAAGAGATAGCCAATACAAAAAAGAAATACGTTTATTGTTTCAAATAACTGTACTTGATAATCCAAATCAATTAGAGAATTGGGCTGTTACTACTCGCCAAAAAAATTGAAAACTAGGCTACCCTATAACTTCTAAAAAAGAATTAGTATATTAAAATAATTTTAAAATAGCACTGATGAAAGATCTGACCCAATCTGAAATTAAAGAAATAGCCGAGCAAATGGATTGTGGTATGCGATGTTATCATAATATCAAAACGAACAAACTCTTGTTTTTTTCCTGATGATTTGGAGTTAGATGATGATTATGCCATAGATTTTTTTGAAGATGTATTAAACGAGCTAGAAAACAATTCTGACGATTATCACGAAATTAAAAAGCAAGAAACTCGGGATTCCTTTAAAATTATGGAAGATTTTGCAAACACTGCTCAAATCGATGAAAAGTTTAGAATTAAATTGCAAACGGCCTTAGAACGTGAAAAACCATTTTCGAATTTTAAAACCTGTATCGATAATTCGGATTACAGAGATGATTGGTTTAGTTTTAAAAGTAGTTGGATGCAAAAATGGGTAAAAGACCAAGTAGAAAGGGATTTAGAGGAATAGCATACTTTTTATTCTTTTCCCAAACATTTCTACTATTATAAACATTGACCCACTTCTTAACCTACATTAAGTGACAAACCCTTCCTCCTGTCGTAAATTTGTATAACAATAATCACTAAATTATAAAGTCATGGCAACTACAGTTTTACACACAGCAGATACAAGAGGAAACGCTAACCACGGATGGCTAAATGCTTATCATAGCTTTAGTTTTGGAAATTATTATAATGCAGACAGAAACCAATTTGGTGTTCTTCGTGTTCTGAATGATGATACTATTGCAGCTGGAATGGGTTTTGGAACGCATCCGCACAAAAACATGGAGATTATTACGATTCCGTTTGAAGGCGATTTAGCTCATAAAGATAGCATGGGAACGAGTTCTATCATCAAGAGCGGAGACGTTCAAGTAATGAGCGCAGGATCTGGAATTCAACATTCTGAATTTAACCCCAATACCGACCAACAAACAAAGTTGTTTCAGATTTGGTTATTCCCAAATAAACAAGAGGTTACACCACGTTACCAACAAATCACACTAGATCAATCGAAACAGAAAAATAATTTTGCTCAAATACTTTCTCCAAATGCAGATGACGAAGGCATTTGGATCCATCAAGATGCTTGGTTTTTCATGGCCGATTTTGATGCTGATTTTTCTAAAACATATTCGATTAAAAAAGCTGGAAACGGAGTTTACCTCATTGTAATCTCCGGGAGCATAACTGTTTATGGACAAGAATTAAATACCAAAGACGCTATTGGAATTACTGATTTTGAAACTTTAGACATAAAAGCACAAACGGCAGCACGATTTTTAATCATGGATATCCCCATGAAAATGTAAGTAGTTTAAGTCTCCCTCGAAGGGTTTAAAACCCTTCGAAGTTTAAAATGTTGGTGCTCCTAAAAAAAATACTATTTTTGCAACCAGTTTTTAGTTCGCAACTTAAAACTTCAAACATTAAAAAAAAATTTTATGAAAGCATATGTTTTTCCTGGACAAGGAGCACAATTTACCGGAATGGGTAAAGATCTATACGACAACTCACCGCTTGCTAAAGAATTATTCGAACAAGCAAATGAAATACTAGGCTTCCGTATCACAGACATCATGTTTACAGGTACGGCAGAAGAATTAAAAGAAACCAAAGTTACCCAACCAGCCGTTTTCTTGCACTCGGTTATCCTTGCAAAAACATTAGAAGATTTTACTCCAGAAATGGTAGCTGGACATTCATTGGGAGAATTTTCTGCCTTGGTAGCCAATGGAACTTTGTCTTTTGAAGATGGGCTTAAACTAGTTTCGCAACGCGCCTTAGCGATGCAAAAAGCCTGCGAAATCACTCCGTCTACTATGGCTGCAGTTTTGGCTTTGGCAGATAATGTAGTCGAAGAAGTTTGTGCTTCTATTGATGGTGTTGTCGTTGCAGCAAACTATAATTGCCCAGGTCAATTGGTAATCTCAGGAGAATTTAAAGCAGTTGAAGCGGCTTGTGTAGCCATGAAAGAAGCAGGTGCAAAACGTGCATTGTTATTACCTGTAGGTGGTGCGTTCCACTCGCCTATGATGGAGCCCGCACGTGAAGAGTTGGCCGCTGCTATTGAGGCAACAACTTTTTCTACTCCAACTTGTCCTGTTTATCAAAATGTAACGGCTTCAGCTGTTTCTGATGCTGATGAAATCAAGAAAAACTTAATCATTCAATTGACTGCTCCTGTAAAATGGACACAATCTGTGCAGCAAATGATTACGGATGGTGCAACTTTGTTTACCGAAGTAGGTCCAGGAAAAGTATTAACTGGATTGATTGGAAAAATTAATAAGGAAGCAGTTACTGCAAACGCATAATTAACTGTTCAGTAATCCGTTGAATATATTTAAATAAAAATCCTCAAGAACAAAAACTGTTATTGGGGATTTTATTCTTTAAAGCTCTTTTGCTTCCATGCAATGGTTATTTATTATTCCCGTAATCAAATAACTATTCTCTTTTTTTTCGAAAAAGATAAACCAAGTGGTTCTTGCATTTGATTTATAAAAAATATAATTAGAACCTAAATTACTAAGCTTTTTTGGCGTTTTTTTGGGTGGAAAGCTAAAATTTCATGAGTAGCAAAATCGACAATTTTTTCCATGTACTTGTTTGCGTTCTCTAGATAAGCAAAATAGTCATTTCTAAATAGCACAACTACCAAATCATCAAAGTATTGGAGCACACCTTCTTTAAAAATCACTTTTTCCACGGATATGCTTTTATTCTCTTAAACATTTCTTGTTTAAATTCCTCTGGAGTATATCCTTTGGCAAACTCAGCGTCAAAATCAAAGCCCTCTTGATCTGCCAAAGCAATTTTCGATTGAGAACCAGTGTAGGCAACAGTGGGTTCTTTTACCTCTGAAGACTGTTTTTTGTTTTTTTCTGTACTCATAGCTATTGAATGATTTTTTTGTAATTATAAAAAGACGCTATACACTTCATATAAAACGCATTAAAAAGCAAATTTACAAAATATTTGAACACAAAAAATCCCAAAACACAGGTACTGTACTTTGGGATAATTTTATATTTAGTTTGAAATTTTTACTTGTTCAAGAATTCCAATACACTGTTTGTTATAAATTCAATTTGATCGTCTTCCAATTCGGTATGCATTGGCAACGAAAGCACTTCTTTCACCAACTGATTAGTAACCGGAAAATCTTCTTCTTTGTAACGAACATCTACGTATGCTTTTTGCAAATGCAATGGAATCGGGTAATAAATCGCACATGGAATCCCTTTATCCAGTAAATGTTGCATTAGTCCATTTCGATCTGCATCGACAATTCGTAATGTATATTGGTGGAATACATGACAATCGCAAATATCACAAATAGTGGGTGCAATAATATTTTTATGACCTTCAAGCGCTGTTGAATATTTCATTGCTGCCGTTTGTCTAGCCTTATTATAGGTATCCAACAAAGGTAATTTTGCATTCAAGACCGCAGCTTGAATACTATCCAAACGAGAATTTACGCCTACAACATCATGGTGGTAACGTTCATACATTCCGTGATTTACAATTCCACGTATCGTATGTGCCAAAGCATCATCATTCGTAAAAATTGCTCCACCATCACCATAACAACCTAAGTTTTTGGACGGAAAAAATGAAGTTGCTCCAACGTGACCGATAGTTCCAGCCTTCTTTTTTGTACCATCCGATAATTTACAATTAGCTCCAATGGCTTGTGCATTATCCTCAATTACAAATAAATTGTGCTCCTTGGCCAAAGCCATAATCGCTTCCATATTAGCAGCTCGTCCAAACAAATGTACTGGAACAATCGCTTTTGTTTTTGGTGTTATCGCGGCTTTAATTCTTTCGATCGAAATATTCATATTGTACAAGTCAACATCAACCAAAACGGGTGTCAACTGCAATAAGGCAATCACCTCAACAGTAGCTGCAAAAGTAAAATCGGCAGTAATAACCTCATCACCAGGTTGCAAACCTAAACCCATCATGGCAATTTGTAAAGCATCGGTACCATTAGCACATGGAATAACGTGTTTTACATCCAAATAATCTTCTAGCCCTTTTTGAAACTGATGAACCTGTGGTCCATTAATATAAGTATTGGTATTCAAAACTTCTTGAATCGAAGCATTAACAGTATCTGCAATCTTATCGTATTGACTTTTTAGGTCAACCATTTGAATTTTCTTCATTTACACTGAATTTATAGTTAGAAAGTTAGAAATTGCTACATCCGCAAAAACGCACTACTTTCTTTAAAGGATAACAAAAATAAGGATTATTGATTTCAAACCAATGCAATTAAACTAAAGAAAACGTATTTTAGCCCAAAAAAATATCGAATGCATTTTCTCTACAACCTTATTATTGTCATTGCTTCCTTTTTATTAAAAATAATTGCAGTATTTAGCCCCAAAATAAAATTATTTGTAACTGGACGAAAAAATGTTTTTGAAACGCTTTCGCTAAAAATAAAACCATCGGACAAAACGATATGGATTCATGCCGCGTCCCTGGGAGAATACGAGCAAGGGTTACCAATAATTGAGAAATTAAAAGAAAAATTCCCAAAACACAAAATCATCATTACCTTCTTCTCCCCTTCTGGTTTTGAAGTGCGAAAAAACAATACATTTGCCGACCTCACCTTATACTTGCCCTTAGATAGTAAATCGAATGCTAAAAAATTTATTACTCTAGTGCATCCAGAGATGGTGTTTTTCATCAAATATGAATTTTGGATAAACTATTTATCCGTTCTAAAAAAACAAAAAACTCCAACCTATTTGATTTCAGGCATTTTTAGAGAAAAACAGTTATTCTTTAAATGGTACGGTGGATTTTATAGAAAAGCACTAGAAACTTTCACTTACTTCTTTGTCCAAAACGAAAATTCTAAGAAGTTAGTTGACCAATTAGGATTCAGTAATGTAATTGTATCGGGAGATACTCGATTTGACCGAGTAGCTGCAATTATAGAAAAAGAGAATCAATTGGACTTTATTGAAACTTTCAAGAACAACATTGCCACCATTGTCATTGGCAGCTCATGGCCAAAAGATGAAGAGCTATTGGTTCCCTACATCAATAACACCACTCAAAATGTCAAATTTATTATCGCACCACATAATATTAAGACAGACCAAATACAGCATTTAAAATCCAGTATAACAAAGAAAACGATTCTTTATTCTGAAATGACAGAGTATGACCTAGAAGACTATGATGTTTTCATCATTGATACGGTTGGAATTCTAACAAAAATATACAGTTACGCGGACATTGCTTACGTAGGAGGCGGTTTTGGAAATCCTGGCGTACATAATATTCTGGAGCCTGCTACTTTTGGAGTTCCAATCGTTATTGGTAGCAATTATTCTCATTTTGCAGAAGCAACTGCCTTAGTTCAATTAAAAGGATGCCTCTCTATCACGAATGAAGTAGCCTTGCAACTTACATTAGACACACTCCTTAATGACGACATCATTCGAAAAGAGAAAGGAATAATTTGCCGTCAATTTATACAACAAAACAAAGGCGCTACTACAGCCATAATGAACACTATTTTGAAATAAGAAAAATACCCAAGGGCAAGGAGACTATTATTGTAAAAAAACACCACTGAAACAACCCCATTTAAAGCATGAATTGGAGGATAAAGTAGCCTATTTGACCTCATTTTAAAAATAAATTATTCTTTTTTAAACCCTAAACGTAAGGCACTTATCCCTAAAAACAAGGCCTCAAACTAAAAATTCAATAAATTTTAAAAAAAAAAATTAAAAAAATATTTTACATATCAATTATTTTATATCTTTGCTCCGAATTAATAATTAACCTTTTATATTAAAGTAAGATGAAAAAAGTATTTTTAAGTTTAGCTGTAGTTGCTGTTTTGACTGTTGTATCTTGTAAAAAAGCTGACGCTGCTGCTGAAGAAGTTGTAGCTGTTGACACAACTGCTGTAACTGTTGACACTGTATCTGTTGATACTGCTGCTGTAGCTGCTGACACTACTGTTACAACTACTGAAGTTGAAACACCTGCTGCTCACTAATCAAGAATTTATTCTAGAAAAATCAAAGCCATCTTTTAGATGGCTTTTTTTTTGCTTATAACTTTTAAACACTCCTCTTTACTTAAACCATACCAAATTAAACCAACAATTAAGACATCACTAACTCGTTGCCTACATACCAAATAATAAAACCCACTACAAACTTACCCCCAAAAGATCAACATAATAAAACTAAACCACTATGGACTTAAAGTCCATAGATTTGGTTGTCAGACTTAAAGTCTGCATGTTGCTAGTCTTCAATTATGAAGTTATCATTATTA
>NZ_JAOQMX010000032.1 GCF_025960985.1 Flavobacterium psychraerolatum | reverse complement strand
CAAAGACACAATATTCAATAATTTAATCAAAAGAATGGTAAAAGCAGATAATATTTGTCAAAAGGAGATCATATGTAACTAACTGCTTACCTCAAAAAATTAATTTAACGAAACCAAAACCCTTCCAATAGACTTATTAAAAATTAGAACGACACTACAAACAACTACAATAAATAAAAGCACTTCCGAAGAAAATCATCCAAAACTGTTCAAATACGACAGGACCCTACCAATATATTCACTACTATCCGTACTGTATTGGACAAGCAACAAATCCTAAAGAGTTTTTATTACCATAGCAAAACCAGCTTTGTATCATCAAGAAGCTATCCTATATACTATCGTAAACTACTTAAAAACATACTCTCACCACCGGAAATTCAGAGCTTAACGCTCCACAATTTGATCTCGAAAATTACAAATATGAGATTCTACAACAATTACAGGAGTAATACATTTTTAACACCAAACATGAAAATATTAAAAGAAGTAATTCAAAAGTGACTTTGTTCTCGCAAACCTCGTGGTTTATATGGGCTTGCATTGGTAATGGCGCGTTAGTTTTTGGCTTATTTTATGGCCAAGTAGGTCAAAGATATAAAAAACAACACCTAGGAAGTTTTACTTTCACTCTTTTAAAATACAAAGAAATCCAATCTTTATAAACAATGCTAAATTTATGTGAGGTAGGGTAGTAAGAATCCATTTTCGAGATTTTTTCTACTTCAAAAAAAGATTACAACAAATATCCAGAACTGCATTTTTCGTATACCGATAGCTATCTGGAATCCAAAAAACTCCCATTTTACATGTTAATCGGGCATTAAATCCATAATATCGATGATTAACAAATGTTAACAAATTAGATTTTTAGAAACCATAATAAATTGTATTTTTACCGTTCAAAATTTACACAAAATAAATGGGCAAAATCATTGCGATTGCTAATCAAAAAGGAGGAGTTGGAAAAACAACAACGTCAGTGAATCTGGCAGCTTCCTTAGGCGTTTTAGAAAAAAAAGTTTTACTTATTGATGCTGACCCTCAAGCGAATGCAAGTTCAGGAGTTGGAATTGATGTTGAGAATGTGGAGATTGGTACCTATCAAATCTTGGAACACAGCAACACACCAATGGAAGCTATTATCAAATGTACTGCTCCAAACGTAGATGTAATTCCTGCTCACATCGACCTTGTGGCCATCGAAATCGAATTGGTAGATAAGGAAAATAGAGAATACATGCTTAAAAAAGCATTGGAAAGTGTCAAAGATCAATATGATTTTATCATTATTGATTGCGCCCCTTCGTTAGGATTGCTTACGTTGAACGCACTTACAGCGGCCGACTCAGTAATTATTCCAATCCAGTGTGAATATTTTGCGTTGGAAGGTTTAGGTAAACTTTTGAACACAATTAAAAGTATACAAAAAATACACAATCCAGATTTAGACATCGAAGGTTTATTGTTAACCATGTACGATTCGAGATTGCGTTTGTCTAACCAAGTAGTTGAAGAGGTTCAAAAACACTTTAACGATATGGTTTTTGATACCATTATACAAAGAAATGTGAAGTTGAGTGAGGCTCCTAGTTTTGGAGAAAGCATTATCAACTATGACGCAACCAGCAAAGGAGCAGTCAATTATTTGAGTCTTGCTGAAGAAGTAATAAAGAAAAACAGCAACTAATTTTATGGCCAAAGCAATAAAAAAACAAGCACTAGGAAGAGGATTATCTGCCTTATTAAAAGATCCAGAAAACGATATTACATCGGCAACAGATAAAAACGCTGACAAAGTCGTTGGGAATATCATTGAGCTTGAAATTGATGCTATCGAAATCAATCCTTTCCAACCTAGAAGCAATTTTAACGAAGAAGCATTAAGAGAACTTGCCGTTTCTATTAAAGAATTGGGAGTTATACAGCCAATTACGGTAAGAAAATTAGACTTCAACAAATACCAATTAATTTCAGGGGAGCGCCGTCTTAGAGCTTCAACTCTTGTGGGATTAACTACAATACCTGCCTATATTCGTATAGCGAATGACAATGAATCATTGGTAATGGCATTGGTAGAAAATATTCAACGTCATGATTTAGACCCTATCGAAATCGCACTTTCGTACCAACGTTTAATTGATGAAATTCAATTGACACAGGAACAAATGAGTGATCGTGTGGGTAAAAAACGATCTACGATTGCAAACTATTTGCGTCTTTTGAAACTAGATCCGATTATACAAACCGGTATTCGTGATGGCTTCATTAGTATGGGACACGGTCGTGCAATCATCAACATTGAAGATCTGGACAGACAAACCGATATTTATCAAAAAATTGTAAGTCAAAACCTTTCGGTACGAGATACGGAAGCCTTAGTAAAAAATTACCACGAAAGTTTAAAACCGAAACCAGCAACCAAAGCAAAAGTAGTTTCGTTTGAAGTCGATGAAGATCAAAAACGAACTTTCAACAGGTATTTTGGAAACAAAGTAGATATTAAAGTAGCTGGAAACGGTAAAGGAAAAATCACAATTCCTTTTATATCGGAAGACGATTTTAATCGAATAATGGAATTAATCAAAGGATAGTGAATAAAATAGTATCCTTAACGGTATTCCTGTTTCTACTTGGAACATCTTTTGTTTTTTCTCAAGGAGGGCAAGCAGAACCAGTTGTTATTAAAGACAACCTGATTCTCAAGTCTGATAAGCCTTTTGTAAAATCCAACGACATAGATCCATTGACACCAGCAAAAGCCGCTTTTTATTCGGCAGTTTTGCCAGGATTGGGACAAGCTTATAATAAAAAATACTGGAAAATCCCATTGGTGTATGGTGCTATAGGAACCAGTTTGTATTTTTATCTTGACAGTCAAAAAAAGTACCATTCTTTTCGGGATGCTTACAAACAAAGACTCGAAGGTTTTACAAATGACAAATACAGTTACTTAGATGATAGCCGATTGATAAGTGCTCAAAAATTCTACCAACGTAACCGAGATTTATCAGCCTTGTTTATTGTTGGTTTTTATGTACTTAACATCATTGATGCCAACGTTGACGCTGCTTTACTCCAGTTTAATGTAGATGACAATTTATCATTCAAACCTAGCCTATACCAAAATGATTTGACGGCAAAAACTAGAGTAGGTTTGACGATGAATTATAACTTTTAAATCATATATAAATATAACTTCAAACTTATATTTTTAATTTATAAAAAACAAGAAATGAAAATTGCGCTTTTAGGATACGGAAAAATGGGTCAAGTAATCGAAAGAATTGCTATAGAAAGAGGTCACGAAATCGTTTTAAGAAAAGACGAATTCAATACCTATGATGGTCTAGAATCTGCTGATGTTGCCATCGACTTCAGCGTTCCCATGGCTGCAGTTGCAAATATCTCTAGTTGTTTTCATGCCAATGTACCCGTAGTTTCTGGGACAACGGGATGGTTAGAGCATTATACAGAAATGATTGCTCTGTGTAAAGAAAAAAATGGAGGCTTTATTTCTAGTTCCAACTTTAGTCTTGGTGTTAATATCTTTTTTGAGTTGAATAATTATTTAGCCAAAATGATGTCGACTTTAGACAGTTACAACGTCAGTATGGAAGAGATTCACCACATTCATAAACTTGATGCTCCAAGTGGAACTGCAATTTCACTAGCACAAGGCGTGATCGAAAACAGTAACTACACTAAATGGACACTTGACGAAGCCAAAGAAAATGAAATTCATATTAAAGCTGTGCGCTTGGACGAAGTACCAGGGACACATACAGTGAACTACGATTCAAATGTGGACAGTATCGAAATCAAGCATACTGCTCACACTCGTGAAGGTTTTGCTTTTGGTGCAGTCGTTGCTGCAGAATGGCTTGCCGGAAAACAAGGTATATTCACCATGAAAGATGTATTAAACATCAAATAACAACAAAATATCTAACCACTAATACTAAGAATCTATGACCCTATTTCAATGGTTTGTGTTTTTTCTTTTCATTCAAGTTGTACACTTTGTAGCGACTTGGAAAATGTACGAAGCTGCAGGAAGAAATAAATGGGAAGCTGCCGTTCCTGTTTACAATGCTATCGTATTAATGAAAATCATAGGACGCCCTAGTTGGTGGACAGTTTTACTTTTCATTCCAATTATCAACCTTATTATGTTTCCTGTAATATGGGTAGAAACCATAAGAAGTTTTGGAAAACGCAGTACTATTGATACCCTTTTGGCTGTTTTTACTTGTGGACTATATGTTGGTTATATTAACTATACCCAAAAATTAACGTACGTTGCCGACCGTAGCCTAGTCCCAGAAAATAAAACTGCTGATACCATTAGCTCTCTACTTTTTGCCATCGTAGTTGCAACTATTGTACACACCTATATCATACAGCCCTTCACCATCCCAACATCTTCCTTAGAGAAATCGTTATTAATTGGTGATTACCTTTTTGTAAGCAAAGCCAACTTTGGAGCAAGAGTCCCTATGACTACCGTAGCTTTGCCTATGGTACACGATTCTATACCAGGCACCAAAAAGAAATCCTACTTAGACTTCCCTCAACTACCTTATATGAGGTTGCCAGGAATTGAAAAAGTAAACCGAACAGATATTGTCGTTTTTAACTGGCCTGTAGATACCGTGCATTACTTTTTTGAGCCAAAAGGTCGTCCAGGTGTAATCAAACCAGTTGACAAGGAATCCAATTACGTTAAAAGATGCGTAGGTATACCGGGTGACAACCTTTCTATCAAAGATGGAATCGTTTACATTGACGGAAAAGTATTGGCCATGCCTGAAAGAGCGAAGCCACAATTTTCTTATGCCGTTGCAATTGATGGAAAAACGCCTATTGATTTTGAATCTTTAATTAAAGAATTAGACATTACAGATGGTGCTGGTTTCAAGAACGAACAATCTCGCGATACGGTATTCTTCAGAGCATTAACTGCAGCTAGTGCAGAAAGATTAAAAAATACCCCTGGAATTACAGCCGTTAAGCAAGTTATTGCTAAAGGAGTTGAAGAAGGTATTTTTCCTCATATTCATAAATGGAATAGAGATAACTTTGGACCAATTTATATTCCACAAGCTGGAAAAACAGTAGCATTAAACCAAGAGACACTCCCTTTTTACGAAAGAATAATCAAAACTTACGAAAAAGACGAGAATGGAAACAATAATGATCTAAAAGTAACAGGAAGCGAAATTCGTTTAAACGGTCAAATAGTTACCACCTATACTTTCAAACAAGATTATTATTGGATGATGGGAGACAACCGCCACAACTCCGAGGATAGCCGTTACTGGGGATTTGTTCCAGAAGATCATATTGTAGGAAAACCAATTTTCATTTGGCTAAGCTTAGATGCAAATGGTAAAGGAATCAACAAAGTACGTTGGGATCGCGTTTTCACAACGGTAAGTGGTGAAGGACAACCACAATCGTACTTAAAATATTTCTTAATATTCTTGGCAATATATTTCGTAGGGGAACATTTTTATAAAAAAAGAAAAAGCAACGACGATATCTAGCTAAATATTAAGGTATTTATAGCTTAACTTTGGGCGTGACCCGCAAAAAAAAGCGGGTCGGGCTATTCGTTACAAGTCCTCGCTAAGTTCCGCTATCGCTGCACTTAGCTGTGGGCTTTTCACTACTATCCCTCACGCAAACGCTACAAGCGAAATTAACTAGTCATCGAAACCTACCAAGATTCCATCGTTTATTACTTTAACACCCGAAACAATTTATAACGTATCCAGATGAATACTTTACTTCTCCCTACCTATTTCCCATCCATCAGTCATTTTTCGGCTATGATACAGGCAGATAAAATTGTTTTCGAACAAGAAGATAATTTCCAAAAACAAACCAATAGAAACCGCGCTTACATCTACAGTCCCAACGGACTTCAGTTATTGAATATCCCCACTAAACACTCCAAAGACAATCATCAAAAGACAAAAGATATTTTGATTGATTCAGACTTTGATTGGCAAAAACAACATTACAAATCGCTCGAAGCAGCCTACAGGAGTTCGCCTTTCTACGAATATTTCATAGACGATCTAACGCCTTTATTCGAGAAAAAATACAAATTTTTACTAGACTTAAACTACGAAGTATTTGAGACGCTTACTAAGTGCTTGCGCTTACAACTAAAGTATACCACCACAACAGAATATTTCCATGAGGTAGATCCTAATCTTATCAAAGATTATCGTTTTTTAGCCAACGGAAAAAAAGACCCTTCTACTTTTGAACCATACCAACAAGTATTTGATGATAAATATGGTTTCATAAATAACCTAAGTGTTCTTGACCTCTTATTCAACGAAGGAAAATTCACGATTGATTATGCAAGAAATCAATCCTTACAATTGCCGTAATATATAACATTACTACAATAACAACTACAAGTAAAAGGTAGTCGCTAAAATGTGTACAAAGGATTAGTTTTGTATTTTTTCTTAGTATAGAAGTTTTTAACTGTACTTAATATTTTACGTTAAAATATATTTCTAGAATTAAAAAGAAGACTAGTCCAACGCTATTTTAGCCATGATAGGATAATGATCGGAGTATTCAAAATCCGAAAAACTTTCAAAGGTTTTTACTTTTATGCTTTGATCCACAAAAATATAGTCAATTCTAGCAGGGTAATACCTGAACTTATAGGTTTTACCAAAGCCAAGTCCAGCTTCTTCAAAACTATCTTTTAGATTTCCTTTTATATTACGATACACATAAGAGAACGCACTATTATTCATGTCGCCACAGATAATCACAGGATATTTACAGTGTCTTTTATGTTCCTTTAATATTTCGGCTTGGTCCTGCTGCTGCTTAAAAGCTTTACTAATTCGAAATAACATCATTTGCGACTTCCCTTGGTTCATAGCATCAATATTGTCATTGATCTCATTCACATCAGGCGAAATTTTAATTGATTGCAAATGCATGTTGTACACTCGAATAATATCTTTACCTTTTTTTATATCAGCATAGATTACATTGTTGTTGGAGTGGGGAAAAACAATATTTCCCTGATCGATAATAGGGAATTTAGAAAAAATTGCTTGACCGGTTCTTATTTTATTCCCCGTCATATAGATGTACTTATGCGGGTAAATTTTCAAGTCAATGTTGGCTGACTGCGAATATTCTTGAATACATAATATATTAGGATTCTTATCATTTATAAATGTCAGAATATCGAGCGGAACATCATCTCTGTCCAACCACTTAAAAAGATTTAGCAAACGAACATTATAGCTCATTACTACAAAGTCTTTCTCATCTTCTGGATATTCTTTTACAGAAAATTTATAAAATTTATTGATAAAGGTAATCCCCATTAATAAGACTAAACCAGAAAGTACCATTCGTTTTTTGAACTGGATTGCCCAGTACATAAAAAACAAACCATTCATTATGAAAAAAAAAGGCATGAATAAGGTCAGCACAGATAATATCGGAAACATTTTGGGAGCCAAAAAAGGCAAAATGTACGCGACAAACGTGACTACTGTTAATACTATATTTAAAAAAAACATTCCTCTATTGAACCACGAAAGCTTTTTCATATCATTTTTTATTCGGTATGAAAACTACCAATAATTTTATAAATCTAGGTGAAAGATCAAGATATCAATCTTACTTCCCTACTTTAAACAAAAACTCTTTCTCCTGCTTGGTCAAACTATCGTAACCTGATTGACTAATCTTATCTAGAATTTCATCAATCTGTTTTTGAGATTTATCTTTAGTAATCACTCTAGACTCACTTTTCTCAACAGGTTTGGTATAATTCTTATGTACAGTCCTAAACGGTGTTTTTGATGATTTATTAAACAAATTGGAAAAAAAATTAATTACACTAGAAACGGGAGCACTCAAATCGATTCCATTTTGTAATAATCTGACAAAAATGAATCCGAAAATAGCTCCTGATAAATGAGAAATATGTCCCCCTGTATTTCCCAAACGAAATTGCATTAGATCCAAAATTAAAATTACAGCTGTAATATGCCACAATTTCACATTTCCAATCAACATCAAACGCACATTCATTAAAGGTTGGTAAGTAGTTGCAGCCACTAAAATAGCCATTATTGCCGCTGAAGCACCTACAATTCCCGAACTGATATTTAGAAAATAATAACTTGCCACAAATACAATTCCAGCGAAAATTGCCGATAAAAAATACAATCCTAAAAATTGTTTTTGTGTAAAATAAGTCAAAAACAATGTACTGGAAAAATTCAACACCATCATATTAAAGAACAAATGCATAAATCCATCATGAAAAAATGCATAGGTCAAAAAGGTCCAAGGAGCATAAACAAATGGTATTGGATCTGTCTTTAAGGCTATCCATGAAGGAAAATTAAAATCACCTCCTTGAAACTGATAGAAAAAAACCAAGGAGATCAAAAAACAACCCACATTCCAGTAAATTAATCGATGTGCTATTCCTCCAACTTTATATTGTAATTTTAAATCTTCTACTATATTCATTTCTATTTTGAATTAATTGGTGAGAACTTAATCTGAAACACAGCAGTTTGCACTTTTAAAGTCTATTATTTAAAAACCTACTAATTCCAACGATTTCCATTAAACTGGTTTTTTTTCCAATACCACATGATGAAAAGTCCACATAATGCACCTCCTACATGAGCAAAATGTGCAATACCACCTCCTCCAGAACCCCCAAATAAGGATTGACCAGAAATACCCATATACAAATCGATCAAGACCAAACCAGGTACAAAATACTTTGCTTTGATCGGAATCGGTATAAACATTAACGATAATTCTGCATCAGGAAACATGAAAGCAAAAGCAACAACTACTCCGTAAATAGCTCCTGAGGCTCCCACCATAACTCCTCCAAACGCACTTGTAAAATTGGTAAATTGTGTAACGGTAAGAATATCTTGCCAATGTGTATTAATTTTTCCTTGGTTTAAAAGCTGCAATACCTCTGCTTTAGTAAATCCATTTGCAGTGATAATATCCAAGGCTTCGTTAAAATAATAGTAATTGATTGCAGTGTGCAATGCTGCTGCACCCAAACCACAAGAAATATAGAAGAACAAAAACTTTTTACCTCCCCAAAAGTGCTCCATGGCAGATCCAAAAGAATACAAAGCAAACATATTGAAAAAGATATGCATCAAACCACCATGCATAAACATATGTGTAATAATTTGCCAGCCTTTGAAGTCTGCGTTTTCTGGAAAAAACATGGCCAAAATTTTATACGCAGGATCTCCAACGATAGTTGTACCTATAAAAAATAGGACATTGATAATTATTAATTGTTTGACCGTTTCGGTTACATTTCTCATACTGCAAATTTTTTATCAATATCTTCAACACGCATCGTGATGAAGGTAGGTTTTTGAAAAGGGGATACATTGGGCTCTTTGCAGGCAAAAAGTCCATTAACTAAATTTTCTTGTTCTTTGATTGTCAACGACGTTCCTGTTTTTACAGCCAAACTTCGCGACATCGATTTGGCAATCGAATCATTTTGACTGAAACTATTCTCGGGAATACCATCTTGCAAATCGCTCAACAATTGTTCCAATAAAATAGAGACTTCACTTTCGACCACATTTACAGGAATTCCGTTGATTACTACATGTTCACCATAGGAATCATCAAATATAAATCCGGTATTGACCAAAGATAATTTTAAGTCGGCTATTAATTCCATTTCGGTAGTGGAAAAATACAATTCTAAAGGAAACAATAATTGCTGGCTCGAGGCTTGATTGACCGTCATATTGGTCAAAAATTGCTCATATAGCACTCGTTGATGTGCTCTTTGCTGATCTACGATAACCATTCCAGATTTGATGGGAGAAACGATATATTTACGATGAATTTGATAAGTATTTTGAACTGTTTGCTCAATTTCTCCATCGTTAAATAAAGACCCCGTCACCATTTCGCTTTCAAATTCAATACCACTAGTCGCAACAAACTCTTCTTCCTTGTCGAGTCCTACATACAAGCTTTCCCAGTTGGCTGTAGATGCTGTTTTTTTATACGAAACATTTCCTCCTCCACCACCTCCAGCATAATGTTTGTTTATTTTATCATCCGAAAAAGGATTAAAAGTACGATCCACCTGAATGGTCGGTGTTGCTCCTCCGAGATCCTTAAAACTGTATGGTGTATCAAGATTGGCATCTCTATCAAAATCTAATACTGGTGCAATATTAAACTGCCCCAAACTATGCTTAATGGATGCTCTCAAAATAGCATACATTGCATGCTCGTCATCAAACTTAATTTCAGTTTTAGTTGGATGTATGTTGATGTCAATTGTATTTGGTGGCACGGTTAAGTACAAAAAATAACTTGGTTGTGCTCCATCTTTCAAAATCCCATCGTAAGCTGCCATAATTGCATGGTGCAAATAACCACTTTTAATAAAACGATCGTTGACAAAAAAGAATTGCTCACCCCTACTTTTTTTAGCAAATTCGGGTTTACTCACAAAACCTTGAATAGTGACAATATCTGTATCTTCTTGTACCGGGACTATTTTCTCATTGGTTTTACCAGCAAAAACATTCACAACACGCTGCCTTAAAGTCGATGACGGCAAATTGAACATCTCACTACCATTATGATAAAATGTAAAATGAATTGTAGGATGTGCCAAAGCAACACGCTGAAATTCATCAACTATATGGCGGTATTCTACCGTATCAGACTTCAAAAAATTTCGTCGTGCTGGAATATTAAAAAACAAGTTTTTGACGGCAAAGGAGGTTCCTTTGGGTAATACAGCAGCTTCTTGTGAAACAAATTTACTGCCTTCAATCACGATTTGTGTACCTAACTCATCTTGCTCTTGTTTCGTTTTCATCTCGACATGAGCAATCGCCGCAATAGAAGCCAAAGCTTCGCCCCGAAACCCCTTGGTTCCTAATGAGAATAAATCTTCTGCTAAACGAATTTTGGAAGTAGCATGACGCTCAAAACACAAACGAGCATCGGTAATGCTCATCCCCCCACCATTGTCAATGACTTGCACCAAGGCTTTCCCTGCGTCTTTGATAATAAGTTTGATATCAGTAGCTTTGGCATCAACGGCGTTTTCCATCAATTCCTTCACCACCGAAGCTGGCCTTTGAACGACTTCTCCAGCGGCAATTTGATTGGCAACATGATCAGGAAGTAATTGGATAATACTAGACATTGAAAATAATTTCGATTTTATAGTTTAAAGTGCCAAATTTAAGGAATTTATGTGTGTTTATAGAAAATCTACAATCATAAATAAAACAAAAAAACCTACACTGTAAATTATTACAGTATAGGTTTATTAATGAAATAGTTGTACTTTTTTATTCCTCTATTTTCAGAGGCTCATTATCTATCTGTAATTGACCAGAACTTAATAAAGCGGGTTTTTTATATTCGTGGGCCAATGAAGCTTGTTGACGAATATAGGCCATTTTGATAGCTGCAATAGCTGCTTCGGTTCCTTTATTTCCATAAACTCCTCCACTTCTATCAATGGATTGTTGCTGCGTATTATCCGTTAATACACAAAAAATAACTGGAACATCAGACTGAACATTCAAATCTTTAATTCCTTGTGTAACTCCTTCACATACAAAATCAAAATGTTTAGTTTGTCCTTGAATTACACAACCGATAGCGATAACGGCATCTACGTTTTGTGTTTGCAACATTTTTTTACTTCCGTAAATCAACTCAAAACTTCCTGGAACATTCCATCGAATAATATTTGCTTCCGGAACTTCGTTATCCAAAAAAGCCTCAAGTGCACCTTTGTACAATCCCTCTGTAATTTGCTCATTCCATTCTGACACTACTACTCCAAAACGAAAATCTTTCGCATTAGGGAGTGTACTTTTATCATAAACAGATAAATTTTTATTTTCAGTTGCCATAGTTTATCCTGATTTTAGATGTTGTTTTCTATTCTCTCAACTTATTGAGCCAATCCAATCAATGCATCTACAGAAGCACCTTCTGGAGTGTTTTCGTAGTTTTCTTTAATATCTGTAAAATATTTCAAAGCGTCTGCCTTTTTACCCAAAGCCAATGCTGTTTTACCTGCTTTCAACAAGAAACGTGGCGTAGTAAAATCATTTTTATTCGTTTCAGCTGCTTTTACATAAAAAGACAAAGCATCATCTTGTTCATTTTTCTCAGCGTGTGCATCACCGATTGCTCCTTTTGCCAAAGCACTCAAAATCATATCTTCTGAGCTAAATTTACCCAAATAATCAATCGCTTCAGCAAATTTACCTGTATTCAAGTAAGCAATACCTGCATAATAGTTTGCTAGGTTACCTGCATCTGTACCAGAATATTCATCAGCTATTTTAATAAATCCAAATTTACCTTCAGAACCGTTTAAGGCTAATTTGTAAAGAGAATCACTTGCAATTCCATTAGTTGCTTTTTCAAAATTTTGTTGTGCTACAAACATTTCGTTTGCTGCATCATCTTGTTTTGGCTCAGCAATAAATTTCTGGTAGGCTAGATATCCAACAGTAAACAAAGCAACAGCTCCTACAAAACCAATAATTATTTTTTGATTTTTAGCAACCCAGTCTTCTGTTTTAGAAGCCGTTTCATCTAATTTTGAAAAAACCTCAGCAGTAGTACTGTCTTTCCCATCAATGATTACGTCTTCAACAGCATCTTTAACTTCTTTTTCTTTTGGTGTTTTATATCCTCTTTTATTATAAGTAGCCATTTCAATTAAATTTAGTGAACCGCAAAAATAAAATTTTTATTCAAACTCACGCAAAAAAATACGCTTTTTATAAATTATTTACAAAAAACAGTAACATTATAGGCTACAAATTAGCAGTCCTTACATTTTAAGCTGAGTAAAAAAGTCTAAAAAGGTTTTATTTCAATAATTTTCAATAATTTGCAAAAGCTTTAAAAACAGCACTCAAAAACGATAACTACCTCAACAACAGTAAGATTTCAAAAAGAATGTATTTAAAAAAAATTTCATTATTCAATTATAAAAATTTTTCAGAAGCCAATTTCGATTTTGAAAGCAAGATTATATGTTTTGTGGGGAAAAATGGTATCGGAAAAACGAATGTTTTGGATGCAATATATCATTTGGCATACGGAAAAAGCTACTTTAATCCATTGGCTGTTCAAAATATCAAGCACGGAGAAGAGTTCTTTGTGATTGACGCAGAATTCATCAAAGAAGAACGAACTGAACAATTAATATGTAGCCTAAAGAAAGGACAAAAGAAAATCCTAAAACGCAACGGTAAAGTGTATGACAAATTCTCAGATCATATTGGGTTTATACCTCTCGTGATTATTTCTCCGGCCGACCGAGATCTTATTGTAGAAGGCAGTGAAACGCGTCGTAAATTTATGGACAGCGTCATATCACAATTGGACAATTATTATTTGAAGCAATTAATATTATACCAAAAAACGATCGTTCAGCGAAATGCTTTACTCAAATATTTTGCACTCAATCATGTTTTCGAAAAAGATACTTTAGCCATTTACAATGAACAATTGGACGGCTATAGCAAATACATTTTTGAAAAGAGAAAAGAATTTATTGCGCAATTCCTCCCTATATTTAATGGCTACCATCAAGCTATAACTGGTTCTGCAGAGAGTGTGCAATTGGTATATGAAAGTCACTTGCATAACACTGATTTACAAACACTGTTAGAGAACAATATTAACAAAGATCGCGCTTTGCAATACACTAGTGTAGGAATCCACAAAGACGACTTATTATTCGAAATTGACGAACATCCTATCAAAAAATTTGGTTCCCAAGGACAACAAAAATCATATTTAATCGCCTTGAAGTTGGCTCAATTTGATTTTCTAAAAAAACAGAGTGGCGTAAAACCTTTATTACTTTTTGATGATATTTTTGATAAATTAGACGAAAATCGCGTTTCAAAAATTATCGAAATGGTAAATAGTGATGCTTTTGGACAATTATTCATTTCAGACACACACCCAGATCGTACTGAAGCCATTGTCAAATCGACTCATCAATCATATCAAATTTTTGAGTTATAATTATTATCTTTAGGCAAAAAAAAATCTAAATTCTATTCTAATGAAATTTCGTATATTCCTTTTTACCGTTACTCTATTCACTTTAATAAGTTGTCAAAAACAACAAGCACAAAATAGAGTTCCCGTTGAGCCAACTTTATTTGCTGAAAAAATATTATCAACTAATAACCCCCAAATTGTGGATGTACGTACTCCTGAAGAATTTGATAATGAACATCTTATAAATGCGACTAATATTGATTGGAAAGGAAATACTTTTGAAAGTGAAGCAGAACAACTAGATAAAACAAAACCCGTTTTTGTATATTGTAAAAGTGGTGCCCGAAGTAAAAAAGCTGCAACTAAACTTAAAGATCTTGGATTTACTGACATCTACGAATTGCAGGGTGGATTTATGCAATGGAGTGCAGAAGGGTTAAAAAGTAATAAAAATTAATAAATTAGTTAATAAGTATGAATGTTAAATTCATTGATAATCAGAAGTTTACTCATTAACAAAATTTTATTTCACTATAAAGCATGAATACAATAATTATCTCGACCAAAAAGAGGAAAACTATTCACATTATTCTATTTATTATAATATTAATAGTTCAGATTTTAATATTTAAAACATGGTTAACGCAAAAAGAAAAACAAAACAATCTAACTACTGCAATTGATGATATTGTCAAACCTACCAAGTCTTTAATCTACTCTAATCTTGCACAAAAAAATTATTTTGAAGCAGAGAATTGTTTTAACGATTACTTGCAAACTCATAATCCTGCTACATTGTCTAAATATAAAAGCTCACTTGAAAAGATGACTTTATATTTGGATAGTATAAAAATAATTTCAAATCATAATTATGATTTTTCAACAGTAATTAAATCAAAGCAGGCGATAGAGGGAAAGGTTATCAAACTTCAAACAGACTTAGACTCTCTAATGAGAATAGATTTTACACTCGCGAGTAAAACTAAACCTTTCAATTTTGCGATTAAAAAGTACAACTATACTTCTATTTTAAACTCAATAACATTCGACACAACAAAAACCATAACAAAAGCTCCCCAAAAAGGTCTATTTGGAAGAATTGGAAATGCCATTGCTAGTAAGGCTGAAACCAATAAAGTAGAGGTCAAATCTATGATCAAAATGGTTTATAAAAATGATATCAAAACGGGAACATTTGAAGAGCAATTAAAAAACATCTTCCTTTTTACTGATAAATACTACGAAATAGAGATGTTAAAATTAAAAAACACCTATTTTGAATTACAGGAAAAAGACAGACAGCTATTGATAATAAATCAAATTATATTAACTAAAAGTCAAGAACTTTTAACGATATACTCGCTATCAAATGAAGTTATTATTAAAACAAAATACTACAAAGAACTACAAGTCTATAATTCAGATATAAAAGCACAAAAGCATTCTATTCTAGATCTATTGCTGGTATTAGGTGTGATTACTATCCTATTGCTTCTATACACTATTTATGCCTATATTCGAGAAAATAATTTAGAAAAATCTAAGGTTGAAATAGAGAAAAATCTTGAATTCAAAAATAGACTTATAGGGATGCTTAGTCATGAAATGAGAGCTCCATTGAATATCATTTCAAATATAACCACCAAGTTAAAGAAGAATAAAACAAACATCATAGATAACATTAATGTATTACATTTTACTTCAAATTCTTTACAAATTACTGTAAATCAAATACTCGAGTTTTTCAAACATGAAAGCTCTAAATTAGTCACATACAATACTAAAACAAATTTACAAGAAGAGTTGAATTCGATTTTAGAATCATTAAAATCGTTAACCGAATCCAAAAAAATTGATTTAATAACCAATATTGATCCTTCAACAAATGCCAATTTACTAATTGATAATGGAAAAATTCATCAACTTTTTTACAATATTATCGGAAATGCAATTAAATTCACAAAAAAAGGAATGATAACTATTAATTGTCAACTACTTCCTACAGGCAATAAATATAGTTTTAATGTAAAAATCAAAGACACAGGAGTTGGTATTCCAAAGGAAGATTTAAACAAAGTATTCAATACTAAATTTCAAAGTGAATTCCATTTAGAAGAAAATAAACTCGGAGCAGGTTTAGGCTTAAATCTCTGTAAGGAAATAGTTGAACTATATAACGGTGAGATTTCAATAGAAAGTGAATTAGACAAAGGTACCGAAATTTCATTCAGTTTATTATTGGAAGAAGCTCCAACGTCTGTGACTAATATACAAGCTACTCTCAAACAAAAAAATACTAACAAAAAATTAAAAATAGCAATTATTGATGATGATTCCATTTCACTTTCGTTAATCCATAAAATGGTTGAAAAAGCTGGATTTCATGTTGTATCTTTTAAAAAATACGAACAAATCGCCCTCTATCTTCAAACTGAAATTGTGGATATTTTAATAACAGATTTAAATATTGCTGGAAAGTCTGGACTAGATTTAGTCAAAGAGACAAAGGCCTTGATTAATAAAAACAATTCTTGCAAAATAATTGCAATCACTGGTGATATTCACATGAGAAACATGGATCTCGAAAAGGCACAAATTGATAGTGTCCTAACAAAGCCATTTACTAAAGAAGAATTTTACGGTAAACTACTAGAAATGCTCTCGTAATTAAAAATAATATAACAACAGCTAAACATACCCCTTGACTTATGCTTTCAACAGACAGCCTAGACTTTCTAGATGATTTAAAAGCCAACAACAACAGAGATTGGTTTCTTGCAAATAAAAAAAGGTACGACATTTTCAAAAAAGACTATCATCACTTGGTTACTAGTTTTCTAGATGCGATGAAGCCCTTAGATCCTTCCTTGGAATTACTAGAAATCAAAAACTGCACCTTTAGAATCAATCGTGACATTCGGTTTTCAAAAGACAAATCACCTTATAAATCACACATTGGCGTGTGGCTTTCTTCTGGAACTAAAGGAAATAATCGAGCAGGTTATTATGTACACATAGAACGTGGCGCTAGTTTTATTGCTGGAGGGTTGTATGCACCAGTTCCAGATGATTTGAAAAAAGTACGTAAAGAAATCGCTTTTTTTCATGAAGATTTGGAATCTATTATCGAAAATAAAGTCTTCAAAAAAGAATTCGGTACCTTTTCTAGAAACGATAAAAGCTGCTTAAAAAACCCTCCACGAGGATACGACAAAGATCACCCTGCGGTTGAATTATTGAAACTAAAAAGCTTTGAAGTACTCCAGAAATTTGATGTTACTGAAATTACCCAAAAAGATTTTGTTTCGAAAATGAGCAAAAAGCTCATCCTCTTAAAACCGCTTAATGAGTTCATGAACCGTGCATTGACTGCTGAAGAAGAGTTCTAACAACAAAGCATGAAAAAAAGAAAAATACTTTTTTTGGGAGAAACATACAGGGCCGATGCTATTATTTGGATGAATGGTCTAAAGGAATTTGGCCATTTTGAAATAATATGCTGGGAACTAAGGACACCTTCAAATTCTTTAATTAATAGAACTTTTCGTTTTTTGGAATTTGCAACTGCTTTGTTCAAAATTAACCGAATCATTGGAAAACAAAAACCCGATTTGGTAATTGCAGAACGCACCACGAGTTACGGATTCTTGGCAGCGATATCTAATGCCCCCATAATAGTGATTGCCCAACAAGGGAGTACCGATTTATGGCCTATGCATTCTTTTTCTTATCCTTTAAAAAAAATTATCCAGCGTTATGCTTTCCAACGATCGAGCCTTATTCATGCTTGGGGAAAAGTAATGGTTCCTGCGATGGTAGAAGCGAAGGTAGACCCCCAAAAAATTCTACTCTTACCAAAAGGTATTGATATAAAAATATTCAGCCAAAAAAAAATTTCAGAATTCAACAAAATAAAAGCAATTGTAACCCGCTCACTTGCTCTAGAATACAGACATGAAATTATCCTAAAAGCTTTTTCTATTTTGGATAAAAAAGGAATTGATTTCGAACTTACTTTTGTGGGTGATGGTAATCAATTAGCAGTATTAAAAAAAACAGTAAAGGATTTACAACTTACCAAAAAAGTACATTTTTTAGGACGAAAACTCTATTCTGAATTACCTCATTTGCTACAGCAAAATAACTTTTACATCAGTATGCCTAATACCGAAGGCGTTTCTGCTTCTTTATTTGAGGCCATGGCAAGTCAATGCTACCCTATTGTTTCGGATATTGCTGGAAACCAGGAATGGATTACAAACAATCAAAACGGCTCCTTAGTCCCTGTAGATGACTTCAAAGAACTTGCCCAAACTATTTTAACTACATTTGAGGATTTTTCATATCGAAAAAATGCTGTAATTACCAATCAAAAACTAGTTCAAAATCAGGCCAATTACGAAACAAACATGACTTTAATTGCCGAAAAATACCACGAATTAATTGACAATATTCAAAATCTATAACTACCTATGTGCGGCATAAACGGAATTTTTCATTTACAAAGTTCAAGAAAAGTAGATCCAAAAATCCTTGTACGCATGCGGGATTCCTTGGCACATCGCGGACCCGACGATAAAGGTATTTTCATCGAAAAGAATATAGGCCTTGGTCAGCGACGCCTTTCGATACTAGACACATCTCAAGGAGGACACCAACCATTTATATCTGAAGACCAACGTTATGTAATGGTATACAATGGCGAAATTTATAATTACAAAGACTTTTATCCCGAATTAAAATCGAATGGTTTTGTACAAAAAACAAGCTCAGACACCGAAGTCCTTTTGCAACTGTATCGCCACATAGGATTGGATATGTTACCCAAACTTAACGGAATGTTTGCCTTCGCCATTTGGGATAGCTTTGAAAAAAAATTGATTTTAGTTCGGGATCGAATGGGTGTTAAGCCATTATATTATACTTTTCATAACGATAGTTTTTATTTTGCATCTGAACAAAAAGCATTATTTACAGCGGGTATTCCCTTAAAAATTGACTTAGACGGACTCGAAGAATATATTTTTAACCGTTTTGTTGCAGGAGAAAACACTTTATATCAAAATATAAAAGAAGTCCTTCCAGGACATATCTTGACCATAGATGAATCTGGAAAAGTAACACATGAAAAATGGTGGGATTTAAAAATAGAAATCCAAAACCAGCCTATTATAAAAAACCCATTAGAATGGTTCACAGAAACCTTTGACGATTCGGTGCGACTAAGAATGGTGAGCGACGTACCGGTAGGGGTACTTCTTAGCGGAGGACTGGACTCCTCTTCTACTCTCGCTTCTTTAAAATTTCAAAATTATAAAAACATTCAAACTTTTAATATTGGATTCAAAGAAGACCAACACAACGAATCTCATTTGGCAAAAATGCTGTCTGATAAGTACAATTACAGTTTCAATACATTACAAATAGACAATAATTTGCTATTTGAAAGTATGATAAAAGCAACCTACTACCAAGACGAACCACTAATGCACCTCAACGAACCCCATTTACTAAGCATTGCACAACTGGCGCAGTCCAAAGTAAAAGTATTACTCTCTGGCGAAGGAGCAGATGAACTCATGGGCGGTTATGTACGCTACAAAGCACTCAAAAACCCATGGATTTTGAACTTAATTAGTACTCTTGGGCAGAGCAACCTTTTCAAGAACAATTCGAGGTACGAAAAATTAATTCGATATTCACAAATCAAACATCCACAGGATTTAATTTCATATAACAGCTCCAACATTTACCCTAAAGAAATTGCAAACCTTTTTGGAATCACTCAAGAACCTAAAAATGATTTTCGAAAAAAAATAATAGACGAAGCCGCATCCTTGTACCCAAACAACCTACAAAGACAAGCACTGTACTTTGATCAGCATACTTATATGCAATCACTTTTAAATAGAAATGATCGAACAACCATGGGCGCTTCTATCGAATGTAGAGAGCCATTTCTAGACCAAAGATTAATAGCAGGACTTGGATCTCTTAATGACAAATGGCTATTTACAGGTAAGAAGGGGAAATACATTCAAAAAACAGCTATGCAAGACCGACTTCCACCAGAAATACTTACTTTCAAAAAAGTGGGACTAAGCGCTCCTTGGAATAATTATTTGTTAAAAACACCAGCATTCCAAGATGAAATGCAGTCTTTTGCTCAAAGTGACCTTTTTAGAATGTCCTATTTTGAAAATATAGACAGTACCAAACTCATTAACAGTTTCCAAAATGGAGATAGTAGAATGTTGCCCTACATTATGCCATTGTTTATGATGCATATTTGGTTAAAAAACTATACGACTCAATTTTAATTCTTATTTTTGAAAACAATTTTATTAATTGATTACCACACTACTTTATGGAATTACAATCAAATTTTTCATTAAAAAACTTCAATACTTTTGGAATAGAAGCACAAGCTAAACAATTTATTGCCGTTCATTCGGTCAGCGAATTGAAAACTATCTTGTCACAGAACAAAATGGAGAAGAAGTTTATTTTGGGTGGTGGTAGCAACATGCTACTAACTCAAAATATTGATGCACTTGTGATTCACATTGATTTGAAAGGAAAAAAAGTAATCCAAGAGGATGATAATTTTGTTTGGGTAGAAAGTCAAGCAGGCGAAAACTGGCATGAATTTGTATTGTGGACCATTGACCAAAATTTTGGCGGACTCGAAAACATGTCCCTCATCCCGGGAAATGTAGGTACAACGCCTGTACAAAATATCGGCGCGTATGGTGCCGAAATCAAAGATAGCTTTGTTTCTTGCGAAGCTATAAACATTGAAAACCAAGAAAACAGAATTTTCATAAAGGACGAATGTCGCTTTGGATATCGTGAAAGCATTTTTAAAAACGATGTGAAAGACCAATTTATTATTACATCGGTCATTTTTAAACTAACCAAAAACAATCATAAAATCAATACTTCATACGGTGATATTACCACCGAATTAGCCAAACATAATATTATTAATCCAAGCCTAAAAGAGGTGAGTACTGCAGTTATTGCCATTCGAAAAAGCAAACTTCCAAATCCCAAGGAGCTAGGGAACAGCGGAAGCTTCTTCAAAAACCCTATTGTAAGTAAAAAAGAATTCGCTCCTATTCATGCCAAATTTCCCGATATGAAATTTTATGACATCTCTGAAACTGAGGTAAAAGTACCTGCAGGATGGCTCATTGAACAAGCTGGCTTCAAAGGAAAACGATTTGGGGATGCAGGCGTACACAAGAACCAAGCACTAGTTTTGGTGAATTACGGTACTGCAACAGGTCAAGAAATCTTGGCTGTTTCCAAAGATATCCAACAAACTATCCTTAAGACTTTTGGCATCAGAATCGAAGCTGAAGTAAATGTCATTTAGCCCTCGAAGGCAACTCAAAAAAAGCTTAAAAATTTTATTTTAAAATTCAGACAAGAACATTTACAAATCATAATTGTATTCATACCTTTGCACACGATTTAAAATAACTTATTAAAGTCCGATGCTTATACTATTACTTTACTTTTTTGTCCTTATTGTTGTTGTTCAATTAGTGTATTACTTAGGTATCTTTAGCCATTTTGCATTTGCAAAACCACAAAAAATCACGCCAAAAAGAATTGCTATCTCAGTCATTGTTTGTGCAAAAAACGAAGAAGACAATGTAGTCAAATTTATTCCTCTATTGGCAGAACAAAACTATCCCGATTTTGAAATTGTATTAATTGATGATGCGTCAAGCGACAACACGTTGGAAATCTTTGAAGCATTTGAAAAAGAATACGATAACGTTCGACTAGTCAAAGTAGAAAACAATGAAGCCTTTTGGGGAAATAAAAAGTATGCTTTGACTCTCGGCATCAAATCAGCCAAAAAAGACTATTTAATTTTCACAGACGCTGATTGCTACCCAACCTCCAAAGATTGGATTACAGCTATGAGTTCACAATTCACCATGCATAAAACCATTGTATTAGGGTATGGAGGGTACGAAAAAATAGCCAAATCTTTTTTAAACAAAATTATTCGTTTTGAAACGGTTATTACAGCTGTTCAATTTTTATCATGGGCCAAAGCAGGACATCCATATATGGGTGTTGGTCGTAATCTAGCCTACAAAAAAGAGGAGTTTTTCAATGTAAATGGTTTTATCAACCATATCCAAATTCGATCAGGTGACGATGATTTATTCATCAATGAAGCCGCTAAATCAACAAATACAACAATCGCATACAGTCCAGAAAGTTTTACTTATTCTAAACCAAAAACGACCTACAAAGAATGGATGGTACAGAAAAGACGACATGTATCTACTGCAAATCACTATAAAACACTTGACAAAATCCAATTGGGCACTTTTTATAGTTCTCAATTTTTATTTTTTGCACTGGCAATACTATTACTTGCGTTTCAATTTCAATGGATTATTGTTTTAAGCTTAGTAATAACTAGATACATCTGTGCATGGACAATAGTTGGTCTATCAGCAGGGAAATTAAAAGAAAATGATCTCAAATATTGGTTTCCATTTGTAGAATTATTTTTAATTTTGTCACAAATGAATATTTTTATCTCTAATCTTTTTTCAAAACCAGTACATTGGAAATAACAAATCAAATAGAAAAAGCAAAACGAGGCGACCAAACTGCTTTCACCTTTCTATTGAATTTTTATTGGAACGAGGTCTATGGCTTTATGCTCAAACGTACTGAGAACGAAACCAATGCCGAGGACATCACCATCGAAACCTTCTCAAAAGCTTTCGACAAAATAGCCACTTATAATCCTGAATTTCAGTTCAATACCTGGCTCATCAGTATTGCCAAAAACGTACATATCGATTTGTTACGCAAAAACAGAGCTAGCCTTTTTGTAGAAATAACCGAAAAGGAAGACCTGAAAGCCTATAACATTGCCGATACGACCCCCTCTGCCGAAGATGAACTCATCACCGAGCAAAATCTTTCGCAACTTCTACGCTACATTAAGGAATTGAAACCCCATTACCAAGAAGTGATTCAGTTACGTTACTTTCAAGAAATGAGCTATCAAGAAATTGCCAATACCATTGATGAGCCACTAAACAATATCAAGGTAAAACTTCTTAGAGCTAAAAAATTATTGGCAGAAATCATTCGAGACAAACGAAAATAACTCTCCTCTATTCCCCTATTATTTTATCCCAATACAAGTAACAGTATGCTTTTACGTGTAATACTGCTAACCGCTTTAGCCCTCCATTAGTATGTTTGTTTATTTGTTCCTACTGTAGCTTCCTATCGTCGCTCAATAGCAGTGTAAAAAACAAGATAGAAATTTTGGGACCCACCGCTACTATCATGAGCGAATATAAGTTACATTCCTATACAAAATCCTCCAACTCTATCACAATATTTTTCTTACTAATACGTTATATCAATAAACCCCTCTGCTTATGATTTGATTGCTACCTAACCATTAACACCAAATGAATTATGTCAAAATCAAGTATTTACGAATCCAACTGGATTAATCTAGTATTCGAAAACAGAAACAAAGAGTATGGAGCTTTTCAACTGCGCCGAGAAAGCACTAAAACTTCTATAATGGCATTATTAGTCAGTATTTCAATATGTGCATTATTATTTGCAATACCAAAAGTTTTACACAGTTTTCAAGTCATAGAAATACCTATGATTGAAGAAGCGCTCCCCCAGATTGATGAACAAATAACACTAGTTAATTTGACTCCACCAATAGAGAAACCAAATCTAGAAATTAAAACTGTTACCACCGAAATTAAACCACAACTAATAATAGAAAAAACGGAAATCAAAAACTTAGCACATCCAAGTATTGTACAAGCTAGTTTGGCTACACCTGATGCTCCTAAAACAGATGTTATTATTATACCATCTATAGACCCTAATGCTATAATAGGAGACAAATTAACCATTTATACAGGAGCATCATCACCAACAAATACTGATAAAAGAGCCAATAATGGGACTGATTTTGGAAATACAATCGTAACCACTGCAACACTAGATAAGCTGCCTGGTTTTCCTGGTGGAATCGAAAAATTCTATGATTACGTAGGTCGAAATTTTGAAACTTCAGAAATAAATGAAGAGAAAATGGTTCGCATTATGGTTTATTTTGTAGTCGAAAAAGATGGTAGCATGAGTGATATTCAAGTAAAAAATAACCCTGGCTATGGTTTAGCACAAGAAGCACTTCGAGTATTAAAATCATTAAAAACCAAATGGACTCCAGGTCAAATTGATTCCCAACCTGTTCGTACTGCATACAGTATGCCCATTTCTGTTCAAATGAATTAATCTATAAGGAAAAATAAAAAGGGACAGCACTCTAATTTCATTAAATTCCTCATTACTTTTTTTTTATTAAAATTTCGAAACTAATAAACGTTAAACAGCATCTAATTTGATGCTGTTTTTTTTAACATATCTATAGTAAACCAACTCTAAGTTAGACAGCCTTTTTAAATTCAGTTCCTTATCTTTGTACCTTGAAAATTAATATATGGAAACTGTTTTAGATACTACTGCTCCTATTGCAAAACCAAAATGGCTTAGGGTAAAACTCCCAATAGGAAAAAAATATACTGAACTTCGTAGTTTGGTGGACAAATATAGTTTGAATACCATCTGTACCTCTGGAAGTTGCCCAAATATGGGTGAATGTTGGGGAGAAGGAACGGCAACTTTTATGATTTTAGGAAATACATGTACACGCTCATGCGGTTTTTGTGGTGTAAAAACTGGGCGCCCTGAAACGGTAGATTGGGATGAACCAGAAAAAGTGGCACGTTCGATCAAAATCATGAACATCAAGCATGCTGTAATAACCAGCGTTGACCGTGATGATTTGAAAGATGGAGGTTCAATTATTTGGATTGAAACTGTAAAAGCAATTCGTCGAATGAATCCAAACACTACTCTAGAGACTTTAATACCTGATTTTCAAGGAATCGAAAGAAATATAGACCGTATCGTAGAAGCTAACCCCGAGGTAGTTTCACACAACATGGAAACGGTACGTAGATTGACTCGTGAGGTACGTATTCAAGCAAAATACGACCGTAGCCTAGAAGTTTTACGCTACCTAAAAGAAAAAGGAATTAGCCGAACTAAATCTGGAATCATGTTAGGCCTTGGTGAACAAGAAGAAGAAGTTTTCCAAACCATGAGAGACCTTCGCAATGCTAATGTAGATGTAGTAACCATTGGACAATACTTACAACCTAGTAAAAAACATTTACCCGTAAAAGAATTCATAACGCCAGAACAGTTTGCTATATACGAGCAATATGGTTTGGAATTGGGTTTTCGACATGTTGAAAGTGGACCATTGGTTCGTTCCTCATACAAAGCACAAAAACATATTTTATAACTAAATATATAGTGGTTTAATTGGATACTTAATTGTCAATTAAACCACTACTTTATCACTATTTGCATTTGAAAACTAGAATTGCCATCAACGGTTTTGGACGTATTGGTCGAAATCTTTTTCGTCTTTTGCTCAACCATCCTAACATAGAAGTTATTGCTATCAATGATATTGCCGACACCAAAACGATGGCACATTTATTAAAATACGATAGTATTCACGGTGTCTTGCCCTCTAAAGTTACTGCCGACGACAAAGGCATTTTTGTTGACGATCAGCACTTTTTGTTTTTTCACGAGACAAACATAGCCAATCTAGACTGGAAAAGCCATGCTATTGATTATGTGGTGGAATCAACAGGGAAATATAAAACCTTTGACGAAATCAATGCACATGTTTTGGCTGGGGCCAAAAAAGTAATCCTCTCTGCTCCTGCCGAAGTAGACTCTATAAAAACTGTAGTCTTAGGCGTAAATGAATACATCCTGGATGGAACGGAAACGATTATTTCGAATGCGAGTTGTACGACCAACAATGCTGCTCCTATGATTAAAGTGATTGAGGAGTTATGCGGTATAGAACAAGCCTACATTACGACCATACATTCCTACACAACCGACCAAAGTTTACACGACCAACCACACAGAGATTTGCGACGAGCTCGTGGCGCTAGTCAATCAATTGTCCCTACTACTACAGGAGCTGCCAAAGCTTTGACAAAAATTTTCCCATCACTAGATAATAAATTGGGTGGTTGTGGCATACGTGTTCCTGTGCCAGATGGTTCTTTGACTGACATTACCTTTAACGTTAAACGAAATGTAAGCATCGAAGAAATTAATCAAGCTTTTGAAAAAGCAGCACAAACCAATCTAAAAGGAATCCTAGATTACACTGAAGATCCTATTGTATCTGTTGACATTTTGGGTAATCCTCATTCGTGTTTATTTGACGCACAATTAACATCTGTGATTGACAAAATGGTAAAAGTGGTAGGATGGTATGATAATGAAATTGGATATTCATCACGAATTATCGACTTGATTACTTATACTTCAAACCAGAAGTAGTACTTATTGTTTTTAATTAAAATAAAAAAACATATCGCTTATATGTGCCATGTTACCTTAAAGAAGAAAAGCCTTTAATTACAATTGTAAATTCAATTGTAATTAAAGGCTTTTCTATGTTGTTGTTGTTATTGTTGTTGTTATTGTCTTACGTTTAAACTTAATTTTACGTGAGGGATAGCAGTGAAAAGCCCACAAACAAGTAAAGCGAGAGCGAAACTTGTTGAGGACTTGTAACGAATAGCCCGGCCCGAAGTTTTTACGGAGGGACACGCCCAAATCTGAACTCAACTTTTTTTCATCAATAAAATTCATCCATAAAAAAAACCACAAAACACACCGAATACTCTGTGCGATTTGTGGTTTTAATGGATTCTATTTTTTTTTTAAATTTAATTTACATCTGGCAGAAAGCTAAAGTTTTTGGAGTAGAATAACATTTGTTCCGCAAATGTTTTGGGTTGTATTACTTCAATCGAAATAATTTCGCCTTTAGCATCCACTTTTGGAGTCAAAAATGGATTTACAAAACCACTATATGGCGCTGATGGAAATTGCTTGTTTCGCTCTATAATTTCTGCATGCAGCTTTTCATCTACTTTTATTCCGTAATTCTCAACCAATGCTTTGGCTGCTTCATAGTCACCTTCAGACTTAATTCGCTGTACTTCTCTCAACAATTGACCAAACAGTTTGTGTAGTTTTTCGTAGTCATTAATATTAAGGTATGTTTTTCCGTTACGAGTAATTTTTTCCACTGTATTATTTTTCAACCCTTTTTCAAAAACCCATGAACTTACCCATTGACGATTTCTCATGTGTGCTTCCTCGATACTTTCACCTACTTTAATTCGGATTAATTGTGTCAATAATCCGTTACGAAGATAACTATCGTAGGTTTCCATACCTACCTTTTGCCAATCATCAACTAGTCCAAGTTCTTGAATTTTTGGATTGTATAAATAGTATAAAGCTACTAGATCGGCACGACCTTCCTCCATGGTAGAAGCATAACTTTTCAACGTTTCTTTTGGAGTCCCAACACCTTCATTAATCTTTCCAGAAGCATGTCCAACAACTTCGTGCAATGCGGTGTGTAATTTATCTCCAATTTCCCCATACTTTTTGGCTCTTTCCAATTCTTCTGCATCATTCACAAACTCTTCTAGCCTTCCTTTTCCAGCCGATTTTCCGTAAGCATCCACAAGATTACCAAGAGAAACTGATTTTGAACCGTATGTCGAACGAATCCAATCTGCGTTTGGAAGATTGACACCGATTGGTGTACTTGGGGATGCATCACCAGCTTCACCAGCAACAATCACCGTTTTATAGGATACACCAACTACATTTTTCTTTTTGTGAGATGGATCTAGCGGAGAGTTATCCTCAAACCATTGTGCATTATGTGACAAAACCTCCATTTTTTTGGACATGTCAAAATCTTTGATTTGTACTACTGTTTCATACGATCCTCTATATCCTACTGGGTCATTATAGACCTCTATAAAACCGTTAATGTAATCAATATTCCCTTCTGTGGCTTGTAACCAAGCGATGTTATAATCATCCCATGTTTTTAAACTTCCTGTTTTGTAGTATTCGATTAACAAACTCAATGCATCAGCTTGTTTGGTATTCTCTGCAACTGTTTTGGCTTTTTCCAACCAAAAAATAATTTTATCAATAGCAGCACCATACATTCCATTGCTTTTCCAAACTTTTTCTTCTAATTGACCTTTTTTGTTTCGAACTAACTTGGAGTTTAATCCAAAAGAGTAAGGTTTAGTAGCATCCGGACTCTTTTTTTGAGCATAGAAAGTTTCTACTTCTTTGTGTGTAATACCGTTACCATAAAAATTAATTGCAGAACCTTCTACCAAACCTTTTGCCTCATCCAAGTTTACTTTCTTGGCATCCTTTTGGTCAAAAATTACAGTTACAATTGCGGGCTCCAAAATAGTTTTGGTACTTTTTGCAATCAAAACTAAATAAGCTTTAGAAAAATCTGGTTTAATTTTATCATTTGAATAATGATGATGGATCCCATTGGAAAACCAAACTCTTTTTAAGTAAATTTCAAAATTATTCCAATCAGCAGTCGTTTTATCTCCTTTATAATTAAGGTAGATATGCTCTAAAGCTTTTCTAATTTTTAGATTGTACTTGTAATTTTGATCCCACATAATATCCCTACCTGATGTTCCTGCTTGAGTAAGATAGTACACTAATTTTTGTTCTTTGAGAGTCAAGTTCTCCCATCCTGGAATTTGGTAGCGCAAAACTTTTATATCTGAGAATTGTTCTACTTGGAATTCAAAAGAAGTATCCGAACCTTCTTTTTTTTGATCTACTTGCTGTGCGTTACTCACGAACGATGCAAACAAAGTTAGCGCAAGGCTAGCATGATAATAAAACTTCATGTGTCTATTTTGTTAAAATTATAACACAAATATAAACATAAGTTGACACTTAAAAAAAAGTTAGTGAACACTTACCCTCATCACTTAAATTAAATGCTTACAATCAAATACTCATGACAAAAACTGGAATAAAGCTCGTATACAGTTGTCCTTTATACATTTTTTGAACAGTACGCACACATTATAAATAAAATATATAACTTTACAGTTCAAATTAATCCAGATATCATGCGCATTTTAAAATATATATTTTTATTAATACTACTAAGTTTTGTAGCTTTATCAATTTTTATAGCTACTCAAAAAGGGGAATTCAATATAGAAAGAAGTAAAGTTATTAACTCCTCACAATCATCTGTTTACAACTATGTTATTGACTATAAAAACTGGGAAGATTTTGGTTCTTGGGCTGAGGAAGATCCAGAAATGAAGTTTATCTATGGCGAAAAAACGATTGGAAAAGGTGCTTCATTTTCTTGGGAAGGAAAGGATGGAGATGGTGAAATGACTACTATTTTTACAAAAGAAAACGACAGTATCTCACAAAAAATGATTTTCAACAATAGTCTATCAGTTGTTTCTTGGAAGTTCAAAGACACTATTGGAGGTACTAAGGTGACCTGGAGAACCAAAGGAAACATGAGTTTTATGCTTAAAATATACGCTGCTTTTATGGGTGGTCCAGATGCAATGATTGGAAAAATGTATGAAAAAAGCCTTAACAACCTAGACAAAACACTTGATTACGAAATTAATACTTTTGCCGTTACTGATAATGGAATCGTAAAAAGACCTATCATATATTATTTGTACCAATCTTTTACTACTGAAATTTCGAAAGTAATTAAGAACAGTCAAATTGTAACACCAAAAATTACTGCTTTTTGCGAAGAAAACAACATAGAGGTTATTGGAAAACCATTTGTAATCTATCAAACTTATGATTTAACAAAAAATATTGCAAAAGTTTCTATTTGTATTCCAATACTAAAAGAAATATTTATAAGCCCTGGAAGTGATATCTTATCAGGCAAGCTAGAAGCAGGACAAGCAGTAAAAGTAACATTGACTGGTGACTATACACACTCTCAAAAAGCTTATGAAAAAGCACTAGCTTTTGTAAATAAAAACCAAATTAAAGTAGATCCTAAAATTTCACATGTTGAATTGTTTATAACAGGTAAGGATGATATTAAAAACCCATCAAAATGGGTTAGCGAAACGTATATTCCGTTATTCCAAACGTATATCGCACCCGTAAAGACACCTGCTACTCAAGGAACAACAGAATCAATACCAGAGCATGAGTTAACTGAGACAACAGCTCCTGTTACGGGAACAAGTACATACAGCCAACCAAAACCAGTTGCTAAACCAAAACTGGCTCCTGTTAAAGTTCACCCTTTACCAGCGACTACCTCTGCTGTGAAAAAAATTGAAGTAAAAAAGATAGAAATAAAAAAACCTGTTCCCGTTGAAACAGATGTTAAAGATGAGAATTCTGAATTTTAATAAACAGCTAACAATACCACTGAACCACTATCATTTTGCTTGAAGAAAAAGATTTTATTGAACGCTTATTAAATCCCAAGACGCAAAATGAAGCGTTTCAAAAACTTTTGGTTGATTATCAAAAGCCATTGTACAATCATATTCGAAATATCGTTTTGAATCATGATGATACGGATGATGTTCTTCAAAATACATTCATAAAAGTTTTTCAACATTTAAAAAATTTTAAAGGAGAAAGTAAACTATTCTCATGGATGTACCGTATTGCAACCAATGAAGCTCTTACTTTTTTGAATCAAAAAGCAAAGAAAAGCGGAATCACCTCAGAAGCTTTGCAAAATAAAGCCATTGATAATTTGAAATCAGATAGTTATTTTGATGGAGATGAAATACAAATCAAATTGCAGCAAGCCATAGTTACCTTGCCCGAGAAACAACGTCTCGTTTTTAAAATGAAATACTTTGAGGAGTTAAAATACGAAGAGATATCAGAGATATTAGGAACCTCTGTAGGTGCTCTAAAAGCCTCTTATCATCATGCAGTAAAAAAAATAGAAGCTTTTGTCACCAACAATTAAACCTTTAGATTCCTATTTAGTCTAAACAATATCATGAAAGAATTCAAATTAGATACAACTCCTAAAATAAGTACTGGATTTATAACTCCAGACAATTATTTTGAAAATTTTTCAGAAAGAGTAATGCTACAATTACCTGAAAAAGAAGCAAAAGTACTTTCTATTTTCCAAAATAAGAAAAGTGTCATATTAATGGTCGCAGCTATTTTTATAATTGCACTACTAATGCCCAAATTATTTTCATCATTAACAAAAACCACCGAACTTGATGATTCTTCGATAGAGTCCTATTTAACGTACCAATCTAATGTTTCTCAATATGATATCATTAATTTATTAGACGAAGAAGACATTGAAGCTCTAAAAGAAGAGGTAGCCATTGGGAATGACATGAATATAAATGTGCCATCTGATACTAATTAAATATACACCTATGAAATTTAAGAAAATACTCTTTCTCCTTCTTATCTCTTCTTTGAGCTGTTTTGCTCAAGATGGAATGAAAGAAAAGAAGAATCAAGTTAAAGAACTTAAAGTTTCTTTCTTTAATTCTGAACTAAATTTAACAAATTGGGAAACAGCAAAATTCTGGCCCATTTACAATGCGTTTGACGACAAACAATTCGAAATTAGACATGAGAAAGTAAAGTCTTATCGTAATTTAATGAAAGGAAACCTTTTGGATAAGATGAATGAAAAGGATGCTACTACTATATTAAGACAAATCGAGAGCACAGACGAAGAACTCTACCTACTACGCAAAGGTTTAATTAACAATTTAAAAAAGATTCTTCCAAAAGTAAAAATCCTAAAACTGAAAAAGGCTGAGGAAGATTTTAACAGAAAATTACTTCAACAATACAAAGAAAAGAATAGCAAAAACTAACTTTTCTAATTATTTCATACACATCACCTAATTCTAAAACATAAAGTTAAAGATTAGGTGTTTTTTTTTATATAAAAGTGTAACATACATTTATAAAAGCTTGTAATTCGCTACTGAAATTTATTGGCACAATAATTGGATATTTATCAGTAAGCAATACTAAATCTCTCGATCATGAAAACTAAAATAATCATAGCAAGCTTATTAACTACCGTTTTTGCCATGCAAATACAAGCACAGTACAATAGCGTAAATGCGGTGAACAATGAAATAAGCGATAACTTAGACCTGAGAGCAGTAGCATCCTTATTTGGTGAATCACGTAATCTACAAGATTTTGAAAGAAAATTAAACGATCCGATAATTCAAATTTCTAATCTAGATTTGAATTATGATAATCAAGTTGATTATTTGCGCGTTATAGAAACTGTAGATAGAAATACACACGTAGTTATAATTCAATCTGTATTGGATAGAGATGTGTATCAAGATGTAGCCACTATTGATGTTGAACGCGACCGTTATAACAAAATTCAAGTTCAATTTGTAGGTAACGAGTATATATATGGGTCTAATTACATTTATGAACCCGTTTATTATAGATCTCCCCTAATATACGCTTCATTTTATGTAACAAATTACCGTCCTTATGTATCTAACTGTTATTGGAATTCTTACCCAAGTTACTACAATACATGGAATCCTTACCCAAGTTATAGATATCGTTCCAACATCCAAGTATCGATCAACTTCAATAACAGCTACAATTATGTAAGTAGCAGACGTAGTAACTATGCAGCCGTTTTGTATAATTCTAATAGGTCTAATGGATACGAACGAATGCATCCAAATTATAATTTTGCTAGTCGTAACTCTTCTATGAGCAACCGTTACGATTTAGACCAAAGAAGAAGTAGAAGTTATACATCTTACAATGATAGTAAAACTTATAGAGAGGTAAGTTCTAGAGGTAATTCAATGCAAAGCAATCAAAATCAAAGGGGATACGCTACAAATAATGGATATGCAACCAGACAATCTACTCCTCAAAGAAATGAAACCTCTAGAGATTATACTCAAAATAGAGCTACCTCAGCTAGAGAAACAATACCACAGAGAACAGAGACCTCTAGAGATTATACTCAAAATAGAACTACCTCATCTAGAGAAGTAAGACCACAGAGAACAGAGAGCTCTAGGGATTATTCTCAAAACAGAGCTACCTCATCTAGAAATGTTGTAAGACCACAGTCATCACAAAATACAAGTAGATCAATAGAAAATAGATCTAGCTCATCTAGAGAAAGCACTCCACAAAGGTCGGAAAATAGCGGACGAAATTACTCTACTACCTCAAATAGTAACACAAGAACCTAAATACAATATACAACCAACAATAAGCACAGTTTAACAGACTGTGTTTTTTTTGTGCTTTTTTTATGAATTTCAAATCATATTTATATAAAAAGAGTAAATTTGAATTGTTTTTAAAAATACTACATGAGCACATCGCACAAAGATTTACATTCCAAATTAACATTAGGTGGTCTATTAATAACACTAGGAATCATCTACGGAGATATTGGTACTTCACCATTATACGTTATGAAAGCTATTCTTGGCGACCATACTATTAATAATGATATTGTACTAGGAGGGATTTCTGCTGTTTTCTGGACTTTAACACTGCAAACGACTATAAAATATGTACTTATCACTTTAAGTGCTGACAATCATGGTGAAGGTGGGATATTTGCATTGTATGCTTTGGTAAAAAAAACAAAAATAAAATGGTTGATTGTCCCTGCCATTATTGGAGGAAGCGCCTTACTTGCTGACGGGATTATCACACCTCCAATTTCTGTATCTTCAGCTGTAGAAGGAATTAAAACTTTTTACCCCGATATGAATACGGTACCTATAGTAATCGGTATTTTATTTGTCTTATTCTCTATTCAACAATTTGGAACCAAATTGGTAGGTAAATTCTTTGCTCCAATGATGCTAATTTGGTTTTCAATGCTAGGGGTTCTTGGAACTATTCAAATAGCCAAATATCCAGAAGTAGTAAAAGCTTTTAATCCTTACTATGCTTATCATTTACTAAAAATACATCCCGATGGGTTTTTCGTTTTAGGTTTGGTTTTCCTATGTACCACAGGAGCAGAAGCCCTCTATTCAGATATGGGACATTGTGGACGTAAAAATATTCGTGTTAGCTGGATTTTTGTAAAAATAACTTTGCTTTTAAATTATTTTGGACAAGGTGCTTATTTAATTCATCATGAAGGTCAAACCTTGGAAACGTTAGGAGGAAAAAATGGAAACCCATTTTATCTTATCATGGCAGATTGGTTTCAACCTTTTGGGATTGTTATTGCAACTCTAGCAGCGGTAATCGCTTCTCAGGCTTTGATAACAGGTTCATTTACTTTGATAAATGAGGCCATGCGTTTGAACTTTTGGCCAAAAGTTAGAATAAAATATCCTACTGAATTAAAAGGACAATTATACATCCCCTCTATTAACTGGTTATTATTTTTGGGTTGTGTTGGCATAGTAATTCATTTTGAAGAGTCTAGCAATATGGAGCATGCCTATGGCTTAGCTATTATTCTTTGCATGATCATGACTACCATTTTACTAAATTTTTACTTGATAATGAAAAGAGTGAAATTGTATCTTATGATACCTCTAATCACTATTTACTTAACGATCGAACTAAGTTTCCTTGCTGCCAACATTACCAAATTTGCAGATGGAGGATACGTTACCCTTATGATCGCAATGGTATTAATTTCAATAATGACCACTTGGTACCTTGCTAAAAAAATCAATAAAAGTTATACTAAAATTGTAAAGACTAAAGATTACAAAAAGGTATTAAAAGAATTGAGTGTCGATCTTACCATTCCAAAATACGCAACACATCTTGTTTACATGACTAATGCCAATCGTGCTGATGAAATAGAGGAAAAAGTTATGTACTCCATTTTACAAAAAAGACCAAAAAGAGCAGATATCTATTGGTTTGTTCACGTAAATATTTTGACAGAGCCCTATAAAACAGAGTACCGTGTCACCGAAATATTGAAGGATGATTTGTATAGAGTAGATTTCAACTTAGGGTTTAGAGAACCAACCAAAATCAACTTAATGTTTAAAGAGGTGATTAAGGATATGGTAAAAAAAGGAGAGGTTGACATCACTAGCAGGTACGAATCCCTTAACAAAAATAATATTATAGGAGACTTTAAATTTGTATTATCTGAGAAGTTCCTTTCAAATGATAGTGATTTAATTTGGTTTGAAAAAATCGTTATGAATTCTTACTTTCTGATCAAGAAATTAAGTTTATCCGAAGAAAGCGCATTCGGACTCGACAGCAGTTCTGTTAAAATTGAAAAATTTCCTATGGTACTACATGCACCTGAGCTCATAGGACTAACGCGAGTCGAAAAAACGCAAAAAAAATAAATCTCAAAAACACCGTTCTTTATAAAAACGGTGTTTTTTTTTTGTTTTCGAAAAATTTAATGACTTTCATGAATTTAAAATTAAACTTTCAAACCAATTAATAGTACCTTTGCAACTCAATTATTTAAAATGAGATTACACAGAAATTTAGTTTACACCACAATTGATTCTCTAAATGCCATATTTAATGAAGGAGAATATGCTGATAAAGTGGTTGCAAGAGCTTTAAAAAAAGACAAACGTTGGGGAAGTTCGGATAGAAAATTCGTTGCCGAAACCATATATGAAGTCGTTCGTTGGAAAAGATTATACGCAGAAGTTGCCGAAGTAAAAGAACCTTTTGACCGTGACAATTTATGGAGAATGTTCTCTGTTTGGGCAGTTTTAAGAGGGTATCCTATTCCAGATTGGCGTCAATTGGAAGGAACTCCAGAAAGAAAAATAAAAGGTCGTTTTGATGAACTATCAAAAACACGTGCTATAAAAGAGTCTATTCCAGACTGGATGGATGAAGTTTGTGTAAAAGAACTTGGTGAAGAAGTTTGGTCTAAAGAAATTACTGCTCAAAACCAACCTGCCAAAGTTATTTTAAGAACAAATACATTAAAGACTACTAGAGAAAACCTAAGAGCCATATTAATGGATTTGGACATTGAAACAGAAATCTTAGAGAACCAACCAGATGCTTTGGTTTTGAAAGAAAGAGCAAATGTCTTTATGACAGATGTCTTCAAACAAGGTTTTTTTGAAGTACAAGATGCTAATTCACAATTAGTAGCTGCCTATCTAGATGTAAAACCAGGAATGAGAGTGGTGGATACTTGTGCAGGAGCTGGAGGAAAAGCATTGCATATTGCTGCCCTAATGGAAAATAAAGGACAGTTGATCGCAATGGATTTGTACGAAAGCAAATTAAAGCAATTAAAAATTAGAGCCAAACGTGATGGTGCTTTTAATATAGAGTACCGTATTATTGATAGTACAAAAATTATTAAGCGTTTGCACGAAAAAGCAGACCGTGTATTGATTGATGCCCCATGTAGTGGATTAGGAGTTTTGAAAAGAAATCCAGATGCTAAATGGAAACTACAACCGGAATTCATCGATAATATTCGTAAAATACAAGCTGAGGTTTTAGAAAGTTATTCTAAAATTGTTAAACCAGGTGGAAAACTAGTTTATGCAACCTGCTCTATTTTACCATCCGAAAATCAAGAACAAGTGGAACGTTTTTTAACAACTGAAATAGGAAAACAATTCACTTTCATAAAAGATGATAAAATTTTGGCTTCAGAATCTGGATTTGATGGTTTTTATATGGCTTTACTAGAAAGAAAAGCTTAAAAAAAATTAAAGATCAACTTCAACGGTCAAAAATCAATTGAATTGTCTAGAATAAAAAAGCTCCGATTTCATAAGAAATCGGAGCTTTTTGGTTTTCATTATATTTTAAAAATTTCGATTGAAATTTTATTTATTTTTTCTCATAACCAATAAACATTCCACTGTTTTAGATTTTGAAATTTGATTTAGTCGTTCATCGAAATCAAGAACTCTTCATTATTTCTTGTTTTTCTAAAACGATCATTAATAAAACTCATTGCTTCCACAGGATTCATATCGGCAAGATATTTACGCATAATCCACATCCTTTGCAATGTATTTTCATCCAATAATAAATCATCCCGTCTTGTACTCGAAGAAGTCAAATCAATCGCTGGAAAGATACGTTTGTTTGCAATTTTACGATCCAACTGCAATTCCATATTACCGGTACCTTTAAATTCTTCAAAGATCACTTCATCCATTTTAGAACCTGTTTCGGTCAAAGCAGTTGCAATAATACTTAATGAACCACCGTTTTCTACATTACGAGCAGCACCAAAAAAACGTTTAGGTTTTTGTAATGCATTTGCATCTACACCACCACTCAATACTTTTCCAGACGCTGGTTGTACTGTATTGTAAGCACGTGCTAAACGAGTTATAGAATCCAAAAGAATTACTACATCATGACCACATTCCACTAATCTCTTCGCTTTTTCAAGGACAATATTAGCAATCTTCACGTGTTCTTGCGGTTCTCTATCAAAAGTTGAAGCAATAACTTCACCACGTACGCTACGTTGCATATCCGTAACCTCTTCAGGACGTTCATCAATCAATAAAACAATCAAATATACTTCTGGATGGTTGGCTGCAATTGCGTTAGCAATTTCTTTCAACAACATAGTTTTACCCGTTTTGGGTTGAGCTACAATCATACCACGTTGTCCTTTTCCAATTGGAGAAAACAAATCGATAATACGTGTCGAAATTGTACTTTCTCTCTCCGCTAATTTGAATTTTTCGGATGGAAAGACTGGAGTAAGGTGTTCAAACGAAACCCTATCTCTTACTACTTGTGGATCATGACCGTTAATTTTCAGTACACGAACTAAAGGAAAAAACTTCTCTCCTTCTTTCGGAGGGCGTACCACACCTTTTACAGTATCACCTGTTTTAAGTCCAAACAATCTAATTTGTGATGTAGATAAATAAATATCATCTGGAGATGCTAAGTAATTATAATCAGAGGAACGTAAGAAACCATAACCATCTGGCATCATTTCTAATACACCTTCACTTTCTATGATTCCATCAAACTCAAAATCAGCATCTCTAAAGTTATTTTTCTTAGCTTTAAAATTTGGGTTTGGATTTTGCTTGTTAAGTTGATTTGGATTTATTTTTTTCGCAGGAATAACTGGTTCAGCAACTTCAGCAGTTACATTTTCAATATTTTGTTCATTCTCCTTGCTTGCGACAGGAGCTGCTTCTTTTTCTTTTTTTGTAGCAATTTTCTTCTCGTAAGCCGATTTACTAAACTTAACAATTTTAGGTCCTTTTTTATCAGTAGTAGTTTCACTACTTACAGGCTCTACTGGTGTGTTTTGTAACACTACCTCTTCAGCTTTAGCAGCAATACTCTCAACCACTTCAGCCTCAGTGACTTCTATATCGGGCTGTATAGCATTTTTATGAATAGCTGTCTTTTTTACTGGAATAATGCGAGCTCTCTTCGGCTTATCGTCCTCATTAATCTCTTCTACTTTGTGCTCAGCAGCAGGTACAACATTTTGAGGCGTAGGTACTTGTTGTTCTAATATCAAACCAATTAACGTTTCTTTCTTGACACCGTTAAATTTTATAGTCTTGGCCGCTTTTGCGATTTCTTGAAGCTCAGAAAGCTTCATCTGTTTTAATGCAGAAATTTCAAACATGAATGTTCTTTGAATTTAATTAATTGAGAAATACTGAAAAGAATGTATAGTATTTTTTAACTTGAATAGCCCGCAGTATGAAGTGCTTACGGTATTGTTATGCAATAATACGAATAAAATTTAATGATACAATAGTATTTCTAAAAAAGAAAATATATTTTTGTACTACAAACAATGCATTTAATGATACAAAGAATTCAAACCGTATATCTCTTCCTCGCTTTTATAATGACAGGAATCTTACCATTCATCTTCCCTTTATGGACTTTGAACAATGAGACAGATTTTTTCTTTATGCAAAACCAGGTCTATGTAATTCTTTTTGGCTTAAGCACCACCTTTAGTATCTTGGGTATCATTTCATTTAAAAAAAGACAAAATCAATTTGTCATTGACCGATTGAATATAATATTAAATTTAATTTTATTAGGATTGTTTGTATATCGTTCATTAAATGTATCTGGAGAGACCGAAATGGTTTCAGAGAAAGGTATTGGGATGTTTCTACCTATTTTTTCTATCGTGTTATTAGTTTTAGCTAATAAGGCCATCAAAAAGGATGAAGATCTTGTAAAATCAGTGGAAAGATTGAGATAATCCTATAACATTAGTTTATTAGTGCGAAGAAAACCCGAATTTTATATTCGGGTTTTTTTGTGGAAACATTCAAAACACTTTAGGATTAAAACAAATAATCACATAAAAAACTACATATTCTATAAAAATAATATTATTTTTTAATGAAGTCTTCACATATAAACTGATTTACCTTTTTTTTTATTAAATTTGAAATTCATCAGAAATCCAATGGAAGAAAATATCCGCATTCATCTTGCCGACGATCATCATGTTTTAATTGATGGCATGAAAACGCTACTCAATACTATCTCAAATTTTGAAGTAGTAGGACTTTCATTAGACGGTAGCATTCTTTTTGATGAAGTCAGCAGCAACAATACGCAAGTATTAATACTAGACATTAGCATGCCCGTAAAAGACGGAATAGAAGTCCTAAAAGAATTCAACAAAAAAGGTTTCCCCTGCAAAGTAATTGTACTTTCTAGCTATGATGACCTAAAGATTATTAAAGAAGTAATGCGCTTAGGGGCTTCTGGCTATTTGACAAAACAATGTGCTGGTGAAAATATTGTCGAAGCAATTCAATCCGTTTCCAATGGAGAAGAATACTTTTGTAACGTAGTGAGAGAAAAAATTTTCCGTACAGCAACAAAGAACATCCCAAAATTAGTAAAAAGCAATTCAAATGTTAACTCCCTATTAACCGAAAGAGAAATAGAAATCCTAACCTTAATTGCCTTAGAATACAGTGGAAAAGAAATTAGTGAACAATTATACATTAGCACTAATACGGTTGAAACACATCGCAAAAACATCATCAAAAAGCTACAAGCAAAAAATACCATTAGTATTGTTAAATTTGCGATTAAAAACAATTTAATCGAAGCATAAATAGTACACTTCACTTCCGCTATGAAAGTAATACGAACTTTTTTATTGTTGTTATTTTTTATTTTCAATTTTCTTGGGCAACCTTCTTATTCGCAAAACAGCCAACCTACCAAAGAAGAAACATTAGAATTAGTTAAAGAAGCTACTCGATTGATGCATCTTGATAAAAATGAGGAATCATTAATTCTCGCTAGAAAGGCACTACAATATTCCATAAACATCAATAGTAATCAACTCATTGCCAATTCATACAATACAATTGCCGCCAATTTTGACGAAATCGCAGAATTCGAAAAAGCCTTTTTTTATTACAAAAAAGGATTATTATACGCCGAAAAAACAGATAATAACAAACTCAAGAATTGGATAAACAACAACATTGGTAACATTTATTGTTTTGACAAAAAAGAATATGCAACAGGAATTGAATATTACAAAAAATCATTAGCATACAGCGCTTTAGCCAAGGACACTACACAAATGGTTTTTACAAAACTTAATATTACCTGGGCTTACTTTGACAATCATCAATTTGACAATGGTTTACCATATTTAAACTACATCAATAAATACCATAGTAAATTTGGAAACAAATCCACTCAAGTAGCAATCAACATGCTGAATGCTATGTATCAAGCACACAATAAAAACAATGAAGCAGCTATACGGTATTTTAAAAATGCAATAGACTATGGTCGTAACGGAGACGAAAAATCAGACTTATCCTTTACTCATCTTGAATATTCTAAATTCTTGTTTGACAACAAGAACTTCGAACAAGCTTATAAAAACCTAAATACATACAATAAATTAACAACGGAATTAAACGACGAAGAAAAACTAAAAAAAACAAATCTAGCAGGTATTAATCTTCAAATGGATGAGTATAAAAGAGAAATTGACAATATCGAAAACAAGTTTAAATCCCAAGAACAATTGATGATAGAAAATCAATCTCGAAACAAACGAATTAGCGTTATTATCATTTCGGCATTGATCATTATAATCATCTTGTTTTACTTTTTCTTCCAAAATAGTAAACTGAAACAAAAGAATAAAATTAAAAATATCCAAAGCAAAATACAGCTCAACATCATCAACGCCAATATCAACGGTCAAGAATTTGAACGAAAAAAAATAGCCTCCTTTTTGCATGATAACATTAGCGCATTACTATCATCAGCAGACATGCATTTAAGCGTATTGAATGCCAAAAGCCCTATAAAATCAGAGGAATTAATCAAGACCAAGTCCATCCTAAGAGATGCGCATGACAAAATTAGAGACCTTTCACACGAACTCCTTCCTTCACTTCTAGCCCGTTTTGGACTTTACTTTGCCCTTCATGATTTGTGCGAAAAAAACTCCAACTCCAGCATCCATTTTGAATATAACAGCTCCGAAGACTGTAAAAAAAGGTACCATGAGGATTTTGAACTAAAAATGTATTTCATCATCACAGAACTCCTCAACAACATCATTAAACACAGCAATGCTACCCAAGCAAGCCTAACACTTAATGAAAATGATGGCGCTCTACACATAGACATCACAGATGATGGATACGGATTTGATACCAAAAAAATTAATATCATTGAAGGTTTTGGTATAAATCAAATACGAGCCCGTATTAAAAACATGGAAGGAAAAATTAACATCAAATCTGTACTTAATTCCGGAACCACAATTTCAATCATAGCACCAATCACCTATAAAAAATAACTACCCCCGCTTTTCTATTTCGATAATTTCCAAGTCTTTAATTTTATCTCCATCAATCACAAAACGCAACATGGTGCGCACTTGATGAAAACCACTTTTACCACAAGCCCCCGGGTTCATATGTAATAAATTAAGTTTTTTATCAAACTGCACTTTTAAAATATGCGAATGCCCACAAATAAATAATTTAGGGGGATTCGCCGCCAATTCAAGTCTAATATTCGGGTTATATCTCCCTGGATAGCCACCTATATGTGTCATCCAAACGTCAACCCCCTCGCACATAAAACGGTCGTGCAAAGGAAACTCCAACCTAGCAGTCGCATCATCAATATTACCATAAACTGCACGTAAAGGCTTGTGCTTCTTCAATGTATCCGTAACTGCCAAATCACCAATATCACCAGCATGCCAAATCTCATCGGCCTGTGCCACGTATTTCAAAATTGTATCATCAATATGACTGTGCGTGTCCGAAAGCAGTAGTATTTTTTTCATTTTCAAATTTAAAAAACCAAAGATACAAAGTTCCAACGTAGCAAAATAGCCAATAGGGCGTGTCACCAATAGAAAAAGGGGCTCATGCAAGTTTGCACTCACAAAGCCCCTTTACCTATTGCTGTCATGCTATCCGCACTACTTCGGTAGCTTGCTCCTATCATTCACGCAAAACAGCACATCAATAGTATTTGTAAAAAAAAGAAGCCCAATCAATAATAATGATCAACCAGAGCATAAATGTTTTCACACCCTTAAAACCTCAAATTACAAGAGTTGATTACTACAAAAAATACACTCAAAAAGCCCTCTGAGCCTTTCATAAGTCATAAATCTGAAAGTAAAAATCATTACTGAAAAATCATTAATCCTTTTTTTTAACCTTTTTACAACACAAAAACTTTGTACCTTTGGGGCTTTACAAATTTGCGATACCACAGTCTTGAGATATTTTATAAAATTAGCATATAACGGAACACCTTACCATGGTTGGCAATACCAGCCCAACGCAGTTTCTGTGCAAGAAATACTGAACAATGCGCTATCTGTTATACTAAATACTGAAATCAACGCCATGGGTGCAGGTCGTACTGATACAGGTGTACATGCACGAGAAATGTTTGCTCATTTTGATTACGAGCAAACGATCGATTCGCAAAAACTAGTACACAAACTCAACTCCTATTTGCCCAAAGACATTGCAATTTATGATATTATCTCCGTTGCAAACGAAGCACATTGTCGTTTTGACGCGACAAAAAGAACGTATCAATACCACATCAACACCGTAAAAGATGTTTTTTTGGACAGACAAAGTTGGTTTTTAAAACAAAAACTGGATATCGGTCTAATGAATCAAGCATCGCAAATTTTATTTAACCACATCAATTTTCAATGTTTCTCAAAAGTAAATACAGATGTAAACACTTTTGACTGCACAATATTTGAAGCAGAGTGGCAAGAAAAAGGTAGTAATTTGGTATTCACCATTTCGGCCAATCGCTTTTTGCGAAATATGGTGCGTGCTATTGTAGGTACAATGGTCAATGTGGGAATGAACAAAATAAGTTTGGAAGATTTTGAGAATATTATAAAAAGTAAAAGCAGAGATAAAGCAGGCACTTCGGTACCAGCGCACGGTTTGTATTTAACCAAAATTGTATATCCCTATTTGGAGTAATACCTGATTTTGAAAATAAAAAATTCTCATTAGCCCTGATAGCAGTGAAAATCCTTTTTATACCGTTTTTTTCGGGATAAAAAGATTGAAACGAATAGCAGGTCGAGGTATAAATGAAATGACAAAAAATAAATAGCTCCCAAAAAAGGAACTAAACAGCAATAACAATGGAAGCAAAAGCATTCGATATAAGATTATTCAAAAGAATCCTACAATATACCAAGCCGTACAAAATGCGATTTAATGGCGTGGTCATTTTTGCCGTTTCTTTATCTGTATTTGCGGCATTGCGTCCGTATTTACTAAAGCAAACTGTAGATGGCTATATCCAGACTGAAGACCCACACGGCCTTTTGGGCTACATCTCGTTGATGGGTGCAGTATTATTACTAGAGGTGTTTTCTCAATTTTATTTTGTGTACTGGGCCAACTGGCTTGGTCAAGATATCGTCAAGGACATCCGTATTAAACTCTTCAAACACATTTTAAGCTTCAGGATGAAATATTTTGATTTGGTTCCCGTAGGACAACTAGTAACCCGCTCAGTGTCTGACATTGAAGCTATCGCTCGTATCTTTAGCCAAGGACTTTTTATGATTATAAGTGACTTGATGAAAATGGTTGTGGTACTTGGTTTCATGCTGTATATGAACTGGAAACTGACGTGGATTGTGATTATTGCTATGCCAATTTTGGTGTTTTTTACCCGTATTTTTCAACGCAAGATGCAAGTCGCTTTTGAGGAAGTTCGGAATGAAATTTCAAACATGAATACGTTTGTACAGGAGCGCGTTACAGGTATGAAGATTGTCCAACTTTTTAACCGCGAAAATATTGAATCAGAAAAATTTAAAAACATCAATCACAAACACAAAACAGCTTGGATAAAAACGATTTTATACAACTCGATTTTCTTCCCAATTGCAGATATTATCTCGTCACTCGCCTTAGGTTTCGTTGTGCTATATGGTGGAATTAAAATTTTAAACGGTGATACCTTCACTACTTTTGGAGATTTGTTTTCGTACACGATGTTTATTGGAATGTTGTTTAATCCGCTGCGTCAAATAGCAGATAAATTCAATGAGATGCAACTAGGTATGATTGCTGCCAATCGTGTATTTGATATTTTGGATACTCAAGACCAAACTCAAGATACAGGAAAACAGGAAGCACCTATTTTTGCAGGAAACATTTCTTTTCAACAGGTCCATTTTGGATACATCCCCAACGAAGAGGTCATAAAAGGAATAGACTTAGAGGTAAAAGCAGGAGATACCGTTGCCATAGTAGGATCAACAGGTGCCGGAAAATCAACTATTATCAATTTACTAAATCGTTTTTATGAAATTAATAGGGGTACCATTTGCATTGACAATCATAATATTGAAGAATATACCTTGAGCTCATTGCGCAAGCAAATAGCAGTAGTACTGCAAGATGTTTTTCTATTTGCAGATACCATCTATAACAACATTACTTTGAATAATCCAGAAATTACAAGAGAACAAGTTTATAATGCTGCCAAAGAAATTGGTGTCCATGAATTTGTTATGAGTTTACCCGATGGTTATGACTTTGATGTAAAAGAGCGTGGTGTGATGTTATCCTCAGGACAACGCCAGTTAATCGCATTCTTACGTGCCTATGTGAGTAATCCAAGTATTTTGATATTGGACGAAGCCACCTCTTCAATCGATACGTATTCTGAAGAATTGATCCAAAATGCTACCGAGACAATCACACAAGGTAGAACTTCGATTGTAATTGCACATCGATTGGCAACCATTGTCAATGCTGATAAAATTGTAGTAATGGATCAAGGATTGATTGTAGAACAAGGAACACATCAGGAATTAATTAATAGGGAATCTGGTTATTATAAAAATTTATATGATTCGCAGTTCAAGATTGCCAACTAGCCAACTTAGTGAGCAAACAAAATCTTAAAACCCTTGTCATAACAACAAATAAATTGCTAAAAACGATATAAAATAATCTTTATTTATTAGAATTTTGTTAGTTTCATAGTTTATTCCTTTGAAACTTTTTCAAAACAGAATAAATCCGTAAATTCGCCTTATAATTTAACATCGTTACTACGTGAAATTAAAATGTACGTAATGATGTTCCCCTTTACAACTAAAAAAACATAAAACAAAAAAAAATGAAATACGACATCATAGTTTTAGGAAGTGGCCCAGGCGGATATGTTACAGCCATTAGAGCATCACAATTAGGTTTTAAAGTAGCCGTAATTGAAAAAGAAAATCTTGGTGGAATTTGTTTGAATTGGGGTTGTATCCCTACTAAAGCATTATTGAAATCTGCCCAAGTTTTTGATTATCTAAAACATGCTTCTGACTACGGTTTGACGGTTTCTTCTTTTGACAAAGATTTCCCTGCAGTAATTCAACGCAGCCGTGGTGTTGCCTCTGGAATGAGCAAAGGGGTTACTTTTTTGATGAAAAAAAACAAAATTGATGTTATTAATGGTTTTGGAAAAATCAAACCAGGTAAAAAAGTAGACGTTATAGACAAAGACAATAAAGTAACAGAATATAGTGCAGACCATATTATCATTGCAACTGGAGCTCGCTCTCGTGAGTTACCAAACTTACCGCAAGATGGTGTGAAAGTAATTGGCTACCGTCAAGCAATGTCTTTACCAAAACAACCAGAATCCATGATTGTTGTAGGTTCTGGTGCAATTGGAGTAGAATTTGCTCATTTTTACAATTCAATGGGAACAAAAGTAACTATTGTTGAATTCATGCCTAACGTTGTTCCTGTAGAAGACGAAGATATTTCTAAACAAATGGAAAAATCTTTGAAAAAATCTGGAATTGATGTAATGGTAAACTCTTCTGTGGAACGTATTGACACTACAGGAAAAGGAGTTAAAGCTTTCGTGAAAACTGCAAAAGGTGAAGTAGTTCTTGAAGCTGACATCTTATTATCTGCTGTTGGAATCAAAACTAACATCGAAAACATCGGATTGGAAGAAGTAGGAATTGTTACAGATAGAGATAAAATCTTAGTTAACGCTTACAACCAAACTAACATCCCAGGTTACTACGCAATTGGTGATATTACTCCAGGACAAGCATTGGCTCACGTAGCATCTGCAGAAGGAATCAACTGTGTAGAAAAAATTGCAGGAATGCACGTAGACCCAATCGATTACGGAAACGTACCAGGTTGTACTTACGCTACTCCAGAAATTGCTTCAGTAGGTATGACTGAAAAACAAGCGAAAGAAAAAGGTTACGATTTGAAAATTGGTAAATTCCCTTTCTCAGCTTCTGGAAAAGCACAAGCTTCTGGAAACTCAGACGGGTTTGTAAAAGTAATCTTCGATGCCAAATACGGCGAATGGTTAGGATGTCACATGATTGGTGCTGGTGTTACCGATATGATTGCTGAGGCAGTTGTAGCTCGTAAACTAGAAACTACAGGACATGAAATCTTAAAATCTATACACCCTCACCCAACCATGAGTGAAGCGGTTATGGAAGCAGTTGCAGATGCTTACGGAGAAGTTATTCACTTGTAAGAACAACCCAAATATATCAAAATCCGATTTACGAAAGTGAATCGGATTTTTTTTTGGACGCACCACTTAGATTGCTTTGTCTTCCTCCTCGCAACTACGGGTCGAGGATATTATTTACGCTTTTTTTTCGTAAAAAAAATGAGATAAAAAAAAGAGCTTCACCTCACACGAGCGATAACTAATTAGCGAAGCAATCCAATTACAATATATTATTCAAGCACTTCTGGTTTAGTCATTAAATACAAGTAGCTATTTGTCACGCTGAAAGCTTCACCGAAAAGTTGCTCACCTTTCATGAGACACTTCAACTTTACAAACTATGCAGACTAGTTTGTCAAACCGCAAACCCTCACACAATAAAAACAAAAAAAACACAAACCCTTTCTGATTTGTGCTTTACTTTTTTTTACTGGAAAATATTTCTATTCCTTCTCGTAACGTTCCATTTCACGGTCGTAAAAAGAGTTGGCTGCTTCAATCAAACCTTCCATTTCTACGTTTAGTTCAGCTTCATCTAAATCTTCGGCTTCTTCTATAAATTCGACTTCATCATCCTTTAGATTAATAATAAATCTTGGGTAGTCCAAGTGTATAATGAAGATATCTTCTGGACAATCGGTATTGTCCCCTAGTAAAAATTTTGGTAATTCCATTTTGTGAGTTATGAGTTGTAAATATGAGTTATGAGTTACGGGATAAAATCCATGATTATTAATCAAAAATCCTCCATTGATACTCGTTATTAAGAAATTTATTTATCTGATAATATAATCGGTGCACTTCCTTTACCATTCATAAAAATGATTTTAGTATTCGGTGAGGCAGCCAATTCTTTTTGAGCTTTTATCGTTTCATATTGTAACTGCTTGTCGGTCAAACCAAGAGAAATAATTCTTTGATAATCAGCAATACCTTGTGCTTCTACCCTTTTACGTTCGGCTTCTTGTTTTTCTTTTTGGAGAACAAATTGCATTTTTTGTGCATCTTGTTCTGCATTAATTTTACTTTCGATAGTCGTTTTTACCGAAGCAGGTAAATTAATATTTCGAATCAACAATTGCTCCAAAATCAAACCTCTTCTTTTAAAATCAGCTTCAATACTTTTGAAAATTCTATCCTGAAATTCGTTTCTTTTTGTTGAATACAAGGCTACGGCATCATAATAAACTGCATTGTCACGAATACGAGTTCTTGTAACGGGACGCACAATTTTATCATTATAATTAACACCAATACCTTTAAAAATCTTAGGAGCATCCGTTGGCATCACTTTATACAGCACAGTTAAATCAATCACCACTTCAAGTCCATCATTAGACAAAACCCGGATAGCATCATCTCCCTGCTGCGCACCCTCTCCTTGCTCAGCAGACATCGTATAATTTTGAGTTTGAATGTCAAAAGTGGTTACATCCAACAAAGGATTTATTACATGCAAGCCACTTTCTAATATATCTGGCTCAACATTTCCGTATAATGATTTTACCCCTACTTGACCAGCATCTATTTGCTTAAATGCAGTCGAAAAAACACCGATTAAAGCCAAAATAAATCCAATAATTCTAAAAATATTAGAAAACTTTGTCAGTGGACTAGGATTTGCATGTACCGAAAAACTAATAATTATTAAAACAATACCAATAAGTACAAATACAATCATTTTATTTTATTTTGGGGTTATTTTCTTATTAACCAATCAACTTTTTGGTCAAATAATTAAAGCGAAGATACAAAAATAAAGCCGCTGTTGTTAAACCCGCTAAAAGTCCTATCCAGATCCCCACTGCTTTTAATTCAGTAAATAAACCCAACCAAATACAAACTGGAAAACCTACAACTGAATAGGCCAAAAACGTAATATACATTGGAATTTTTACATCTTGCAACCCACGTAATGCACCAAGCATCACCACTTGAATCCCATCTGAAATTTGAAAAACAGCAGCCACTAGTAACAATTGAGAGGCAATGGTTACTACTTCTGTATTTTTGACCAAATCGGCTAGATTATTTTTATCAATAAACCACAGTGGTAAATAATCATGAAACAACACAAAAACGCCAGCAAATATAATTTCGAGTAAAATAGCCAACAAAAAAATTGATAGTGCTACAACTCTGAGTTTTTTATAATCACCCAACCCTTTTTGATTCCCTACTCTAATCGTTGCTGCAACACTCAACCCCATTGCAAACATAAAGGTAAACGATGCCAAACTTAATGCTATTTGATTTGCTGCTTGATTTGCAATCCCCAATCGTCCCGAAAGCCAAACTGCTCCAGTAAATAATCCGACCTCAAAAAACATTTGCATAGCCGAAGGCGCACCCAATTTTATAATTTCAACATTAACAGATTTTTGTATTTTCTTAATCGAGAACCCTTCAAAAAACGGATGAAATTTTTCATTTTTTTTCATTTTGTAGTGCATATACCCTAGCATTACAAATCGAGAAACCAAAGTCCCTACTGCAGCTCCGATAAAACCCATTTCTGGAAAAATCCAAATACCGTAAATTAAGACATAATTTAAAATTACATTCACAACATTACCCAGTAGGGTAGCCCACATTGAATATTTGGTCTCGCTCATTCCATCGGCAAATTGTTTGTAACCTTGAAAGATAATTAAAGGTACCAAAGAGAAAGCAACAATATCCATAAAAGGCCTAGCCAAAGCCACTACATTATCTGGTTGTCCCATCATACCTATAAAGGGTTTTGCAATAAGAATCACCCCAAACAACATCAGGCCTAATATTGTACACAAATACAATCCATGATGAAAGGCATTTCTACCCGCTTGAATATCTTTTTTCCCGTCTGCGGCGGCAGCCATAGGCGTTATTGCTGTAGAAAAACCAATCCCTAAAGACATTGCTACAAATACCAAGCTATTTGCCAATGAAGCAGCAGCCAATTCAGTTGGACCTATTCGACCTACCATCACATTATCAACAATACCTACAATAGTATGCCCTAACATCCCAATAATTATTGGGTAAGCCAATTTAAAATTATATCCGAATTCTTTGGTATAAGTAGATAGAGTCACTTTGTTTTTTTTTGAGTGGGCAAAGGTAAGCAGAAGCATTGAATTTAAAGGTCCATTCTATAATTTTATCCAGATTACAAAGCAGAGGTAAAATGGAAAACTAAAAATACTATAACAATTTCAATAAATTCTATAACATCATCTTCAAACATATTTATACTTTTGCCGAAACAATATTGATCTGGCATCAAAATTGTAGTGAAGCAATACAAATTATTATTAAAAATTAAAATTTATGAAAATGACGGTAAAATTTAAACACCTAGCCTTAGCAGGATTCGCACTATTTGTAAGCGCAACAACATTTGCGCAAAAAAAATCAAGCTATGATCAAAATTTCCGTTTAGGATTCGGTTTGAATATTGGAGCACCTACTAATGAAGATGTCTACAATTATGCTTTAGGAGCGGATGCTAGATTGCAATATGATTTATCAAAAAAGACTTCTTTGATTTTGACTACTGGTTTTACCAATTTATTCATTAGCAATGATCGTGCAGATTTAGGAATTATTCCAGTAAAAGCTGGATTCAAAGCCTTCATTTGGGAAGATCGTTTCTATGTATTAGGAGAAGTAGGTGGAGCTTTTGCCGTAACCAACAAAGTTAACCAACATACGTATTTATATGCACCTGGAATTGGGTACGCTACGAAATTTGTTGATGTAAGTGTACGATACGAAGGATACACAGAATATGATACCCATCAAATCGCTTTGCGTTTGGCTTATGGTTTTAAATTATAAGAATATATAAACATTGGTTTCGCATATAACATAGTGCATCTCAAATTTGTTTATAAAAAAACAACCTTATCTATAAAGAGAAGGTTGTTTTTTTTTATCTAAAATCATACAATTACATTGCATGAGTCGTTTTCACAAAATCCAGTATTGTATCTTTAAATTGGTCTGTTTTTGCTAATAATCGGCTTTGAATAGGTAGATAATACAATTGCTTTTGGAGCATACTATCTTTTAAGCGTACATAATCTTTTTCAGTGGTAATGATAATTTTACCTTTAGCTTTCTCTAGAATCGAATTCAAATCAGCATCCGAAAAATGGTGGTGATCAGGATATGTCAAACAAAGGTCTGTCTCCTTTTTTAAATATTCAAAAAAAGGTTTTGGCTTTGCTATTCCAGCTAGCAAAACTTTGTCTGTACCTTTGATAGAAATCACAGTTAACTGCCCGTTTTTACCTTGAACAACTGTATCGTATTGAATAATAGAGAAATACAGTTCTTGATCAGCATTTAAGCGAAGCTTATTTGCTATTTTATTTTGATCTTCTGTAGAAAGTGATGCTGGACATTTGGTCACTACAACTATTTTTGCCCGTTTGGCTCCACTCCTACTTTCTCTTAAATTCCCCATAGGTAATATAAAATCATCTGCATACAGATCTCCGTAGGCAGAAAGCAAAATATACATACCCGCCTTTACTTTTCGATGTTGGTAGGCATCATCAAGCAAAATAATTTCGGGTTTTATTTTTTGCGAAAGCAATTGTTCTATTCCATTTGTTCTATTCGCATCTACAGCGACTTGAATTTTTGGGAATTTTTTATAGTATTGAAAAGGTTCGTCTCCTAGAATTAGCGCATTGGCTTTTTCATCAGCCAATACAAACCCTTCAGATTGCCTTTTATAACCTCGGCTTAATGTTGCTACTTTATAAAAACCACTCAACATTCGAACTAAATATTCGATTTGTGGTGTTTTGCCAGTTCCTCCTACACTCAGGTTTCCCACCGCAATTACTGGAACATTAAAAGAGGTTGATTTTTTTATTCCTTGATCAAAAAGGAAATTTCGGATTTTTGTTACTATACCATAAATAATGGCAAACGGAAAAAGTAATTTTCTGAGTATCTTCATAATTATTTATCCAAATAATGTCTCATTACAGCGATTGCAAATACAGTCACTATATCTTCTTCAACTTTATAAATGAGTCTATCTTTTTTGTTGATTTTTCTAGGGTAAAATACTAAAAATTTAAAGTTTCTGGATTAGCTATTAACTCAAACGGGATTTTCGTTAACTCAACCAAAAAATTTATTTTTTTTTCACATTAGTTTGATTTCTTATTTCATATTGGACTTTAATTTTTTTTGAGCATTGCGATCGAAAACTACAGAATACATCCCCATACATCATATGGATTTAATTCAATCTTTTTTTTGCCGTTTAAGTTTTTGAAACCTTCCAGTATCTCTTCTACAAACTCAAAGTTATAAGCACAATTTTCTTGTTGCCTTAGTCCAAATTACTATCTACAATCAATACTTTAGACTACTTTAAAGAAGTCACTGCCATGAGCAAGAATGCATTTCCTGCTTTGGAACGTTGGTCTATTTTCAAAGTAACATTTTTCATAACTATAAATTTGAAGTACAAAGGTACAAAATTTGAAGTATCAAATTTTCTATCAAAACATTCATTTGAAATCTGCTGCGACTTGTGCATAATCAATTATAACATTTGAAATGTATTGAATTATCAATTTACTAGATGTAATTTCGATAAATGAATTATATTTGGAGTTAGTTGCGTGAGGGATTGTAGCGACATCCTTTTTTGTCCCGTTTTTTTTTTCGGGACAAAAAAGATATAGCGAAAAGCCCGGCCCGAAATAGTAAGGAGGAACGACGAAACTATGCAGGGACACGCCCAAAACATTATAATAAAAGATATATTTTGAAAATAAAAGAAATCCTTTCTGTACTCGAAGTGATGGCACCCTTGGGTTATGCCGAAGATTTTGATAATGTAGGCCTGTTGGTTGGTGATGACAACAACGAAGCTATTGGCGTTTTAGTATGTCATGATGCACTCGAAAATGTGATTGACGAAGCCGTTGCCAAAAAATGTAACTTGGTAGTTTGTTTTCATCCGATACTTTTTTCGGGGCTAAAAAAAATTACGGGTAAAAATTACGTAGAACGCGCTGTACTCAAAGCGATTAAAAATGACATTTCGATATATGCAGTACATACTGCCTTAGACAACCATCAAGATGGTGTAAATAAAATATTTTGTGATGCTTTAGGGTTGCAAAATACTAAAGTATTGATTCCGAAGACAAATTTTATTCAAAAATTAGTCACCTTTACTATTCCAGAAAATGCTGCACAGGTACGTAATGCCTTGTTTGAAGCTGGGGCTGGAAACATTGGCAATTATGAAAATTGCAGCTTCACAAGTCCAGGCAAGGGTACCTATATAGGGAACGAGCACAGTAATCCCCAAGTTGGTGCTCAATTTGACTTTGTAGAAAGTAATGAAGTCAAAATTGAAGTAACGTTTGAGAAACATTTGCAAAGTAAAATATTAAAAACTTTGTTTGCAAACCACATCTACGAAGAAGTGGCTTATGAATTGTATGACCTTCTCAACGCACACCAAAATATAGGCTTGGGAATGGTAGGTGAACTGAAAGAAGCCATGAATGAGCAGGATTTTATGATGATGGTAAAAGATAAAATGCAATCGAATGGAATTCGACATTCTTCATTTTTGGGGAAAGAAATTAAGAAAGTTGCGGTTCTCGGAGGATCTGGTAGTTATGCTATAAAAAATGCTATTAATTGTGGAGCAGATGCTTTTTTGACTGCTGATTTAAAGTACCATCAGTTTTATGAAGCCGAAAATCAACTAATTTTGGCTGATATTGGACATTTTGAATCAGAACGCTATACAAAAAACTATATTGTAGAGTATCTTAGAAAAAAAATACTTAATTTTGCAATCATTTTATCTGAAGAAAATACAAATCCAGTTAAGTACCTATAGAATATGACGAATACGAAAGAATTAAGCGTTGAGGAAAAGTTAAGAGCGATTTTTGATTTACAAATAATCGATACCAGAATTGACGAAATTAGAAACGTGAGAGGTGAGCTTCCTTTAGAAGTAGAGGATTTAGAAGATGAAGTAGCAGGCTTAAGTACACGTTCTGAAAAATTAAAGACTGATCTTGAGACTATTGAAGATCAAATCAAAGCGAAAAAAAACGCAATAGATGAACATAAAGAATCTATAAAAAAATACACAAAGCAACAAGAAACTGTTCGTAATAACAGAGAATTTAACTCTTTAACTAAAGAAGTTGAATTTCAAGAACTTGAAATTCAATTGGCTGAAAAGCAAATTAAAGAAATGAAAGCTTCTATCGAGCACAAAAAAGAAGTTATTTCTCAGTCTAAAGAAAGATTGGAAATCAAATCAAATCACTTGAAACATAAGAAAGCAGAATTGGAAGACATTCTATCTGAAACTGCTAAAGAGGAAGCTTTATTAACTGAAAAATCAGCTGAATATAGAGGAACTATCGAAGACCGTTTGTTAGCTGCATACGATAGAATTCGTTCTAGCGTGCGTAATGGATTAGCAGTGGTTTCTATTGAAAGAGGTGCATCAGCAGGATCTTTCTTTACTATTCCTCCGCAAACTCAAGTTGAAATTGCTTCAAGAAAGAAAATCATTACTGATGAACACTCTGGAAGAATCTTAGTTGATAGCCTATTAGCTGAAGAAGAAAAAGAAAAAATGGAAAAATTATTTTCTACTTTCTAAAACATAATATGAGCCACGCCTTCAAGCGTGGCTTTTTTTATATGAAAAAAGCAATTTATTTTATTTTTACAAAATCGGTTGGTCTATATCTAAATTCCTTGAGCTTTGTTTTTCCTAAAAAAGCAAATGACTTAGCTTATACTTTATTTAGCAAACCCAGAAAAGGACAATTAACACCCGATAAACTACCCGCAACATTATCTTCTGCTACAATCAATACCTTTAAAAACGAAGGACAAGAATTCGCTACCTATACTTGGAAAGGAAACGATACCATTATCCTATTAATTCATGGATGGGAAAGCAATTCCTCTCGATGGAAGAAAATGCTACCGTACCTAAAAGCAACAGGAAGTACAATAATTGCTCTAGATGGTCCTGCTCATGGATTATCAAGCGGAGAAGAATTTACAATTCCTAAATACGCATCTGCTATTGATGTATTAGTAACACGTTACCGACCAAAATACTTAATCGGCCATTCATTTGGAGGAAAAACATGCTTATACTATCAATCACACTACAAAAATACTTCTATCGAAAAAGTAGTTTCATTGGGCGCACCTAATGAATTTAATATTATTCTAAACAATTACATTAATTTACTTAGTTTGAATAAAAAAATAGTAACAGGTCTACATGAAAAATGCAGTACTGTATCAAAAATAAACTTACAGCAATTTACAGGAAAAGATTTTGCTTCACAATTAAATACCAAAGGTTTGATTGCTCACGACATCAATGATAAGATTGTAAACTTCAAGGAAGGAAAAGCTATAGCAGCTGCCTGGAAAGATGTTGTTTTTATCGAAACTACTGGTTTAGGACATGGATTGCATGATGATACTTTATACAATCAGATCATTGCATTTCTATTTGATACTGAAAAATAAATTAAGAAGTTACTTTTTGCTTTTTAGCTTTAATTCATTCTTACAATATCGCAACTACACGAACTAATTTCGCTATTTTTGCAGAATGGAAGACAATATAAAACGCCTCAATAAATTCATCGGAGAGACAGGTTTCTGTTCTCGACGTGAAGCTGACAAATATATCGAACAAGGAAGAGTGACCATTAATGGACTTGTTCCAGAATTGGGTACAAAAGTAACTCCATCTGACGAAGTACGCATTGATGGTAAATTGATTCGAGAAAGTCGCGATAAACCAGTCTACCTAGCCTTTAACAAACCTGTAGGAATTGAGTGCACCACCAATCTTGATGTGCATGACAATATAGTTGATTATATTAATTATCCCAAACGTATTTTTCCGATTGGTCGATTGGACAAAGCCAGTGAAGGTTTGATTTTTATGACCAATGATGGTGATATTGTCAACAAAATCCTCCGTGCTAGAAACAATCATGAAAAAGAATATACTGTAACTGTAAACAAACCGATTACCGATCGTTTTATAGAGCGCATGAGCAACGGTATCCCTATACTTGATACTGTCACAAGAAAATGTAAAGTGGAACAAATTTCCAAATATATTTTTAAAATTGTCTTAACACAAGGATTGAATCGTCAAATTCGTAGAATGACAGAATATCTTGGTTATGATGTAACCGCTTTGAAACGTATTCGAATCATCAATATTTCACTAGACACTCCTGTGGGACGCTACCGTGATTTGACCGAAACTGAAATCAAAGAACTGAACGAACTAATAGAACCTTCTAGCAAAACTGAAGAAGCAAGTTTACCTAAGACAGAACCAACTGATAGAAGGACTCAGTTCATTAATAGAAATGACCCGAGGTTTAGGAAACGTGGAGATTATTAATCCTAGCTAATAAACTTCACCACTATACAAGCAAAAATTCAATTGACATTACAAAAAATAAGATGACAAGAAATGCAGTAATCATCAAGCGAAGCAATGTAAAGAGCGTACAACCTCCAAAAGGTTCACGGACAGAATTAATATAATTTCTCATGGAGCGATGTATTAGTATACCATAAAACTACCCTAATAAACGCATTGTAAAGAAAAACATGTTACGAAGACACTAATAAATGTCATGAAACCACTTTTATTCGTTCTTATTCTATCAAAACCACCGCTTTCTTTTGAACAATAGAACACCAAAAATAGAAAACACGATAGAAACGGATACGATAATCCACAATCCAAGAGGATTTTGTTGCAAGGTATTTGGAACATTCATTCCATAAAAGCTAGCTATTACGGTGGGTATCATCAATATAATGGAGATCGATGTCATTTGCTTCATAATAGTGTTCATATTGTTGGAAATCACCGAAGCATATGCATCCATAGTACCTGTTAAGATATCACTATAAATATTAGTTGTCTCTTGTGCTTGACGTAATTCAATTTCTACATCTTCTAACAATTCGGCATCAAGTACAACTTTTATAGATTTGATATTGCGAATGCGGTGTAATAAAATATCATTTCCTTTGAGAGAAGTCATAAAGAACACCAGACACTTTTCGATTTGTAATAAGGCTTGTAATTCTTCATTTTTTATAGATTTCTCCAGATTATCTTCTGCCAATTTAATTTTCTGATTGACTTGTTTCAAATATTTTAAATACCAAATACTTGACGACAATAATAATCTTAGTACCAAATCAAAATGATCTTTGATTGTTATTTTTTTCTTTTGAGTATAAAGAACAAAATCTGATAGCATCTCGGTCTTTTGAAAACTGAGTGTCACAAAAACATCTTCTTTAAAAACTATCCCAACCGGAATGGTATGAAAAGGCAATTTCACATCATTGCTTTTCACTGGAATACGCATTAAAATAAGACACCAACCATTTTCTATTTCGATCCGAGGTCTCTCGTCAATATCTTCAATATCATTATAAAAAGATTCAGGAAATTGGAGCTCTTCAAGTAAATATTCTTTTTCTTCAGGAGTAGGGCATTCTATATTTATCCAACAATTAGACTCCCAAGTAGAAGTTGTTGTCAATCCAGTATTATTTTTGTAAAAAACTCTCATTTCAAAATTATATATTACAATATAGCTGCCTGAAATTTATTCGAGAACTATATCAATTCTACCTTTGCCAATAATAATCGTCCATTGTATTCTTAGTTTTTAGACTACTGCAAAAGTATCCTTTAAATAGATGCTAAAAAAATTTAAAACTATAAATAACAAATTTAAAAACGTACGTGTTATCCTGATAAAAATACCGATTACCACACATAATACTACATTAAATCCTTACGAAAAAAGTATAACTAGTATCACTACTATCCGAAAGTTTTAAATAAAACTCACAAAACCTTCGTTAAGTATTGAATTTGTTTTTATTTATTGAGAAAACAAGTCAGGTTTAAATACTATTTTATTTTGGTTTATCACTTTTTTAGCCCCTTCATTTACTTGATTGCAAACATATTCTAAACTTAAATAAAAGCCAAACATACCCTTATCTTTTCAACAAAGTTAGAAAATGTTTTTACTTTCTTGGCAATTGTTCTGTTTATGAGTTCTAATAACAAGTAACTGATTAAGGCTACGTATATTTGAGA
>NZ_JAOQMX010000031.1 GCF_025960985.1 Flavobacterium psychraerolatum | reverse complement strand
GTAATAATGATAACTTCATAATTGAAGACTAGCAACATGCAGACTTTAAGTCTGACAACCAAATCTATGGACTTTAAGTCCATAGTGGTTTAGTTTGCTCAAAAATTCATGTGTTATTCCCAAGTAACTCGCGACTTGCTTGTCTGTTAGTTTAGAAACAATGTTTGGATAAGTGGTGGTAAATTGAAAGTAACGTTCTTTTGCAGTTTGACAATGATTACTGATTAATCGACGTTGCCAAGCCACTATGGCTTTTTGAGACATTATACGAAATAATTTTTCTACCACAGGAACAGTTTCATAAAGAGCAAGTTTATCTTCTCTGCTAATCAGTAAGAGGGTGCTTTCTTCTAAAGCTTGGATGTTTAGATCCGACGATTTTTGGTTCATGAAGCTATCGATATCCATCAGCCACCAGTCATTGCTTGCAAAGTAAAGCGTGTTTTCATTGCCTTTTTTATCAATAGTAAAAATTCTAAAACAGCCATCAATTACAAAACCCTCAAACTTACAAACGCTACCTTGCGTCAATAAAAACTCTTTTTTCTGGATCTGTAGCGGCTGAAAATAAGTGCAGATGTTCTCTAATTCTGCATCAGAAAGAGTGACGTTCTTTTGGATATTTTGTTTGAGGAGATCGTATTTCATTAATTTTCTTGTGCTTGAATCGGGGAATAATCATCTTAATTTTTCAAATCCCTTTTTTGATTAAGGCACTAATTTAGCAAATAAAAGTTAGATGAAAGATCGGCTTTCAAGTTGACTTCTTTTGGGCTTTCAGATTAGATTGTTCATATGCTTCCAAAAGATTGTTTAATTTTTCAAAGTTGTATCACACATATATATGCTGTCTTCTTTGATGACCATTAGAACATACTCTGTTTGAATGGATAAAAAAAAAATCATATTCCAAACAAATGACGCCTACATTTTAACGTTAATACGCCAGTTCCAACAATTTTTCAGCAAAAGCGGTTCCAAGATTTTTTTGACCTTGTGCATCGTAATGAACATTATCGGATCGTTTAGGGAAATCTTTATAGTCACCATCCATTGATGTCAGTATAATATCTGTTTTAGTATCATTTTTGGAAACATTTACCATGGCATTACGAACAATTTCGACACCTTCAATGTATTGACGGGGAGGACAGTTGATTTGGCCAATTATAAATGGCATTTTGGGTAAATTAAATTCAGAACGATAGGATTCAATTAATAGCTTCAAATTTTCTTCATAGGCTATGGCCGTAAAATCTTTGCGCGTATCTGTTTCTCCTTGCATCCACGCCATTCCTATAATGACATACTTTTTATTTTCAGCTTTTAGAGCATCTAAACATTTGTGAATGCTAGTTATATGCTTTTTATAGAGTTGCATTTGTTTGCGCTTTTCATCTAGTTCTGCTGTATTCGCTTTTTCAGCAGTCCAATTGGGATTCCATGCACCATATAGGGTAGTGCCACCAACAGCTTCCTTAATGAGTAAATACTGTTTGTCTGGATTTTTTTCGGCTAATGTGAGACCGATGAATAATTCTGGACCAAATTCAGTTGCTATTTTGTCAGCTTTAAAGTAGGAAAGAGGTTGTGCATCTCTGCCATCAACAACAACCGAAATACGATTTTTAACTGCTTCAATTCTTTGAATATCTTCAGGCTTTACATCAGCCATGATTCCATGACCTGCCATATTTGATTGACCTCCCAGTAAAACAATTTGTAGGATTGCATTCTTGGATATTGCTTTTTGAGCTTTTGCTTCATTTGAAATAAAAGCTACGAAAAGCAATACTATAATTTTAAAGTTTTGTTTAATTTTCATCTTTGATTTCTAAGAAATAAACTTGATTAATATTCATTTTGAAAGTAGCGCTTAATTTTTCGCCTGTTAGATAATTACTAATAGTAGAAGGTACTTTTCCATTTGGAAGTGTAATCGAAATAGTAGCTTCATTTTTGCCATAATTAGCAATGTTCAAGAAAGAATTTCCGTTTTTATCTGAAAGAACTCTCCAATCACATCCTTTTTGTTCTAAGCCATTGCTTTCTTTCACATTCAAAGCAGGCAATTTGTTTTTTTCTTTTAGAATTGAAAAAGCTTTATTTTTCATTTCGTTTAATGATTCTACGACTATCACTTTTCCTTTAGAATCTTTTAAACTAGTTTGTAATGGTCTTCCGTATTCATCCGTTTTTAAACTTTCTTTGTCCATAATAACCACACCACCAAAATCGATATAAGATTGTAGTGCTTTAATATCAGTTTCGAAAGCAAAAGGGGTTTTGGTAATCAAAATCGTTTCCCAAGTTTTGTTATCGTTATTTTCAATGATTCCTTTTGTGGCAAAACCTATAGGAGTACCTTCAAAAAACACCTTTTGATACGCTTTAAAAATATCGTCCATATGGGTTGGTTTGTTGATAGAAGAAGCCTTCGTGTAAAAAATACGAATTGGTTTCTCTTGGCGTTGCAATTCCATGATTTTATCTGAGATTGAATTTAAATCCAAAACGGTAGCATGAACTTCGTTTACCACGCGTGGTTGGTGGTTGTTTGAGGCGGCATAACCATTGCTGTCTTCGCTTTTTCTACTAGAACCATCTTCTCTTCTAGCCCAATACCAGGTTTGAATAGCGGTTAACCCATGCACATACGCTTGCCAATAATTGCAACGCACGTATTCTTTGGTTTGGTATAAATCTCTGTATTTTCCTGTAGAAAGAAAATGTCCTTCGGTATTGAACATGATTTTGTCTGGACTAATAGATTTATAAAAATCATATGACATACACATTTCTACCCAATCAAAATTGAAGTTTTTCTCCCATTCTTTTGGTTTTCCCCACATCCATGGCCCGCCAGTACTACAATCGTTACCAATAATGTCACTATTGCGAGTCAAGGCTTCCATATCAATGCCATGATCTCTTTTATTTTCTGTCCAAAGGTTAGGCATGATTTTCATGTGGGTTCTCGCGTTTGGATCATATTTTTTAACCTCCTTTTGTAGAAATGAAAACCAATTGGTAACTCTGTCCATATTATAACTTTCAAAATCAAACCAAGTTGCGGTCCCTTGTTGCGATTCGATTATGTCTTTTGGAACTACCATTGTTTCAAAATTAATGAAATTTGTTTTCCACAGCTCATTAACTTCATCAATATTCCCATGACGTTTTTCTAGCCACTTTTTAAAATCAAGAACAGCCAAATCAGAAATAGGAGCAGATGCCCAAGTTTTTTGTATGGTGTTCCAATGCGGTTCGTTACACAACATATATCCCAATTTGGTATATTGCTTTCCAGCCATCAAAGGAACAACAGCGGCAATCAAATCTGACTGAATTTTCTGCGCTACAGGATGATTGATGTCGTACATTGTATATTTTATTCCTGGGCCATCTGTGATTTTAGGATATTTATTTTTGGCCCAAGTTGGAGTAGTAGAGTGGTTGAAGAAAATGAACCCCATACTACCGTTTTCTTTGGTAGTTAATTCTTTTAATTTTTGAGGATTAACCTCTCCGTTTTCATTTATAACATAAGAAGGAGTTAGAAAATAGCCATCTTGATCCCCATGAAATTCGGTATATTTTTTGCCTGCAGGTTTCCATGTCCAATCTGCTAGAAAAACAGGTTTTCCAGCAAAGGTGATTTCGTCTTTGTTCACATCAGTTTTTGACCAATCAATTTTAGGAGTAGGCAAGCGCTTTATTTTTCCGGTCGCTATCTGCTGTAATTCGGATACAGCATCATCCAGCATGATTGCCATTTCTTTGCGTTCAAAATCAGGTAACATTTTTGCATATTTGTCCGCTTCCTTTTTATAAGCATTTACTAAGGCAAAGCTTTTTTTATTCGTTTCAAAATTATCATCATCCCATTTGGCATAATCCAAAAATATTTCAGCTGTTCGTAACGCTGTTTCCTCCTTAAGTGTATTGATTTTTTTTGATTGTGCTTTTTTGATTTCAGTCTTTAAGGTGCTTATTTTATCTTTGACCTCTTTTTCGGTAGTTTGTGCAGTAAGTGTTCCTAAAAATACTAAATTGATAAAAGTAATTTTTAAGAATTGTGGTGAAGTGAACTTTCGTTTCATTTTTTTAGTTTAATTGATTTTGGTATCATATCGGTTAATTAACGCATTCCATATTAGATTATAAAATTCATAATTTTAAAATTAATGTGATTTAATTAGCAAAAATCATTTTAAATTATGGTTGTTATTTTACAGGATTATATTTTTTCCAATTGTAATTATGGGTTTTTGGTCTATAAAGGTTTATTTAACTTATTTTATATAAAAGTAAGAATTAAAAATAATATTTAATTTATTCCCTGACTATTAAAGTTATAAATAAAGTTGATGAAGTTTTAATTCCTTTAAGCCCTTCTTTGAAGACGTATCCATATTTAAAATCTTGAAGGAAGATATAAAAGTGCTAATTGTTTTTATTTTACCAAAATAGAAAATATTTAGAAATAACTATCTTATTATAAGCTATTAAAAAATAAATATTTGTTTGTAATTTCAAAAAATTAACTTGAGTAATCCTCCAGTTTGTATCTGTAAAAAGGCTAAAATAAACATTAAATTGAATCCAAATCATATGATTCATAAAAAAAGAGAATGAATAATTTTGACTGTACGGCTGATTGTTTATTTTTGGAGGACATTAAAAAAAATAACCATGTACAATTTATTGAAAGGAAAAAAAGGAATTATTTTTGGCGCTTTGGATGAGAGTTCAATCGCATGGAAAACAGCTGAACGTGTGCACGAAGAAGGTGGTGTTTTTGTGTTGACAAATGCTCCAGCTTCGATACGATTGGGAAATATTACTGCCTTGGCTGAAAAGACAAACTCACAAGTAATTGCTGCAGATGCAACTTCGGTTGCTGATTTGGAGAACTTGGTAGAGCAAGCGATGGAGATTTTGGGTGGTAAAATTGATTTTGTTTTGCACTCAATCGGAATGTCAGTGAATGTACGCAAAGGGAATCATTATACAAATCAAAATTATGAATTTACCGAAAAAGGTTGGAATGTTTCAGCAGTTTCTTTTCATAAGGTGATGCAGGTTTTGTATAAAAAAGATGCCATAAACGAATGGGGGAGTATTGTAGCTTTATCTTATATGGCAGCGCAACGTGTTTTTCCTGACTATAATGATATGGCCGATAATAAAGCTTTTTTGGAATCAATTGCACGTAGTTTTGGATACTTTTTTGGAAGAGATAAAAAAGTGAGAGTCAATACCATATCGCAATCACCTACAGCAACGCGTGCCGGAACAGGAGTGAAGGGATTTAATGGTTTTATCGCTTTTGCAGATAAAATGTCACCACTCGGTAACGCCACTGCTGAGGATTGTGCTAATTATGTAATCACACTTTTCTCTGATTTAACAAAGAAAGTAACACTTCAAAATTTATTACACGATGGCGGATTCTCGAATATGGGAGTGAGTCAAGAGGTGGTAGAGATGTTTGAATAGTAATTTTAAAATCTAGAATTGTGTTTGTTATAAGTTGAAATTGCATCAATATCCGTTATATTTGCACTCAATTTCCATTTTAATTTTATCCTTGTTTGAGTATGTTTTTCTCATTAATTATACCTGTTTACAATCGCCCTGATGAAGTAGCTGAACTTTTAGAAAGTTTGATATTATCAAACTACAAAAATAAATTTGAAGTGGTTTTGGTGGAAGATGGTTCCACTATTCCATGTCTTGAGGTGGTCAACAAATATGAAAACAAACTACTGATTTCTTATTATCTAAAAGAAAATTCAGGACCGGGTGACTCTAGGAATTTTGGAATGAAAAAGGCCCAAGGGGATTACTTTATCATCTTTGATTCGGATTGTATTATTCCAATAGACTATTTGAATGAGGTCGAAAAAGCCTTGTCTACCGATTATGTAGACTGCTTTGGTGGTCCAGATGCTGCCCTAAAGAGCTTTTCAGATATTCAGAAAGCTATTAATTTTACTATGACCTCATTTTTAACGACTGGCGGGATACGAGGTGGTTCTGAGAAAATTGGGAAGTTTCAGCCTCGCAGTTTTAATATGGGTTTGTCTCGTAAAGCATTTGAAATTTCCAAAGGCTTTAGTAACATTCATCCAGGCGAAGATCCAGACTTATCCATTCGATTATGGGAATTGGGTTTTGAGACTCGATTGTTTGGAGCAGCTTTTGTATATCATAAGCGCCGGATTGACTGGGATAAATTTACAGTTCAAGTAAGTAAATTTGGAAAAGCTCGTCCAATATTAAATAGTTGGTACCCAAAATATTCTAAATTGACGTTTTTTTTTCCATCAGTATTTGTACTTGGTTTAATAACAGCTTTTATACTGTTAATTTTTAACAATGATTATTTATTAAGATTATATTTTGTATATTTCTTCTTAATATTCTTGGTATCGTCTATTAAAAATAAAAATATCAAAATTGGATATTTGTCTGTTATTGCAGCTTGGAAACAATTCTTTGGATATGGATTGGGATTTTTAAAATCTTATTTCAAAGTAATTATACTGAAGCAGAAACCAGAAGTAGCATTCCCAGAATTATTTTTTAAAAAACAACTATGACAAAAACCATTGGATTGACAGGAGGTATAGGTAGCGGAAAAACCACAATAGCAAATTATTTTCAATCCAAAGGAGTTCCAATATATATTGCCGACAACGAAGCGCGTAAAATTATGCAGTCTGAGGTGATTATTCAAGAGATAAAAAAAACTTTTGGAACTGATATATTTGAGGAAGGTATGTTAATAAGACAAAAATTAGCTGATATTGTGTTTAATGATGCCGTACAACTGCAACGCCTTAATGCTATTGTACATCCAGCAGTAAAAAAACATTTTGAAGACTGGTTGCTTGATCAAAAAGAAGTTCCATACATTATATATGAGTCGGCTATTTTATTTGAAAATGATAGTTATAAAAATTTTGATTACATAATTTCGGTGACTGCGCCCTTAGCGTCCCGCTTACAGCGTGTAATTGCTCGTGACGCTACTACAATAGAGCAAATTCAAAAACGAATTGATGCTCAATGGACAGATGAGCAACGCATTGCAAAAAGTCATTTTGCGGTGGACAATTCTATTTTAGAATTAGCAAAGCTCAAGATAGACGAAATTCTTAAAATTTTAAAGATTAAACAAAAAGAGTCTTAAATGTTAATCTTTGGTTAATGTATATTTAACTATACTGTTAAAATCTTAATTTTGATCTGATGAATAAATTGTTTTTTAGATTATTGGTTTTATTAATGAGTTTGTCCCTTATAGGGATTATTCTCGTTCAAGTGTATTGGTTTAATACCTCTTTCAAAAATAACGATGAACAATTTAAGTTTCACGTTAAACAAGTATTAGGTAATGTTGCGGATAAATTGCAAAAGCAAGAAGCGTACAGTTTTTATGATAAATACAATCATTATAAAGATAGTACGGGGAAAATTCCACAAAAAAATGATTTATTAGAGTTTTATTATGTCCAAAAAAATCCAAAAACAAATGAGACTATTGTGTATACAAACAGTCTAATGGCAGAGGATTATAATATTTCAGCTACTTTTTTCGATAAAAAATTTAGTGCTGATAGGTTTAAAAACTTTAGCAGTCGTAGAACTACAGAAGTTTATAATAATACTGGAATAGATAAGTCTGGTTTGCAGCAAAGCTTAACACCTGATGTTAAAATTGAAAAAAGTGGTAGTCTAGATATTCTTGATAATGCACAATTTGAGATCTTCTTTAAAGATATTGCTTCTGTAATGCCCATCAATGAAAGGATTTCGAAAGAAAGATTAGAGAAATTAATTAAAAAAGAATTAGAGCAATATGGCGTAAATACCAAATTTGAATTTTCCATTTTCAACAATGGTGTACAAACCCAGATAATGTCTAAAGGGTTTTGTAATAAAGAAGAGGGATATTCTATTCCTGTTTTTTCAGATAATGAAGGTAATGAGAAGTACAAGTTGTTTGTCATGTTCCCATACAAAAAGAAATTTCTTTGGTCTGAGTTGGTTAGTATAACCGTATTGTCAATTGTTTTTACCCTAATTATTATGATTGCCTATAGTAGTGCGCTGAATCAATTGATTAGACAACGTCAGATATCGGAGATCAAAACGGATTTTATCAATAATATGACGCATGAGTTCAAAACGCCGATAGCAACTATTAATTTAGCATTAGACGCCATAAAGAATCCGAAAATTATTGACGATAAGGAGAAGGTCTTTAAGTACCTACAAATGATTCGGGACGAAAATAAGCGAATGCATGCCCAAGTAGAGAATGTTTTGCGAATCTCTAAATTGGAGAAAAGAGAATTGGATATCGAGAAAGAATCCAGTAACGTTGAGGATGTAATAAATGATGCAATTGAGCATGTAAGTTTGATTCTAGAAGATAGAGGTGGGGCGATAATCACGAATTTTGATGCTAGTCGCACTACTGCCTTAATCAATGAGGTTCACTTTACAAATGTGATTGTGAATATCCTAGAAAATGCGATAAAATATACCGCAGGCACACCAGAAATTAATGTTTTTACAGAAAACATTAAAGACATGATCTTAATTAAAGTACAAGATAATGGACTGGGAATGAGTAAAGTGGCTCAAAAAAGAGTTTTTGAAAAGTTTTATAGAGAACATACAGGCGATATTCATAATGTGAAAGGTCACGGTCTTGGATTAGCGTATGTGAAAAGAATAGTTGAAGACCATAACGGTCAAGTTTATGTTGAAAGTGAAAAGGGAAAAGGAAGTACCTTTATAATAAAAATACCGCTAATAAATTAAGATATGGAAAGTGTAAATAAAAAAATACTCTTAGTAGAGGACGATTTGAATTTTGGAGCAGTTCTGAAAGACTATTTAATGCTAAATGACTTTGATGTTACCTTAGCAAAAAATGGTATGGAAGGTTTTGAAAAATTCAAAAAAGACACCTATGATCTATGTATTCTAGATGTTATGATGCCATACAAAGACGGGTACACATTGGCCAAAGAAATTAGAGAAAAGAACAGCGAAGTGCCAATTATTTTCTTGACTGCTAAGTCAATGAAAGAAGATGTCTTAAAAGGATACAAAGCTGGAGCAGATGATTATTTGAATAAACCCTTCGATTCTGAAGTGTTGTTAATGAAAATAAAAGCCATCATTCAAAGAAAATCTTCGGATGTGAAACCAGAACAAGTTCAGTTTGAGTTTAATATAGGTAAATTTCATTTAAATTCGAAACTACGTTTCTTGAATATTGAAGGAGAAGAACCAATAAAATTATCTCCAAAAGAAAATGAATTATTAAAAATGTTGATTCTTCACGAGAATGATTTGATGCCTAGAGAATTAGCATTAACAAAAATCTGGAGAGACGATAATTATTTTACATCACGTAGTATGGATGTATATATTGCAAAATTACGTAAATATTTAAAACTAGATGAAAATGTTGAAATACTCAACATCCACGGAGAAGGATTTAGATTAGTAGTAAAAAAATAATAGGATTAGAGAATAAGCTTCGAGAAATCGAGGCTTTTTTTTTAGGAACTTTATCCTACTTTCCGTTGCAATATTTTTCATAAAAGCCTCAATTTCTAAGGTATAGCAAGAGCTCCTTTGGTCGCTTTGCTATACCAAGAAATTGGGGCTTTTATTTCAAAATGCTTTACACTACAATCAGGGTTAGCGGAGCTGGTTTAATTATGGTGTTTTTTTACAAATGTACTCTTGTAAAAAGTATAGAAAGGCATCAGCCAAAACCATAAAATTTTTTATTCTGTAAGAATTTGAAAAATGCAGTTCATTCTAAATCAATTATTTTTTTATCTTTTAGTTCCAAAAAGTAGTTAACCTGCCAAGTTTGTGTTTTTAGAGCTTGTTTATTGGTTACGGTGTCCCAATTAGAATATACTCTAAAGCCCCGTTTCCCATCCCTAGAATCGTCTGATAGAACATGTTTTTCGTGTAAAATAGCTTTTGGGAAAATGAAAACGCCAAAATCCTCTTCTTTTCGTGTTGCAATGATATAAAAATCAATAGCATCCGATTTACTATGTGGTGTTGTGAGTCCCTGATTGTTGCGTTTCCACAATGTTACAAATTGGCCAGTTTTGGTTGGAGTAATTTTAGCAGTCCTAAATTTCACTTTATATTTCCCCAATTGAAAAGTATGCGCAAAATATTCTTTACTTTCTAGTTCCAATTGTATATTAGATAGCTCCAGCCCAGAAGGTTTAAAAAGTTTTTCATTTATAAGTTGTAGTTCAGGATACATATTGTTAGTTATATAGTAAAGATGTATAAGTTTCGTTTTGTAGCACTAACGGAAGATATTTCCGGGTTGGTCAAGTTTATATTTAATGGTATAAGCTAGGTAAATATTTGTTTTGTAGTGTTTTTTTACTATTTGATAAATAGTATAACTCATAAGTTTTATTGGTCTTAAAAGAGTCAAATAAAAGTAATGTAACCCTTTGAAATTTGTCCTTCTAAAAGAATTTATGTTACTTGTTTCTTTAAAATTAGTTAGTTATGAGATGAATACATAAATACATTGGGGTCAAGTGAGGAAAATTATCAGAATTACACTAAATTCAACTGCAAAGCAAAACAGTTTTTGTTCTCCTTAGTAATGCTAAAGACAATCGAATTATCAGATAGGTTCTCGTGAATGACCACTTGATCACGAAGTGAGAGTTCTTTCATGAAATTCATTTCAAAACTCTTGATTTTTTGGTTCAAAATGATTTTCTCATCAACTACATCCATACACCATTCTAAATATTTAACGTGGTTGACATGATTGATGATATCCAAATCTGAAAGAATAACTTTTTTTTCAAAAACTTCTTCTTTCTCTGGGTTTATGATGATTTTTGAAAAGCTTTCTTTGGTGGCTTTTAAGTCAGGATACAGTTCAAAATGTTTATGGCCTAAAGCTAAAGCTTCTGGGCGACGCTTTACAGTATTGAAAACAGCCCAAAAAGTTTCACCTCCAATGATTTTTTCTCCATTAAGATAGATTTCCAATGCTCGAATTGAACGCGAGTTTTCTAAGGTATTTATCCATGTTTTTACAGTAACGATGTCCTTCCATTGCGGTAATGCTTTAATTTCTATCCTCATTCGGCTCAAAACCCATGCTTGGTTGAATTCCTGCATGTCTGTGAAGCTGATTCCACCCAAATCGGCATGCGTAGCTGCAGTAAGTTGTAGTAAATTACACAATTCGGTATATTTAAGTCGTCCAGATGGCAAGCATTGGGTGAAATTAATTTCGTATTCTTTTTCTAGAATAGAGGAGAAAGCAGGGGATAATGGCATTGTTTAGTCGTATTCGTTTTCAATTGATCCTGTTGGGTTTACAATAGGAGTTAAAATTGAGTTCATGTTATTGTTGTTTACAAAAATAGTGAAAACTATTTGTTTTGATTTGGTTTTTTAGCTACTTGTTGAATGTTTAATTTTAATGAATAAAAGGAAAAAGACATGTAGCAATTCATGAGTTTTATTTTAAATTTTACTTTTGATAAAATCAATTATTTTTGGAAATGGTGTTTCGTAATCAAACCATCTTGTAGTGGTATCTCTTTTGAACCAGGTGAGTTGACGTTTGGCAAAACGGCGGGTATTTTTCTTTATTTCTTCGATTGCAAAATCTAAACTTATCTCTTTGTTTAAATATTGAAATAACTCTCTGTAACCTACAGTTTGTAAGGCATTTAACTCTTTGTTAGGGATTAGTTTTTTTACTTCCAACAGAAGTCCTTCGTTGATCATAATATCTACACGTTGGTTGATGCGATTGTACATAATGGAGCGTTCTGCTTCTAGCCCAATTAGAATAGGAGTGAAGGAACGGTTGTTCTTTTTCTGATTCAAAAATGAGGAATAGGGTTTTCCTGTTCCTATGCAAACTTCTACAAAGCGCATCATGCGCTGTGGGTTCATTAATGTTTGAGGATTTTCAGTCGATATTGTTTCGTAGTATTTTGAATCTAAAAATTTGAGTTGTTCTTGAAGATAGCCAATACCTAATTTTTCATATTTTTCGTTGACAGCAGTACGAATGGTTGAATCGATTTCTGGGAATTCATCAAAACCTTTTAGAATAGCATTGACATATAGTCCAGACCCACCAACGAGTACTAGGTAGTCATTATTTTGGAATAATTGGTCAATTTTGGAAATCGCTTCTTTTTCATAGTCTCCTACAGTATAGTTTTCAAAAATGGATTTGTTTTGAATGAAATGGTGTTTAGCAGCTGCGAGTTCTTTTGGATTGGGTACAGCTGTCCCAATTGACATTTCTTTGAAAAATTGACGACTATCGCACGATACAATATCACACTGAAAATGATTTGCTAATTGAATGCTTAAGGCAGTTTTGCCAATTGCTGTGGGGCCGATAATGGTTATTAGGTACTTCATGGTTGATGTTTTAGCCCAGATAGGAACGAAAACCCCGGACGGCTGCAAGTTAGTATTTCTTGGTATAAAAGAGCGACTTTAGAAGCTCCTTTTATGCCTTAAAATACAACTTGCAGATGTAGGGGTTGTAGTGTATAGCTGGAAATAGCTCCATATAAAACTATTTATCGAGAGAATGTCCGCATTTATGACAGAAATTCGAGTTTTCTGGATAATCGTCTGTGCCGCAACCGGGACAAGGTGTCTCTGGATGGGATGTTAATTTTTGGTGAGATTTGGCAATTTCGGCAGTTACAATTCCGGTAGGGACGGCAATGATTCCATACCCCAAAATCATGACGAACGAAGCTATGAACTGACCGAGTGGGGTAACAGGTGAAATATCACCATAACCTACGGTTGTTAGGGTTACAATTGTCCAGTAGATTCCGGCAGGAATACTTGTAAATCCGCTTTCGCTACCTTCAACCACATACATGATCGATCCGATGAGGATAGTGATGATGAGTACAAAATAGATAAAAACAATAATTTTCCCTCGACTAGCATTGATGGCGCGCTTGAGTTGTACTGATTGACTGTTGAATTGGGGATGATTTAATATTTTGAAAAGTCGTAATAAGCGCAATGCGCGAACGACGGTAAAAACATTGGATCCAACGAGAACCAAACTTAGGTACATGGGGAAAATAGATAGAAAATCAATGATGCCGTAGAAACTAAAGATATATCTCCAAGGTTTTTGAATGCTAATAATTCGCATCACATATTCGATGGTAAAAAAAAAGGTAATAATCCATTCTAGGAAAACGAGTTCAGAATGATATTTGAGGTTAAAAGTAGCGACGGTTTCCATCATGACTAAAAGAACACTCAGTAATATGAGTCCTAGTAAAACCAAGTCAAATAAGCGTCCCGCTTTGGTACTTGTGCCATAAATAATGATATATGCACGCTGTTTTAACAGCTCGTATTTTGACTTTCTGTTTATCATACGCTAGAATTTCAGGATTTTATACCCCTTATTTTTTTTAAGATAGGTCTGAAGCGTGTGCTTGGTATCCCGATTGTTTGGCATCGGAATTAAGATGTTTTTCAGGATGTCGATTTTGGTGATTTGGTAGTTCAAATCATAAAAAGCATATCCTTTTAACTGTCCGTTTTCGACTAAAACAGCAGAGCGTTCACTAACTGATCTTCCTCGGTCGATGATAACCATATTGGTATTGTCAAAATTGTTTTTTTCGACAAACTTTTTTACTCTTTCATTATACTCAGAAGGTGAAACTTCACCTAGACAAGCACCATCACATTCTTTAATCTTATGCTTGAAGCAAGCTGACTTAGTTATATATAAGCCAGTTAGTTTCTGACATAATTGATAATCATCAGTAATGCGAAAAAGTGCATTTTTACCATCAGATTCATTGTTGTAGGAAGTGATGTCTTTTTTGCGTCCGTCTGTTTTTTGTAGCTTTAAATTTAGATAACCATTGCTATCTTTTTCAGAATAAATGGACCAGGGCAAGGTATTCCTACGTGGAATTCTATTGTAAACAGGACGGTTAGTTTTGATAGCTTCTGTTTCCTTAAGTATTGCTATGAGTTCATTTCCGGTTTCTTCGTAAGTCACTTCAAAAACTTCTTTTTGAATTTTCTTGGAAGTATTGGTGATACCAGTAAAAATCTGATTTATTCTTTTTTTTATATTGCGGCTTTTGCCAATATTTATGATATCTCCTGCTTTGTTGTGAATATAATATACACCCGTTTTGGCAGGTATTTTATTGATGATGTCTTGTAGTTTTGGGGCGATTCCTTTTTCGATTTCAAGTTTAATGAAATCTTTGACGATGTTTTTCTCCACGTCTTTTTCAAGTAACATTTTGAATAGTTTTACGGTTGCCAAAGCATCTCCACTTGCACGATGCCTGTCGGTTACCGGAATTCCAAGTGCTCTTACCAACTTCCCTAAACTATAAGACGGTTGTTCAGGGATTAGCTTTTTTGCCAATTCTACGGTGCAAATTGTATGAGATTCAAAATCATAACCCAAACGGCGAAACTCAGTTCTCAAAATTCGGTAGTCAAAACTCGCATTGTGAGCTACTACAATACAGTCCGCTGTCATTTCGACGATGCGCTTGGCTACTTCATGAAACTTAGGTGCCGATTTTAACATGGCGTTATTTATCCCCGTAAGTTGTACTACAAACGGTTGTATTGGAATTTCGGGATTGACCAAGCTGATAAATTGGTCCACTATTTCGTGTCCATCAAATTTATAAATAGCGATTTCTGTAATTCCCTCTTCGTTGAATTGTCCTCCGGTGGTTTCTATGTCTAGTATTGCGTACATTTTCAAAATTCAATTTCAAAGTTCAAAAATTAACTGTCAATTTCAAAAATCCATTTTTATTAAAATAGATTATAGTTATTGAATTTTGTAACTGATTTTTGAACTTTGATTTTTGTTATTTTCGGTTTATAATCATTTTTGAAGCTATGGCGATTAATTGATCCACTTAAGAAAGTAAATCTCTTCTTTCTTGGTTGTTTCCTGCTTTAATATAATCAATAATTTTCAATGAATTCTTGGACTCTTTAAGTTCTTCTACGCTTAAAGATATTTTACAAACAAAATCCTTATCTGTTATTGTTCCCTGGACTTCGTCATAATTGAAAGGAGCGCATCCAGACGAACGAATCAATTGGTTTTTGTAATAATCATTTTCAAAGTTTTGTCTAGTTTGTGACTAAAAAAGTTGCTTTCTCTAGCAAATCTAATCAAACGGTCATCAAGATTGAATATTTTAGGAAATCTTTGTTCGGGATTATCCATTTTTATTGCTTTTGCAATTGACATTTGATCTTTGTATTAACGACCTCCAAATATACTACTTCCAATGCGAACCATGGTACTACCACATTCAATCGCCAATTGATAGTCTCCAGACATTCCCATTGAAATAGTTTGAAGATTACAATGTACAGGATTTTTTGCTTTTAAAGTATCGAAAATAGATTTTAAATGCGTGAATTCCTTTTTAACTTGTTTTTGGTTGTCGGTAAATGTTGCCATTCCCATTAGTCCTAAAATTTGAATATTTTGCATTGCCGCAAACTCTGAAGAAGAGATAAGTTCGTTGAGTTCTTGTTCGTCCAAACCAAATTTAGTTTCCTCTTCGGCAATGTGTAGTTGCAATAAACAATCAATTATGCGGTTGTTTTTGGTCGCTTGTTTGTTGATTTCTTGCAATAGTTTCAAACTATCTACACCATGTATCAAACTTACAAAAGGTGCCATGTATTTGACCTTGTTTGACTGTACGTGTCCGATCATATGCCACTGAATGTCTTTGGGCATTTCTTCCCGCTTCTCCGCCATTTCTTGAATTTTATTTTCTCCAAAAATCCGTTGACCAACTTCATAAGCCTGTTTTAAGTCATTGACAGGTTTTGTTTTAGAGACAGCAACTAAAGTAACGGTTTTAGGTAGCTTAGTTTGTATATGTTGTAGATTTTCGGCTATTGTCATTATGTTTCTTTTTTATCGAATTAGAATTTTGTTCCAAATGATTACTTTTTAATTCTAAAATTTATCCCGTCTGTGTTACAAATAAAAAGTTTATTTCAAAAACTGCTTAGAAACTTTTTCCGCCTTTTTACTTTCGCTATAATCATAAAACCCTTCTCCAGATTTTACTCCCAATTTTTTGGCATTGACCATATTTATTAATAGGGGACAAGGAGCATATTTCTGATTTTTAAATCCGTCATACATCACATTCATAATAGATAAACAAATATCCAATCCTATAAAATCGGCTAGTTGTAAAGGACCCATTGGGTGGTTCATTCCAAGTTTCATTACCCCATCAATTTCGCTAACACCTGCCACTTGGTTATAAAGGGTTTCGATGGCTTCGTTTATCATCGGCATCAAAATTCTATTGGCCACAAATCCTGGGTAATCGTTTACAGTAAGGGGTGTTTTTTCTAACTTTTTGCATAACGCCAATGTAATTTCAACCACTTCATCACTTGTATTGTACCCTTTAATTATTTCCACCAAAGGCATGAGCGGAACAGGATTCATAAAATGCATACCAATAACTCGGTCTGGATGTGCAACAACCGCAGCAATCTTAGTAATCGAAATCGAAGAGGTATTCGTTGCAAAAATTGTATTATGCGGACATAGTTCGTTCAATTGCTTGAAAATAGCTAGTTTTAATTCTAGATTTTCAGTAGCAGCTTCAATTACAAAATCTACCCCCGTTACGCCATCTTTCATGTCGGTATAGGTAATGATATTGGTAATTGTTTTGGCAAAAATGTCGTTAGTTATCGTTCCCTTTGTAATCATTCGATTTAAATTGTTGGCAATTGTATCCATTGCTTTGTCCAACGCTTTTTCTGAAACATCAATTAATTTGACTACAAAACCATTTTGCGCAAATGTATGTGCGATTCCGTTGCCCATCGTTCCTGCGCCAATTACTGCTATTGTTTTCATTTTAAATTTTTGTTTAAAGTTTCAGGTTTAAATTTCCAAGTTACTAAAAGTATATCACTATTGAAATTAGTAAAAATAATTAAACCATCAAGAAACATTATTTCTCAATGGTTTGTGTCGGTATTTTGGGTATGACTATTTCTTAAAACAATCAATAATTTTATAAGCAATTCGCAATGCTTCTGTAGCTTGTTCAAGTGTCACAACAGGTTCTGTGTCGTTAATAATGGCATCCGCAAAACTTTCCAACTCATCCAGAATTGCATTGTTTTGATTTACATCAGGATTTGAGAAGTAGATTTGTTTTTTTACTCCTTCTGCATTTTGCAAAATCATATCAAAATCACCTGGATTTTCAGGAGCATTTTTCATTTTTACCACTTCGCATTTTTTTTCTAAAAAATCAACAGATATGTAAGCATCTTTTTGAAAAAATCTACTTTTACGCATGTTTTTCAACGAAATGCGGCTTGCAGTCAAGTTAGCTACACAACCGTTTTCAAATTCCAATCGCGCATTGGCGATATCTGGAGTTTCACTAATGACTGATATTCCACTTGCAGAGATATTTTTAACAGGTGATTGTACAACGCTCAAAATAGCATCTATATCGTGAATCATCAAATCCAAAACCACAGGAACATCTGTTCCACGAGGGTTAAATTCTGCCAAACGATGCGTTTCTATAAACATTGGATTTTCAATCATATTTTTAGTAGCGATAAAGGCAGGGTTAAAGCGCTCAACATGGCCAACTTGTCCTTTAACGTTGTATTCCTTGGCGAGTGCAATAATTTCTTCAGCTTCTTCAACTGTATTCGATATTGGTTTTTCTATAAAAACATGCTTACCAGACTTAATAGCTGCACGAGCACATTTGTAGTGTGAAAGTGTAGGTGTTACAATATCAATCACATCGACAGCATGAATCAATTTAGCAATGGTATCAAAATGTTTATATCCAAATTCCTTAGAAATCTTCTCTGCATTTTCCTGATTAGGGTCATAAAAGCCCACCAATTCGTATTTCTTAGACTGTTGTAACAATCGCAAATGTATTTTTCCTAGGTGACCGGCACCCAATACTCCAATTTTCAGCATAATGATGTAATTTCTACAAAAATAAGAATTATAAACTAACATCAAACAGCAATTGACCACAAATGTTGACCAAATTTTATTTCATATATACAACCATTTGGACGTGCCACCATCTAGAAAAAAACATCAATTCAGTTTGTGTTTAGCTGCCTTTTTATCAGTTAACTGTCGGGCAATACATGCTACTCGGTAGTTTATTTCAACTGAAGTAATCCCTCACGCAACGTGGTTGGTAAATCTAGTTTTTATTTCGAAATACACGATGCTTATATCTCCATGAACTCCAATTGCTTATAGACAACATAGAAAATAACTGCGGATTATTCAAAACGACTTCCTAGAGAAACCATAATATTAGAAATTCTTTTCTATTTTTGCTAAAATATAAATACCTCAAATTGAAAGATACCGCCAAGCATCAAGGACGTCGAAATCAACTAGTAAGCATTTTGCAAGAAAAAGGAATAACAGATAAAAATGTTTTGGAAGCAATCAAAAAGATTCCAAGACATCTTTTCTTGGATTCAAGTTTCGAAGAATATGCCTATCAAGATTTAGCATTTCCTATCGCAGCAGAGCAAACAATTTCTCAACCTTATACAGTAGCTTTTCAATCACAATTGTTAGAAATTCAAAAAGAACATAAGATATTAGAAATTGGTACGGGTTCGGGATATCAAACCGCAGTATTGTGTTTGATGGGTGCCAAAGTATATAGTGTTGAAAGGCAAAATGAACTATTCAAAAAAACATCATCCTTATTACCTAAATTAGGAATTCGTCCCAAACACCTCACTTTTGGTGACGGTTACAAAGGATTGCCAGGTTTTGCACCCTTTGATAGTATTATTGTAACAGCAGGAGCACCATTTATTCCGCAACCACTTATGGCACAATTAAAAATTGGAGGAAGACTAGTTATTCCTCTAGGAGAAGAAGTTCAAATAATGACGCTACTTATTCGTAAAAACGAAACACAATTTGAACGTCATGAGTTAGGAGAATGTAAGTTTGTTCCTTTATTAGAAGATAAAAATTAAGTGATTCAAGTTTGGATAAAATTACTGAAATTGATTTTTTGTACTTTAATTTTTTAAAAACCTTTAATGCTAATTAATAGCATGTTATCCGTCTGAGCTTATAGAAGACTTTTAGAAATACATTTCGACAAGATCAATATGGTATTTTTTATTAAAAATCATGATTGATAGTATCAAACCAGTTAAGTAAGTAAAAGACAATAGCAATGTATAGGTTGAAAATATATTATAAGAACAAATTCAACATAAAATTATAAGATTTATTTTTATCCTCGCTTTCGCGAATCGGTTTAATCCTATTTTGACTAATACGATCCAATTTTAAAAACTAAAAAACCAGAAAGCCACCCGAAAATAATCGAATGGCTTTTTTTATTGAGCAATAATCCCAATATATCGTTCCAATGATTCTTTTTCTATTTGAGCAATAAATAATAAAAAATTTTCTTTATTGTTTTGGGTTTGCGCTATTTCAAGTAACTGATAGTAGCGCATTCTATTGTCATAATCTCCTTTGATGTTAGCAATCACATAACCGTGTTGCAATAAAATTAAGTTCATAACCAATCGAGATGTTCTACCGTTACCATCAATAAAAGGATGAATGGTAACCAATCGCTCGTGCATCTCTGCTGCTAAAACTATAGGATGAAGATTATTTTTGTGGGTTTCATACCAAATGTAAAAGTCTTCCATATTCTTGGGAACCATATACGGTTGTGGTGGCATATAACTACTCCCTTTGATCATGACCTGAACTTTTCTGTAACGGCCCGCATCCTCGGGTTGGATTCCTCTCAAAATTAAATTATGGATAGACAATACTTCTCTTTCATTCAAGGAAGTATTTTTCTCCATCAAATGTTTGATGTAGGCAATGGCTTCATGATGATTAATTGCTTCAAGATGTTCTCGCATGCTTTTTCCAGAAATGGTCAATCCTTCATTTATAACCAAATCGGTTTCACGGAGCGTAAGTGTATTCCCTTCAATTCGATTGCTCTCAAAAGTATATTCAAGTTCTAAGGCTTGCGCTATTCTATAACTATCAAATTGTCGAAATTGATCTAATTTTTTTTTCAAAATATCAATTTCATCTAAAACTTGTTGGAGTTCTTTTGAAATGATGTTATTTGTGGCACTCCTAAGGTCTTTTATTTCTTCTTCTGCTTCTTTCAGAGCTTTAAGCGCTAGTTCATCGTCACCAATTTCATAAAGGATTTTTTCTTTTAACCAAGCCACCATTAATGTCTCATAACTAATTTCTAGAATTGTCGACAGTTTTATAACTTGGTCTTTAGTTGGTTTACGGTTGCCACTTTCAAACTTACTTACCAATGCTTGGTCAATGCCCATCATTTGTGCAAGTTCTCTCGTTTTGAAACCTTTTTGCTCCCTTGCTGTTTTTAGTAAAGTTTTCATAGTTAGGTAGTTTGTTTGTCATGACAAATTTAGTCATATTTTTTATGTAAAAAAAAAACATTATCCAATTTTACTTTAATAATGTTCTAATTTATTACTATTTGTGTGCTTTTTTTATTCTATCCAAATCTCGTTTGGTATCTTGTTCTTTCAAAGATTCTCTTTTGTCATAGGTTTTCTTTCCTCTACAAAGTCCGATTTCTAGTTTAGCCAATCCTTTTTCGTTAGTGTATAATTTTAAAGGAACTACAGTAAGTCCTTTGGACTGTACTGCACGAGCTAAAGTTTTTAATTCTCTTTTCTTCAATAAAAGCTTTCTTTCACTACGAGCTTTATGATTAAATTGATTACCAAAAGTATATTCTTCAATATAAGTATTGATAGCAAAAAGCTCTGTACCACTGAATTCACAAAAACTTTCGGTGATATTGGCTTTTCCTAAACGAATGGATTTTATCTCTGTTCCTGCCAAAACAATTCCAGCAGAATATTTTTCGATTATTTCATAATCAAATCGAGCACGTTTATTAAGGATGTTAACTGTTTTTAGCATAGGTTTGCAAATGTAGGGACATTTAGTAAAAGTCCATAACTTTTTAACGAAATTGAATTAAATTTGTAAAATGGAAAATCAGCCTTCTAAAGATCCGATGCACGGAATCACGCTAAAAGTCATTGTGGAACAACTTGAATCCTATTATGGATTTGATACTTTGGCAGAATTAATTAACATTAAATGCTTCAAAAGCAATCCGTCAGTCAAATCATCACTTACTTTTTTACGAAAAACAGATTGGGCACGAAAAAAAGTAGAGGAACTGTATATTAAAACGTTACCGAAGTTTTAGACGATTTCAATAGTATATTTCGATACAAATGATTTGTTGGCAGCCAATTTTAAAATACCTTCTTTTTCGAAAATATTTCCGTTCGCTTCTGTCGTATCGGCATAACCTAACCAAGGTTCAATACATACAAATGGAGCATTAACCATTGTCCAAATACCTAAACTAGGAAAATCAGTATACTGAATGCGCAAGATTTCGGTGTTATCTTCGATAATACTCAATGTTTTTGAAGTTAATGTTTTGAAAATTAATGCATCATTTTCGAATAATGAATACTGTAATGCTATACTATTTTTGTTGTCTAATGGAAGTTCTTTAGTGCTATCTGCTATTAAATTATCTTCCAGTAAATGATATGCTAGGATTCCTTGATTGCTAAATTGTAACGAATACTCTTCAAATTTATTTGGTAAAGCAAAGGCAGGATGAGCACCAATTGAGAATGGCATTTCATAATCATTCCGGTTAATCACTTTATAACCGACATGGAGATTTTTATTTTCTAAAGTATATATAATCTGCAATTCAAAAGCAAATGGATATTTTTCAAACGTCGTAGCATTTGATTCGATAGAAAATACGGCTTTAGTATTCGTTTTTTCGATTAGCTTAAATTCCATTTCACGAGCAAAACCGTGTCGAGACATTTTGTACTCCTTTCCTTTACACAGATAACTATCATTTTTAAGAGCACCAACAATAGGGAAAAGGACCGGAGAATGTTTTCCCCAAAATTCTGGGTTGCCTTCCCAAATGTATTCTTTGTCATTTTGGTCCTTTATAGAGACTAATTCGGCACCCATGGCCTTAATTTGTACCGTTAAATTTGCGTTTTCTAGTGTTGTTTTCAAGTTCAGACTATTAAATATTACGAAAAATTTAAGAAATAAGGTTAAATTCACTTATTTGGTATCAAATATAAGCTATCTGTTCGTTTTTTTTTCATTAATTTGTTATTTAAATATAATAGTATGATAAGTAAATGTTCGGGTCTTTTTTATGCAGCACTATTGCTAGCCAGTTCAACAACATGGAGTCAGCAGACACCAGATGCAACTTCAAATTTTAATTATAACGAAGCGTTTTCTTCAAATTTTTACACCAGTCAAGGAACCATGTTTCGATCGGCGAGTGGTCAACCAGGAATTGCATATTGGCAAAACCGAGCAGACTATCAGTTATCGGCTAAATTAGATGACAAGAAAAATGAAATTACAGCGACAGCCGTTATTAATTACACCAACAATAGTCCAGACAAATTAGGGTTTTTGTGGTTACATTTGGATCAAAATTTATTCAAATCAGATTCTAGAGGAGAAGCCTTGGTACCACTTACAGGAAGTAGAAATGGATCTCGTGGACAAATTTTTGATGGAGGTTATAAAATTAAATCGGTAAAGGCAATCACTACTTCAAAAAGAAAAGGTACTGAGACCGAGGTGAAATTTTTGATTACTGACACGCGCATGCAAGTATTTCTTCCTTCCGAATTAAGCTCAAAAGGAGGATCTGTTAAATTAAAAATTGATTTTTCCTACATCTGTCCAAATGAAGGCTCTGATAGAACCGGTATTGTAGAAACCAAAAACGGAAAGATATTTACGATTGCGCAATGGTACCCACGTATGTGTGTATATGATGATGTACGTGGATGGAATACCAATCCTTATTTAGGAGCATCTGAGTTTTACTTAGAATATGGAGATTATGATATTAATATTACGGCACCTTCAAACCATTTTGTAGTTTGTTCGGGTGAATTGCTAAATGCAAAGAGTGTTTATTCTGCAACTGAGCAAACCAGATTAGCACAAGCCAAAACAAGCGATAAAACGGTATTTATTCGTACAGCTGAAGAAGTGGAAGCGAATGCAAAAATTGAGGGAACAACGACAAAAACTTGGCATTTTGCTATCAAAAATTCTCGTGATGTATCTTGGGCATCTTCAACGGCATTTATTGTTGATGCGGCTAAAATAAACTTGCCAAGTGGCAAAAAATCGTTAGCAATGTCTACCTATCCAATCGAAAGTGCTGGAGATTTAGCTTGGGGAAGATCGACAGAATATACCAAAGCAGCTATCGAAAATTATTCTAAAAGGTGGTTTGAATACCCATATCCTGCTGCGATAAATGTAGCTGGTAATGAAGGTGGAATGGAATATCCAGGAATCGTTTTTTGTAAATACGAATCTAAAGGAAAAAGATTGTGGGGCGTTACAGATCATGAATTTGGACACACTTGGTTTCCAATGATTGTTGGGTCCAATGAGCGTCTTTTTGGATGGATGGATGAAGGTTTGAATACCTTTATCAACTCATTGAGTGATAAAGATTTTAATAATGGTGAGTACAAAGACCCTGCAGAAGACTTACAAAAAAGAGCAGATTATTATACAGGCTCAGGTCTAGAACCAGTAATGAGTTCACCCGATAATATGAAGGAAGCTAACATTGGAATATTATTATATGCTAAACCAAGTTCGGCTTTGGTTATCTTGAGAGAGCAAATTTTGGGAAAACAACGTTTTGACTACGCCTTTAGAACCTATATTGATCGTTGGGCTTTCAAGCATCCTACGCCAAATGATTTTTTCAGAACAATGGAGAATGTGGCAGGAGAAGATTTAGGATGGTTTTGGAGAGCATGGTTTATCAATAACTGGCGTTTTGACCAAGCAGTAAATGCGATCAAATATGTAAAAAATGATCCTTCAAAAGGGGTTGTTGTTACAATTGAAAATAAGGACAAAATGGTATTGCCTGTAATTATGGATATCAAAACAAAATCGGGTAAGACAACGAGAATAAAATTACCTGTTGAAGTTTGGCAAAAAAACAAAATATGGTCATTTGAACCTCATATTTATGAAGAGATTGAAAGCATTACTTTGGATCCAGAACATGTTTTTCCGGATTATAATTTAGAAAATAATTCTTGGTCAGCAATTAATGGTAAAATCGAAAAAGATATTATTTTGGATGGTTATCTAGGAACTTATAGCAACAACAAAGCTCCAGCAAAGATTATAATGACTGAAAAATCAGACGCAATCAATGTACAAATAACGGGTTATCCGCAATTTTCATTAACCATCATCGGAAAGGATTTATTTGAATCGAAAGCTGCTGGAATCAAATTTCAATTCAATGATAGCTTATCTGGATTTGATATGATTCTGAGTGATGGTCAAAAAATACCGTTTACAAAAGATAAATAAAAAAAATTACAGTACTCTATAATTGAATGATCCTTCAAACAAGAATCCTCGTTTGAATATGTAGTAATTTTATAACACGATAAGGTTTATTAAGAAATAAGCATAAAAAAAATACCAGCGTGAGCTGGTATTTTTTTGTTTTTAAAAGAGTTTTCTTTATGCAGGAATTTGTTGGCTGAGGCAGTGCAAAGTACCAAATCCCCAAATCAAATCAATGGCGCTTATGCCAATAATTTCTCGGTCTGGAAAACATTCTGCCAATATGTTAAGGGCTTTTCTATCGTTCATATCATTAAAAGTGGGAACTAAAACACATTTGTTTAAAATCAAAAAGTTAGCATAGCTTGCAGGTAAACGTAAATCTTCAAAATTCAAACATTTCGGCATTGGTAAGGTCACAATAATTGGAGATTGACCATTTTCTAGTTTAGCATTTTGCAAACGCTTCAAATTATCTTGTAAAGGTTTATAGTTAGCATCATTTTGATCCAATTCTACTATAGTTACAATGGTATCCTCACTTATAAAACGTGCCAAATCATCAATATGACCGTGAGTGTCATCACCTTCAACACCATCACCCAACCAAATTACATTGGTTACGCCCAAATATTCTTTAAAAACTGCTTCGTAATCCTCCTTTGTAAATCCAGCATTACGGACTTGAATATTAGGATGCATCAAACATTCTTCGGAAGTGATTAGTGTACCGCGACCATTTACATCAATAGCACCACCCTCAACAATTACTGGTTTTCCTTTGTACATGACCTGCGTTACAGGTATGTTTAGAAAATTAGTTACTTTTTGAGGAACATTTCGGTCTAGTTGGTAATTTTTATATTTCGCCCAACCGTTAAAATTAAAGTTCAAACCTTCTCTTTGGCCGTTGTTATAGACAACAATTGGTCCAGAATCACGCATCCAACTACGGTTGGTCTTGTGTATGATGTAAGAGACGTTTTCTATAGCTACGCGGGCACGATCCAGCATATCTGCTACTTTTGCTTTAAGTTTATCATCTGCTACCAACAAAAAAACTTTTTCGTAGGTAGCTACTTTTTTAATAAACTCTACAAAAGCCCACTGTATCGCTTCGTATTTTCCAGGCCAATCGTTTCCGTTATGTGGAAAACAAAGTAAAATTCCTTCTTGCTTTTCCCATTCGGCAGGGAAACGTCTGTTTGTAGTTGTCATAAAAAGTAGATACTAATATTTGAACGCAAATATAAACAATCACAAGGATTATAAAAAAGAACCTCCTTTTTTTTAGAAGCTATTCTCGCTACCCGTTCCTAACGGAGTTCACTGAACTCCGATTATAATAAATAGTATAGTGCAGTAATCTTTTTGAGGCCAAAGGCCAGCCCCCAAAAAGGATTTCCATTTCTATCAAGCTAGGAGAGTTGTTCTAGTAAAACGCATTATCTATTTAGATATAAATTTGCTCAAATTTCCTTAAAGTTAAGAAGACTAGTACCACGAATTTTATCTATTGAGGCTGACTTTGTACAATTTTAAACTTTTAAAAAATGCGTTTATTTGTATAATTTATTTTACTGTTTATTTTTACTTGATTATAGATCTTAATTTACATTTGGTTAACAAGAGCTTTTTCAACTTAAAGATTTCATAATATTTAGATAATGGAGAGTCGTGACTTGACCTCTATTTTTGCCCAAAACAAAAAAAATAAACATGAAGAATTTTGGTATTTCAGTAGTAGCGGCACTTTTACTTTTAACTAGTTGTGAAAAGGACAGTGCAGAAGGCAGTGATAATCAAGAGAAGGTAGTAAATGAAAATGCAGCCACATTTGCAGAAATTGGGAGCATTATGATTGGTGGTGAAGGTGCAGCCGAAATCAGCGCGTACGATGAAACGACTAAAAAACTGTTTACTGTAAACAATAGTGATAAAAATCAAATTGACGTAGTTGATTTGACAGATCCAACAAATCCAAAAAAATTAACTGCAATCAATCTAGCCACTTTTAGTGGTGCATCCAATAGTGTGGCAACTCACGGTGGTAAACTTGCTGTTGCACTAGAATCTACTATTGACAAACAAGCGAATGGAAAAGTTGTAGTTTTTAATACGATTGACAATAGTCTCGTTAAAGAAATCACGGTTGGTTCTTTGCCTGATATGGTGACTTTCTCTCCTGATGGGAAATGGTTGATGAGCGCTAATGAAGGGGAACCAAATGCAGATTATTCTGTTGATCCTGAAGGTTCGATTTCAATTATTGACTTGACAAATAACTATACGGTGACAACTTTAGGTTTTACAGGTTTTGCAAGTCAATTGTCTAGTTTGAGGGCAAAAGGGTTTAGGATTTCGAAAACAGCTAAAAGTTTTAGTGCCGATATTGAGCCAGAATACGTTACCATCTCAGAAGATTCAAAAACAGCTTGGGTAACGTTGCAGGAAAACAATGGTGTAGCAAAAGTTGATTTGACTTCTAAAACGATTACAGCTATTTTTGGATTGGGGTACAAAGATTTTAATTCGACTGCAAACGGGATAGATATTAGTGATAAAGATGGCAGTATCGTATTTAGTACTTGGAAAGTAAAAGGAATGTTCATGCCAGATGCTATCGCGAGTTATGCTGTTGATGGAATGCCTTATTTTATTACTGCCAACGAAGGTGATGCTAGAGAATATGGAGATTATGCCGATGTAAAAAGATTGGCTAAAATGACTTTTGACCCCACAATTTTCCCTGATGCTGCAACTTTTAAAGCAGAGAATAAAATGGGACGTTTGAATTTGATTTCGACAGAGGGTGATACAGATGGTGACGGAGATTTGGATGAATTAATTTGTTTTGGAGCTCGCTCTTTTACAATTTGGAACGGAAACACAGGAAACTTGGTTTTTGATAGTAAAAACGACATGGACAAGCGTTCGAATGATTTTGGAACCTATGATGATAAACGTAGCGATGACAAAGGATCTGAACCGGAATCGGTAGTGGTGGCCAAAATGGGAAGTAAAAATATTTTATTTGTTGGATTAGAAAGAACAGATACTGTTGTAGTTTATGATATTACAAATCCATCGGCACCAATATATTTACAAAGTATCAAAACAGGAGATGCACCAGAAGGGTTGCTTTTTATTCCAGCGTCAAAAAGTCCGACTAAAAGGAGTTTGTTGGTGGTAAGTAGTGAAGGCGATGGACAAGTGAAAATTTTTCAACCTAACTTGAATTAATAACCTTTAGAATTTTAATTTGATGAAAGATGTTTGTTTTCAATATAGGTTTTGCGTGAGGGATGGGAACTTGCTACCGAAGTAGCGTGGACAGCCCGACAGCAGTATAGAAAGGGGCTTATGAACACAATGTATTTTTAGCCCCTTTTTATACTGGTGGCACGCCCAAAATATTTTTATAAGAATGCAAAAAGGACTAAAACGATGGTGTTTTAGTCCTTTTTTATGTTGAATTAAATTGAATTAGTCAATAGCTCTTTTGGTGATGTCTCCAAATGCATCAATACGTCTGTCTCTAAAAAATGGCCAGTTTTGACGTACATTTTCTTGTAGATCCAAATCAACTTCGGCAATCAAAATTTCTTCTTTATCATGTGAAGCTTGTGCTAAGATTTCGCCTTGTGGTCCTGCGATAAACGAAGAACCCCAAAATTGGATTCCTGCAGTTCCTTCAATATACTGCTCTAGTCCAATGCGGTTGGCAGCAGCAACATACACACCATTGGCAACGGCATGTCCTTTCATAACACTCATCCAAGCATTGTGTTGGTTTTCACCATACTGTTCTTTTTCTTGCGGATGCCATCCAATTGCGGTAGGGTAGAATAAAACTTCAGCTCCTTTGAGCGCTGTTAAACGAGCCGCTTCTGGGTACCATTGGTCCCAACAAATTAAAGTTCCGATTTTTCCTTTTTGAGTTGGGATAGTTTTAAAACCTAAATCGCCAGGTGTAAAATAGAATTTCTCATAGAAATGGGGATCATCTGGAATGTGCATTTTTCGGTATAAACCAGCTTCGCTACCATCTGTATCTATAATATATGCACTGTTGTGGTAAATTCCGGCCATCCTTTTTTCGAAAAAAGGAACGATGATAACTACTCCAAGTTCTTTTGCCAATGCACTAAAAGCAATAAAAGAAGTACTGTACAATGGTTCTGCAATAGCAAAATTATCAACATCTTCACTTTGACAAAAATAATGACTGCTGTATAGTTCTGGTAATGAAATCACTTCGGCACCTTGATTAGCAGCATCACGTACCCAACTGATACATTTCTTCAGGTTGTTTTCAGCGACATCATTTAAGTTAAGCTGAAGCACGGCAATTTTATATTTTTTATTCGGCATGTTTTATTTTTTAGAGTACAAAAATAAGAATTTTATAAGGAGTACAAAAAGGTGAAAAGAAAAATTAAGACGTAATGCTATTGTTTGTTATAAAGTTTAACAAAACGTTATGCATATAAAACCATATGAGCACAAAATTGAACATAAAAGAAAGTATTTTTGTCGGTGATTATAAATTAAAATTGAAGATTATGAGCCGAGTTACCAATATCGTTTTTACATTATTTTTCGCTCTTCTAAGTACTAATATCATCTTCGCACAAGAGGATGTAAATGTTGATGATATTGTTAAAGAAACACAAGTAGCAATGGGTGGTGTTACCAACTATAATAACACCAAATTTATACAATGGGATTTTGGTAAACGAAAACTCTTTTGGAATAAATGGACGGGGGATGTACGTGTTGAAAATCCAGAAGACAATCAAACTATTTTTGTAAATGTAAACACCTTAAAAGGTAAAGTTTATGAAAATGGAGAGTTAGTAAATGATGATAAAAAAGCAACAGCTTTATTGAAGAAAGCCAAAAACTGGTGGATTAATGATTCCTATTGGTTAGTTATGCCTTGGAAACTCCAAGATCCAGGGGTAAAACTTAAGTACCTCAAAACAGAACAATTACCTGATGGTCATACTGCCGATGTTCTGGAGATGAGCTTTAGCGCTGTGGGTGTTACGCCAGAGAATAAATACTGGGTATATGTGGATCAAAAAGAACAGCTGATTAAGCAATGGTCCTATTTCAAGAGTTTTGGTGACACAGAGCCAAAATTTACGTTGATGTGGGATAATTATCAAAAAGCGGGAAATGTTTTACTGTCCTTCGATCGTTCGAAAGGAGCAGGTGGACCAAGAAATGTAGTAGTAGCATCAGAATTTGATCCAGCAATTTTTACAAAATTGTAAATGTTATTTTTGAGTTATTAGTTACCCATCTGAGCTTATTGAAGACTTTACTTTTATAGTGTATTCACTTTAAATTATATAGAACCACATATTACACCAATTCTTGCAAATTAACAGGAGCAAGTTGGTGTAATCTGTGGTTTTTTTATTTATATAAATCTATGAGAATCTGTTTTGATAGCAACGTTAATTTCATTCTTAAACTTTCTTTTTTGATGTTAGATACTGATTGATAATCTTTATATTTGTTTTTCTCATTAAACACGATTTTTCATGTCTTCGAAATCAAAATTTGATACGCTATCCAAACAATTAGAAGGAACAGTTTTACACGATGAACTTCATAAAATACTATATTCGACAGATGCTTCGGCTTATAAATTAACACCTGAGGCAGTTGCTTTGCCAAAATCAGTAGACGATATTGTCAAAATTGTAAAATTTGCCAAAGACAATCAATTGACGATTACGCCTAGGACTGCTGGTACCTCATTGGCGGGACAAACGGTAGGTAACGGAATAATTGTCGATGTGTCCAAGCACTTTACCAAAATAGTATCTTTTGATAAGGAAAAGAAAACGATAACGGTACAGCCGGGAGTGATTCGAGACGAATTGAATATTTTCTTGAAACCTCATGGATTATTTTTTGGTCCAAATACTTCGACCTCCAACCGTTGTATGATTGGTGGAATGGTAGGGAATAATTCATCAGGGACAACCTCTATTCGGTATGGGGTGACGCGTGACAAAATTATCGAAATCAAAGCTGTTTTGAGTGATGGTTCGAAAGTTGTTTTTTCCGATCTAACTTCGGCTGCGTTTATCGAAAAAACCAAAGGCGAAACTTTAGAAAATAAGATTTATAGAAAATTATACGAAGAATTAACTGTTCAAACAACTCAAGAAGAAATTAAAAAAGAATTTCCGAAACCAGAAATTCACAGACGAAATACAGGTTATGCTGTAGATATTTTATTAAAATCTGATTTATTTGGCGGTACAGAACCGACCATCAACGTTGGGGAATTTTTATGCGGAAGCGAAGGAACATTAGCTTTTACTACCGAAGTGACATTGAAAGTGGATATTCTACCACCTTCTCATAACGTAATGGTGGTGGCGCATTTCCATACCATTCAAGAGAGTTTGGAAGCCGTTGTAGTTGCTATGAAACATCATTTGTACAATTGCGAAATGATGGACGATACCATTCTGGATTGCACCAAAACCAACAGGGAACAAGCCAAAAACCGATTTTTTATCGTGGGAGAACCTAAAGCGGTAATGATGCTTGAAGTAGGTTCGTATGAAAGCATAGAAGATGCAGAACAACAAGCCGATGCCTTGGTGGCCGATTTGGAGAAAAATAACTTTGGCTATGCACTACCAAAAATATACGGAACCGATATTGACAAAATCAACGAACTCCGAAAAGCAGGTTTGGGGCTTTTGGGTAGTATTGTAGGTGACAACAAAGCAGCCGATTCTATTGAAGATACAGCGGTGGAGTTGAGTGATTTGCCAAATTATATTGCTGATTTCTCAGCGATGATGAAGCGACATGGACAAAGTGCCATTTACTATGCTCACGCGGGAGCAGGAGAGCTTCACTTGCGTCCGGTATTGAATTTAAAAACAAAAGAGGGAATATACCAATTTAGAAACATCGCTACCGAAGTGGCTGTTTTGGTCAAAAAATACAGAGGTTCACTAAGCGGAGAACACGGTGACGGAATCGTACGTGGCGAGTTCCTACCGTTTATGATTGGCGATAAAAATTACGAATTGCTAAAACGTTTAAAATTAGCTTTTGACCCAAACTCGATTTTGAATATGGGCAAAATTGTTAATGCTTTAAAAATGGATGAAAATCTCCGTTTTGAACCAGGAAGAGTAGAGCCCGATATTCATACAATTCAGGATTTCTCGGATAGTATGGGCGTTTTACGTGCCGCCGAAAAGTGTAATGGTTCAGGTGATTGCCGTAAATTGCCATCGGCTGGAGGAACACTTTGTCCTAGTTATCGTGCCACGCGCAATGAAAAAGACACCACTCGCGCCCGTGCTAACGCCCTACGTGACTATTTAACCAATTCAGAAAAAGTCAATAAATTCAACCACAAAGAGTTGTACCAAGTTTTTGATTTGTGCGTGAGCTGCAAAGCCTGTGCCAGTGAATGTCCTAGTAATGTAGATATCGCTTCCTTAAAAGCTGAATTTTTATATCAATATCAAAGAGCCAATGGTTATTCCTTGCGCTCTAGAATTTTTGCAAACAATGCCAAACTCAATCACCTAGGGAGTGGTTTTCCGTCCTTTACCAATTGGGTTTCCAATTTGCCTATTGTCAAAAGTATGTTGGGTGTAGCACCCAAACGCGAAGTACCGCATTTGGCCAAAATTACTTTTAGAGATTGGTATAAAAATCAGAAAGAATCTCTGATTCAGGATACTTTAATTAATAATAAAGTGTATTTATTTTGTGATGAGTTTACCAATTATTATGATGTATCAGTAGGAATCGATGCCTTTGAATTGTTAACCACTTTAGGATACGAAGTCGTGATTTTAAATCACGAAGAAAGTGGTAGAGCTTATTTATCGAAAGGTTTTCTGGAAGAAGCCAAAGAAATTGCCAACATCAATATCGAAATATTTGCAGATGTAATCACAGACAAAGCGCCCTTAATAGGAATCGAGCCATCGGCAATCCTATCGTTTAGAGATGAATACCTACGCTTGGCGGTGGACAAACCTAAAGCTGCAAAATTGGCCAAAAATGTATTTACTATCGAAGAATTTTTCAAAAACGAAATCACAAAAGGTAACATAAAAGCAGAACAATTTTCTGACGAGATCAAAGAAATAAAAATCCATGGCCATTGCCACCAAAAAGCATTAAGCACCGTAGAAGCGACTTTTGCGATGCTAAATATTCCAAAAAATAATACGGTTACGATTTACAATTCGGGTTGTTGCGGAATGGCGGGTTCTTTTGGGTACGAAAAAGAACATTACGATATCAGTATGCAAATGGGTGAGGATACGCTCTTTCCAAAAATTCGATCCACAGCACAAACAACTGAAATCGCAGCCGCAGGAACTAGTTGCCGACACCAAATTTTTGACGGGACTAGTAGGAAAGCACAGCATCCTGTGAGTATTTTGAGGAGTTGTTTGAAGTAGAAGTTTCTTAGTTAAGTGCTGGTTATCAAGGGTCTTAAAATATTTAAAAAAAATGAGAAATAGTAGTGGAAAAACTGAGAACAAGGTGTGCCAACACAAGCTTTAATTTTTCATATTTGTACAACAATTATTTTACAAGTAGATACAAAATTTTCCGCCAATAGCGGCTTTTCAGTTACAAACAACTATTTAGTAGTATGACAAAATCCAAATTATTCAGAAAAAAAACAGTGCAGGATATTTTGGCGCAGGTCAAAAAAAATGAAGCTGATGGCAACAATGCTCTTGGTCGCCATCTTACCACCAAAGATTTAGCAGCTTTTGGTATCGCCGCAATAGTGGGAGCAGGTATTTTTAGTACTATAGGTAAAGCTAGTTTTGACGGAGGTCCTGCGGTAATATTTTTATTTCTATTTACTGCTGTGGCTTGTGGATTTGCCGCTTTTGCTTATGCCGAATTTGCCTCTATGGTTCCTGTATCGGGTAGCGCCTATACCTATTCCTATGTTGCGTTTGGTGAACTTATTGCTTGGATTATAGGTTGGGCTTTGATAATGGAGTACGCCATAGGCAATGTCACAGTGGCCATTTCCTGGAGTGATTACTTTACAACCTTACTACATAGCGGCGGAATAGATTTACCCATGTGGGCACAAATGGATATTTTGTCCGCATCTGATGGTCACAACAAAGCAGTTGCATTGATGCAAGCTGGAAAAAATTAGGCCAATTTAAATTACACACTCCAAGAGGCTTATACCGCTTGGGAGACGGCACCTACTCTTGCAGGACTTCATTTTGTAGCCGATTTGCCTGCTTTGTTAATCATTGTTCTGATTACATTTTTGGTCTACAGAGGGATGGAGGAGTCACGCAATGCCAATAATGTTATGGTAGTGGTAAAGCTATGTATCATTTTATTAGTTATTGCTGTAGGAGTTTTTTACGTAGATACTAACAATTGGACACCCTTTGCCCCAAACGGTGCAAGTGGCGTTTTAAAAGGAGTATCGGCAGTTTTCTTTGCTTATATTGGTTTTGATGCCATTTCTACTACAGCCGAAGAGTGCAAAAACCCACAGAGAGATTTACCACGAGGGATGATGTGGGCAATTATAATTTGTACGATTCTATACATTGCGATTGCACTTGTACTAACGGGAATGGTTTCGTACACCAAACTGAATGTAGGAGATCCATTGGCATTTGTATTTCAAGAATTAAATCTAAGTTGGATGTCTGGCATCATTGCCGTAAGTGCTGTAGTTGCTATGGCAAGCGTCTTGTTAGTTTTTCAAATGGGTCAACCCCGTATTTGGATGAGTATGAGTAGGGATGGTTTATTGCCTCCAAAATTTTCGAAAACACATCCCAAATTCAAAACACCTTCTTATGCCACAATTGTTACAGGTTTTGTGGTTGCTATTCCAGCAATGTTTTTAAACCTTACCATCGTTACAGATTTATGTAGTATAGGTACTTTGTTCGCATTTGTGCTCGTGTGTGCAGGAGTGTTGTTTCTTCAAAATAAAACCGAAATTCCTCGAGGCAAGTTTAAAACTCCTTATGTAAATGCCAAATATATCTTGCCAGTGGTAATGGTAATTGGGTTGGTTTATGCTTTTACTTTTAATAAAAAAGCTACACTCAATTTTATTCAAAATACACCTGTTATTAATAGTCCAGCCGATATTGTAACCGCTTTAAGCAAGGACGAAACTACAGTAGTTTGTCACTACATAGAGTCAATTAGCGAAAAAAAGATAAGTACTACACCGCTAGATTTAGAACAACTACTTAATAATTATCAAAAAAATACTGATCGCTATGAATCGCTAGTAAAAGAGCTTCCTATAAATGACAGTCTAAAATACGAAAGTGGCTGGAGTCTCTTTAAACACAAAATTCCGCTATGGATTTTCTTTATTTCGTTAATCGGAATTCTATATTGGACCTTTACTCAAAATTTGTCACTTATTCCATTACTAGGTTTACTAAGTTGTTTGTACATGATGGCCGAATTAAGTGTTTGGAACTGGATTTATTTTACTGTATGGTTGCTTATTGGACTAGTAATTTATTTTAGTTACAGTCAGAAGCATAGTAAATTGAATTTGGCACAATAAATTTTGAAAAGGTAAAAAAAATATAGTTTTATTTATTAAGATTGATTGTGTTCTACTCTTTAAATATTAATTATACACAGTTTGGCGCTTTTAAGTGCCAAAACTCATATGAACTTTTATTGTTGTAGAGAGTTTTTAAAAACTTTTGCAGACAAAGAAAAACTTATATGGCTTATATGGTTTAAAATTTTTGCGGCTCGTTTCAGATCGTAGTCAATTTTATAAGATTATAACCTTTTGAAGTCCAAGAAAAATTTATATGCCTTATATGGTTTAAAAAATGTCAATCGTTGTATTTTTCTCTGCGTATCTTTGTGAAATAAAAAACAAAACATGGACTTATTCTCTCCAGACTTAGACACAAACCACAATCTATTATCGCAAGACGGCACCGTAAATTATTACGGTTTTTTGTTTTCGCAAGAAGAAGCCAATCATTATATGGCCGTTTTATTAAGCGAAATAGAGTGGAAGCACGATGAAGCTATAATTATGGGCAAACTGATTGTGACTAAACGAAAAGTGGCGTGGTATGGAGATCAAGAATTTGAGTATACTTATTCGAATCGAACAAAAAAAGCAATGCTTTGGACACCAGCTTTACTAGAATTAAAAGCACGAGTAGAGCAAAAAACAGGTGAAAGTTATAATTCTTGTTTGCTCAATTTGTATCATTCAGGAGAAGAAGGAATGACTTGGCATAGTGATGGCGAAAAGGATTTAAAAAAAAACGGTGCCATTGCATCCTTGAGTTTTGGTGCGACCCGCAAGTTTGCTTTCAAACACAAGGATACTAAAGAGACTGTTTCGATTATTTTAGAAAGTGGAAGCTTGCTAGTGATGAAAGACGAAACGCAAACGCATTGGCTGCATCGATTACCACCTACTAAAAAAGTATTGAAACCCAGAATCAATTTGACTTTTAGAACAATTATTCGCTAAAGAGTAAATCTAAGTTACAGTTTCAGTTTTCAGAACCTTATAAATAGGATTTATTTTTTTTATATATTTGTGTGTGTTTTTCATTTTAAACATTATAAAATCTTCTTTTAAAAGGAAATAGGAGGAAGTGCTTTTAATAATATTCTATTATTATCATTATCGAATGTAATAATAATCTCGACTGCTTGCCCCAGATAGCAGCGGTAGCCCCGACTGAAAAATGCTATTTTTTACAGAAGAGGCAGAGCGACCAGAGGAAGCTCCTGCAGCGACCTAGTAAAAAAAGCATTTTTCAGTCGGGGCTAAAGTGGAGAGCTGGAAATAGGCCCTAAATGGTGTTAATTAAGTACGTCCTCAATAATCTGGTGACGAATTTGCATGATTGGTATATGCTAATTACAGTTTTCACAATGTATTTGTATTCTTTCTGAATTCTTAGTATTCTTTTTGTTCAAAAGACTGTATTAAAGTCACAAATTCATAACAAAAAACATTGAACTTTAAAGTTTAAACAAAACTTAATTCCTTAATTTTGTATTCACAAAAATTAATTTACATTATAAAAAATATACTATGAGTTCATTTGACGTAGTCATCATTGGTTCTGGACCAGGCGGATATGTATCAGCTATTCGTTGTGCACAGTTAGGGTTTAACACAGCTATTATCGAAAAATATTCTGCCTTGGGCGGTACTTGCCTAAATGTAGGGTGTATTCCATCAAAAGCATTGTTGGCATCCTCTCATCATTATGCTGAAATTAAGCATTTTGAGGATCACGGAATCGAACTTTCGGGTGAGGTAAAAGTGAATTTAGAGAAAATGATTGCTCGTAAGCAAGCGGTTGTTGATCAAACATCAGGAGGTGTTAAATACCTTATGGACAAAAATAAAATTACGGTTTTTGAAGGTATGGGATCTTTTGTAGACGCTACGCATGTGGCAGTTGCAAAAGCAGACGGTACATCTGAAACAATCGAAGCAAAAAATATTATCATTGCAACGGGGTCAAAACCGTCTTCTTTGCCATTCATTACCCTTGACAAAGAAAGAATCATCACTTCTACAGAAGCGTTGAAGTTACCAGAAGTTCCTAAGCACCTTATCATTATTGGTGGTGGAGTTATCGGAATCGAATTAGGACAAGTATATTTACGTTTGGGAGCGCAAGTTTCTGTAGTTGAGTATATGGACCGTATTATTCCAGGAATGGACAGTTCTTTATCCAAAGAATTGACAAAAGTATTGAAGAAACAAGGAATGAAATTCTACGTTTCTCACAAAGTGAAATCGGTAGAAAGAGCTGGTGATGCAGTTACTGTTCAAGCCGAAAACGCAAAAGGCGAAACAATTACACTAGAGGGTGATTACGCTTTGGTTGCTGTAGGGCGTCGTCCTTATACTGACGGATTGAAAGTTGAAAATGCAGACATAAAAATGGCTGATAGAGGTCAAGTTGAGGTAAACGATCATTTACAAACTAATATTTCGAATATATATGCTATTGGTGATGTTGTTCGTGGAGCAATGTTAGCACACAAAGCGGAAGAAGAAGGGACTATGGTTGCTGAATTAATCGCAGGACAAAAACCACATATCGATTACAATTTGATTCCGGGTGTTGTATACACGTGGCCAGAAGTGGCAGCTGTTGGACAAACAGAAGAGCAACTAAAAGCTGCTGGTACTAAATATAAAGTAGGTAGCTTCCCCTTCAAAGCATTAGGTCGTGCAAGAGCGAGTGGAGATTTGGATGGATTTGTTAAAATCTTAGCTGATGAAAAAACTGATGAGGTTCTTGGTGTACACATGATTGGAGCAAGAACAGCTGATCTTATTGCTGAGGCGGTTGTTGCAATGGAGTACAAAGCATCTGCCGAAGATATTTCTAGAATGTCACATGCACACCCAACTTTTGCAGAAGCAATCAAAGAAGCGGCATTAGCAGCAACAGATAATAGAGCATTACACGTATAGCTTTATAACTTATAAAAATAGTGAAACCGCCAAGTTGTATTTGGCGGTTTTTTTGTGCTTTAAAATTAAATATTGAAAGATCTGGATTGAATATTATAAATTCAAAATTCTATGGTTTCGTTATCTTTACTTAAAAAATTGGAGCTTATGAAAAAGTGTAGTATAATAGGAACTATTGCAGTTGTTGGAATCGGTTTTTTACTTGCTTCTTGTTCGAATAAATCCATTCCAGACAAAGCGACAGCGGTTCAAGATTTTGATAAGAATAAATATTTGGGTAAGTGGTATGAAATTGCCAGATTGGATTTTAAATTCGAAAAAGGACTTAATAATACCACAGCAGAATATTCTATAAAAGACAATGGAATGATAAAAGTAGATAATAAAGGCTACGATTATAAAAAAAATAAGTGGAAAGAAAGTATCGGTAAAGCCAAGTTTGTAGGAGAAGAGAATATTGCTATGCTCCAAGTTTCATTTTTTGGTCCATTTTATGCTGGTTACAATGTGATTGCAATTGATCCAGATTATAAATATGCATTGATTTCGGGTTCAAGTCTGGACTATTTGTGGATTTTATCTCGAGAAACTACCATTCCGGAGGATATTAAGGTAGATTACTTGCAAAAAGCAAAGAAAATTGGCTTTGCTACAAATGATTTAATTTGGGTACAACAGAATAAATTAGGCTATAAGTAATGGTATAAAAAAACCGACTTTCTAACAAAGTCGGTATACTATATTTCACAACAAAAAAAATATTTTGAGTATATAAGTGTTTCTAAATACTTAAATTTAATCTGTTGGTGTAATTTTATATTTAAGCTTAAGAATTTTCTAAAAGATAAAAAAGTCCAAACCTCAAGAGGTTTATGTATTGTTAGCCAGCAAAATCTCCTTCACCGGTTTCGTTTTGTGGTCTTACTGCTTTTTCACCTTCACCTTTCTTTTTGTTAAAGCGATAGGTAAATGATACGTTAATTTGTCTTACTCTGAATTGTAATGAGGTATAGGATTCAATTTCACCAGGGATATAGGTTTCAAATCTTCTTTTACCGGAGTTGAAAAGGTCACTAACGTTCATTGAAACAGTAGCTTTTTCTTTTAAAACATCTTTACTAAAAGCAAGATTGATAATCATCATACTCAAATACTTACCCTGAATACTTTTTTGAGGGGCAAAATACATTCCGTTAGTCTGCCAGTCAATTTTATAAGGTAAGTTTACTTTCGATGTTAAACGCGTGTACCATCCTAACGTGTTACGATCAAAATTTTGATTTACAACAACATTATTAATATCGGTATAGCTGTATTTTCCAGTAACTTTACTATTGAAAATATTTAAATTATTGTTTAATTTCCACCAATTAAACGGAGAATAATTTAAGTTGAATTCAAAACCATATCTATTTTCATCTGCTAGATTAATCGGAGTTGTTACAATTACTGGTGTAATTACCGTTTGTCCATCTACAACAGTTTCAACAGTATCACCATTGGGTCTACGGATAAACTGAAATACCGAGGTACTCTTATTATAATAAATTGAAGAGGTTAAGGTAGCCTTTCCTATTTTTGTTAAATATCCTAATTCGTATACGTCAGTAAAGGAAGGATTTAGATCTGAATTTCCTTGAAAAATATTTACATTACTTGAGTATCTAGAAGATGGATTGATGTACCTAGAACTTGGTCTCGAAATTCTCTTACTATAATTAATAGAAATACTATTATTATTAGAGATTTGGTAGGTTAAAAAGGCACTTGGAAATAAGTTATCGTACTTTTTGGTATTGAAATTTTTGGACGAAAGTAAGTTGATATTAATATTCGAATCTTCGTATCGAAGTCCAAATAAATAAGAGAATTTGTTGATTTTGGATCCAAATTGGGTATAAACAGCATTTATTTTCTCTTTGTACTCAAGAATATTACTATAATTCGGATTTGGAATATAATTGTTACTTGAATTAATAGATCCTATTTCGTAATCAGTAGTTATAACTTTGAATTGTCCTTTATAACCTGCCTCAAATTGGGTGTTTTCTCCCAGGGGCAAAACATAATCACCTTGAATAATAGTAGTAATGTCTTTACCTGCTGTATTGTTGTATTCTTTGGTAAGACTACTTGGCGTCCCTACAATTTGATCGGCTATGGTAGTGATATCTTTGTCTTTACTAGATGCTGTTGAGAAATCTACCGTTACTTTATGACCGTCTTTGCTAAATTTTTTGGTAAAGTTGGATGTGTATTGAAAATCCTTGTCTGTAGAGGATTGACTGTTGTATCTATTTCGAACAAAAAAGTCACTATTTTGATAATTATAAAGGTTTACATCTTCGGGATTTTTACCGACTTGGTTTCTATATTTTATACCATTTGTCCAAGTTATCGTAGGAGTCAAGTATAAATCAATACCAAAAGAAGTATTAAAACCATTTCTTTTTCGTTCTCTATTGTTTACTTCATTAATCACTTTTTCCAAGGAACCATCATTGTTCAAATAGTTGGTATTGGTTTTTGTTATTCCTGGAGATCTACTATCATTATATCCAAAATTGGAAAAAAAATTGAATTGGTTTGTTTTGTAGTTAAAATTAGTACTTATGTCCAAATTTTTAGGATTACCTAATGTTGCAACTACAGAGCCATTTACGCCATTATTTTTTCCTTTTTTTAATACAATATTTATAATTCCGGCGCCACCTTCAGCGTCATACCTAGCGGATGGATTGGTAATCACTTCTACTTTGTCCAAAGCATCTGATGAGATAGAACGCAAAGCATCGTTAATATTTGTAGCATTTGAAGGTCTTCCGTCAATTAGAATACGTACATTGCTATTTCCTCTCATACTTACAGTACCATCTGTGTCTACTGTTACCGACGGTACATTGTTTAATACATCGCTAGCAGTTCCTCCTTTGACGGTCAAATCTTGCCCTACATTGTAAATCTTTTTATCTAATTTTATTTCAACTGATGATTTTTCAGATGTAATTACTACTTCTTTCAATTGTGCAGCATCTTCTTCTAAAGAAAACGTACCAAGTACAGTTGATTTTTGAATTGTTTTGAGATTAATTTCGATTGGTCTAAAAGAGATAAATTCAATTTTGATATTATAAGTTCCTGGTATGATGTCAATATTAAAGTTACCCTTTGGATCAGTGATTCCACCTGTTATTCCTTTTGGATTCTTAGGGTTTGTAAATGTTACTGTAGCATACTCCAAAGGTTGATTAGTTGCTTTTTCTAAAACCTTTCCTGTGATTTTAATCTTTACAGCAGTTGGTGGTCCTTGCTGCGCAGAATGAGTTAAGAAAGAAAGGAGAAAACTTAATGTAAATATTGATTTTAGTAAGTATCGCATAGTAGATCATTTATTTTTATTAGAATACTGAAATTCGATTTAGTTTAAACAGTTTAGTTCTATTTAAAACTAAATTATTTAATGAAATCATTTAGTTTTTCGACTTCTCTACCAATGACTGCTTTATCTCCAATTACCACAATCGGGCGTTCTATTAAAATTGGATTTTCGGCTAGAATGCTAATAATTTCTGTATCTGTTAACAGTTTATCTTTATAATTTTCAATCCAAATTTTTTCCTTTTGCCTCACTAATTCTATTGGTTTTAAATTTAATTTCACCAATAAATCAGCCAATTCTATTTCTGTTGGAGGGGTTTCAAGGTATTTAATCGTTTCAAAATCAATGTTTTTGTCTTTGATAAATGCTAAGCAATTTCTTGATTTTCCACATCGTGGATTATGGTATATTTGTATCATAAGTATCCTCTTTACTTTTATGTATAATGCTAATATTTTGTAAATATTTAGTTCAATTTGCTAAAATAGGTTTTGAAAGCCTATATTAGTGCTAAATAAATTATAAATTTATGTTTATCAATCTAGGTATTCATCCAGAAAATAAATTTTGGAAGTACTGTTTGGGTTCCGTAGCAATAATTGCAACTTCATTTATAGGTCAATTACCACTTTTACTAGCTATTTTGTATGAAGTTTTTTTTAATAAAAAAATATACCCCACAAATAATAGTGCATTGATGCATTTCTTTGATCCCAACTTAACTTTGGTGTTGATTTTGATTCCCTCTGTTTTTACAATATGTGGTATTTATATGGTAGTTAGGTACTTGCATAATCAGACCTTTTTATCGATTACTACAGCTCGAAAGAAAATAGATTGGAAAAGAGTCACTTTCTCTTTTATCCTTTGGGCTACCATTACGACTATTATGACCATTGGGGCTTATTTTTTAAATCCTATCGATTTTGAAATTCAATTTGATTGGGTACCTTTCTTGGGGCTTTTGATTATAGGTAGTATTTTAATACCAATTCAGACTACAGTTGAAGAATATGTTTTTCGTGGATATTTGATGCAAGGTTTTGGGAATTTAGCTAAAAACAACTGGTTTCCGTTATTAATGACTTCACTTATATTTGGGTTAATGCATTTGGCAAATCCTGAAGTATCAAAAATGGGAAATATTATAATGATTTATTACATAGGAACGGGATTATTTTTGGGAATAATTACTTTGATGGATGATGGAATGGAATTGGCCCTTGGTTTTCATGCAGCTAATAATCTCATTGGGGCTTTATTAGTAACTTCTGATTGGTCTGCGTTTCAAACCAATTCTATTCTTAAGGATATTTCAGAGCCAGAAGCAGGAATCGACATTATTTTTCCTGTTTTGGTCATTTACCCATTGCTTTTGCTTATCTTTAGTCGTAAGTACCAATGGTACAATTGGAAGCAAAAATTAACTGGAACAACACACTAACTACTTATATAACACACAACACAACTACGTACAATGAGAAATGTTACTTATAAAAACGTTCACAATCGTTTTAAATTAAATGGAGTCTATCTTAATCGAGAAGATTTGATTAGTGTATCGTACTCTTTGGTAAAAGAAGGAGATGAATTTGAAAAATCAATTGGTGATTTCTTACTAGATTGGTTTGACGAAAGACCTTATATCGATTTACAAACGTCTGGAACAACTGGTGTTCCAAAAATTCTAAGAACAGAAAAACAAACCATGGTTAATTCAGCACTGGCAACAGGTGACTTTTTTGGTTTAAAACCAGGTGACAAAGCTTTATATTGTTTACCCACTAAATATATCTCTGGTAAAATGATGCTTGTTAGAAGTTTTATTTTGGGACTTGATGTAAATTTTGTTGAGCCTAGTTCTCTACCATTGGAAGGGAACGAAATAATTTACGATTTTGCAGCTATGGTACCTTTACAAGCCAAAAACTCTTTAGTTGCCTTAAAAAATGTCAAAAAGTTAATTGTTGGTGGTGCACAAATTAGTAAAGAACTCGAAAAAAGTTTACTTATGATAAATACCAAAGTATATGAAACTTATGGTATGACAGAAACTATGACGCATATTGCTGCCAAAAAAATTGGAGAAAAAGCATTTACTATTTTGCCGAAAATTACTATTTCACAAAATGAAAAAAATTGCTTAGTCATCGATGCACCTAGAGTTTCGAAAGAAACAATAGTAACCAACGATATAGTAGAGATACTTAATGACAAACAATTTATATTTTTGGGGCGTATTGACAATGTGGTAAACAGTGGTGGTGTCAAATTAATACCAGAAGAAATAGAAGGTAAAATTGCAAATAGTATAAAAGCCAAATTTTTTGTAGGTGGTATTCCTGATGCTGTTTTGGGAGAAAAATTAGTTCTTGTGATTGAAGGTGAAAAAGCAACCATTGATCCCTCATTATTTGACGTATTGGATAAATATGAAAAACCTAAAGAAATTTTCTACCTGTCGAAATTTGCAGAAACAGATAATGGAAAAATCAAACGTAAAGAGATATTATCTCAATTATAGTTGGTCATTTTAATCTAATAAAAAAAAGCATTCTGAGTAATCAAAATGCTTTTTTTATTTTAAAAGAAAAGTAATATGTAATTGAATTTAAAGAGTGTACTGAAATATAAGTACTCGTATTATTTCCAATTTTTTACTTTTTTTAAAGTTGTGATATGTGCTAGATGATGGTTACAATGCCACGCATATACACCAATATTTTCATCTAATAAAAATGATTTCCCGTGTTCTGGATGGACGAAATCTCTTTTTAAGTCGGTAACTGATAGTTCTTTCAATAAGGCAGTCCAGCGTGCGTGAATGCCTATCAACATTTGTAACGAACTTTGAATAGGGAAGTTTTTACTGTCCTCCAATTCGGCCCATCGTTCCTCATGATACGGTTTTATAAAAGGACTGTCTTCTGTCAATGCTAGTTTGAAACGTGTTAAACTATTCATGTGACTATCTGCACAATGGTGTACAACTTGCCTGATCGTCCATCCATCGGGTCTATAAGGTGTGTCCAATTGCTCAGCTGATAAATGGGCTACTTCATTGCTCAGATTTTCTGGAAAACGGGCAATATCTTCGATCCAATTAGAAAGAATAAGTGATGTAATTTCTTCTGGTTGTAAAAAGTGACCAATGGGGTATTTTAATTTTTCTAGTGTCATATTTGGTGTTATTGGTCTTAAACTTGTATCACACCCAAGTTAAATTTCTTTTCGATAGGAGCATGGTTGGCGGCTTCTATTCCCATAGAAATCCAAGTTCGTGTATCTAGTGGATCAATAATAGCATCAGTCCATAACCTTGCTGCTGCATAATAAGGAGAGGTTTGTTCATCATAGCGTGCTTTTATTTTTTCAAATAATTCATTTTCTTTGGCCTCATCGATAACTTCACCTTTGACTTTTAACGAAGAAGCTTCTATTTGCATCAATACTTTGGCAGCTTGCGTCCCACCCATAACAGCAAGCTCTGCACTTGGCCAAGCAAAAATTAACCTAGGATCAAAAGCCTTTCCGCACATGGCATAGTTCCCTGCGCCGTAGGAATTTCCTATTACTACTGTAAATTTTGGTACTACCGAATTACTTACTGCGTTCACCATTTTTGCACCATCCTTAATGATTCCGCCTTGTTCTGATTTTGATCCTACCATAAACCCCGTAACATCTTGTAAGAATACTAGTGGAATTTTCTTTTGATTGCAATTGGCTATAAAGCGTGTTGCTTTATCAGCACTATCAGAGTAGATAACACCTCCAAATTGCATTTCTCCTTTTTTGGTTTTTACAACTTTTCTTTGGTTGGCAACAATTCCTACTGCCCAACCATCGATGCGAGCGTAACCCGTAATAATCGTTTGACCATAACCCTCTTTGTAGGCTTCAAATTCAGAATTATCAACCAACCGATGAATGATCTCCATCATATCATATTGTTCGTTACGTGCTTTGGGTAAAATTCCATAGATATCTTTTTCTTCCAAAGCTGGCTTTTCGGCTTTTATGCGGTTGAAACCTGCGGGAGTATAGTCTCCAATTTTATCAATAATATTTTTAATTTTGTTTAGGGCATCTTTATCATCGGTAGCTTTATAATCGGTTACACCTGATATTTCACAGTGTGTAGTGGCACCTCCAAGAGTTTCGTTGTCTATTGATTCGCCAATCGCTGCTTTGACTAGATAGCTACCTGCCAAGAATATGCTAGCTGTTTTGTCTACAATGATAGCTTCGTCACTCATAATTGGTAAATAAGCACCACCCGCAACACAGCTCCCCATAATGGCCGAAATTTGAGTAATCCCCATACTGCTCATAATGGCATTGTTTCTAAAAATGCGTCCAAAATGCTCTTTGTCAGGAAATATTTCGTCTTGCATTGGCAAATAGACACCTGCGCTATCAACAAGGTAAATAATGGGTAATTGGTTTTCCATAGCAATTTCTTGCGCACGTAAATTCTTTTTTCCTGTGATAGGAAACCAAGCTCCTGCTTTGACAGTCGCGTCATTGGCTACTACAATACACTGTTTGCCTTTGATGTATCCTATTTTTACAATCACCCCACCAGATGGGCAACCACCATGTTCAGCATACATACCTTCGCCTGTAAAAGCACCAATTTCGATTACCTTTTTATTTTCATCAAGTAGGTAATTAATGCGCTCGCGAGCGGTCATTTTTCCTTGTTTGTGTAGTTTTTCTATACGTTTTTCACCTCCACCAATCTTTACTTTGGCAAACTTTTGTTTTAAATCAGATAGTAATAACTTGTTGTGGTCTTCGTTTTTATTGAAGTTTAAATCCATGTGTGGTGCGGGTTTTAAATATATAGCGCTAATTTACAAAATTGGTTGAAATCTAAAGCATGTTTGTATAAAATGGTATTGTTTAAAAATGTAGTAAGTGTTTTGTAGGGAATTTAAAATCCGTTTTCTCCATTAATTATACATAGTAATTGAAGTACAATGTTACTAGTTACTCTTTTAGATTGTAATATTTGATATTATTTCTGTGTAAAAACAGGTTTTTAAGAGTTAAAGCAATCAGAATAATTCTTACTTTTATAAGACTAAAATAGTAACTATGTCAAAGCAGGATAGAATTTATGAACTGTCAATATACAAAAAAGCGGAAGTACTCTTTCAATTGGTAGAAAGTTTGGTTGCTATTTTACCGGATAATGACGATCTAGTAGAGGCTACTAAAGATTTTATGTTGGCAAGTGCAATGATTTTGCCAGCTAAAATCGCGGGTGCAGAAGGGGCTTCCTTGTACAGTGTAAAAATGCAAAATGCGGCAATAATTAGAGAGCATGCCATGTCGTTATACGTGCAGGTGGGTAGTTTACGATTTAAAGAAAATTTTAAAGACATCGAATACGTACTATTAATCCGAAGGGAACTAGACGAATTCAGGATGATGTTTATTGATTGGGTAAGTCATTTTGATATAGAAAGTTATGTTTGGGATGATTGGGAATTCTTTAATCCCAAGGGTGCGGTACCACCATCAGAAAATTGTATTTTTGATGAGGATACATTTGATTATGATGCTACATTTGGAGATTTTGATGCCGATTTTGATGCTGATTTTGAAGAAGATGTTGATGATGAAGAGTAGATTTACTATTGTAATTAAGCTTTGGCTTTAACGCACTGTAAATTAATTGTTACCCTATTTTTTATAGCTATGGAAATTTTGAATGAATAACTTAATGGTTCTGTATGATTTATAAATAGAATCTAAAAAAGTTTGTGACTTGTTTGAATCATTTATCGGATGTGTTACAAATTGAAAGGTTTAGTCTATGGATTTTTTATTTTTATCACACTTTGATTCCATAGATTTTTGTCTATTGGAGTCCAACTATAGCTTTTCAAATTTAATAGTAGTTAAGTATATAATCTCTGCCCAGGATAGTAACGAAAAGCCCGCAAGGGAAAGCACCCTTTTATAAAACAAAACCCAAAACAGCGACCAACGGAAGCTCGTTTTGGGTTTATGTTTTATGGGTGATTCCCGAGGACTTGTAGTGAATAGCGTGAATTGGCAGCCTCAAAATTTAAGCACCAAATTTTATCAAATTAATAATAAATCATGGTGAATAGTGGGGTATTTGTAATTGTTGAAACTGTTAAGTCTCTTTTATGACCTATAATTAGCTATAATTGAATATTTTTAGTAATTTGAATGAAAATTCTATAAGATTTATAGAAAATACTATAATAGGTTTCAGCGACTTTACTTCTAATTTTAAAATAGTCAAAAATTGCACAATATAAATAGGTTAAAGACTATTTGATTTTTGATACTAATAAGAGGAAATCGCTAAACTAAAAAATAAAATTATGTTTAAACTAGGACAAAATGTACAGCAAGAATCTGGGGTTCAAGTCATGGAAGTGATTGATCTGGAACCAGGAGTTAATGAAAATGTGATCACACAATGGAAGGACGAACTGGGAAATACGTTAATCGGGAAATTTAGTGAATCTCAGCTTACCATTGTCGATGGTGAAAGTAGTACTCAAATGAGTTGAATAAACAGATCGCATGCAGTATTGATTTTGATAGAGAATAGACTTTAATTTTATAAAAAAGTGATGAATAAAACAATAATAGTTTCAAATAGGTTACCGGTAGATTTAAAATATATTGAAGATAAATTGATTGCTAAATCAAGTACTGGTGGATTGGCAACAGGAATGAAATCTGTTCATTCTGAAGGTAACGGAATTTGGGTAGGTTGGTCTGGAATGGCAGAAGAGGATATGAACGAAAACCAGAAATTGGAGGTAGATCGTGCCTTGGCAAATGAAAAGTGTGTACAAGTTCCTTTGACGAATGCAGATATTGATAATTATTATTACGGTTTTAGTAATACTGCTTTATGGCCATTATTTCATTATTTTCAAGCTTATACAGAGTTTGAACTGGATCACTGGAAATCTTATGTTGAAGTGAATCAAAAATTTGCAGATGTTGTTTTGCAACAAGTAAATGACGGGGATACTGTTTGGGTACATGATTATCAATTATTATTATTACCACAAATGCTAAGAGAAAAAAATCCAACTTTAACAATTGGTTTTTTTCTACATATTCCATATCCATCTTACGAACTCTTTAGAACTTGCCCGTGGAGAGATGAATTGTTGCATGGCATGCTTGGGGCCGATTTGGTTGGTTTTCATACCTATGGTTATGCGCGACATTTTATAAGTTCGGTGAGTCGAGTTAAGGGTATTGAAGTCAATTTTAATGAAATATCATATGATAATAGAATAATTAAGGTAGATTCTTTTCCAATGGGAATTGATTATGACCGTTATCATAATGCGGCCTTAGAGCATAAAAAACGTCCAGAGGAGTCGAAATCAGAATTAATGAAGAGTATCGATTTCCATAATAAATCCAACGATGGTAGCAAATTGATTTTGTCAATTGATAGAATGGATTATACAAAAGGAATTCCAAATCGTGTAAAATCCTTTGAATATTTTTTAAATAAATATCCCGAATATAAAGGTAAGGTGCGATTGGTGATGCTTGCGGTACCATCGAGAGAGAATGTTGCTCAATACCAATTGCTAAAGAGAGAGACCGATGAGTTAGTAGGTAGAATTAATGGTGATTTATCAACCATTAGTTGGACACCTATTTGGTATTTTTATCGTTCATTACCATTTGATGAATTGATTGATCTTTATGTAGCCTCAGATGTCGCCATGGTAACGCCAGTACGAGACGGTATGAATTTGGTAGCCAAAGAATATATTGCGACAAGAACAAATGAGAATGGAGTATTGATCTTGAGCGAAATGGCAGGTGCTGCCAAAGAGATGCATGAAGCGCTAATTGTGAATCCAAATAATTTTGATCAAATAGCAGATAGCATAAAAGAGGCATTAGAGATGCCTGCCGAAGAACAAAAAACCCGTTTGGAAGCCTTGCAAAAAAGGATTTCTAGATACGATGTAGAGCGTTGGGCAGGAGAATTTTTGAAATCTTTAAAAGCAGCAAAAGATGTTGTTCCTGTACAAGTGGCGCAAAAGTTGACTCCTTTAAAAGTGAGTGAAATAGCAGATCATTATAAGCTAGCAACCAAAAAGTTATTTTTATTAGATTATGACGGCACCTTGGCTGGCTTCAAAAATAATCCAAGTGATGCTATTCCAACTCAAGAGCTTTATGATTTACTAGACAAGATTAATGAAGATGAAACTACTGAAATTGCTATCATAAGTGGGCGAGATCGTAAAACGCTAGAAGGTTGGTTTGGTCATAAAAATTATACGCTAGTAACGGATCATGGAGCTTGGTTGCGAAAAGTTGGGGCTGAATGGGGGATGTTGGACCAAATGAAATCAAGTTGGAAAGAAAATATCAGACCTGTTATTGAATCTTTTACCGATAGTACACCAGGCTCGTTGATTGAAGAGAAAGAATATTCTCTGGCTTGGCATTATCGAAAAGTAGATGCGGATATGGCAGCTTTGAGAACTATGGAATTAAAACACGTTCTGAAAAGTTTATTAATTAATAATGCTCTTTCTGTCTTAGATGGGAATAAAGTCTTGGAGGTAAAAAATAGTAATGTGAATAAAGGTCGTGCCGCTACACGTTTGACTAATGAAACGGAATATGACTTTATATTTGCAATTGGTGACGATTGGACCGATGAGTTTATGTTTGAAGAGTTACCCGAGTCTGCATATACTGTTAAAGTTGGTAATGTAAAAACGGTTGCCAGTTATTTCATTAATTACAGTACAGAAGTTTTGGATTTGTTGAGAGATATTACCAAAGTTCAAAGACAGTAACGTTATCATACTAATTATTAATACCAACTTAAGTAAATAATAAGTAATAGTCATACTACTGATTGGATATCAAGTGGGAAATTAAATAGGTATTTTGAGTTCTCACTGAATTAAATAAAAGTGTATTTAAAGCTTCATTAAATGGAGACTTTGAATACACTTTTATTGTTTTTGTTCGAAAATAGGTTTGTATTAGACTTCCTTTTTAGTGAAAGTGGCAACAGACCATTTATGGACTAAAATAGAAATTTGATAGTTTAAAATAGTATAAAGGAAAATGCTTGCGCCAACGTGTCACTATAACTCATGATGGATTTCCGACTGTATTTTGATAACAATTTTTATTACTTTCGATAAATATAAAAAAGGACAGTCATAAGAAAACCGCAATTAATTACTAATTGCGGTTTTTCTGTTTTTGTTTAAAAGTTATTAAAGGACCTACTTAATTGTTGATTGCTCCTAGAACTTCTTCATCTTCAGATATTTTAGAAAGATTGATCGCTGTTTCTATAAGTGCAAGGTGAGAGTAGGCTTGTGGAAAGTTTCCTAAAAGTCTTTTGGTCTCAAAATCAATATCTTCACTGAAAAGACCTAAATGGTTACTATAGGACAATAATTTGGTAAACATTTTTTCTGCTTTCTTAGCTTCTCCAATTTTATAGAGACTATTGATGTACCAAAAAGTACATATTGTAAAGGAGGAGGAAGGAAGACCAAAGTCATCCTTATTTTTGTAGCGGTATAAAAGACCGTCATTACTCAAATCATTTCCAATTGCAATAACTGTTGCCACGTATTTTGGATCTTTGGCATCAATAAAACCATAGTTTTCCATCAAAAGTACGGAAGCATCGAGATCAATAGATCCGTAGGATTGCGTAAAGGCTTGAACATCTTCATTCCATGCATGATCTAGAATATCTTTTTTGATGGTGGCAGCTAGTGGCTCCCATTTTTTAACATTCGATTTTTTGCCCAAAATTTTGGCAACTTTGATAGCTCTGTCGATGGCAGTCCAGCATAGCACTTTTGAAAAAGTAAAATGTCTTTCTTCAGTTCGAAATTCCCATATTCCTTTGTCGGGTTCCTGCCAATGTTTTTCGACTACCCAAACAATACCTTTGGTGATATTCCATAATTCTTCGCCGTTCTCTGTGTCGTTGCTAAAGGTGCTGAGTTGTTGGTGAATTACATCCATTAAGATTCCATAAATGTCATTTTGACGCTGCGAGTAGGCTGCATTACCAATTCTTACTGGTTTACTTCCCATGTATCCACTTAGATGATCTAAGGTTTCTTCGGTTAGTTTTTTTTCTTTATTGATACCATACATAATTTGGAGTTTCTCATCCTTGTCCGGAATCAAATCAACAATAAACTGAAGGTAATTTTTGGCCATTTTTTTATGTCCTAATTCAGACACTACCTTTACAACCATCGAAGCATCACGAATCCAGCAGAAACGATAATCCCAATTTCGAACTTCTCCAATTGTTTCAGGAAGTGAGGTCGTGGCGGCGGCTAATACAGCACCTGTTTTCTCATAGCTTAATAACTTTAAGGTTATAGCGCTACGTATAATTTCTTTGTTGAATTTTTTGTACTCAGTAGTTTTATCTACCCATCCTAACCAATATGATTTTGTTCTTTCGAACTCCAAATTAATTTTGGTCAGTGTTGGCTTAAATATTTTTTCGTTATAGGCCAACAAAACGTAACCATCGGACTCAAGCGTGATGCTGTAGCCTTCTTTTACTGTATTAAGGTCAAAATTACTATATAAAAATAAAGAGTCAAATTTGGTCGATTCGCTCAAACTCAAAACATGATCGTCCTTCACAAAACTGGATGTTTTGCCCAAGGCGTACTCCAGTTTTGGATTGTACTCTATTTTGAATGTTGGAGAGCCGCTTATTTTTCTAAAGTAACGTATGATCTCAGGAGGAATCTTATACCCAACTGTTTCTTTGCGGTAACGCGGCATAAAATCATTGATTTCAAATGCATCGGTTCCATTATCAAATGTGGTAACGAGTATGCTTGTATTTTCTAGGTATTTTTGGGTAATGGTATAATCATCGGTACAGTTAATTTCAAAGCTTCCACCAATTTCGGTATCCAATATTTTGGCAAATACTGATGAGGAATCAAATTCCGGTAAGCAGCACCATTCGATAGCTCCTTTATCCGATATTAATGCAGCACTGCGACAGTTACCTATTATTCCATAATTCAAGTTTTTCATAAAGTAGTCCTTTTTTTGCTGATTCTTAATCTATTAAAATTAACAAAAGAATTGCAAGAAAACAAACTACAGTGGGTTTACAAAAAAAGAATTGCCAATTGATTGCGTATTGCATGGTCAAAATAAGTATATCTTACAAAAAAGGAGTTCTTATTATGATATTCATTATTTGATATTTTTAAAATAGTCAGAATTTTTGTTTCAGAATCTTTAATAATCACAGTATTTATAGTCGGTAATCGATTTTTAATGCTATTATACAGAAGTTTGTTCTAACTGCATCTAGGTTTGAAAAATAATCGGTAAGAAGCGTATATGCAGCTATAACGATGTTCAAGCCAATAATCACTACATAGATTAGAATCAAAAAATAGTTGATAGTATATTATAATAGCCAGTAAGGAAGTTAAAGTAATCATATAAGCTATATAAGTATATAACTAAGGGAAATAGAAGATAAAAAAAAGTCCTTAGTTTTACTAAGGACTTTTATGATAATTTGGAATTATTTTTTAGACTCTTCGATAGAAAGTTTTCTAAATTCTTTTAGCATTTTTTCCATTTCTAAAGTTGACTTACGAGCTCTTGCTCCAGCAGCTTTTACACCTTTGTCAATTAGAGATTCTGTTTCTGCAGTAAAAGCTTCAAATTCAGCGTTAATCTTAGCTACTAATTCTTTCATGATTTTTTTGTTATAATTAAAGCCACAAAAATAGCAGATTGTATCAGATAGCCAAGGAATAATATGTTAAAAATGCCTCAAATATGGTTTTTTATACCCATTTGGAGGTGTAAATGTGGGTTAGGGGTAGTTTGATGTGGTCAATTGTGCTTGGGTTGGCAGTGATTAGTACTACTTTAGTAATAGTATATGGAGTACTTAGAAAGTAAAATACCGCCGTTTATAAGAATTATGAGCTGAATTGAAGCTGTAATTGGCTCATGATTTTTTATTGTTTCATTATTGTTATTATTAAAGCTTTAAAGCAAAAATGAATACTATTCTAGGTTATATGAATTGAGGAAAACCGTAATTAAATTATACAGTTATCACTTATTTTTGTGTAAATAAATCCAAATTAAGTTTTTACTTACTTTACAATTTGCATTTAATTGTCTAAGTTTGGTAATTGGACAAATACTGAATTATATTTATACTTTAAGAACTTTTTTTAATGGCTTTCAACGAAGATTCAAGAGTTAAAATTCCCGCTATACTTCATCTAATGCGCTTAGGCTATGACTATTTATCATTGGCTAATGCAGTGCGAGATGAAAGCACGAATATTTTTACAGCTATTTTTAGAGAAAGCGTTTTAAGGCTCAATTCAAACTTGAGTGATGCTGATATTTCTAGAATATATCTTGAACTAGCGTTATCTCTAGAGAATGAAGATCTTGGAAAAGCTTTTTATGAGAAAATAACGGACCAATCAAGTATTCGTTTTATCGATTTTGAAAATTTCGAAAACAATTCGTTTCACGTAGTTACTGAGCTAACGTATAAAAAAGATGATGAAGAATTTCGTCCAGACATTACGATATTGATTAATGGATTACCCTTGGTATTTATCGAAGTTAAAAAGCCAAATAACCTTGACGGAATACAAGCGGAGCATAACCGAATAGAAAGCCGTTTCAAGAATAAAAAATTCCGTCATTTCGTCAACATGACGCAGTTGATGCTTTTTTCCAATAATATGGAATACGATAAGGAATCGACTTTGATGTTACAAGGTGCATTTTACGCTACTGCATCCTATTCTAAACCAAGTTTTAATTTTTTCAGGGAAGAACTGCAGGAAGAATTTACTGCTGTTTTAGCCGATTTAGATGATGCTACAGAGACTTTGGTTTTGAAAGATAATAATTTGGTTGGAATCAAAAATGCTTCTGAATTTATCACCAATAAAAATCCAAACACACCTACCAATCGTATTTGTACCTCGTTGTTACAAAAGGAGCGTCTGCGATTTATGCTGCAATATGGTATTGCTTATGTCAAAGGATCCAAAGGTTTGCAAAAGCATATCATGCGTTACCCACAACTTTTTGCGACCAAAGCCATCGAGTCCAAGTTAGAGCAAGGGGTAAAAAAAGGAATTATTTGGCACACACAAGGAAGTGGTAAAACAGCTCTGGCGTTTTATAATGTAAAATACTTAACGGACTATTACCGTAAAAAAAATATTGTACCCAAATTCTATTTTATTGTGGATCGAATTGATTTATTGATTCAATCGGCAAAAGAATTCAAAAGTCGTGGACTGACCGTACATGAAATAAGTAGCAGGGATGCTTTCGCAAAAGACATTAAGGCCACTAGTGTGATTCATAATCATTCGGGTAAGGCGGAGATTACTGTAGTGAACATCCAAAAATTTCAGGATGATCCTGATGTGGTGCGCAATACCGATTATAATCTAAACATTCAAAGAATATATTTCTTAGATGAAGTGCACCGCAGTTATAATCCTAAGGGGAGTTTCTTGGCGAACTTAAACGAGTCTGATTCGAATGCGATCAAAATCGGGTTAACAGGAACACCGTTATTAGGAACTGACTATAATTCTAAATCACTGTTTGGTGGTTATATTCACAAATATTATTACAATTCCTCTATTGCCGATGGCTATACGTTGCGTTTAATTCGAGAAGAAATAGAAACGAACTATAGACTTACGTTAAAAGAAGCCCTAGAAGAAATTGATATTCTAAAAGGAAACGGAGATAAAAAATTGGTCTATGCACACCCAAAGTTTGTAGAACCTATGCTGGACTATATTGTGCAGGATTTTGAGAAGGCTCGAATAACGATGAACGACAACTCGATTGGCGGCATGGTAGTTTGCGATTCATCTGAACAAGCCAAAATGCTCTACGAAATTTTCCAAGATAAATATGCTATAAACGCTTTTGCGACAGATCTATTAATGGCTGCCGAACCGCCAACTGGCTATGGAGCCAAAAAGAAATTAGAAAGCAAAGTCAATACTGCGGCAGTTATTTTACACGACATAGGGACAAAAATAGACCGTAAAGATCAGGTGGAGCAGTTCAAAGACGGAAACATTGATTTACTATTTGTTTACAACATGCTTTTAACTGGTTTTGATGCACCACGATTAAAAAAACTGTACATAGGACGAGTAATAAAATCACATAATTTATTGCAAACCTTAACTCGTGTCAATCGTACGTATAAGGATTTTAAATACGGATATGTAGTTGATTTTGCTGACATTCAAAAAGAATTTGACAAAACCAATCAAGATTATTTCAACGAGCTACAATCGGAGTTGGGGGATGAGATGGAGCATTACTCTGATTTATTCAAATCTAAGGAGGAAATCAATGCAGAAATTCAAGTGATTAAGGAAGTTCTGTTTCCTTTTGATATTCAGAATTCTGAGATATTTTCGCAACAAATTACCCAAATTCAAGATCGAGGTGTTATGCTACAAATTACCAAAGCATTAAATAATGCAAAGAATTTGTACAACCTTATTCGTTTGTCTGGCAATTATGAAATGCTTGCCGAAATGGATTTTCATAAACTTACTGTTCTTTCGAGAGAAGCTAATAATCATTTGGCTTTGATAAATACCAAAGAAGCTTTAGAAAGTAATGTAGACACGTCCAATTTGTTAAACATAGCACTAGAAGATGTATTGTTTGCCTTTGTAAAAATTAAGGAAGAAGAAATGGTCTTGGCAGATCAGCTCAAAACCACCTTGCAAAAAACTAGAGAAATGCTTGGAGGGAATTTTGATCAAAAAGATCCAACTTTTATCTCGTTAAAAGAGGAACTAGAACGTTTATTCAAAAAGAAAAATTTGAGTGAAGTGTCCAAAGAAGAAATGGAAGCCAACATCAAAGCTTTGGAACAAATTTATACACAAGCCAAAGAATTAGAGCGCAAAAATTTACTTTTGCGTGCTAAGTATGATAATGATGAGAAGTATGCTCGAATGCACAAACGCTTGATGGAAAAGGACCCTTTAACGGATAGCGAAACTAAACTTTTTGAAGCGTTACAAGGATTAAAAAAAGAAGTAGATCTTCAAATTTTACAGAATTCGAAGATGCTTGAAAACGAAAGTTTTGTGGATAAAATGATGATGCGATTGGTTATTGATCAATTTAAGAACAAACAAAATATTCAACTGGATACTGTTGCAGCAAAGCGTATTAACGGCATTATAGTTAAGGAATACATGAATGAATTTTATGGTAGGAATACTTATTAATTATTTGCGATTTGATAAACACTGTAGCTTAAATTTATATTAGTTTTGAGTAATAGCCGAAAGGATTAGGGAGACTAGAAATTAGATGTAGATTTGTCCGCCTGAGCGGAGTCGAAGGCCACGTGAGGTGATAGGGATAGCGTGGAGTAGCACGAATACTTCATCTTAAGCCTGTCCAGAGCGATAGCTGAAGGGCTCGGCGAGACAGTGTTTTCAAGTAGTGCATTTGTCAGCGTGAGCGAAATCGAAGGCCATGTGAGATGATGAGCAAAGTTTGTCAATAGCGGAGACGCTTCGACTACGCTCAGCGAGACAGTGTATTCAATTAACGTCTTTGTCAGCCTGAGCGAAGTCGAAGGCCACGTGAGGTTATGAGGAAAATTTGTCAATAGCACGAACGCTTCGACTTAAGCTTGTCCTGAGCGATAGCCGAAGGGCTCAGCGAGACAGTGTATTCAATTAACGTCTTTGTCAGCCTGAGCGAAGTCGAAGGCCTCGTGGGGTGATAAGAAAAACATGGTAGTTAGCACGAACGCTTCGACTTAAGCCTGTCCAGAGCGATGGCCGTAGGGCTCAGCGAGACAGTGTTCTCAATTAGTGCATTTGTCCGCCTGAGCGAAGTCGAAGGGGTCAGCGAGACAGTGTAATACGACAGTATTAAAATGTTTAATATGGCTTTTAATTTAAATTTATTATTATGAAACAATTCTATGTTTATATTCTAAAATGTTCTGACAATAGTTATTATACTGGTATGACAAATGATATAAATAGAAGATTTTTGGAACATCAAAATGGTATAAATATTAATTGTTATACTTTTGAAAAAAGACCTGTTGAATTGGTTTTTTGCACAGAATTTAATGAAGTACTTCAGGCTATTGCTTTTGAAAAACAAGTAAAAGGATGGAGTAGGAAAAAGAAAGAAGCTATAATTAATGACAAATGGGAAGATTTAAAAAAATTAGCGGTTTGTCAAAATGAAAGTCATTCTAACAATTATAAGAAAGAAGAATAGTCGTTATTGATTTGAGCACAATTTGTCAATAGCACGAACGCTTCGACTACGCTCAGCGAGACAGGATTTTCAATTAGCGCATCTGTCTGCCTGAGCGAAGTCGAAGGCCACATGAGGTGATAAGAAAAACATGGTAGTTAGCACGAACGCTTCGACTTAAGCTTGTCCTGAGCGATAGCCGAAGGGGTCAGCGAGACAGGATTTTCAATTAGCGCATCTGTCTGCATGAGCGAAGTCGAAGGCTACGTGAGGTGATGAGGAAAGTTTATCAATAGCGCACACGCTTCGACTTAAGCTTGTCCTGAGCGATAGTCGAAGGGCTCAGCGAGACACTGTATTCAATTAACGTCTTTGTCTGCCTGAGCGAAGTCGAAGGCCACGTGAAGGTGATGAGGAAAGTTTATCAATAGCGCACACGCTTCGACTTAAGCTTGTCCTGAGCGATAGTCGAAGGGCTCAGCGAGACACTGTATTCAATT
>NZ_JAOQMX010000030.1 GCF_025960985.1 Flavobacterium psychraerolatum | reverse complement strand
TCTTTTAGTGTTACATATCTCATAATGAGATAAATATATTAAATTTTTTACATATCCACAATAAAATACGACATTATTTTATTCTTATTACTTATAATATCGTTGACTTTTTAATAAAAAAAAGTTGTAGCCGTAAATTTCACAAATAAAATTGCATTTGTTATTATAACCGAATCTTTTTTTTTGGAAAATAATTTTAGAATATCTAAGTCTTTGTGGTTTTAAAAAAAATGAAATCACTTGCTTTTTTAGGCCGAGATTCTCCTTGCCGACATTTTTGATTACCTTTGCACAAATTATACAAATGAATCCGAAACATCTTCCTGAAAATATACTTAAAAATTTAGGCATTACCCAACTGAATGAAATGCAAGAAATGGCACAAGATGCTATTTTGCATGATAATAATATCTTATTATTGTCACCAACAGGTTCTGGTAAAACACTAGCTTTTTTACTGCCAATACTAGAATTGTTACAACCCGAATTTTTATCTGTACAATGTTTGATTTTGGTTCCTTCTCGTGAGTTGGGGTTACAGATTGAGCAAGTTTGGAAAAAAATGGGAACCGATTACAAAGTAAACGTATGCTACGGTGGTCACTCCATCGAAACCGAAATAAAAAATTTAAGCAATCCACCAGCAGTTTTGGTAGGAACGCCTGGTAGAATAGCAGATCATATTGAACGTGGTACTTTCCGATTGGATAAAGTGCAGACTTTGATTTTGGATGAATTTGATAAATCCTTACAATTAGGGTTTCATGAGCAAATGTCTTTTATCATTGGGAAATTACCAAAATTGAATAAAAGAGTATTGGTTTCTGCAACCTCAGATATAGAGATTCCAAAATATACTCGTGTTGTTAACCCAACTATTTTGGATTTTATACCAGAAGAAGAAGAAGGTATCGAAAGTAACCTAGAAATGCGAATGGTCGTTTCCAAAGAGCGCGATAAAATTAATACGTTGTTCAATCTGATTTGTTCTTTAAAATCAGAGTCTGCGATTGTGTTTTGTAACCATCGTGATGCAGCAGAACGCATAAGCGACACACTAAACGAAAAAGGAATTTATGCTACTTATTATCATGGCGGTATGGATCAAGATGAAAGAGAACGTTCTTTGATTCAGTTTCGAAATGGAAGCATGAGCTATTTGATTACTACCGATTTGGCAGCTCGTGGACTGGATATTCCAGAAATGAATCACGTGATTCATTATCATTTACCGTCCAAGGCAGATGAATTTACACACCGTAATGGACGTACTGCACGTATGCACGCCTCGGGAACGGCATATATTGTTGCCAATGATAGTGAGAAAAAAATGGATTATATTGATTATACTATGCCAGTTTTGGAAGTTTCAGTAGCGACAAGTATCCCAAAACCTCCTTTATATCAAACTATCTACATTAGTGGAGGAAAGAAAACTAAGCTTAATAAAATCGATATTGTTGGTTTCTTCTCTCAAAAAGGGAAACTTGAAAAAGGAGATTTAGGATTGATAGAAGTAAAAGACTTTATCTCATTTGCAGCAGTAAAATTTGGAAAAGTAACGGAATTATTGCGATTAATACGCGATGAGAAAATGAAAGGAAAAAAATTCAAGATCGAAGTCGCTAGAAAAGTGATAAAGAAAGAGGAGGACTAGTATTTAGTCTTCTGCTTGGTTTTTTTCTATTGAAATTATAGATTTTGATTTCAGTTGAGTAAATAGATTCTTAAACCGATATTCTTATATTTAAATAAAACCATAAAAAAACGTTAGTAGAAAATTTTCTACTAACGTTTTTTTATGGTTCTTGACCTATGAAAAACTAACTTCTCTTTAGTTCTTAAATTTTCTACACCTTACTAATAATTGTACAATTGGTTAACTAATGAATTACTTATTCTTAGCAGGAATTACTTTTTTTTTGTAAAATGGTACTAAATAGGTAACGGTATAATTAAAACCTACTCCAAAGTTACCATTGTAAGTTCTATTGAAACCTGGAATATATAAATTATCAAAATTACCGGGTTTTTTATTTGTGATCAAAGTATTCAAGCGCAAACTAAAGCCCATAAAGACATTATTGAAAACCTTTGCTTTCAATCCAGCAACTACTTCAATCCAGCTGGCCGTTAATCCACCATATTTTTGGCCAGAAGATATAGTTTCGTTTTCATTAAAATAATGAGACGTATTATAGATTTCATAAGTATTCAACTCTTGGTTAAAGGAACTTAAGCCGTAGCGGAGTCCGATAGAAATAATGTTTTCCATGTCCAACCAGTTTTCATAAGCATTGTAGTCAAAACCAGCTTTAAGGTAGGTACCTTTGGTGGTGAAGTTTAGTCTAGTATCATCAGTGGTTTTGTTTTCTGTACCAATTTCGGCAGCGATGTAATATTTCTTATTATAACGATAATCGGCTACCAATTCAATCCCTTTATAATCAGAATCATAAAGTGCACGAGTAAGCTTGAACAAGTCGAGTCCAAAACGCAAACCGTAACGGTCTGTTTTGGGAACAATAGTCAAGGTATCTATTTTGTTAATGGGACGTGCTTTTTGAGCAGGTGCCTCAATTTGTTTAGGTAAAATTCCTCTATTGGTTGGTGGAATTGGTTTTTTAGAAGTTGTTTCCTGTCCTTGAGCCAAAAAAATCGTAAATATGAATGCAATACTAATGATAGATTTCAATGTGTGTTTCATTTTCGTTAGTAATTGACCTCGTTAATACCACTATTTCCTGAATCCATTTTTCATCTGCTATTGCGGCATCTGTAAGAGTGTAGGGTGTAGTTTTATTCAATTCATAATTTGTTGCGTAACCACAAGCCCTAGAGATAAAAACAGTTGTTCGTGTATAAAAAAATTCTATATCATCCTCATTGGTAAGAGAGGTGTCTGTGTTCTCGTAATTCAAAATAAACTTAAACTTTACCTTGTCTGCGGTTGTCATCAATGGGATTGCAACCGTGCTACCATTTATTAATGTACTACTGTTGAAGGTTACACCCTCTGTCATTCCTTCTGCGATAATGGTCAAATCGGTTACAGGTTTTGCCGTCGTAGGATTATTAAAATCATAGAAATTTATAATCAATCGGGGAGTGGTACTAGTAGCTGCATCGCAAATATCATCCTTCTCACAACTGGAGAAAGTGACGGTTAGCGCTAATAGCAATAGTAGTATATATTTCATAATTTTATATTTATTGAATAATTTTGATAGTATTCAGCCGCAGTGGTTATGTTTATAAACAGTATGTCAATATGCAACTGCCAACTGAACACTGCGACTGCAAAATTATTAACGAAGCTCCATCAATACTACATTTTCCACATGATGCGTTTGTGGGAACATGTCTACTGGTCGTACACGAGTTACTTTGTATTTCTCGTCCATCAAAGCCAAATCACGGGCTTGTGTAGCCGAATTACAACTTACATACACCACTTTTTTTGGCGCAATTTTCATAATTTGCTCAATTACGTCTTTATGCATTCCGTCTCTTGGTGGATCGGTAATGATTACATCTGGTTGCCCATGTTGAGCAATAAAAGCATCATTAAAAACAATTTTCATATCCCCTACAAAAAACTCACAATTGTCAATATTATTGCGTACTGCGTTCGCTTTTGCATCTTTGATTGCATCTGGCACACTTTCGACACCAATTACTTTTTTTGCTTTTTTCGAAACAAATTGAGCAATCGTTCCTGTTCCAGTGTATAAATCATACACCAATTCTTCACCTGTCAATCCTGCAAAATCACGTGTGATTTTGTACAATTCATAGGCTTGGTCCGAGTTGGTTTGGTAAAATGATTTGGCGTTGATGCTAAATTTTAACCCTTCCATTTCTTCCAAAATATAATCGCGACCTTTGTATAATTTTACATTCGTGTCATATAAGGTATCGTTTGCTTTATTATTAATCACATATAGTAACGAAGTGATTTCTGGAAAAGTAGTATGCAAATGATCCAATATCAATTCTCTATTCGCTTGATCATCTTCAAAAAATTGAATCAACAACATGATTTCTCCTGTAGATGACGTACGCAACATCACGGTACGCAATAAACCAGAATGTTCTCTTGGGTTGAAGAAGGTTAATCCGTTTGCGTTTGCAAAATCACGAATCGAATTACGTATCGCATTCGAAGGATCTTCCTGTAAATGACATTTATTAATGTCTAGAATCTTGTCCCACATTTTTGGAATGTGGAATCCAAGTGCATTTCTATTTCCTAAATCTTCCGTGCTACCAATTTCTGCCTCAGTCAACCAACGGCTGTTCGAGAACGAAAATTCCATTTTATTTCGATAAAAGAATTTCTTTTCCGAACCTAATATTGGTTCAAACTCAGGTAATTCAATTTTACCAATACGTTGCAAGTGGTTTTTAACCTCGTTTTGTTTGTAAAATAACTGTTGGTCGTAGTTCATGTTTTGCCATTTGCAACCACCACAAACACCAAAGTGCTCACAAACCGGTTCCACACGATGCTCAGAGAATTCGTGAAATTTCACGGCTTTCCCCTCATAATAAGCCTTGCGTTTCTTGAATGTTTGCACATCCACTACATCTCCAGGAACTACATTCGGAATGAATACTACTTTACCATCGGGAGCCTTCGCTACCGAAACGCCTTTTGCACCTGCATCAAGGACTTTTATCTGATGAAAGACAACTTTGTCTGTAATTTTTCTAGCCATGGCGCAAAAATAAGTGTTTGTGCGGTTTTATAAATTCAAATTGCGAAATATTTTCAAAAACTTGTGATTTTTTATTCAATTATGCTTTTTTATAGGGCCTTATCCCGCTTTTCGCTACAAATCCTCGTATTGCAGGCAGTAACACTACGCCCGCAAAGGAGCTTCCAAGGTCGCTCTTTTCGGGCAATTGTTATAATGCCTGCAATACTGTGGGTTTTTCGTTATAATCGGGGGCAAGGGAGTCAGAATAGTTAGGCTTGTAGTTTTTATTGATTGGTTTTAGTCTTTATAAGCTCATAATTTACAATTGTCAGAAAATAAAAAAGGATATCTGCACAAATTTTCCCTACCAAAATTCCAGTAAAAATATTTCCAATAACAATCGGGAACCAATACATACAAAAAGGGCGAACAAACAATAAATCCAAAACAGCAGGATAACCAAATTCTAATAAAAGGTTTTTCAGCAAAATCGCAACAGTTTTAAAGTAACTTTTTTGCACAACCTCTTCAGTATTCTTAGATAATTGAATATAAGTCATTGTAACAATAACCCCATAAAAAGAAAAATATTCTGCAAAAGTTATCAAGTAAGCCATCGTTACATCATCAAAAAAATAGCTCAGTTGTGAGCAAAGTAAAGCTGTGCTCGTCGCAGCCAGCTCTGCATATTTATAACGGTTAAACCATTCTCTGAATTTACTTTTTGAAAACATGAATTGTGAAATGTTTTTAGAAAAACAAAATTAGATAAATTCAAGGTTTTACTTTTGGAATTATCTGTGTTATCAAAAGCTGCTTAAAATAAATCCAAAAGTCTAGCAAAGATTTTTTTAGCTTTGTTATTTAGATTAGTGGTAACTAAATAGGATTTATAATATCTGGCCCTTGATCAAGCCGTTGTTTAGTATATAATGTACAAAGTTATTCTATTGGTCTAGCAAATGCTTATGCAAATGACTAAAACTAAAAATTACGTTAGCAAAAAAGGAGGATAATTTATTATGGTTTCTTGAATAGGTAAAAGAATAGTAAAAGTTGATCCCTTACCCAAAACAGAATTCACTGTAATAGTCCCATTGTGAAGTTCAACTATTTTTTTACAAAGTGATAATCCGATTCCTCTAGTGTTTGTATTGTGATTTCTTTCAAATAATTCAAATATTTTATTGCTATTGCAATGAAACCCTGAACAGTTATCTGAAATTAAAATTTTTATATAAGGTTCAAATTTGTACGAGTTTGGTGTTTTAGCAAAAATATTTTCGTTCAATTTAACCGCCGTAATATTTAGATCAATATTCATTTGATTTTCTTTTCTAAATTTGATTGAATTATTAATCAGCTCTTCAAATAACTTTGTGATTAGTAGTTTATCTCCTTTAAAATTGGGTATTTTACTAATCGTAGCATTAATCGTGAAAGATTCATTTGAACAATATGAAGCCTTTACAATATTTTTTAATAGTGGATTTAAAGCTATTAGTGAATATGATAAATTATAATTATTGAGTTTTTGATACTCCTGCAAATTATCAATCATGGACCTTACGCTACTTGTTAGCCTAATAATATTCTGTATGGAGTTAATGTTTTTTAACCCAATTAATTCATTGTTTTCAGAAGTGAACTTATTACAGAAAAAAATAACTTTTCGTAGTGGTTCTTGTAAATCATGAGATAATACCTTATATATTTCAGACTGCTGATTACTCAAGATTGCCGTTTCTTGAAGTTGCCTTTCCAAAAATTTTCTGTTTTCTTCTAAGGCATTCCCAGCATCAATAAGTGCTTTGTTCTCTAATAGTGCTAACTCAGCTGTAGATCTAGCTTTAATAAGTTCTTTTTCGAACTGATTGCGCTGCGATATTTTCATACCACCACAATGAATCGCGTAACTATTACTTTCATTATAAACAAGATTCATATTCAAGAGAACAGGTAAGTCAATATTGTCTTTTGTTCGTAAAATTAAAAATATTTCATTTACTTTTTTATCTACATTTATAATAGGTAAAAAATGAGTTTCTAGAAATATTTTACTACCCATCGTAAGGATATCACCAATTTTTTTTATACCTATTATATTTTCTGCATCATATCCCAAATGCTCCAGTAAAATACTGTTCATTTGAATGATATACTGATCCTCTGAGAAGACAAATAAATAGACTGGAGAGTGTTGAAAAATATTTTCAGTGATTGTGCTCATTTATTTTTTTATATAAAATAACTAGTCAATAAATTTCTTTATTTCTTGAATTGTTTCTATAGGATGACTCAAATGTGGACAATGTCCTGTGGCTGCCATTTTTATATAAGTACTATTAAGAAGTTTTTCTGTAACGTACAAACCTACTTCCACTGGTGCTATTGCATCATCAGTACATTGTAAAACTAAACAGGGATTTGTAAATTGAGTTAAATCTTCTCTATTATCTGAATAAAAAGTTACTTCGGCAAATTTTCGTGTAATTATGGGATCGGCAGAACAGAAACTCTCTTGTAGTTCAGCAGTCAAAGCAGGTTGCTCAGGATTATTCATTATAACTGGAGCCAAAAAACTTGCCCAACCTAAATAATTATGATCCATTACTTCAAACAATCCTTCTATATCTTGAAGTGAAAAGCCACCTACATAATTTAAATCATTTATGTATCGTGGAGAAGGACATATTAAAATTAGTTTTGAAAAAAGTTCTGGTTTTTTAATTCCTGCAATAATTCCTATCATTGCACTTACAGAGTGCCCTATAAATAGTATATCTTGTAGTTTTAAATAATCACAAATTTCCAATAAGTCAATTGCATAACCTTCTAGTGAGGAATATCTTTCTACGTTATATGATCCGATATGAGATTTTCCACAACCAACATAGTCAAAAAGTACGATTGTATATTGTTCTTCAAATGCTGGTGTGATAAAGCGCCACATGTTTTGATCACAACCAAAACCGTGTGCAAATAGCATAGTTTGTTTACCTCGTCCAAAAGTTTTTAAATTATTTCTTAGAGCTATATTCATTATTTAATTATTTATTGGCGAGCAAATATAGTAAAAAGGGCAATTAATACATTGTTGAATAAAGGTATAAAAATTGTAAAACCAATTCAGGGACTTTAGTGATAGCTAAATTAGTTATCTTTATTATAAATAAATTCAGTTTGTACGTTTATTGTGTAGTAAAATTAAACAATAGTTATATAGAGGACTATATTCAATTTAAATTATCTACTTCTTGATTCTTCTGAAACGTTGGGGTTCAGATGGTATTATTAACTTTTAAAAGATTATTATCGAAACATAAAATGGATTAATTACCTTTTAATTTGAAAGATTAAGCTTTTTATTAGAGAGTAAAATGAGGTTTAAAAATTATTAGTCCTTGAATTTATTTTTGTTCGCTCAGTAGCTATTCATAATTTCTATACTTCTGCCAAATTGATCTTAATGCCGCAGTCATTCTATATTAATAACAAATAAAACATAATACTGCCAAAGTTGCCGATTTTGTCATATTCCACTCGATGTACTGTTGTAAGTAGCTCACAAGGAATTAAATTGATTATAAGTATAAAAAAGATTGCCTTTTGAAGGTTTTCTATCAAAAAATCAGGTTTTGGCTCAGTTTTGGCGGTAAACAGTGTAATTAAGTTTAAACTGAAATCTTTTAATTTAAAACTAAGATTTTAAAAAATTGAAAAAAATTATGACTCAAGTTAAAGAAAACAACACGGTTAAAGTACATTACACTGGTAAACTAGCAGACGGACAAGTATTTGATACATCTGAAGGTAAAGAGCCTATTGCATTTACTTTGGGACAAGGAAGTTTGATTCCTGGTTTTGAAAAAGGCCTTATTGATATGAAAGTAAATGAGAAAAAAACAATAAACATTACAAAAGAAGATGCTTACGGTGATCCTCGTGAAGATTTAATTATCGAGGTTCCTAAAAGTGAATTGCCACCAGACATGACTCCTGAGGTTGGAATGGGACTAGTTTCTAGAACTCCAGAAGGACAAGAAATGAATTTATTGGTAGTAGAAGTTAGAGAAGAAACAGTAGTACTTGATGGAAATCATCCGTTGGCAGGTAAAGATCTAGTTTTTGATCTTGAAGTAGTAGAGATTTCGTAACATCCAAAATTATTATAATTAAGCCTGATAGATACTCTTGTTCTGTCAGGCTTTTTTATTGCTTTTTGTGTAGGTGAAAACTTTTTTAGGGTATAAATGTAGGAGAAGAGTAGTTTTTTATCCTGTTTTACAACATGTTTTTTGTGATGAAGTGGATTGAAAGATAATTTTTTACTGTACAAAAAGGACTATGAATTGCACAAGTTAGTGATTTCTACAAGGGAATTTATGGTAAAGAATATAGTAAGCATCAGATAAGTTATTTAATGAAGAATAGTCGTGAAGAGCTTACGAAATGGCTACAAAGCAAACTAGAATCTCATTATTTAGTATTTTACATCAATACTACTTTCATAAATAACCGCAGAGATAAATCCGATAGCAAAGAGGATATTATACTATTCTAGGTGTAATGAAGATGGATAAGGTAGATTTTTAGTAGTGTAATCATTCTCAAAATAGCAGAATGCACTTTTTTTTAACTTATCTAAACTATCTAATTTTAATAGTTAAGGATTATATGTTCTACTAATTGGATAGAATGATTACATCGAGATTATAACGTGTTTTGAAAATGATGCGATACCAAGTTCTTGAATCAGTTCTATTCTAAAAGGAGCAGTATCGATGGATAAAGAACACAAATTATACAAATTCCCTATATTGATCTTTAGAGAAGTTACAGAATTTAAAATATAATGTAATAGTAAAATATGACTTTTACTCATTTTTTAGTCCACTACCTATTAAATGTGATAAGAGTTAATACAATGATGTTTTCTATAAAAAAAATCGGCTATAAATAAAATTCATAGCCGATTAATGTAATGTGATAAAAGATTTTTATCCTAGAAAAGCTTTCAATTCTTCATAGGTTTTTATTTTTGTGCTTACTTTTTCTTCGTGCATCACAGCTTCAATTTGTGATGGAATTGGTAAAGTGATTTTTAAAGCTGGTTCTACAACATCCAGAAATTTAATTGGGTGTGCTGTTTCCAAGAAAATCCCAATAGCATTTTCATGTAAGACCAATTCTTTCTTTAAACCCAAATAACCTACTGCACCATGTGGTTCTGCTACATAGCCATTTGTTTTGTATATATCTTTCAAGGCAACCAATGTTTCATCATCTGAGAAACTGTACGATGAAAAGTCTTTTTTGAATAGCTCCAAATCATTATTATACATTTCTTGAATACGAATGAAGTTACTTGGATTTCCAACATCCATCGCGTTGGATATAGTAGCTATTGATGGTTTTGGATCGTATTGACCATTAACTAAAAATCGGGGTACAGCATCGTTCACATTTGTAGAGGCTACAAAATGATGTACTGGTAATCCCATTTTTTTGGCAATAATTCCAGCACAAATATTTCCGAAATTCCCACTTGGACAAGAGAAAATCAATTTCTTATTTTGACTTTTCAATGCTTTGTAAGCAAAGAAAAAGTAGAACATCTGTGGTAACCATCTCGCAATATTGATCGAGTTGGCAGAGGTTAAGCCTTTATGCTTTAGACTTTCATCTAAGAATGCTTTTTTAACCATATCTTGACAATCATCAAACATACCCTCTATTTCTAGCGCTTTGATGTTTTGTCCTAAAGTTGTTAATTGTTTTTCTTGAATATCGCTAACTTTTCCAGAAGGGTACAGGATAATGACTTCAACACCTTTTACTCCCAAAAAGCCACTAGCAACAGCACCACCAGTATCGCCAGAGGTAGCTACAAGTACTGTGTTTTTACTCTCTTTTTTATCACGGTTAAAATAACCCAAACAACGAGACATAAATCGTGCACCAACATCTTTAAATGCCATTGTTGGGCCATGAAATAATTCCAAAGAATAAATTCCCTCTTCAACAGGAACTACAGGGAAATCAAAACACAAAGTGTCGGTGATAATTTCTTTTAACTTAGCTTCTGGAATTTCATCTCCAACAAATTGTTGAATTGTAGCAAATGCAATTTCTTCATTACTTAAATTTTCGATATTGTCAAAAAAATCTTGTGGCAACGGTGTAATACTTTCAGGAAAGTACAATCCTTTGTCCGAAGCCAATCCTTTGATAACTGCTTCTTGAAAAGAAACGTTTGGTGCATTATGATTTAAACTGTAATACTTCATTTTAATATAAGATTTAGGATTTTTTAATTTAGGATTATGAATGCTAAATCAAAAACCCTTGATTTTTACTCAATAATTCTCATTCCTTCATCATTCACCTTGCAAACATGAATTTCGTAAGGTAAATTGATACCATCATAAACAGCACACATGGCTTTGGCTACTTTTTCGGCAGTTTCTTTTCCTTTGCTTAAAGCAAAAATGGAAGGACCAGAACCTGAAATTCCAGATCCTAAAGCACCATGTTGATAGGCGGCTTGTTTGATTAAATCAAAACCAGGAATTAATACAGAACGCAAAGGCTCGATAATTTCATCATGAAGCGAACGACCGATTAACTCGTAATCTTGTGTGTATAAACCTGCAATCAATCCGCCTACATTTCCCCATTGTGTGATGGCACTTTTCAAAGACACCGTTTGCTTTAATACCGATCGTGCATCTGATGTTTTCAATTCAATTTGAGGATGAATAACCGTAGCATATAACAACGATGGACTTTCGATTTTAATAATATCCAATGGATTAGCACTTCGTACCAAAGTAAAACCGCCTAAAAGGGCAGGAGCAACGTTATCTGCGTGTGCATTACCCGAAGCAAGTTTTTCTCCTTGCACAGCAAATTTCACCAACTCTTTTCGTGTAAATGGGGTACCAAGTAATTCATTAGCACCAAAAACAGCCCCTGCAGAGCTGGCAGCACTACTACCAATTCCGCTTCCAGCTTTTATGTTTTTGTATATTTCAATTTCAAACCCAAAATTAGCTTGTACTTCTTCAAGCATAGCTAATAATGCGACACCAGCCACATTATTTTCGGTTTCAAGCGGTAAATTTGCACCTTCAATTTTGGTAATGCGAACCCCTTTTACATCTGATTTTCGAATAATCATTTCGTCCCCAACATTGTCTAGGCATAATCCTAAAACATCAAATCCACAAGATAGATTAGCAATCGTTGCTGGACAAAAAACTTTTATTTCATTCATTTTTTTATAGTTTCTAAGTTTTTTTTATAGTTTCTAAGTCCTTAAGTTTCTATGTTTTTGAGAAAAAAAACTTAGGGACTTAGAATCTTAGCAACTTAGTATCTTTCATATTTCCCTTATGAGAGGCCAGGGTTAAACGTTTCCTACTCGTATCACATCTGCAAAAATTCCAGATGCAGTAACCGCTGCACCAGCACCAGCACCTTTGATTAATAAGGGTTGGTCGACATAACGATCGGTATAAAACAATACAATGTTATCTTTTCCTTCTAAGTTGTAAAAAGGATGGTCTTTTGGAATGAATTGCAATCCTACGCATGCTTTTCCATTTTCAAATTGTGCTACATATTTCAATCTAGAATCTTTACTTAAAGCTTCTTTGTAAATAGCGTCAAAATGAGCTGCATGCTCAATCAAGGATGCAAAGAAAGCTTCGTTTGAACTCGTTTGTAAACAAGCCGCAGGCATAAAAGATTCATTAGCGATTTCTTCAATATCCATTTTATTTCCGCTTTCGCGAATTAAAATTAATATTTTTCTAGCTACATCTACTCCGCTCAAATCTATTGTTGGATCTGGTTCTGTGAAACCTTGAATGCCTGCTTCTTTTACAACATCATGGAAAGAGTTTTTTTCGTCGAAATTGTTGAAGATGAAATTCAAACTTCCCGAAAGTACTGCTTGAATTTTATTTACTTTATCACCAGAAGCGATTAAGTTTTTAACGGTATCAATAATAGGTAATCCAGCACCAACATTCGTTTCAAACAAAAAAGGAGCATTGTATTGACGGGATAGATTTTTTAATTTTATATAGTTACTGTATTCAGAGGCACATGCAATTTTATTGCAAGTAACTACGCCAACACTTTGTTTTAGGAATCTTTCGTATAATTTTGAAACTCCCTCATTGGCAGTAATATCTACAAAAATACTGTTGCGTAAATTAAGCTCTTTTACTTTCGAAACAAACAAATCTTGGTCGGCAACTTCTCCTTTTTCATCAAGAAGGTCTTTCCATTTTTTTAAGTCCATTCCGTCTTCGTCAAAACACATTTTTCTAGAATTAGAAACGGCAATAACACGAAGATTTATTTTTAAGTTTTCTTTTAAAAATTTCTTTTGTTGTGCAATTTGAGAAATGAATATTTCTCCCACATTACCAACTCCCATTACAAATAAATTCAATTGCTTGGTGTTGTCTTCAAAGAAACGTTCGTGGAGGGTATTTAATGCTTTCTTAACATCTCTTTCGTTAATAACCACCGAAATATTTCTTTCGGAAGCTCCCTGAGCAATGGCACGAATGTTTACATTGTTTTTCCCTAAAGTACTAAACATTTTCCCACTCAATCCTTGGTGGTTTTTCATGCTTTCGCCCACAAGTGCAATAATGCAAAGGTTTTTCTCTACAATACAAGGGTCAACTCTATTTTGAACTATTTCTATTTCAAAAGCTTTGTTGATGGCAATTTCGGCTTGGTCTGCATCCTCGTTCATGATACCAATACAGATAGAATGTTCAGAGGAAGCTTGTGTGATGAAAATTACATTAATCTGTGCATGAGAAAGTACTTCAAACAATCTTTTTGAAGAACCCGAAACTCCAATCATTCCTGGACCTTCCAATGTGATCAAAGTGATTCCACCAATATGACTAATTCCTTTTACAGGGTTAACGCTTGGTAGAGGGTTGTTGGAGATAAAAGTTCCTTCTGCTTCTGGAGCAAAAGTATTTTTGATATAAATAGGAATATTTTGTCTTAATACTGGTTGAATCGTTGGTGGATACAGCACTTTTGCACCAAAATGAGATAATTCCATCGCTTCTTGATACGAAATGGTAGCAATTGGCTGTGCTTGTTTTACGATTTTTGGATTAGCAGTAAACATTCCGTTTACATCTGTCCAAATTTCCAAATCTTCTGCATGTACTCCCGCCGCAATAATAGCTGCGGTAAAGTCAGATCCTCCACGACCTAGAGTAGTACTAATCCCTTCTGTTGAGGATGAAATAAACCCAGGCATTACTACAACCTGTTTGTCATTCGATTCAAAGAAGTTTTTAATTAATAAATTGGTTACATCAAAATTTACGTTGGCTCTTCCAAAATTACTATTGGTTTTAATTAACTCACGACTGTCTTTGTATCCGCTATTATTTAAATTTTGTTTTAAAGCCTCCGCAATAATATAGGAAGAAAGTAATTCTCCAAAGCTTAAGATGGTATCCAAAGTACGAGCAGAAAGTTCACCCAATAGGAAACAACCATCTAATAAAGTTTCAAGGTGATTGATGATTCTTTTGACATGGCTCAATAAACTACTTTGTTGACTTACTGGTATAAGTTCCTTTAAAGTGTCTAAATGTTTCTTTTCTATTTCGGCAATAATTTCTTTGTAATGCTCATCATTTGCTGCCGCTGTAGTTGCTGCTAAATGTAATAAATCAGTTATTTTACTAAGAGCAGAGACCACTACAACTAACTTATCTTGGTTTGCTTTGTTGGCAACGATATCCAAAACTAGTTTTATATTTTGTGCATTGGCAACGGAAGTTCCGCCAAATTTTAATACTTTCATTCTGTTTGTTTTATTAAAAAAAAGTGTACTATTTTTTATACATCCAAGACTTTCCTTTAATTAAGGAAAATGCAAATATAAGATTATATGTGAAAAGTTTACCCCAAAGGGGTGGTAGTTGTTGTAAAGGTAACAGAAATCACAACTTCAGTCGAAGTTGTTAATTGAGTAGAATATGAATTTCTGTTGTTTTTCATAAATGATGCTCAAAAGTACGTATTTTTTATAAAAAAGCAAAAACCTTGAGCTATAAATTGTAATTATTTGGTTAGTTGTTAAGTATATCAAGGGTTTAGGTGCTACCAATTAATTATTGTAGAAGGGCTTTAGTAAAAAAAAATAATTTAAATTTGCCGACAACATTAAAATAGATAAAAATGTCATTAAATAGTATTTTTCAGTTTTTAGTTCCAAAAGACAAAAAGTTCTTTCCTCTTTTTGAAGAAGCATCAAGTAATTTAATTGAATTGGCTGCAGACTTACATGAGGCAGTTAATTTACCTTTGAAGGAGAGAGAAGCTCTTTTTCAAAAAATTGATGTTTTGGAACAAAAAGGAGAAGATATCACACGTCAAACTAATTTGGAGTTGAGTAGAAATTTTATCACACCATTTGATAGAGAGGATATTCATTCTTTGATTACTTCGATAGATAATGTTGCTGATAAGCTACATGGTGCTGCAAGTATTATGCGTTTGTATCAAGTGGATAAAATTACTAAGTCAATTAGAAAATTAACTGAAATTAACCTTGAAGCATGTCAAAATATTGATTCTGCAGTAAAAGAGTTAAGAGATTTAAAAAATCTTCGAAGCATTGCAGAAGCTTGTGCGAGAATTAGTAAATTAGAAAATAAATCAGATAACGTTTATAATAAAGCTGTTTTTGAAATTTTTGAAAATGAAACTGATGCCAAAAATATAATTAAATATAAAGAAGTATTATCTGTGTTGGAGACTGCAACAGATAAATGTAAGAGTGTTGCAAGTGTATTAGAAACAATTGCAGTTAAGCATTCTTAAATTTAATCGGTTATAATCTGAAATAATAATTATGGATTTTACATTACTTATAGTTATAATAATATTAGCCTTGATTTTTGATTACATTAATGGTTTTCATGATGCGGCTAATGCTATTGCTACTGTTGTTGCTACCAAAGTTTTGTCTCCTTTTCAGGCGGTAATTTGGGCAGCATTTTTTAATTTTTTGGCCTATTGGGTTTTTGGTTTTGGAGTAGCCGATACGGTTGCCAAGACCGCACATACAATGGATATTAACTTGGTCGTAATACTTGCAGGAGTCATTGCAGCGATTTGCTGGAATTTATTGACTTGGTGGTTGGGAATTCCTTCTAGTTCTTCTCATACCTTGATTGGTGGTTTTGCTGGTGCAGCTATTGCTCATGCAGGATTTGGAGTGGTGTCGTGGTATACTGCTGGAAAAGATGGAGGAATGCCATCGGGAGTTTTGATTATCATCGCTTTTATTGTTCTTGCACCTTTAATAGGAGCATTTATGTCTTACATGATTTCACTTTGGTTGTTATATTCGTCCAAAAAAAGTATCTATCCAAAACTATTTACATTGGCTTTAATGATATTTACAATTTGGTTTGTTGAAGGTCAAATGGTGTATTATGCTGCTATTGAAAAACCTCGTTTTGATTCTCATTTTTGGAGTGTTGCATTTGAAGCACATAATTTAAAATGGTTTTTGGTTGCATTTATTATACTTGCAGTAAGTGTTTTTTGTTTGATTTTTAGTTTTTTAAATTTAAATCAAGCTACTTATTGGTTGAAAAAAATGCAATTATTGTCTTCTGCAGCCTTTAGTTTAGGTCATGGTGGAAATGATTCTCAAAAAGTAATGGGGGTTATTGCGGCAGCTGTTGCAGTATACATTCATACAACTGGTGCAGCCCAAGAGAGTTTGCCAGAATGGTTAAATGTAGTTCTTCCAAATGATAAAGGAGATTTTCATATGCCAGGTTGGATTCCTTTGGCTTGTTATACCGCCATTGCAGCAGGAACTTTGAGTGGTGGATGGAAAATTGTGAAAACAATGGGTTCAAAAATCACAAAAGTAACTTCGTTTGAAGGTGTAGCGGCAGAAACTGCTGGTGCTTTGACATTATATTTTACGGAACATTTAAAGATTCCAGTAAGTACAACGCATACAATTACAGGATCTATCATCGGTGTGGGATTGACTAAACGTGTCTCTGCTGTAAGATGGGGTGTTACTGTAAGTTTGTTGTGGGCTTGGGTATTAACTATTCCGATTTCAGCTTTATTAGCCGCTATATTCTATTATATTTTAAATAGTTTTTTATAATTTAGATAGGCTATCATACATATAAAAAAACCATCCTGTTTAGAAATAGGATGGTTTTTTTATATGTATAAATCAAGAAATAGTTTTTTTTAATTTTTTAAGCCTTTTGTAATGCGTTTGTTTTAACTCATTGTCTCCAGATATAATACTAATATTTCCATCAATTTCTAACATTGCTAGCTTGACTTGGCTGAAATATTGTATACCATGTTCTCTCATGGCTTCTCTAAGTTCATCTGAGGTGATATTTAAGTGACTTAGAATTTTAAAATCTAAAGTTCCATCGTGTATGAGTATTTGAGGTTTTTGTTGGATAAAATAATTGAAGCCTTTGTATCGAAACATTAATTTTTTTAGAATGAAATTAATGATGAATAAAACAGAAGCAGCTATGATACCACCATATAATGAAGTATCGTTACCAACCATTGCATTTTGAACAGAATTACTAATAAGAAGTATTAATATGACATCTGTGGTGTTGAGTTGTGATAACTCTTTTTTGCCAAATAGGCGTAAAGCAATAACCATAAAAAAGTAAACTGCTGCTGATCGAAAAGCAATATCAAGATATACGTTCACTTTTTTATAGTTTAGGTACTTTATTTATTTTGATTTAATAAAATTCTTTTCAATTGCTTTAATCATCTCTCCTGCAATATCTTTGTTAGTAGCTCCTTCGATTCCTTCTAGACCAGGTGATGAATTTACTTCTAGCAACAAAGGTCCTTTTGCAGAACGAATGATGTCTACTCCCGCAACTTTAAGGTCCATTGCTTTGGCAGCTTTGATTGCAATTCGTTTTTCTTCTGTTGTAGGCTTGATGATAGAGGCTGTACCACCTAAGTGAATGTTGGCTCTAAATTCTCCTGGCATCGCTTCTCTTTGAATTGTAGCAACTACTTTTCCATCAATCACAAACAGACGCAAATCTTTTCCATTTGCTTCTTTTATGAATTCTTGTACTAAGATATTAGCATTAAGGCTTTTGAAGGCATTGATCACACTTTCTGCTGCTTTTTTTGTTTCAGCTAATACAACTCCTTTACCCTGAGTTCCCTCTAGTAATTTTACGATTAATGGTGGTCCTCCAACCATTTTAATTAAATCATTAGTGTCTAATGGTGAGTTTGCAAATCCTGTTGTAGGAATTCCAATCCCACTATGAAGTAATAATTGTAGCGAATACAATTTGTCACGAGATTGCGTAATTGCCATTGAAGAATTCAAACAATATACGTTCAAAGCTTCAAATTGACGTGTCAATGTACAACCGTAAAAGGTAGCACTAGGGCGAATTCTTGGAATAATGGCATCAAATTTATTTAAGATGATTCCGCCGCGATAATGTATTTCTGGTTTTTCGGCATCTAGTTTCATATAGCATTCTTTGATATTCAAAAAGTGCATTTCATGACCTCTCATTTCGCCTGCTTCCATGATTCGTTTGTTACTATACAATTCTGGATTGCTAGCCAAAACTCCGATGCGCAAACCTGTAGTCGCTTTTTCAGAATTTTTATATAGTTCTTTTAAGTTTTCGGGAGTAGGTTGTCCCAAAAGATATTGTTGCTCTGGATCGACCAAAACTCTTCCACTCATAGCTTCACGTCCCAAAAGCATTCTATATCCCATCGAGTCACGATTGGTTAATGTCATTTCGATATCCCATTTGTCATCTCCAATTTCTAGAGTTGATTGAATAACATAGCGTTGCTCCCTAAAGCCACTTGAACTTTTTACAATTCTCTTATCAATTAAAGGAGCCTCACAATGAATAACCGTTTTTTGATTGTTTTGAATTGGATTTATATCAAACTTAACCCAGTTGGCTTCATTTTTTATAAATGGTGCAATATTTACAGCGTGAAGCGCAGATGTTTTTGCACCCGAATCAACCCTTGCTTTAATAGTTGGTATTCCTAATTCTGGAAATGAACACCATTCTTCGCTTCCGAGTATGACTTTATCTTGTGACATATTTTATTTATTTTGAATGATAGAGAGTTTGTAGAGGGTAAAAGTAGTTATTGTTTCTTAATTTTAAACTGAAAAAAGATAAAATAAACAAACCCGTTATGTTAATAAAACGTAACGGGTTTATATCTTAATTTAATTAAAAATATTATTCTTTGGTAGCTTCGTTTGCTTTGTGAATTTCTACGGTTAATTCTTGTGCTCCATCTTCAATATCCATAAAAATATCATCTCCAGAATTGATTTTAGAGGTTATGATTTCTTCAGCTAGGCTATCTTCAACATACTTTTGGATGGCTCTTTTTAAGGGTCTTGCTCCAAATTGTTTGTCGAAACCTTTGTCTGCTATAAAGCTTTTAGCTTTGTCTGATAATTTTAAAGTATATCCTAATTCGGCAACTCTTTCGTATAATTTCTTTAACTCAATTTCGATAATCAAATTGATGTCTTCTTTTTCAAGTGCATTGAATACAATTACATCATCAATTCTGTTCAAGAATTCAGGAGCAAAAGTTTTCTTTAAAGCATTTTCAATAATACTTTTCGAATTGTCATCTGCTTGTGCTACTTTGGCAGCTGTACCAAACCCTACACCTTGTCCAAAATCTTTCAACTGGCGTGCACCAACATTTGATGTCATAATGATAATAGTATTCTTAAAATCAATTTTTCGACCTAAACTATCGGTCAAGAAACCATCATCAAGTACTTGCAATAACATGTTGAATACATCTGGATGTGCTTTTTCAATCTCATCCAATAATACAACGGCATAAGGTTTACGACGTACTTTCTCGGTTAATTGACCACCTTCTTCGTAGCCAACATATCCCGGAGGTGCACCAACTAATCTTGAAATTGCAAATTTTTCCATGTATTCACTCATATCAATACGAACTAATGCATCCTCAGAATCGAATAATTCTTTGGCAAGAACTTTGGCCAATTGCGTTTTACCAACACCAGTTTGCCCCAAGAAAATAAAGGAACCAATTGGTCTGTTTGGATCTTTCAATCCAGCTCTATTTCTTTGAATAGAACGAGCAATTTTGGTAACGGCTTCATTTTGTCCGATAACTTTGCTTTCAATTAATTCAGGTAGTTTAGCTAGTTTGTTGCTTTCCGTTTGAGCAATACGATTCACTGGAATACCAGTCATCATAGAGACAACATCGGCAACATTGTCTTCTGTAACCTCAATGCGATTATTTTTAGCATCCTCTTCCCATTGCTCTTGAGCAATTGCAAGATCTTTTTCTAATTTTTTCTCATCATCCCTTAATTTCGCTGCCTCTTCATATTTTTGTTTTTTGACAACAACATTTTTAAGCTCACGAATCTCTTCTAATTGACGCTCCAGGTCTAAAATTTGTTTTGGAACTTCAATATTGGTGATGTGTACTCTTGATCCTGCCTCATCCAAAGCGTCAATAGCTTTGTCTGGTAAAAAACGTTCCGACATATAGCGGTTTGTCAATTTTACGCAAGCTTCAATAGCTTCTTGTGAATAGATTACATTATGGTGGTCTTCGTATTTATTTTTGATGTTATTCAAAATCAAAATCGTTTCATCAACAGAAGTTGGCTCAACAATGATTTTTTGAAAACGTCGCTCCAATGCACCATCTTTTTCAATATATTGTCGGTACTCATCAAGAGTAGTAGCACCAATACACTGAATTTCACCTCTTGCAAGAGCAGGCTTGAACATGTTGGATGCGTCAAGTGAGCCAGTTGCTCCACCAGCACCTACGATGGTATGAATTTCGTCAATAAAAAGAATGATATCATCATTTTTTTCTAACTCATTCATAACCGCTTTCATTCGCTCTTCAAACTGTCCTCTATATTTTGTACCAGCAACTAAACTAGCTAAATCTAGAGTAACGACACGTTTGTTAAAAAGAATACGTGATACTTTCTTTTGAATGATACGAAGTGCTAGACCTTCTGCAATAGCAGATTTCCCCACACCTGGTTCTCCAATTAGTAATGGATTATTCTTTTTGCGTCGGCTCAAAATTTGGCTTACACGTTCAATTTCCTTTTCACGTCCTACAACAGGGTCCAGTTTTCCTTCTTCTGCCATCTCTGTTAAATCTCTCCCAAAGTTGTCCAATACTGGAGTCTTTGATTTTTTGTTAGACTTATTGGCTGGATTATTGAAATTTCCTTCTTTTAGACTGTCATCTTGTCCTAAATCGTCATTATATGAATCAGTCGCTCTAGGCAAATTTTCTAAAAATTCTTCTTCGTTTGGTGTCATATTTAAATATTGTTCTTTAGCTACATCATAATCTATTTTTAGTTTATTTAGTAGCTTGGTTGTAGGGTCATTTTCGTTTCTAAGTATACAAAGCAACAAATGAGCGGTACTAATTGAGGTACTCTGGAAAACCTTTGCCTCAAGAAAGGTAGTTTTTAAAGCACGTTCAGCCTGACGTGTTAAATGTAAGTTTTTTTTCTCGATATTTGTCTCTGTACTTTGGGTTGCAGGGCTTAAAATTTCTACTTTTTTCCGCAGATGATCTAAATCTACAGAAAGATTATTTAATATTTTTATAGCTTTTCCGTTACCATCCCTTAGGATTCCAAGCATCAAATGCTCAGTTCCTATAAAGTCATGCCCTAATCGCAAAGCTTCTTCTTTGCTATAGGTAATGACGTCTTTTACTCTAGGTGAAAAATTATCATCCATAATGTTTATTTGGTATCAGTAAATTTAGTGATTTAGTATTTTAAATCCAAAAACCATTCCTTTATCTGGTCTTGTCAGCTAATTGACAAAAAAAATAACTAAAATCAGTAAAACAATTGTTAATTTAGTAAACAAAAAAAAATATAGTTGTTGATAAATCGTTTAAATTAGTGGTCTAAAAAGCCTTAAAAAAATTCAAAAAGCTGTATATTGGCACGTTTTGAAACTAATATAATATTTAATATAACAACTTATGTCTGAAGGAGAAAAGTTAATTCCTATTAACATAGAAGATGAAATGAAATCAGCTTACATTGATTATTCGATGTCGGTTATTGTATCCAGAGCGCTTCCAGATGTTAGAGATGGTTTAAAGCCTGTTCATCGAAGAGTTCTTTACGGGATGTATGATTTAGGAGTTTTTTCAAATAAAGCCCATAAAAAATCCGCTAGAATTGTTGGGGAAGTTCTAGGAAAGTATCACCCTCATGGAGATACCTCTGTATATGACGCGATGGTTCGTATGGCCCAAGAGTGGAGTATGCGTTATTTATTAGTAGATGGTCAAGGTAACTTCGGTTCTGTAGATGGAGATAGTCCAGCTGCAATGCGTTATACTGAGGCTAGAATGCGTAAGATTTCTGAAGAAATAATGGCAGATATCGAAAAAGAAACAGTTGATTTTCAATTGAACTTTGATGATACTTTATATGAGCCAAAAGTGATGCCAACCCGTGTTCCAACTTTGTTGATTAACGGTGCAACAGGTATTGCAGTAGGTATGGCAACCAATATGCCTCCACACAATTTAACAGAGGTTATCAATGGAACATTGGCCTATATGGACAATAACGATATTGAAATTGATGAACTGATGACTTATATAAAAGCACCAGATTTCCCTACCGGAGGTGTGATTTATGGATATGACGGAGTACGTGAAGCTTTTAAAACAGGTAGAGGTAGAGTAGTAATGCGCGCCAAAGTTGGTTTTGAAGAAGTGGACGGTAGAGAATGTATCATCGTGACCGAAATTCCATATCAAGTCAATAAGGCAGATATGATCAAGCGTACAGCTGACTTGGTAAATGATAAAAAAATTGAAGGTATTGCTAATATTCGTGACGAATCGGATAGAAATGGAATGCGTATCGTTTATATTCTAAAACGTGATGCGACTCCAAATGTAGTTTTGAATACCTTATATAAGTACACGCAGCTACAATCTTCTTTTAGTGTTAATAATATTGCTCTAGTAAAAGGGCGTCCTGAGATGTTGAATCTAAAGGATATGATTCATCATTTTGTTGAGCACCGTCATGATGTTGTAGTTCGTAGAACACAATTTGAACTAAAGAAAGCCGAAGCAAGAGCACATATTTTAGAAGGTTTAATTATCGCTTCTGATAATATTGATGAAGTTATTGCCTTGATTAAAGCTTCGAAAAGTACGGAAGAAGCAAGAGAGAAATTAATCGAAAGATTTAAATTGTCTGATATTCAGTCTCGTGCTATCGTTGAAATGCGTTTACGTCAATTAACCGGTCTTGAGCAAGATAAGCTACGAACGGAATACGACGAAATCATGAAGTTAATTGAGCACTTAAGAGCTTTGTTAGCAGATGTGAATCTTAGAATTGCATTGATTAAAGAAGAATTGGAAGAAATTCGCGAAAAATACGGGGATGAACGTCGTTCTGTTATCGAATATGCAGGAGGCGATGTTAGTATCGAAGATTTAATTGCAGATGAGAATGTAGTAATTACGATCTCGCATGCAGGTTACATTAAACGTACTAACCTGACCGAATACAAAACTCAAAATAGAGGTGGTGTAGGACAGAAAAGTGCAGGAACAAGAGATCAAGATTTCTTGGAGCATATGTTTGTAGCTACAAACCATCAATACATGATGTTCTTTACGCAAAAAGGTAAATGTTTCTGGATGCGTGTGTATGAAATACCAGAAGGAAGTAAAACAGCCAAAGGTAGAGCGATTCAAAACTTAGTGAATATCGAAAGTGATGATAAAGTGAAAGCATTTATCTGTACCCAAGATCTTAAAGATAAGGATTATATTACGTCTCATAATTTAGTTATGGTAACCAAGAAAGGACAGGTTAAGAAAACTTCTTTAGAGAAATATTCTAAACCTAGAGTTAATGGGGTTGCTGCAATTACTATTAAAGAAGGAGATGAATTATTAGAAGCAAAATTAACTAATGGTGAAAGTCAAATAATACTAGCTGTTAAGTCTGGTAAATTAGTTCGTTTTGAAGAAACGAAAACGCGACCAATGGGAAGAACGGCTTCTGGAGTACGTGGAATCTCACTTAAAGATGATAATGATGAAGTGATTGGCATGGTTACTGTAGATAAAGATGCTGTAAACGATACGCAAGTATTAGTTGTTACTGCAAATGGATATGGTAAACGTACTAAATTAGTTGATGATGACGGAGAAGATGTTTATCGTATTACTAATCGTGGTGGTAAAGGAGTGAAAACACTTAATATCACTGATAAAACAGGACCGCTAATCTCAATTAATGCCGTTACAGATGCTGATGATTTAATGATTATCAATAAATCTGGATTGACAATCAGAATGGCTATTGAAGATTTACGTGTGATGGGTCGTGCGACTCAAGGTGTGAAATTAATTAACCTGAAAGGTAAAGATTCTATCGCAGCGGTTACAAAAGTAATGAAAGATGATGCAGAAGAGGTTGTTGTTGATGAAGATGGTAATGTAATCGAAGCAGAAATAATAGAGCGCGTTAAACCAGTATTAGAAGTACTAGAAGACGAAGGTGCTGAAGACGAAGACGACGATTCTGAAGATGATGAAATTGAAGAGGAAGAGAGCGAAGATGATTCAGATGATGAAGACGAATCTTAATATTAAAAGGAAAACAAACAAACTAATTTTTTAAAATAATTTATTTATGAAGGCTAAAAATGTATTACTAGCATCAGCTTTGTTGGTATCGGTAGCTACTTTTGCTCAAAAAGATCAATTAAAAGCGGCGGAAAAAGCAATTAAAAAAGGGAAAATAGAAGAAGTTCCTGATTTATTAAATCAAGTAGAATCCGTTTTGGCAAATGCTTCTGATGCTGAAAAAGCACAATATTATTACTTGAGAGAAACCGTTTACATGGATGCGGCAGATAAAAATGTTGATGTAGATAAGAATTTATCGTTGGCAGCAAATGCAGCAAAAGAAGTAATTGCTATCGAAAAAAAATCGGGTAAGCAAGAATATACAGCTGAAGTTCAAAAAGTAATCTCTAAAGTTAAAGATAAGTTGGTGACTGGAGCTATTGCGGATTCTAAAGTTGATAAATATAAAGAAGGAGCAGAGAAGCTTTATGAAGCATATGAATTGGATAAAAAAGACACTCTAAACTTGTATTATGCTTCAAGCTTTAAATTAAATGCTAAAGATTTTGACGGTGCTCTTTCTGACTTACAAGAATTAAGAAAAATTCATTTTACAGGTAAATCAAAGACTTATGTGGCTACTAGTGTCCTTACTGGTAAAGAAGATTCATTTGCTTCAAAAGAGGACAGAGATAGAATGATTAAGTTGAAAACTTATGATAAGCCTAGAGTTGAAGTTGTCGATTCAAAAGAAGGGGAGATTGTGAAAAATATTGCCTTAATATTAGTACAACAAAAGAAGATGGAAGAGGCTAAAAAAGTGATTGTTGAAGCAAGAACATTAAATCCAGATGATACTTCCTTGGCGATGACTGAAGCAAATTTATATTTAGAAACAAAAGATTTTGTTTCTTATAAAAAACTGGTTACTGAAATTTTAGCAAAAAAACCAAATGATGCTGATTTGTTATTTAATTTAGGTGTAGTAAGTGCTACTGCAAAGAATCTAGCTGATGCAGAAATGTATTATAATAAAGCTATTGAGGTTGATCCTAAATACATGAATGCATACATTAACTTGGTAGGTTTGAAGTTAGAAGCTGAAACTCCTCTTAATGCAGAAATGAATAAATTAGGTACATCTGATAAAGACAATAAAAGATACGAAGTATTAAAAGCAGAAAAGAAAAAACTATATCAAAGTGTTGTTCCATTATTGGTAAAAGGTTTGGAAATAGATCCAACAAACAAAGATGTAGCAAATACACTTATTAGTGTTTATGGTGCTTTGGAAATGTCTGCAGATAAAAAAGCTTTGAAAGAAAAAATGGGATTGTAATCTTATTTTAGCATAAAAGTAAAAACCGCTTAGAAAGTTCTCTAAGCGGTTTTTTTATGTTCGATTGATATGGTTATAATAAATATTACTTATTCCAAATCTCCCAAGATTTTTCAGCTTGTAATTCAAGCATTCTTAATCCGTTTTTGATTTGTGCGCCTTTGGCTTTTGCTTTTTGTAGAAATGTTGTCTCCGCAGGATTATAAATTAAATCATATGCAATATGTTGTTGTGTGAAAAAGTCATAAGGAATTGCTGGGCAAGCATCAATATCTGGACTTGTTCCAACAGGGGTACAATTAATTATGATATGGTAATGTTTGAAGGTTTCTTCGTTGAGTTGGCTATAATTAATAGTATTCTCTTTAAGATTCCTTGATACAAACGTGTATGCTATTCCCAATTCACCAAGAGCAAATGCAACTCCTTTAGATGCACCACCAGTGCCTAAAATAAGTGCTTTCTTGTGGTGAGGTTGCAATAACGGTTGTAATGATTTTTTGAATCCATAGTAATCCGTATTATAACCTTTTAATTTACCTTTTTTGGTGATTTTAATGGTATTAACTGCACCAATTTTAGCGGCTTTTTTAGACAACTTGTCTAAGTATTGAATCACCAATTCTTTATACGGAATGGTGACATTGATTCCTTTTATTTCCTCATTATTATCATTTATGATGTTTGGAAATGTCGTTATATCGGGTAGATCAAAGTTTTCGTAACTACAGCCTTCAAAATTACCAGTCTTAAATTTTTCAGTAAAATATCCTCTTGAAAAAGAATAGCTAATATTTTTCCCTAATAAACCGAATCGTTTTTTGTTAATGGTTTCCATTATTCTTTTTTATGTTTGTCTATATAGTTTCGAACACTTTTTTTTGCCCAAACTACAGGGAATATATCTTCTAGTAATATGTAATTATCAAAATTAAGGCGTAAAGCATTGCTTAAGTGAAATTTTGCTTTGGTTGTATCTTGTACCATAAAGTACAAACCTGCTAAACGATATTCTATTTCATTTGATTCAGGATAGAATTCAGTAGCCTGAAGTAATGTGATAATGGCGCTGTCAAATTCTCCCAAAAACAATAGGAGGTCTACCCAAAATAACCAAGTATCCATTTCTGTATCGCCAAATTCAACTGCCTTTCGATAGCCAAACTCTGCTTCTTCAAAAAAGTTCATTTGTTTGTTTATGTTTGCAAAACGCTTCCAATACAACTTGTTTTGATTGTCAATGGCCAATGCTTTGTTGACAAAAAATAAAGCTTTTTGGAAATTATCTTGCCTCACATAAAAGTCTGTTATGGCAATCCATCCCTTATCTAGTAATGGGTCTTCATGAACAGTATCATTATAATATTTTAAAGCAAGTGCTGTGTTGCCTAATTTTTCATGGCATTTTCCAATTCGCATTAGTGCATATGAAGTTGGATCATCGAGTTCAATCGTACGTTCGTAACTTTCGATTGCTTTGTCGTATTGTTTTAAACGTTCATAAGCTTTGGCTTTTTCCATGTAAGCACCCAAGAAATCTTCATCAATCAATGTCGCATACTCAAATGCGATGATAGATTCTTCATAGTTTTTTAAGCCATAATGCAAGCGTCCTTTTTGATGCCAAGCGATTTCGCTGTATGGATTTTTGTCAATATACTGTTCTAGATAGGTTATTGCTTCAAGGTTTTGATCCAGAAATTCAAAGCAATAAACAACATTGTATAAAGCAGATTGATCTTCGATATCTTCTTCAAGGCACTTGATGAAATTATCTTTTGCCTGTTCCAGATTATCCATAAATAGATATTCCATTCCGATAAGGTTGTACACATCAGCATAATCCTCTGTGAATTTTAATGCTATGGTAAGATATTCAACTGCTTTTTCATGTTGGTCTCTCTTCGAGCATATATTGGCCTTTTGAATATAAATTTCTTCATTGTTAGGCTCAATCGCATAAAGTTCGGTGAGCAATTTTTCGGCTATTTCGAGTTTTTCCTCAAAAATTAACATTTCTACTTGTACCAATTTCAAACCTGTTGATTTTGGATGTTGGTCTAATGCTAATTTAAGGGCTTTTTTTGCTAGAGCAGTTTTACCCATATCTAAATAGTGAAGAATGATTTCTTCAAATTCTTCAGAGTCAAAAAAGAAGACCTTATTGGTTTTCAACATGGACTCAAATTTAGATAGCGATAAGTTGTAATTTTCTTCTTCGTCGCTTAATTGCATACTGTTGTTGTTTAGAATTTAGCCTATTTAAAGTTAGGCATCATTACTTTTATGAGGAAGAAAAATCAGAATTGTTGTGAACAATTTAATTAACAATCCTTTTGGTAGTCTGTTGTGGTTGGTGTTCTGTTTGTTATTGTAATTGAGCTACTTCATCCATTACTGCTTTTAGAATTGTACATCCTTCTCTAATTTCACTTTCAGAAATTGTTAAAGGAGGTGTTATACGTATGGCACAGCCTTCAAAAAGTAGCCAGAATAGTATGAGTCCTCTTTCTTGACATCTTAATATTACTTCATTTGTAATGTCTGCATTCTTGGTCATTACGGCAAGCATTAATCCTTTACCTCGTATTTCCTCTATCAAAGGATGTACCAAAAGCGATCGGAAGAGTTTTTCTTTCTCCAATGCTTCTTGCATTAGGTCGGTTTCGATTAATTCTTGTAATGTTGCCAAACACGCTGCCGCTATGACAGGATGACCGCCGAAGGTTGTAATGTGTCCTAGTTTGGGATTGTCGCTAAGTAAATCCATCATTTCTGCTGAAGAGGTAAAGGCGCCCACCGGCATGCCGCCTCCCATTCCTTTTCCCATTACAACGATGTCTGGTACCAAATCGTAATTCTGAAAACCAAATAATTTTCCTGTTCGACCAAAACCAGGTTGGATTTCATCTAGAATCATCATTGCCCCTACATCGGTACAACGTTGGCGTACCTTTTTCATGAAGTCGTTATGTGGTTCTATGAATCCAGCACCTCCTTGAATGGTTTCAAGTAGTATTCCAGCTGTTTTGGTAGTGATTTTTTTTAAATCTTCTTCGTTGTTAAAGGTGATGAAATCTACATCTGGGAGTAATGGGCGAAAGGGTTGTTTGCGTTCTTCAAATCCCATCACACTCATCGATCCCATAGTGTTTCCATGATAAGCATTATGGCAAGAAATTAATTGACTTCGTCCTGTAACTCGGCGTGCTAGTTTTAATGATCCTTCTATTGCTTCGGTTCCAGAGTTGACCAAATACGTTTTGTTTAATGGTTCTGGTAGAATGGAGGCCATCAATTTACAATATTCAACTGCAGGACTTTGTGAATACTCGCCATACACCATCACATGTGAATATTTATCCAATTGATCCTTAATTGCTTGGTTTACTCTAGGATGTTGGTGTCCCAAAGTACAAGCAGATACCCCGGCTACAAAATCTAAATATTTTTTATTACTAGTATCGTAAATATAAGATCCTACGGCATGTGAAACTTCCATTCCTAGCGGGTATGGTGATGTCTGTGCTTGATATTTTTTAAAATCTGATTCCAATTGTATTTTGATTTAACTACCAAGAGAATTTTGCTTGTAGCAAGGTTCACTAAGTTTTTTTATTTATAGAATAAGTACTAGAAACTTAAATTATTTCTTCTTTTTCTTCTTGTCGTAATTCAAGGTTTCTTTCCTGATTTTCATAGGGATATTTTCCTTAGCTTGGTCAATCTCACCTTCTTTTATCAACTTGTTATTGAGTTCGTTTTCTTCATCAGAGAAAATATCATCTTTAGATTTTATTCGCTCATCACCTCTCCATTTCATTCCTTTTAATACACGATCGTATGGTGATAAATCTGCGTCTGGATAAATTGTTCCGTCAACTTGTTTGAAAAAGGTGATCGTTTCGGCGGTATTGTTCTCTAATATCATGTTAATCCTACTGCTGACATTTTTATTGATTCCAATCAATTCTGTTTCGTCATTACGCATATAATAGACAACTTCAGCATTTTTGACAACATCTACTTCATGGAGTTTTCCTTCTTGAAATTTACCGTACAAATTGAGTCCCTTGACTTGATTATATCCCGTGCCTAGAGTATCCCGAGAGACCATAAAAGTATTATTGAGAACTTTTAAAGAATCAAGTTTTTGGGTGTTATTATCTCCTATTAAGTGCATAATGTCACCTGTAATTTGGTTTTCACCATTCCATAGAATAGGATTTCCTATCAGTTTTGTTAGTGCATCTTTAGAGCTTGAATGTAGAGAGTCACATTTTCCACTCATATCAACTTTGTAAAAGCGTACGTTGTTGAAGGCTCTAATTATTCTACTGCCTTCAGGACCTGTAACCATTAATTTTTTTCCGTGAATGTATACTGAATCTTTATCAACTAAATTAATAGCGACTGCTCTTTTGGTTACAAATAAGGAGTCTTTCTTTTTATACATTTCGGCATAATGCCCTTTTATAATTCCTTTATTAATAGTGTCTGTAATTTTTACATTACGGGTAGCAGAGGCAAATTCTTTATTTCGATCATAATACAAGCTATCTCCTTCAATCCTTCGATCGTCATATTTGATATATGATTTTCGTAGAAAATGAGCTAAGTTCTTTTTGGTATCATAAAACCCTTTTTCGGTGTAAATGAAATTCTCTTTACTGGTGATAGTTGAGGGACCAAAAAGATAGGAGTGACCAGAATTACTGTAATAATCCAGATGGTTGGATTTAATGACGTATTTGGGATTGGTAATAGTAACCGAGGTTAGAAATTGAAACTTCTTTTCGGTAACATAATAACGTCCTGATTTTGATTTTAATATATTGTCTCGGTTCGTAATGGTACCTTGAGTGTTGTAATAGACTTCCTGAGAGTTTCTATTGAAATTGATTGTGTCTGTCGCCAATGTTGCATCAGGTGAACTCATAACGGCATTGCCTGTTGCAAAAGCTTGCTTCATGTTCCCATTATATTCTGCATATTTACTATTTAGAAACAAAGTATCTCCTTGTACTATTTGCACATTTCCAAAAGCTTTGATATAATTTTCACTTTTAAAAAAATAAGCTTTGTTACAAGTAAGTACAATTCCGTCATGTTTAACACTTACGTTTCCAGTAAGTAAAAAAGCATCGGGCATTTCGGCTTCATTTGCATCTGCAAAGTCAGAATGTTCGATGATGATTTTTTTTGGTGTTTGAGCAATTAGCGTATTTGCGCTAAAAGCGAGCAAAAAAAATGTTATAATTTGAAAAATTCGTATCAATGGATTTATTTTTGGTCAAATTTATGAAAAAGGTAGCAATCCACACTGTAAACACTTTCATGTTTTTGCAAGATCGATTCAATTTTAGGATACTATTGGGAAGTGTTTCTCTTCGTTTCCTAAAGAATTTGAATTTCTACCAGAATATGACTTATGCTTTAAATAAAAAACCTAAGCCCATACTGCGTAACATTTTTTTTTCAAAAGTCCAAAAGAATTTGAATTGTCCAAATAACAAACCAATTAATACCAATAAAATTTGATAGATAGGAAAGATGAGAATGAGGCGGACAGGAGTGTAGACTAATCCCAAATTGGTTTTGGTTAATCCTAGCCAATCACAAGCATAGCGGGATAACCAAGCCGATGTAGAACCTGTGATAGCAAAAACGATAAATATAATTGTCAATTGAATGTTTGATTCAATGCCCCAACGTTCTTTTAATTTCTTCATTTTATTTATAATGATTACAAATATAAGAACATTATCTTAGAGGAACATTACCATAAAGTTTTTGTTTAAAGGTATTTTGAAAATAAATCATGTAATTGTAGATAAGGTAATTTACTTCATAGCCATAATTGATTGTGGGGTTATAATTAATGTTCATTTCATATAAATGGGGATCGAAACGCTGTGGTTGTAAAACACGGTTGTTCCACTCGTTAATGTAAAATTGATTTTTTATTTCCAAAAATTGTTGCGAATGATAATTACGGGGAAGGGCTCTACTGTTGAGCCAAGTGCTATACCCGTTGTCAATAATGATCACTTCGTATTGCAAAGAGTCATTAACTATTTTTACGGTATCATTAATAGGTTTATTTGAAAGGATGGGAGATACAACCGTTTTTGTGCTGGTGCAGCTAATATGCAGAAGCAAAACAAGACCGAAAAGTAAGAATCCTTTTTTCATTGGAAATAAATTGCTGATTTACCATAAAATTACAAAAAATAATCCAAATCATATCTGACTGTTATATACAAAAAAAGAGCATCTGGAATTCAGACACTCTTTTGATATATTGATTTTGTAATTTTATTTTCCAAAAAGACCACCAAGCATTCCACCTAATCCTTTTTTAGAAGCTAGGTCCATAGCGTCTGCTACGTCTACTTTTCCATCTCCATTTTGGTCTAAACCAAATTGTCCACCATATTTTGAAATAGCATCCATAATTCCGCTATTGTCACCACCACCAGAAATAGCACTAATGATATCGTTAATTTGAAAACTTGAGTCATTCGGGTCTTTTGCTTTTCCTACTAGAGATCCCAAGATTTGTGGAATTAATTTTGCAGCAACTCCAGCAGCAGCTCCACTGTCCAAACCAAGTTTTGAACCTAAGTTTCCAGAAAGTTGTTGTGTCAATTTTTGCACAACTGGGTTACTTGCATCTTGTGCATTGTTGCCTTGAAATAATCCTACTAGTTGATCAATACCACCATCGGCTACAATTTTTTGCAATCCGCTAATTACCGAATTACTTGCTTCCCCTATAACGGCTTCGTTTTTTTCGTTCGGAACAGCAGCGTTATTAATTACTGAATCTACTCCAAATTGTTGTGCTAATTGTGTTAATTGTTCAAACATAGTTTTATATTGTGTTTTAATTAAAAAAAAATCGTAAGTCAAATCTAGCAAAAAAAAAGAGGATTAGCTAATTTTCATAACTAATCCTCTTTAATATAATAATAAATTAACGCTAATTATCCAATCAAAGCAATGATTTGAGACGCCAATTCAGTTCCAATTCTATCTTGTGCCTCTCCAGTTGCAGCTCCAATATGTGGAGTTAAAGAGATTTTTGAATGCATCAATAATTGAGTCGCTGGAGTTGGTTCATTTTCAAAAACGTCCAAACCTGCAAAAGCAACTTTTCCACTGTCCAAAGCAGCAACCAAATCAACTTCGTTGATTACACCACCACGAGCACAGTTTACAATTCCAACGCCATCTTTCATCATCGCAAATTCTTTTTCAGAAACGATATAACCGTTTTGAGCAGGAACGTGCAATGTAATGAAGTCAGCCTCTTGGAACAAAGATTCCAAAGATTGAGAAACAATAGTAGTAGTAATAGATTGTCCGTCAAAGAATTCCACTTTTACGTCAACTTGAGGAATAAAGCTATCGGCAGCGATAACTTTCATACCCAAACCAAGAGCCATTTTTGCAGTAGCTTGACCAATACGACCAATACCTACAATACCCAAAGTTTTTCCTCTTAATTCAACGCCGTCAGCATACGCTTTTTTCAAATCGTTGAATTTAGTATCCCCTTCCAATGGCATGTTTCTGTTAGAATCATGCAAGAAACGAACACCAGAAAATAAGTGACCAAATACCAATTCAGCAACAGATTCAGATGAAGATGCTGGAGTATTGATTACGTTGATTCCTTTGCTTTTTGCGTACTCAACATCAATGTTATCCATACCAACACCACCACGACCGATGATTTTGATTCCAGGACAAGCATCAATAATATCTTTACGAACTTTAGTCGCACTACGAACCAAAATAACGCTTACGTTATTTTCGTTGATATAGTTAGCTACTTGTTCTTGCGCTACTTTTGCAGTGATTACTTCAAAACCACCTTTTTCTAAAGCTGCAATTCCACTTTGTGAAATTCCGTCATTTGCTAATACTTTCATTTTTATTTCATTGCGAGTTACAAAAGAGTCGTAATCTCAAATTAATTATATTTATTAGGAGCTATTTCCCGCTATCCGTTTCAATCTTTTTATTTTTAAAAGAAAAAATAAAAAGGATTTCCACTGCTATCGGGGCTAGATTCCTTTATCGTTTTTAATTGTCGTCAACGATTGTAATTCTTTGTACAGAATTATTAAACGTTTTTCTCCAAAGCTTGCATCACATCAACCAAAACCTGAACGCTTTCAATTGGCATAGCGTTGTAGATAGAAGCTCTATAACCACCTACTGAACGGTGTCCTGGAATTCCAGAAATACCAGCTTCTTTCCACATTTTATCAAATGTTTCTGTATGCTCTGGGTTGTTCAACAAGAAAGTAGCATTCATATTAGAACGATCTTCAGTAACTGCTGCTCCTTTGAACAATGGGTTTCTGTCGATTTCTCCGTATAGTAAAGCTGCTTTTGCATTGTTTAATTTCTCAACAGCTGCAACTCCACCTTTTTCTTTAATCCATCTCAATGTCAATAATGAAACATAAACAGGGAAAACAGGAGGTGTGTTAAACATACTCTCTGCTTTAATATGTTTTGAATAATCTAAGATGCTTGGAATGTCTCTTCCGTTTTTACCAAGAATTTCTTCTTTGATAACTACCAAAGTAGCTCCAGCAGGTCCCATATTCTTTTGAGCACCAGCATAAATGATATCAAATTGTGTAAAATCAATTACTCTTGAGAATATATCCGAACTCATATCGCAAACAACCGGTACATTGGTTTTTGGAAATGATTTCATTTGAGTACCAAAAATGGTATTGTTTGATGTACAGTGAAAATAATCTGCATCAGCAGGAATTTCATATCCTTTAGGTACATTATTGTAATTGTCATCTTTTGACGAAGCTACGATAACTGTTTCTCCAAAGAATTTTGCTTCTTTTATAGCTGCAGTTGCCCAAGTTCCTGAATCTAAGTAAGCCGCTTTTCCGTTTTCTTTCATCAAGTTGTATGGAGTTCTCAAGAATTCCGTACTTGCACCACCAGCAAGAAAAAGAGCTTGGTAGCCTTTACCTGTAAGGTTTAACAATTCTAATGCTAGGGTACGTGCTTCGTCCATTACAGCTACGAAATCTTTACTTCGGTGCGAAATTTCTAAAATCGACAATCCTGAATTATTGAAATCTAATATAGCTTGAGCTGATTTTTCAAAAACTTCTTGTGGTAAAATTGATGGTCCTGCGCTGTAGTTGTGTTTTTTCATGGTGTAGTTTGTGTCCAAAAAATTAAAATGCAAATTTCGGTAATAGTACTTTAATAAGCATTAAATAATTCATAATAATTATTAAAATTTTGATTATGTTATTAACAAAAACGATATAGTATCGATATTATCTGCGTAATCCCATAATTTAGGATGTTGTGTCTGTCCAAAGTCAATGCTGTTTGCTATAAGATTATTGCTCACTATACATTGTATGTTTTCTTCTTCTATTTCTAGCTTTTTCTGTAAATCAGCCAAATCTTCATAAAACTCATAAAAAAGACTCGAAATAGGAGAGGCATGACTTACATCTTCTTTGATAGTCAAAAATCCATTGTCTAGCAATTTGAAATTACTCATCAAGAATACGGCTTTGTTGTAATCGTAATTGTTAGCATATTTTTCGTAATGAATTACATCTTGGTATTCGAACATGGCTTCAAAAAAGGGATCAAATACATAACCTTTGGGTACAAAAAGCTTTGATACATTACGGCAACCTAGTCCAAAATACCTAAATATATCTTCTCCTAAAGCGACTAATTGTTCTTTGCTTTCATTTCCATCCAAAACGGCTATTGAGTTGCGGCTTTTTCGAATAATAGATGGTTTATCTTTAAAATAATATTCAAAATAACGAGCTGTGTTGTTGCTTCCGGTGGCAATTACAGTGTCAAAATTTGTTAATCTACCTTCGGTGAATGTTATTTTTGAAGCTAAATCTGGTTGTACATGAATTAAGTATTTAGATAAAAATGGCAATAAATGTTGGTCATTTGATGATAATTTAATTACCGCTTCATGTCCAGAAATGATAACCGATAAAAAATCATGGAATCCAACCAATGGAATGTTTCCAGCCAAAATTAAAGCAACTCTCTTTGAGTTAATAGTGCTGAAGTCATAGGTGTCTAACCAAGTGTCAAGGTTTTCTTTGGTTAATGCCTCTGCCCAAGATCGCAAGGCAAAATGAACATGCTCGGGAGTGTACCAACCGTTGTGAGATTGCGTTAGCAGAATCAAATCTGCAAAAGAATCAAAAAAAACGGCATTGCCCAAAACACCTTCTTTTGGAGTGTTTTCGGCTTCGGAAAACTGAGACAAGAATTTCCCTAATTCAATAAAAGCATTTTTTTTGTTTTCTAATGTCATAATGTTTGTTTATGAAATGTTTTGATTGTAATTTTGCACAAAAGTAAGATTTAATAAGTCGAAAGTCAAAAGTCTTGTGTCAAATGTTTTTGGCAGGAAACATTTAACTTTGAAAATCATAAATTAAAGAACAAAATGGCAATTATCATAACAGACGAATGTATCAACTGTGGTGCATGTGAACCAGAATGTCCAAATACAGCAATCTATGAAGGTGCTGACGATTGGAGATATAAAGATGGTACCAAATTAACTGGAAAAGTAATCCTTGCTGATGGGACAGAGGTTGATGCAGATGATGCTCAAACTCCAGTTTCAGATGAAGTGTATTATATTGTACCAGGAAAATGTACAGAGTGTAAAGGGTTTCATGATGAGCCTCAATGTGCTGCTGTATGTCCTGTTGACTGTTGTATTCCAGATGACAATCATGTAGAAGACGATGAAACGTTATTAAGCAGAAAAGCATTTTTGCATAACGAATAGTTGAATTTTTAACAATAAAAAAAAATCCTGAATGTGAATTCAGGATTTTTTTATGCTTTTTTTTGATTGAGCAAGAAGTATAATTTTTTTGATTCTACTATGGTTATCCGATTGTAATACTTACTTTTTTCGAATTAAATGGAATAATTCAGCTGACTCTAAGTTGTTTTGCGGGTAGAACGGTAAAATAAAAAAGGTCATCCTGATGCTTTTTAAATCTTCTATTTGAAGTTTTTGAAGGCAGCAGGATGACATTGTTTTTAATTTATGAATTGATTTTAGAAATTAAGACCAAGTCTAGCATAGTAGTAAGCTCCTCCAAATCCCATTTGAACGGCATCCCAATAACCACCACCTTCAACCCAGTCGTCTTGTTGGTCAGGGTAAATATTGAATAAGTTGTTTGCTCCAATGCTCAATTTTGTTGCTTTTGTCAATTTGTAACCCACTGTTAAATCAGTAGTTATTTTGGCAGTATAGATATCAGCAGCCAATTTGATTTTTTCATCGAAACTTGCATAATTGATAGTTGGTTCGATAGCTTGGTAATCTAGTAGTTTTATTTCGCTAAAACGAGTGAAAGCCAATCCAGCATTTAGCTTATTTTTTTGGTAGCTAAGGTTTAGCCCAAATTTACTTGCTGGAGCAGATGCCAAAAGGAAAGCTTTTTCTCTTTCTCCAAAGAAAATTTGCTCATCAAGACTTCCGTTTTTTACTTTTGTTATTTTCATGTCATTGATGTTTCCTACCAAGGTAGCGCCAAAAGTCTGAGCTCCAATTTTCTTTTTCCAAGCAAAAACTAAATCCAATCCTTTTGTTTGAGTATCTGCACCGTTTACAAAAAATTGTGCTTTGTCAACTCCTAGATTGAATACTTTTGCGTCAAAATAACCAGTCAAGACGATACGGTCTTTTACTTTGATATAATATCCATCAACTGTAGCGGTAAAGTCACCAAAATTAGCAGTGAATCCCAATGAAGTATTTAATGCGCGCTCTTCATTTAATTTGTTTATACCAAATGCTTTGGTCACGGGACTACTGTTTGGAGATAATAAAACTTCAGATGCACCTCCCGCATTAAAGTTGGTGAAACGTAAATTGTAATATACCTGAGCCAAAGATGGTGCTCTAAATCCAGTGCTTACAGATCCTCTTACATTAATATGGTTGTTTACTTTCAATCTAGCTGCTAGTTTTCCATTCAATGTACTACCAAAATCACTGTAATGCTCAAAACGAACGGCTCCACTTACTAAAAATGCTTTGGTCACGTCTAATTCTAAATCAGAGTACAAAGAAACGTTGGATCTGGTTTTATCAACTGCATTTGCAGGGCTATAACCAGGAAAACCTTGAGAACCTCCCGGTCTACTTAATGTTACAGGGTTGTCTGAGGATATTGGTTTTGTTGAATCGTAATCTGGATTAGGAATTATTGGGGCAGATTGCGTAGTAGGATCTGTAATTACTCTTCCGTTGGTGTCATATGTAGAATATGATCCTTCTTCTCCAGCAAAAATGGTGAATTTCTCTGTTCTGTACTCACTTCCAAAGGCAACGTTGAAACCTTCTAGAATATCATAGTTTTTAGAGATGTCAAGATTTGTTGTGTTTTGTGTCAAGCTATGTCCACCAGCATCAAAGTCAGTAGGCGAAGCATTTTCTAACGAAGCATTTAAAGTTCCTTTTACGTAGTAATGAAAAAGATTTTTCCCGTTGGTATTACTAAAGTCTAGTTTCCATCCACCCGTTGTAGTAGTTCTAAAACCAACCGCAAGTGAATTGTCCAAAATGTTTGAAGTAATTCTTGGGCTGTATCCTCCTGGGTAAATTGTTTCTACTACTCTAGCTCCATCATTACGTGTAAAAGCATACGCGTCTGTATCTCTAAAATTTCGACCACCAAAAGCGTAGAATTCTGTTTTGTCAGATACTGGAACCATCATGTTGGCAAACATATTGAAACTTTGAATTGCAGCTTCTCCAAATCCTTTTCTAAAGTCAAAACCAGGTCTAAGTGTTTTGTTTTTGTTAATATATTCTGTAGTGAAATTGGCAAAACCTCCTTTGTCGCCAATAGCAACTCCGTAGTTAGCACCAACTTTTACAGATCCACCATCAAACGATTGATTTTTACCAACAGAGTTTCCGTTTCCATTAAGGTCTAATCTGTAGTTTTTTGTATTAGCAGTTCCTTCAGGAAAGTCTCCTTTGGCGTTTGTGTTGTAAACTCCATAAGTAACCGATCCTGTAAATTCATCAACATTATCATTAAGTACGATATTGACAACACCAGCGATAGCGTCAGACCCATATTGAGCAGCAGCACCATCTCTCAGAATTTCGATTCTTTTAATTGAACTTGCAGGAATTGCATTCAAATCTGTTCCTGTATTTCCACGTCCACGAGTACCAAAAAGGTTGATCAGTGACGATTGGTGTCTCCTCTTACCGTTAATTAAAACTAAGGTCTGGTCAGGTCCTAGTCCTCTTAACGATGCAGGGTCAACATGATCCGATCCATCAGAACCAGATTGTTTGTTGGCGTTAAACGATGGAGCAACATATTGTAATAATTCGTTAATTTCCATTTTACCACTTTGAGTAGTAATGTCTTTTACATTAATAATATCAATTGGAACAGCAGAATTTACAACGGTTCTTTTTGAATTTCTAGACCCAACAATTAAAATGTCGTTCAAGAGTTCTCCACCTTCAGATTTTAGTGTAATGTTTAGGATCGTTCCTGTAGCTGGTTTTTCTACTGTTGTGTAACCAATGTAGCTATAAACTAGTGTTGCTCCCTCTTTTACATTTATTTTATATCTACCATCAAAATCGGTAGAGACCCCTTTGTTAGTTCCTTTTTCAATAATATTAACACCAGGTAGGCTACTTCCGTTTGAATCTTTAACTACTCCAGTGATGCTTTTTTGAGCAAAAAGAAAGCTGATGTTAAAGAGTAAAATTATCAGGTAAATTTTTTTCATATTTTTATTTTTAGAATTTAAAGTGCAAGATACTATAGTTTTAACGTTTTATTATGTGAATAATTGTTAAAAATACAGTTTTTAATGTTTAAATGTTAAATTATGTATTAAAAGTCTAAATATTATTAAATATGCAAAAAAGGGGTGAAAATTATTTTAAACTCCAAATTAAAATGGGTAAAGCATTTTTTAAATGGTATATTTGCAAACTTTTAAAATGAAGTTTTTCAAAGCATATCTATAATTAAGGTATGAACTCTAAAATATATATACCATGAAAGCAGGAATTGTAGGATTACCTAATGTTGGAAAATCAACCCTTTTTAATTGTTTATCAAATGCAAAAGCGCAAAGTGCCAACTTTCCTTTCTGTACTATTGAGCCTAATATTGGTGTAGTAAATGTACCAGATCCACGTATCAATAAATTGGAAGAATTGGTTAAACCAGAGCGTGTGCAAATGGCAACGGTAGATATCGTAGATATTGCAGGTTTGGTAAAAGGTGCAAGTAAAGGAGAAGGATTAGGAAATCAATTTCTTGGAAACATTAGAGAATGTAACGCTATTATTCACGTTTTGCGTTGTTTTGACAATGATAACATCGTTCACGTAGACGGAAATGTAAACCCAATTCGTGACAAAGAAACGATTGATATCGAGTTACAATTGAAAGATTTGGAAACGGTAGACAAGCGTTTAGAAAAAGTAAACCGTGCTGCAAAAACAGGAAACAAAGAAGCAATTACCGAAAAAGCATTATTGGATCGTGTACGTGAAGCATTATTACAAGCGAAATCAGCTCGTACTATTACACCACAAAGCAATGACGAAGAGGTTTTAATGGAATCGTTTCAATTAATTACAGCTAAACCAGTTTTGTATGTATGTAATGTTGACGAAAACTCAGCAGTAAACGGAAACAAATACGTTGACCTAGTTAAAGAATTAGTAAAAGACGAAGATGCCGAAGTAATCATCCTTTCAGTAGGTGCCGAAGCAGATATCACAGAATTGGAAAGTTTTGAAGAGCGTCAAGTTTTTCTTGAAGACATGGGGTTAACAGAGCCTGGAGCATCTGTTTTAATTCGTGCTGCTTACAAATTATTGAAACAACAAACGTATTTTACAGCAGGTGTAAAAGAAGTTCGTGCTTGGACAATCAACATTGGATCAACTGCGCCACAAGCAGCGGGAGTAATCCATACCGATTTCGAAAAAGGATTCATCCGTGCCGAAGTAATCGCTTACGAAGATTTCGTTCACTACGGTTCTGAAGCTAAATGTAAAGAAGCAGGGAAATTCAAAGTAGAAGGAAAAGAGTATATCGTAAAAGATGGTGATGTAATGCACTTCCGTTTTAACGTGTAAATCTTAACTCAGATAAAGAATAAAGAATAAAGAATATTAAGAGAACCCGCAAAAGTGATTTTGCGGTTTTTTTTGTGGGCTGTTGTGATAAAATCTATCTCTGAAAAACAGGTTTAATCTCTTACGCAAATGCTCGGTTTGGAGATCCTCGAGTTTTTAAGTAAAACCCGGAAGATTGCGGTCTCGGTCATATTTTCACATCTATAATAATTGAATAAAAATCTATGATAGGAGTGAAGAGGGATAAGCAAATATTAGTGTTAAAAAAACATGTTTGAAATTCGTAAGCAAAAACTTAGTGCCAGATTTTCTCTTTTATTTCTTCTAATGTAACATGTTTTAAATAGTCACTTGGTTCAATGATATTTCGCTGACCTCCTAATTTTTGGAGTCTGTTTTTTAAATCTTTAAATACTTTTTTACCGTGCCTATATCTTATAGTATTTGCATCATATTCAGAGTTACATTGAGCAGATATTTTTCCTGGGTTTATTTTTTCACCACCAGAATACTGAATGCTTAATGCCAAGGTACTTCTATTGTTAATAAATATTTCTAATGATTTTTCTTTTATTTCATTTGTAGATTGAGCTAAAGCAGTAGTTATTTGGCTAAGTGTTAAATTATCATATGATTTATGAATATGATTAGGATTTAAATAATGAGATTCAATATCAGTTCCTACTGTAAAAAAAATTTCAATATCTGCTTTATTTGCTTTTAATTCAATTTCTGTACAAGATTTTTTATCTAAATAATCACTGTCGCGATGGATTAAAATTTTAGTGCTGGGAGCTTTTTCTTTTATAAATGCGGCCAAAATAATTGCAGTTTCAATTTTAGAACAACCATCGTAAGACCAAATTTGTGTTTCAGTCATATTAAATCCATTGACAATTAGGATATTTTCTAAGAATTCAGTTTTACTATCTTCGGTAAATACAACACATTTTACATTACCATTTAAAACATCACCTCTATCCAAAGCTCCGATTTCAAGTAATACACTTATGAAATCATATTCTTCATTTTTAATTTCACCATTAGATATCCAATTTACTTTTGCATATTCTCTAAAAGAATCAAGTAGATGACGAGAATGAGTACTGATAATTATTTGAAAATTTAGACGTAGAGTAATTTCGTTTAATTTTTCTGCAAGAACACGTTGATTACTAGGGTGTAAATGACTGTCAGGTTCATCTAGAATTAAAATTTTTGGATTATAAAGGTGTATGTATGAAAGTACTTGAATTATTTGCAGTACACCAGTTCCAAATGAATCTATGGGGTAGGTTTTATTTTTGTCGGACTTAATATAAACGTTTAAATATTCATCTTTTAATTGATTGAACGATATCTTAATTTCCAGGTCTTTAAAAATATCTTTGAAATCGCTTAAAAAAGCATCCCATTTTGTTGAATCTTGAAATAATAACCATAATACATTTCTAAAAACATTGTTGGCATCTCCTTTAGCTGCCATTCTTCTTACTAAACCTTCACTCTTAAGTTCTTCAAAAGGAGGAATTCCAGACAATCCAGGCACATAAATAGAATATGGGTTTTCTAAATCTCTGATAGGATTTCCTAAAGTCATACCTTCAATTTCTGTCAATAGATTTTTATTCCTTCCTTTTCTTAATAAGAAAGTTGCAATGTCATTGCTGTCAGCATCTTCAAGTTTAACGCTTATACATTTTTGTTTGTCTTGACTTAATGAACCACCGTAACCAAGTGCGTATATATCACGCACAGGAGAATAAATAATTTGATTTGCCGTAAGGGATGTTGATAATTTGTTGGTAATCCATTTTGTCTTTCCAAATTCTTCTAATGATGTTGTTTGTGCTATAGCAACTGCAAATTGAATACTTTGAAGAATAGAACTTTTACCCGCATTATTTGAACCAACAAGTATGTTGATGTTTTCTAGATCTAGTTTAATTTTTTTAATATTTTTAAATCTTTCAATTGTTATAGTTTTTATCATTTTTTTAATTGATTTTTAATTATGAATCCATTCTCTTTGGCAAAGAAAATTATAGTTGCGAACGATATTGTTTCATCTAAATTTATTTTTCTATTGTTATAACAATTTTGTAATAATAGAATAGATTTTTCTTCATTATGTTTGTCTAAGTCTAATCTACATAGACTCAAGAAATATTTTTCACCAACATCATAACTAAATGAATATGATAGTGCTAATGCGATTTTTACCCACGAATCAAAATTAGAAGTAATGGAGATGTTTTTTTTGATTAGATACTCAATAATTTTTTTCATTAAAAAGCGATCACTTTTCTTATTAAGTCCTTCTGTAGCATAAGCACTTTTTGCTAAGGTTACCGGTTTTAAAGGTTTGTTGTTTTTTTGCTTTTCTTCTTTAAAATCTATGTAATCAATATAAATTTCCGAATCATGATTGTAGTATATGTTTTCATCCCAAGATGAAAAGCATAATCTTGAAATATCTTTTCCACTTTGGTCTAAGATGATTTGATAATTTTCTAAAAAATAAACACTTAATGAATTAAAAATCCCTTTATGTTTTTCAATTGAACTATCAATTTTAATTAAGCATTTAATACCACTACCGGAGGGAGAATCCCATAATGAAAGTACATATTTATCATTTGAGATGTTTTTTTTGATGTTGAGAAAATCATTTGAAGAAAGGTCATCTATATCTAAGATCATTAAATTGTTATATACAACAATATCAATTGCCTTTCTTCCTTTAAATTCACCACAAAAAGTTACTGCGGGTAAATTACTCTTTAACTTATTATATAATTCTTTGTCATTTTGTTTTAGTGCTTCTCTACAGGTTTGAACAATATCTTTATAAGTGCCATTTTTTATATGATTAAGCTCATCAAACATCGTTATATTTGAATAATTTTGAGTGTTTTTTAAGCTGTTAAATTTTGTAACTCTTATTGATGAAAGTTTTCTCATACTATTAATCTAAAAATACCTACATTTGTTGAAAGCGTAGCTAGACAGTGCAGAAATGCATTATATTTTGCAGGATGTTAGTTTCCGCTAACTAGGTTAAAACCGAAAAATCCAACGAGTCCTATGGGTCCTGATATTTTTTTACTTTGACTCACATTTATGTATCACCTATTATATTACTACAGTCTACGCTTTTAATTTTTTAATAATGAATTTTAATTCTTTTTTTTCAACTGACAATATTCTACGTGTTTTATGCAAATATAGAGCAAAGGCTGCAAATAAAAGGCATGAAAAGCATATGTTTAGAGACATAAGTTTGCATCAATCCACAAATAAAATTTTAAGTTCAGAGAGTAACTTAGAATTTAAAATACTTCAAGATTTATTTCCTAGCCGAAGACAATGGATTGAACTTAATCAATCAGAACGAAAGTCATGTAATAGTAGTATAAAGATAAATGAATTAAGACTACATAAAACATTTACAAAAACTAAAGAAAATATTGAAAAAGGAGTAATGCAAGCTCCTAAATGGTATGAGAATCTCGTGACTTATATTGAGAATATTCAAAATATAGTGTTTAATGTAGAGAATTCAAATTTTCAGATGACTAGACCAGAAATACGTGGGATTAAAAAAAAATATAAAAATAATGTACTTATCTGTCGACCAATAGCATTATATAACATTGAGGATAAGATTATTTGTTCCTTGACTGCAAAATATCTTACTCAATTTTTTGAACATTCATTTTTAGATTGCTCTTATGCATTTAGAGCTAAAGATAAACAGAATAAAATACCTACTCATCATGATTGTATTCAGGCTATTTTAAATAATCGAACTAAAGAAAAAGATTTATGGGTTGCAGAATGTGATATTCAAAAATTTTTTGACACTGTCCAACATGAATATCTACTAAAAATTTTTAATGATTTATCTTTGAATATTGAGTCTACAAAGAAGATTGTTTTAGATAGTAAAGCCAAAATTATTTTTAAGTTGTTTTTGTCTTCATTTTCATTTCAAAAGGACATTTTATCTTTAAATTCTAATCCTCAATGGTTTATTTCTAGAGGTCTTCCTTCTGGTAATTTTGACTGGGTTGAAAAGGAATTAAATCAAGAATTTGGAGTTAATTACACTTCGAATTATTTGTTAGGAGTTCCTCAAGGAAATGCAATATCATGTTTTATTTCAAATTTGATTTTGCATAATGTTGATGAAAAAGTGTTAAACCACAAACCAGATGTTTTTTATTTAAGATATTGCGACGATATGATTTTAATGCATAAAAGTCAAGATGCTTGTAGTGATACATTACACGTTTTCATGAAGGGTCTGCGTGATAATTTTCTTCTTTATCATGACCCTAAAAAAACTATAGATTATAAACAAAAAATAAATAGTCTGAAATTCTGGGAAAATAAATCAAAAGAACCTTTTTTTTGGGGGAATAAACATTTGGGTAAGGATAATGTGCCTTGGGTTTCTTTTGTTGGTTATCAAGTTGACTTTTATGGTAGAATTAGGGTTAGAAAAGCTACTCTTAAAAAAGAGACAAAAAAACAAACTGATACAGCTCAAAACATGTTGAAATCTTTAGGGAAATTAAAATACACTGATATAATTGAAGAAAAACATTCAAGAAAATCAGTTAATCAACTAGGAGCGACTTTACAACAAAAATTAATTTCTATGTCAGTTGGAAGAATTGACATATTAAATCATAAAGTTCCAGAAAGCCAAGCATTATGTTGGACTAATGGTTTTAAAAAATTAGAAACAAACAAAATTACAACTACACAATTAAAATATTTAGATAAAAGAAGACGGATTCAATTAAAACGCCTTCCATTTGAATTAAAGGGAATAAAAAGGAGAGTTATTAAAAAAGAAAGGGATAAAAAAAAGACTTTAGAGGAAACGTCTTTTAAAGGTGCAGCATTTAGTTATTTTAATTTTTTGAAACATAAAAAATAAATTTAAGATTTAGATTAGGCCCGCAAACTCATCATCCAACTATTACTACTAATCAAATGCACAGTTAATTACAGTAAAATAAAATAGATATTGCACGTATTCTTTTCGAAGTCTTTTCAATTTGAATTCTATTTAGACTAAAAGGTACTGTCGTGCGATGCCAATATAAGCGATGTGTGTTATCTGGTTGAGGTAGGATTTTTTGGCTTAGATTGAATTCCGAAAATTTCTTCAGATTGAGAAACTCTTTCATTCAGTTTCAAGGTTACAGAGTAGTTTAGTTTATTGTTTTTTTATACATTTATAATAAAAAAACATGAAAATAATAGCCTTTGCAGCCAGTTCAAGTAAAAATTCGATTAATAAAAAACTCGCAACCTATGCCGCTAGTTTGTTCGATAACGCCCAAGTTGAAGTTTTGGATTTAAATGATTTTGAGATGCCTAATTTTAGTGTAGATGTTGAGGTACAGATAGGACAGCATCAAATGGCGCAAGCTTTTTTGAATAAGATTGCAGCTGCTGATGTTTTAGTAGTTTCAATGGCAGAACACAATGGGAATTACTCCGCTACTTTCAAAAACATATTCGACTGGTGCACCCGAATCCAGAAAGAAGTTTTCCAACAAAAACGTATGCTTTTAATGGCAACTTCGCCAGGTGGTAGAGGTGGAGCTTCGGTATTAGAGATTGCAAAAGCTGCTTTCCCTCGTTTTGGAACAGAATTGAAAGGTGTTTTTTCGTTACCAAATTTCAATGATAATTTTGACGAAGAAAAAGGAGTTATTTCAAATCCAGAATTCGATAAGGAATTAAAAGACATTGTTGCTAATTTTTAAGCACGCAACCCAAATCCTCAATCGCAAATCCTAATTCCTTAATCCCATTTCCTTTAATCCTTAATTTTTTCGTTGTCAATATCATTCTTAATAACTTTGATTCGTGCTACTTTCAAAATAGTTCGAGAAGTGTTATATTAGCACCAAATCGTTAAAATTCCAAAATGTCAGATCAAAATCAATATACCGAAGATAACATTCGATCACTCGACTGGAAAGAACATATCCGTATGCGTCCTGGGATGTATATTGGTAAGCTTGGAGATGGTTCGTCGCCAGATGATGGTATTTATATCTTATTAAAAGAGGTGATGGATAACTGTATCGATGAATTTGTCATGGGTGCAGGAAAAACGATTGAAGTTTCGATTAAAGACAAAACCGTTGCTGTACGTGATTACGGTCGTGGAATTCCGCTTGGGAAAGTCATTGACGTAGTTTCGAAAATGAACACGGGAGGAAAGTACGATTCGCTAGCCTTTAAAAAATCGGTGGGTTTGAATGGAGTTGGTACCAAGGCGGTAAATGCTTTGTCCAATTATTTCAGAGTAGAATCGGTTCGTGAAGAGAAACAAAAAGCAGCAGAATTTTCAGCTGGTAATTTGGTTGCCGAAGAAGAGGTTATTGATACCACCAAACGCAAAGGAACGAAAGTAACGTTTATTCCAGACGAAGCGATTTTTAAGAATTACAAATTCAGATATGAGTATGTGATCAAAATGCTGAAAAATTACTGCTACCTAAATGCAGGTTTGACCATTATATTCAATGGCGAAAAATATTTTTCAGACAATGGTTTACGTGATTTATTAGATGAAAATATAGCAGAAGAAGACAAAGTATATCCGATTATTCACCTTAAAGGAGAAGATATTGAGATTGCGATGACACACAGCAAATCGCAATACAGTGAAGAATACCACTCTTTTGTAAACGGTCAAAACACCACTCAAGGGGGGACACATTTGGTAGCGTACAGAGAGGCGATTGTGAAAACCATTCGTGAGTTTTATAATAAAAACTTTGAACCATCTGATATTCGTAAATCGATTGTTAGTGCTGTGAGTATAAAGGTAATGGAACCTGTTTTTGAGTCCCAGACCAAAACTAAGTTAGGTTCAACCGATATGGGTTCTGAGGAAGGTATGCCTTCGGTACGAACTTTTGTAAATGATTTTGTGAAAACAAAATTGGATAACTTTTTACATAAAAACCCCGAAACTGCTGATTTGCTATTGCGCAAAATTTTACAGGCCGAGAGAGAGCGTAAAGAGCTGTCGGGCATCCGAAAACTAGCCAAAGACAGAGCCAAAAAATCGAGTTTACACAATAAGAAATTAAGAGATTGCCGCGTGCATCTTGCCGATATAAAAAATCCTCGTTACCTAGAAAGCACCTTGTTTATTACTGAGGGAGATTCGGCTTCGGGGTCGATTACCAAATCACGTGATGTGAATACGCAAGCCGTTTTTAGTTTGCGTGGTAAGCCTTTGAACTCCTACGGAATGTCAAAGAAAATTGTATACGAAAATGAAGAATTCAATTTGTTGCAAGCCGCTTTGGATATCGAAGACGATATGGAGAATTTGCGCTACAACAACATTGTAATCGCAACGGATGCCGATGTCGATGGTATGCACATTCGATTGTTGTTGATTACGTTCTTCTTGCAGTTTTTTCCTGAGTTAATCAAAGATGGACATTTGTATATTTTGCAAACGCCATTATTCAGGGTTCGAAATAAAAAAGAAACGATATACTGTTATTCTGATGAAGAGAAACGAAATGCCATAGAAAAATTAAAGCCAAAACCAGAGATCACTCGATTTAAGGGATTGGGAGAGATTTCGCCAGATGAGTTTCAGTTTTTCATTGGAGAAGACATTCGATTAGAGCCTGTAATGCTTGATAAAGCAACTTCGATCGAAAAGTTATTGGAATTTTATATGGGTAAAAACACCCCAGATCGTCAAGAGTTCATCATCAGAAACTTGAAGGTGGAACTGGATGTCGCAGAGAAAGAATAATTTTTTTAAATAAATTGAATGCTTAGTAAGAAACAAATTATTTACGTGATCGCTGCCTTTGTAGGAGGATTTACGGTTGCCTATTTTGTAATAAAATTTTTGAAATCATAGATAACCTACAGCATGGAAAATCAAGACATACGTTGGAAACAAAGGTTTGAACATTTTCGAAATGCCTTTAGACAATTAAAAAATGCCAAGGCAATTCAAAAAGAAAGAGATTTTTCTGAATTAGAACTTCAAGGTGTTATCCAAGCTTTTGAGGTTTCGCAAGAATTGTCTTGGAAGGTGATGAAAGACTTTTTGGAGGAGCAAGGCAAAACTGATTTATTTGGGAGTAAGAACGCTGTAAAAGAAGCTTTTAATGTCGGGATTATTACTGATGGAGCAATTTGGTTTGATATGATTAAAAGTCGAAACTTGACTTCACATATCTATGACGAGAATGAAATTTTGAAAATCCTAGAAGTGATATTAAATGATTATATAGCTGTTTTTTTAGATTTTGAAAATAAAATGATTAGTTTTTTATAATGTTTGGATTGTACCCAAAAAGTCATATAGAAATCATGGAAATTATTGACAATTGTTTGTCGATTGACCAAGTAATTATTTATGGTTCACGTGCTAAAGGAAATTACAGAGAAGGTTCCGATATTGATATTACCATTTTAGGAGAACCTAAACAAGCTGATATTAATAAATTATGGCACGCCTTAGATGATAGTTATATTCCATATAAATTTGATATCTCAGTTTATAATGAATTACAATCGGAAAGTTTAAAAGAACACATAAATAGGGTAGGGCAAGTTTTTTATAAAAGGAAAACGGAATCTCTGAAATAAATTTAAATAATTTTGAAAGACGAAGAAGAAGAAAATAACATCCCCAACTCAGACGACGAGAACAACGCCGAAGAGCAATCTACAGACGAAAGTCAAGAAGAGGAGATTATAAAAGTAGATGCCAAGAATTTTGAAGGCGGTCACTTTTATGACAATGTAAACGATGAGGGTGACACCATAACCAAAGTTACAGGAATGTACAAAGATTGGTTTTTGGATTATGCCTCGTATGTTATTTTGGAGCGTGCAGTTCCTGCGATTGAGGATGGGTTCAAACCTGTACAACGTCGTATCATGCACTCGCTAAAAGAGCTAGATGATGGCCGTTATAATAAAGTAGCCAATGTTGTTGGGCACACCATGCAGTATCACCCACACGGGGATGCGAGTATTGGTGACGCTATGGTGCAAATTGGTCAAAAAGATTTGTTGATTGACTGCCAGGGAAACTGGGGAAATATTTTGACTGGAGATAGCGCGGCAGCGTCGAGATATATCGAGGCACGTTTGTCTAAATTTGGCTTGGAAGTATTGTATTCACCTAAGATTACCGATTGGGGTGTTTCCTATGATGGTCGTCGTGCAGAACCGAATAACCTTCCGGTTAAATTCCCGTTGTTGCTTGCACAAGGAGCAGAAGGAATTGCAGTAGGACTTTCGACCAAAGTGTTGCCACATAATTTTAATGAGTTGATTGATGCGTCGATTAAAATATTAAAAGGAAAGCCTTTTACATTATATCCCGATTTCTTGACGGAAGGAATTGCCGATATTTCAAACTACAATGATGGTTTGCGTGGCGGTCGTGTACGTGTACGTGCGAGGATTGCGCAGCTAGACAAGAATACCTTGGTAATTAGCCAGATTCCGTTTTCGACCAATACGACTACCTTGATTGATAGTATCTTGAAAGCGAATGAAAAAGGTAAAATCAAGGTCAAAAAGATAGAGGACAATACGGCGGCAAATGTGGAGATTTTAATTCACATGTATCCAGGTATCTCTCCAGATAAGACTATTGATGCCTTGTATGCTTTTACGGCTTGCGAAACATCAATTGCACCTTTGGGCTGTGTGATCGAAGACAATAAACCATTGTTTATTGGAGTATCACACATGCTAAAAATTTCTACCGCAAGAACACAGGACTTGTTGCGACAAGAACTCGAAATTCAGCTGGAAGAATTAAAAAACAAATGGCACTTTTCTACGCTCGAAAAAATATTCATTCGAGAAGAAATGTATATTGATTTCAAATTGTACTCCGATAGAGAAGCGCTTTACAAATATATGTATGATCGTTTTGAACCTTTTTCGAAATCATTTGTGCGAGCGATTAACGATGAGGATTTACAGCGTTTAACGCAAATCCCGATGATTCGTATTACTCGATTTGACTCGGATAAAGCGGATGATTTGATTGCGAAATTGGAAGACGAAATGCGTGAAGTAGAACACCACTTGGCACATTTAACCGATTTTGCTATTGCCTACTTTCAAAAATTAAAAGAGAAATACGGAAAAGGACGTGAACGTAAAACAGAATTGCGTGTTTTTGATGATATTGAGGCTACCAAAGTAATACTTAGAAACACAAAATTGTACGTAAACAAAGCGGAAGGTTTTGTGGGAACGAGTTTGAAACGTGATGAATATGTAACCGATTGTTCGGATATTGATGACGTGATCGTTTTTATGCGTGATGGTACCATGATGATTACTAAGGTAGACGCTAAAACCTTTGTGGGGAAAGATATTATTCATATTTCTATATTTGATAAAAGTGATAAGCGTACAATTTATAACTTGATTTATCGAGACGGTAAATCGGGACCTTCGTATATCAAGCGTTTTAATGTAACGGCTGTGACTCGTGATAAGGCATATGATTTGACAAATGGCACCAAAGGTTCTCAAATTTTGTATTTTTCACACAATCCAAATGGAGAAGCTGAGGTGATTACCATATTATTGCGTCAAATAGGAAGTATTAAGAAACTGAAATTTGATATTGATTTTGCAAGTATGGCCATCAAAGGCCGTTCTTCAAAAGGAAATATTGCTAGTAAATATCCGATCAAGAAAATTGAGATTAAGGAGAAAGGAATTTCGACTTTATTGCCACGCAAGGTTTGGTACGATGAAACAGTACAACGACTGAATGTAGATGCAAGAGGTGAATTACTAGGTGAATTTAGACCGAGTGATAAGATCTTAATTATTCAGCAGTCGGGGAAATTGAAAGTAATTACGCCTGAGTTGACTACGCATTTTGAATCGGATATGATTGTGTTGGAAAAATGGATTCCGAAGAAACCGATATCTGCGATTTATTATGATGGGGAAAAAGAACGTTATTATTTGAAGCGTTTCTTGGTGGAGACCGAAAATAAAGAGGAGATATTTATAACAGAACATCCTAATTCGCAACTCGAAATTGTATCTACTGATTATAGACCCTTGGCCGAATTGGTTTTTCCGAAAATAAAAGGAGTACAAAAAGAAAGTATTACCATTGATGTGGAAGATTTTATCGCTGTTAAAGGTTTTAAAGCACTTGGAAATCAATTGACAACGGATAAGTTGAAGCAGGTGAATTTATTAGAATCTTTACCGTATGACCCACCAGTTGAGTTTGTGCCTGAAAAGCCAGAGCGCAAAGAAGGTGATGATGAAGACGGCGATGTACAGCTGGATGATGATGGTCAGATTATTTTGTTTTAAAATAGATTAATATACTTAGAAAGGCTGTTCAATTAGGACAGCCTTTTTTGTTATGCAGAGATTTTCCATTTTTTTAGTAATTTCTAATCGAAAGTAGGTTCGCGTTTAGAATAGAAGTAATCTACCACAACGGAGTGGATAGCCCGACAACAATTCTGTAACTTTGTTTTGTTCTCATAATTTATCCATTCCTTAAAGATATTCCTTACTTGTCTTTTTAATTGTAAAGAAGAGAATCCAACCCGCTTTTTTTAGTGGGGCATACCCAATTATAAATATAGAATATGAGAATAGGGTGAATTAACCTTATCTTTTTTTGATGTTATACCTTGATGTAGTAATAGAATCAGAAAGTAGTTTTAATTATGGTTTATCTATCATAAAATGACTAATTATATTATTACAGACAATATAATTACTGATAATTACATTTTTTAAGGAATAATTTAGAATCTTTACAATTCTAAAAAGTAATAATTAGATTTTATGAATAAGAACAATCCTAAATTACTAGCTTCCTTGATTTTTTTTTATGTTGCAACTTTTGCAATTATAGGAACGGCTCAAACAAGAAAAGGCAATTCGGTCTACTTTGATATTAGTATTGCTGCCGATGCTACACCTTCAGTTTTAGCACAATTTATGGCAGCGAAAGACAAACCATTTTCGGAGATTAAATTTGAAAAGGGGACTTATCATTTTTATCCAGATAAGGGATTAGAAATATATGCAGAGATTTCTAATCATAATAATGGTTTGGTGAAAACGGCTTTCCCGATAGTCAATATGAAAAACGTGACTATTGATGGTCAGGGTTCTACTTTTATTTTTCATGGGATTATTATTCCGTTCTCTGTTGAAAATTCAGAAAATATTAAGATTGTCAATCTAGCTATTGACTGGGGAATGACTTTTCATAGTGAAGGTTTGATAGTTGCAAATGATATAGTTAAAAAGACTTTTGATATGCAAATTTCAAATGAATATCCTTATGAAATAAGAAATGGTCAGTTGGTTTTTATTAAGGATTATTATGAGCATAGTATAGGTCAAACGATTCTGTTTGATCCAAAAACCAAAGGGGTGACTTATGACACAGAATCCTATACTCCATTGACGACGAGAACGAAAACCAAAATTCAAAATGACGTTAAAGATATTAAACATAAATACGAAGTTGACCCTCGATCCCCAGAGAATTCAAGAGTAGGGATGGAGGATAAATTGACTACTGTACAATTGCAACCTGGATTGGTTCGTGTCTCAGGTCATACCAAAAAAATCCCTGAAATTGGAAATGTCATGACGATGAAAGGTGAACAAAGTGAAAATCGTTTGGCACCTGCCTTTCATATCGTTTCCAGTAAAGATTTTATAGCTACAAATATTGATGTACACCATGCGGGAGGTATGGGTATTATTGTAGAAAATAGTAAAAACATCACATTAGATGACTTTAACATTACGCCATCAAACGGTAGAATTGTTTCAACTACGGCAGATGCAACACACTTTGTAGGATGTAGGGGGAAAATCGAAATCAAGAATTGCACCTTCAATAATCAACTAGACGATGCGGTAAATGTACACGGAACTTATCAGGAGGTTGTCGACCTTTTGGGTAATAATAAAATCGGAATTAAAGTGGGGCATTACCAACAGCAAGGTTTTAGTATTGGAGTTCCCAATGACGAAATTGGATTGGTGAACTTGCATCATTCTTTTTTTGAATATGGAAAGCTGACATTGAAATCTATCGAAAAAATTAATAGTCGTTACCAAATAATTACGTTTAATGAAAAAGTACCTACTACTTTGAAAGTGGGTGATTATATCGAAAACCTTACTGCTTATCCAGAATTATTGGTTCAAAATTGTATTATTACTCGAAACAGAGCGAGAGGCTTATTGCTTTCGACTCCACGAAAAATAGTGGTGGAGAACTGTACTTTTAGTACCGAAATGGAAGCAATTTTGGTTCCGGTTGAAAGTGGTTATTGGTATGAATCAGGGAGTGCATTGGATTTGACGATTCGAAACAATACTTTCCAAGATTGTAATATAAGTGGATTGAATCGTGGAATTATTCGTTTTGAAACTGATGATGAAAGTAAGAATATTGCTTTTAGAGATATTGTGATTGCAAATAATATAATTAACCATTTTGATAACTTGATACTGGAAGTTAATAATACTGATGGACTGAAATTTACGGAAAATACGATTACCAACTCTGGAACCTATAAAATGTTGTTTCCTGAGAACTCCGCTTTTTCGATTAAAACGTCAAAGAATATCATTTTCGATAAAAATAACTACCAAGGCAAAGCGACAGAAATTTTGAGAACAGATGGTTCTGTTCCAGGTTTGAAATTTAAATAATGCTCAAAAAAATAATATAATTATGAAAATAGTAAAACAAATAATTACAATTGTAGCTGTGTCTCTAACAGGGTTTACTATGTATGCACAAAATAGTGCTAAGCCGAATGTAATCTATATTTTGGCTGATGATTTAGGATATGGCGATTTAAGTTGTTATGGACAAAAGAAATTTGATACACCCAATATTGATAAATTAGCGGCTAGAGGAATCAAATTTACTCAGCATTATAGTGGATCTGCAGTGTGTGCGCCATCGCGCTCTACCCTGATTACAGGCTTGCATACAGGACATACGTCTATACGTGGGAATCTCGAAAGAGGTCATGACCTTGAAGGACAAGTAGCAATGGATGGTACCGAAGTTACAATTGCAGACATTTTTAAAAATGCAGGATATGCGACTGGTGCTTTTGGAAAGTGGGGATTGGGATTTATAGATTCTGAAGGAGATCCATTAAATCAAGGTTTTGACGAATTTTATGGTTACAATTGTCAAAGGAAAGCACACCGCTATTTCCCTCCATATTTGTGGCATAATAAAGAGAAAGTATTCTTGAGAGGAAATGATTATACTGAAAAAGTAACCTATGCGCCCGATGAAATACAGAAAGCTACTTTGGAATTTATTGTGAAAAATAAGAAAAAACCTTTCTTTGCCTATGTGCCATTTGTATTACCACATGCTGAAATTATTTCGCCAAATGATGCTGTTTACAATGCTTTTAAAGGGAAATACAAAGAGGACAACCCCTTTGTTTTGCCAAACAATTATCTATCTGATTATGGACCAAATATGGTAGAATATAAATATGCATCGCAATTGGCACCTCATGCCGTTTACGCAACAATGGTGACTAGGCTCGATAATTATGTGGGTGAAATTATGTCAAAATTAGAAGAGCTAGGAATTGCAGATAATACCTTAGTGATCTTTACAAGTGATAATGGTCCAGCGGTAGAAGGTGGTGCAGATCCTGAATTTTTTGACGGGACTGCGGGATTAAGAGGAGTAAAGAGAGATTTGTATGAAGGTGGAATTCGTGCCCCATTTTTGGCTGTTTGGCCCAACGAAATTAAAGCAGGAACAAGCTCAAACGTGATCTCAGCATTTTGGGATATGAAACCAACTTTTGCAGCGATTGTTGGTGAGAAAAAAATTGGAAATACAGATGGAATATCCTTATTGCCTACCTTATTGGGACAAAAAGCACAAAAATTGCATCCTTATATGTACTGGGAATTTCCGCAAACAGGCGGACGTAAAGCCGTGCGCTTAGGTAATTGGAAAGGTGTAATCTATGATATGACTCAAGATGAAAATCCAGAATTTCAATTGTATGATTTATCGAAAGACCCAGCGGAAACGAAAAATATTGCGAAAGCAAACCCAAAAATAGTAGCCCAAATGTTGGCCATAATGAAAAAAGAACATACCGATTCAGTTTTGTTTCCATTCAAATAAAAGTTAGAGATTAGTAGTTTGGTTTCTTTAAAACGATCCTGATGGCTTTGGCCTTTAGGGTCGTTTTTGTTTTACAGCATATAAAGTATTGGAATTTTAAAAATGTGGAAGTCTGTAATTAAACTTTCAATCAGGGACAAAAAACACTAATTTTGGTTAAACTGATAAAAATAATATTCTATGTCATTCAAACATCTTTTTAAAGCGCAGCTACAGTGGTTTTCGAACAAAAAAGAAACTACACGATATGTTAAGAATCACACGGTTTTTATCGAAGGAAAAGAGATTCTGAATGTTTCGGCAGCCAAAGCCTTTAAAGGTGATCCAAGTTTGTACAACCCAGAAGATTTACTGTTGAGTAGCGTGGTCTCCTGTCATATGATGTCGTATTTGTATGTGTGTGCACAGCACCAAATTGAAGTCATATCCTATTCTGATGCGGCCGAAGCAACTCTTGAAGTTTTAGAAAATGGATCAGGACGCTTTGTTGAGGTACGGTTATTTCCGCAGGTTGTTATTCGAAATGAGGAGCAAATAGCGCTGGCAAATGAGTTGCATACCAGAGCAAATGAATTATGTTTTATTGCCAATTCCTGTAATTTTAAAATTGTACATAAAGGACATTGCGAAGTGGAGTAATTTATATTTCAGTTGAGAATTATTCTTTGTTATTAAAGTTCAGGTAGAAAATCAGTACTAAAAATAGCTAGGTAAAAGGCGAACCAATTTTTTGGTTACTCTCACTACAAATAGATTGATAAGCTTAATGTGGTAGTTTATGCTATTAGTAAGAAGATCTTTATTTTTAAATTAATGGCATGGTAGATGCTCTTTGAATTAAACTCGTCTTTATAATTTTGGTCGAAAAATCCAATTCTATTTTACTTTCTAATCGTTCCACGAGCATTTTTGTGGCCGTTTCTCCAATGAATTTACCATGTTGACTGATAGTTGTAATTGTAGGTGTGACATGTTGAGGTAGTTTTCCATTGGTAAAACAGATCATGGACATTTCATCTGGAATACTATAATTCATTTTTTTGATAAGGTCTAGAGATAGCATAGCAGAACTTTCTTCGAGGCATAGTAATCCGTCAATAGTTTTGTTTGCAAGCACAATTTTCATTACTGTTTCAAGATCTTCTTTTTTAGACAAACGAACAATTATTTTTTCATCGATTGGAATATCATGATCAGTTAATGCTTTTTTATAGCCTTCAACTCTTAGTTTTCCAACACTCAAATTGTCAATAATAGAAACGACAGCAATTTTTTTACAACCAGTTTTAATAAGATGATCGGTAGCATGACGGGCACCTTCAAAATCATTAACAATAACCTTATCACATTCGATTTCATCGGTCACTCTGTCAAAAAGAACAATAGGTACACCTTCGTTTATAGCATCAAAGAGATGAGTGAAATTTTTATTTATTTGAGTCTCTTCGGCGATGGAGATAATAAAGCCATCTATAGTGCCGCTTTTTAATAGATCTACTGTGTTTACTTCTTTATCGTAAGACTCATTTGAAATGCAAGAGATTAAACTGTATCCTAGTTCAGAAGCTTTTTCCTCAATTCCCACAAATACTTCTGTAAAAAAACTATTCATAATATTAGGGATAATAACTCCTAAGGTTTTAGTCTTTTTATTTAAAAGACTCAGTGCTACTTTATTGGGTTTGTAATGATGCTGTACAGCAAACTTTTTTATTTTTTCTTTTGTTTTGGCACTAATGTCGTGGCTGTCATTCAAAGCTTTAGAAACAGTAGCTATAGATACATTAAATTCGGCTGCGATTTTTTTTAATGTAATTTTAGGAATCATTTCTATTGGCTTTAAGTGGTGTAACATGGGCTAAAATAAGATAATTTATTTTCATTTTCAACTTCATATGTTGCTTATCTGTTTCATAAATAGTTTTGCACGCAGAATACTTCGGAATTATGGACTTTGTAATAATATGATAACGCGATGTTTAAAGGAGTTGCTACAACAGTAATTTTTTGAGAACTAATGCCTTTTTAGTATTCAGAACAAAAAAGTTACTTAAACCTTTACGTATTTTTTTTAATGTTTGTATTTAATAAAAACAAAATTCTAATCACCTGGTTTTGAGCGGATTGGTTGTTAGTTGGCCTTCCTAGAGATTTTGTTATTTAATGTAGGTGTAATTATGGATTTTTTATTTTTAGACTTAAATAATAATGAATAATATATTTTTACTAAGTTAAAATTTTTAATTGAATAATTAAATAACAAATTAAATGTATTACATAGGATTTGATATAGGAAGTTCATCAGTAAAGGCTGCTATTGTCGAAATTGCGACTGGAAAAAGTATTGGAGTAGTTCAAGAGC
>NZ_JAOQMX010000029.1 GCF_025960985.1 Flavobacterium psychraerolatum | reverse complement strand
TCTTCATGAACAATAGTCATATCTTGTGTTACATTGGTCAAAATAGTTGGTTCAAACCAATATCCTTTTTCAAATCCAGGACCTGTTGGTTTGTTTCCTCCAGTTGCAATTGTAGCCCCTTCTTTTACATTTACGGCTACCAAATGCTCCATCGCTTTCAATTCGGCGGCGTTAACTTTTGGTCCCATATCTGTATCTTCCAACATTGGGTCACCTACTTTTAATGCTTTTACTTTAGGAATAAATTTTTCCATGAAAACATCATAAATATCTTCGTGTAAGTACATACGTTCGTTACAAGTACACACTTGACCACAGTTGTCAAAACGAGAATGTAAAGCAGCATCTACAGCAGCATCAATATCAGCGTCTGCAAAAACGATAAAAGGGGCTTTTCCACCTAATTCTAATTGTACATGTGTTAAGTTTTCGGCAGCATTACGAGCAATATCTTGCCCTACAGGAGTAGAACCTGTCATAGTAACCATTTTGGTTATTGGACTTTTTACCAAAGCATTCCCCATAGCTCTACCAGGACCCGTAAGAATATTGATAACTCCAGCAGGAATACCTACTTTGTTTGCTATGTTTCCTAATTCTAAAGTTGATAATGGCGTTTCGGATGTTGGTTTGATTACAATACTATTTCCAGCAATTAAAGCAGGTCCTAGTTTACGAGCTGCTAGTGCAAATGGAAAGTTCCAAGCAGTAATCGCTACAATCACCCCACGAGGCACTTTTTGAATCCAAATTTGCTCGTTTGCATTGTCTGAAGGGATAATATCTCCTTCAATTCGACGTGCACCTTCGCAAGCATATTCGATAAATGAAGAAGCTACCGCAACTTCAAAACGAGCAACTTTTAGTAATTTACCTTGTTCTTTTACGATTAATTGCGCTAAATATTCAGAGTTAGCTTTAATTTCGTTAGAGAATTTATACATTAAATCAGCTCTTTCTCTTGCTGGTTTCTTTTTCTATTCTTTTTGTGCTTTATCTGCATGAGCTAATGTTTCAAGAGCTTCTTCAGCCGTTCCATTTTGTACTCTTGCAACAATCTCTTCAGTAGAAGGACTTAAAACATCAATTGTATCACCAGAAGTAGAAGTTCTCCACTCGCCGTTTATAAATAATTGGTATTCTTTAATTTCTGCCATTTTTATAAGTTTTTTTAACTGCAAGATTTTAAATTCTTGTAGGATAATTGTTTTAAAATATAATAATCGTCATTTGAACGATAATGGTTCTCTATCGTCCCATCCATCCACCGTCAACAAGCATCGTAGTACCGTGCATGTAAGAAGCAGCATCTGAACATAAAAATACTGTAGGTCCTGCAAAATCTTCAGGTTTTCCCCAACGACCTGCTGGAATTCTACCTAAGATTGAAGCCGAACGAACTGGGTCATTACGCAAAGCTTCTGTATTATCGGTGTTGATATATCCAGGTGCAATTGCATTTACATTAACCCCTTTTCCTGCCCATTCGTTAGCAAAAGCCATAGTCAATTGACCAATAGCACCTTTACTAGCGGCATACCCAGGAACAGTTATTCCTCCTTGGAACGTTAATAATGAAGCCGTGAAAACTACTTTTCCGCTTCCTCTAGCAATCATTTCTTTACCGATTTCTCTAGTTAAAATAAACTGTGCATTTTGATTTACTTCAATCACTTGGTCCCACATTTCGTCTGGGTGTTCAGCAGCTGGAGCTCTCAAGATTGTTCCTGCGTTGTTTACCAAAATATCGATAGTTGGGAAGTCTTTTTTCACTGCTTCGATGAAAGCGTATAATGCTTTTCTATCACCGAAATCACAAGTATATCCTTTGAATTTTCTACCCAAAGCCGTTACTTCTTTTTCAACTGCACTTCCTTCTGTTTCTAATGAAGCACTAACACCAATAATATCAGCACCTGCTTGTGCCAATCCAATTGCCATTACTTTACCAATTCCTCTTTTACAACCTGTAACCAAGGCTACTTTTCCTTTTAAACTAAATGTATCTAAAACGCTCATGTTTTTTTTGCTTTTGGCCATTAGCGTGTAGCTTTTGGCTCGTTTGTTTATTTCTTATTAGGTAATTATATGTCAAAAAGCTAATAGCCAAAGGCCATTAGCCAATAGCAATAAATACTATAATTGACAGTCCATCAATACTTTCAATCCTTCTGGGTTTTTGTCAATGTTTTCAAAAACTTGTTGGATGTTGGATAAAGGCTGTACATCTGTAATCATTTGTTCGAAAGGCAATTCGTTTGCTGTGATTAATTCGATTGCTTTTTCGTAATCTTCTTTTTCGTAAACACGAGCACCGATTAAGCTTAATTCTTTCCAGAAAAATTTGAATAAATCCACTGGTTTTTTCTCTCCGTGTATCGCTACCATTAAGATTCTACCGCGAATTCCTGCAACTTCACACATAATGTCTAGCGCGGGTTGAACACCTGCAACTTCAAAAACAACATCGGCTTTACGACCTTCTGTTTTTCCTTTTACATATTCAACTAAGTCAATTTTGATAGGGTTAACAGCATCAAAACCTAATTCCTTAGCTTTTGCAATACGGTTTTCGTTTACTTCAGAGATGATAACCTGTGCTCCAGCATCTTTGGCAACCATAGCTACTAATAAACCGATTGGACCACCACCTAAAACGACGGCAGTTTCTCCTTTTACCAAGCCACTACGACGTACATCGTGAGTTGCAACAGAAAGAGGCTCAATTAAAGCAGCTAGTTTTAAGTCGGTATTGTCTTTTAATTTGTGAAGTGTAAAAGCTGGAACATTCCAGTATTCTTGCATAGCACCTGGGCTATCGATTCCGATGAATTTTAATTCCTCACAAATGTGATTGAATCCTTTATCAGATGCTTTTGCTTTGCGGTCATCCAAAGGGCGGACAACAACTTTGTCTCCAACAGCATATCCTGTAACGCCTTCACCTACAGCATCAATAGTACCAGACATTTCGTGTCCAATAGTTTCTGGAATACTCACACGCTTGTCCATCATTCCGTGGTAGATATGCACGTCAGTTCCACATACACCTACGTAGGCTACTTTGATTCGTACTTCTCCATTTGCTGGATTTTCAATTTCTTTGTTAATTACAGTGAAGGTTTTATTCCCTTCATAAATAGTTGCTTTCATTTTTATATTTGTTTCAAATAGTAAACTTGTTTCTTATTTGAACAAATATAGGAATAAGTATTAAAAATACTTTAAATAAAAGCTATTTTTTTTCGCATAAGAAACTGGTTTCAAGAGTGGAAAACAAACAAAAAAAAGTGCTGTATAGGATACAACACTTTTTAAAATTTTATGTTCGGGATATTTATCTTTCGATATACCCAAGTTTTGTTGAAATTTCGAGGGCGTATTTTGAAATAATTTTTCCTTTTTTATCAAATTCTTCATGAGGTAATCTACCATGAGGCGCTGTGATCCAAAGGCAAGCTACAGGTGTTCCATGTTCATTAAAAATAGGTGCTCCAATACAATGAATTCCTTGAATATCTTCACCATTGTCTATTGCATACCCTAGTTCTCGAACGGTTTTTAATTGTGCTTTAAATTCCTTTTTTGAAGTAATAGTGTTTTTTGTGAATTTATCAAATCGAACAGTTGACAGAATTGTATTTGCTTCTTCCTCTGGTAGGTAGGCTAAAATAGATTTTCCTCCAACTGAACTGTGCAGGTTGAAACGTGTACCCAGTTCGACAAAAAGCTTAACAGGGTAGGAGGAAGAAACTTGCTCCAATATGGTACCTGTATTGCCTAACACAACACCTAGCATCACTGACTCTTTCAGTTCATCACGCAAAGCTCTCATAATATCTATCGACAATTCGACGATACTTTGCTCGTTCATGGAAGAAATTCCCAAGGTTAACATCTTTCTCGAAAGGGTGATTTTTTTGGTAGTTTCGTTTTTTTGAAGATAGTTTTTGAAAATCAAAGTATTGGTTATTCGAAAAGCACTGGATTTAGTTACATCCAAAGTCTGAAGGATTTCAGACAAAGTAAGTCCTTTTGGGTGCATCGCTAATAATTCGATGATTTGTAGTCCTCTCTCTAAATTAGGAACATTATAATTCGATTTTAAATCTTCTTTTTCTTGCGTCATGTTGTTGTATACTAGGTAGAGTACAAAAATAGTTTTATTTATTTGACTTTGGAAAAAAAATATATTTTGCATTTTAGATTTTCTTTTTTACTCAACCGTACTATTTGCCTCGATATATTTTTAATACTATAAACTAAAAGAAACTACCCTTTTGCATGTTTTTTGAGAAGCGCTCAAAAAAGTTTACAAAAGGGTAGTTGTAGTGTACAGTTATGCGAATAAATTTACTGCTTATTTATGCATGTTCTCTGCTTTCTCTGTTTTTCCGTTTACTGATTTTTCACCAGCTGCAACGTGCGTTGTTTTTCTTTCAGAAGTGAAACGCATGATACTTTGATAGTTACCGCTATTATAAACATGCGTTAATCCCCATCTCAAAATCTCAGTTGGCTCTTTTTCATTATCTGCTGTTCTGTTCAAACCAATTGCATGTGGTGCATCTTTGATAGACGCCATAATCTCAAAATTAATTCCATCAGGAGACCATTGAATAGTGTTTTTTTCAGGACCATCTGTAGTGATTAATGATGCGATTCCGCCGTTGTAAGGCCAAACGCAAATTTCGTGTCCACTATTACTAATTGGGTTATAAGGTGATTTTACATATGGTCCAAGTGGATTGTCTGCAATGGCAACACCATGACGGATCTGACGACCACCAAATGTCATCTCTTCACCCATTTGCTCTCCTTTGTAGTACAAATAGAATTTACCTTTGTATGGTAATATACATGGATCATGCGTTTTGTGGCTGTCAAAATCTCCTTTTTTCTCTACCATAAAACGGTTGTCCGTAGTACCTTTCCAAACACCATTTTGAGCAGGTGCGATAACGGGAGCATCCAATTTTGTCCAAGGACCATTTGGCGAGTTAGACCATGCCATTCCTACTTTTTCTTGAACTCGTATGTTGTAGATTCCTTCAACAGTTTGGTAGCATAAATAATATTTCTTATCCCATTTCATAATCTCAACTGTGAAAACAGAACGATCATCATAAGATCCTTTTTTACCTCTAGGAATTGCAATTCCTTCTTCTTTCCATGTCCAACCATCTTGAGAAGTTGCGTACCAAATATCGCAACGATCCCAAGGAAATACTTTTTCATTGGCCATATCTCCACCAAATCCTTGTGTTGGACCAGTACTTTTTGTGTACCAAACATAGTATTTTCCGTTTTCTTGGATGATAGCACTAGGATCTCTTCGTACAACACCTTCTTCGTAAGCCAAATCACCTTTAAGCGGTTGTAAGTTTCCAAACTCGATAAACCATTCGTTTCCTAAATCTTTAGGCCATTTTAAGGCTCTTTTTGAAGCGGCACTTAAGTGGTTGACATCCATAATACCTAACTTATCTTTAAGTTCGATAGCATCTTTTTTTAGTTGTTTTTCTTCCTCCATTTTGCATTTTGTTGACTGTGCAATTGCCGAGATTGGCATTGCTAGCGTTAATAATCCAAGGACGCTTTTGTTAATTATATTCATAGTTGTAGTTTGATTGGTATTACAATATTACTTAATTTAATTTTACTAGTGAGATTAGTTTTTTCTGTGAAATTTATTTTATTGTTTTCAAGAACAACTTTTTCAATTTGAACGGTAGCGTCTACTTTTGCTCCTTTTTTCGATTGAACAATAAGCAAACATCTTCCTTGTGAAGTGGTTATAGTATTTGATTGAAAATCCTGAACATTATCGACTGCTCCATTATCTACTCCAAGTAACTTTACGTTTCCATCAATCGAAAATGTGATTGTTGGATTCACTGTTTTTACAGGGTTATTGTCTTTATCAACTACTTGTGCTACGATGTGTGCGACATCATACCCATCTGCAGAAAGGCTAGTTTTGTCTGATGTCAATTGAACACGGTAAGCTTCTGTAGGAGTAACTCTTTCCGATGAGATCGTCTTACCTGATTTTGTTCCTCTTGCAGTTAATTTTCCAGCTTGAAAAGGTACGGCCCATTTGTAAATATGATCGTCAAAATCGTTTATCTTTTTCTTCCCTAATGATTTATCGTTCAAAAACAATTCGACTTCATCGCAGTTAGAGTAGATTTCGACAATTGTTTTGTCTCCAGATTGGTACTCCCAATGTTCGTTGACATCATGCCAAACCCAAAGCGCATTTTCCCATCCATTTTTTGTTTTTTCTACAGGCTCTCCTGTTTGTTCATCAATTTTATAGATTGATTTATCCAGTCTTTGTGTGGCAATATATAATTCAGGAGCATCATTCCATAATGATTTCATCATGTGGTAGGATGGTTTTTCGAATCCAGCATAATCTAATATCCCACTATCGATTCCTTTTTTGGGCCATTGTTTATTGGCTTCGCCCAAATAATCAATACCTGTCCATAAATACGTCCCCGAAATAAAAGGTCGCTCCATAATGGCTTTCCATTCGTGCCATTGCGGTAGATTTTCGGTACCCATTATGATTTTATTGGGATAGTTTTTATGCCCATAATCATACATTACGCGACGATAACTGAATCCAATAATGTCTAATGCATCTGCATATCCAGATTCATAACTTGATGACGGAAGGATACAGTTAGCAATTACATATCTAGTGGTGTCCATTTCTTTAGTCCACTTTGCCAGTTTTTTAGCAGTTTCACCAATATCGTATTTCTCCCTAGGTAGGGTGCGTAAGTTTTCCTTAATTGTCTCAATAGAATTTGGAGGAAGAGACCAGAAATAATTTCCGCTCCAATCCATATTATCAAAGAAACTAGTGGCTTGTGCGTTTCTTTCATATGTCCATTCAATTTCATTTCCAATACTCCATTGGATGATGCTTGGGTGGTTTCTATGTGCTAACATGGTATTTTTTAAATCACGTTCTGCCCATTCTTGAAAATGTTCACCGTAACCGCGAGTAATAGCGTCTACTGATTGTTCTTTCATGTTTTTACGCTTGTCTTTTGGATTGTCCCATTCATCAAAAAACTCATCTTGAACCATTATTCCCATTTCGTCACAAAGCGAAATAAATTCATCAGAACCTGGATTGTGAGAGATTCTGATCGCGTTAACTCCAGCTTCTTTTAGTTTTTCAAAGCGTCTTCTCCAAACTCCTTCTGGTACAGCAGCTCCTACAAGACCAGCGTCATGATGCAAACAAACCCCTTTGATTTTCATGTTTTGACCATTTAGGTAAAAACCAGTATTCGCATCAAATTTGATCGTGCGAATTCCAAATTTAGTCTGATTCTCATCGACTGTTTTTCCGTTTTGTACAATTTTAATTTGTGCCGTGTACCTATTCGGACTTACTACATCCCATAATTTTGGATTTTTTACAGTGGTATCGATGTTGAATTTTGTTTCTTTCTTGGAACTAACTTTTCCTTTTGTAGTTTGCTCGGCTACTTTTTTGCCTTTACCATCAAGTATAGTTGTGATGATGTCAAAAGTCTCATCCTTATCAAAGTTGTTTTTAACCTTAACTTCTAAGTGAACTTTGCTTTCTTGCAAAGACACTTGAGGAGTTGTGATATAAGTTCCCCAAATAGGAATATGTAGGTTGTTTTTGGTTACTAATTTTACATTTCTGTAAATACCAGATCCAGTGTACCAGCGGCTATCAGCATATCTTGAATGATCTACTTTGACCTTGATTTGATTGGAATTGTTGTTTAAATAGGAACTTAAATCATAGAAAAATGGTGAATACCCGTATGGATGATCTCCTAAATTTTTGTCGTTGAGCCATACTGTACTGTTATTGTAAATTCCGTCAAATAGAATATAGGTTGTTTGATTCGGATTGGGATTTTGAACAAAGTCTTTTTTGTACCATCCAATTCCGCCAAGTAGGTATCCAGTTGCTCCTTCACCTTTGTCTCCGTCAAAAGAGTTTTCGATACTCCAATCGTGCGGAAGATTTACTTTTTTCCAATCTTTTGAGACTGGAGATTCTAATTTAAAATTCCAATTAAAATTAAAATCTTGGTATTCGGATGGATTGGTTTGTCCGTACGAACAAAACGAAATCAAATTAAGGATTCCAATTTGAACTACTCTTTTAGTGGATAATTTGGTGGTTATCGATTTTGGTTTTATTTGCATTGTTATCCTAATTAATGAGTAGATGTTTAGTTTTTTAAAGGTGAAATGTTATTTATTTTTTTGATTTAAAACTGAATTATTGCAGTTGGTAAAAAAGGCTTTACATCTTGAAAATGAAACTCATTAGTTTTAATTATTTTTAGGTAAAATCTTTTGAAAAACATGTCGGCTTTGGGTAAACCATTTAGATTACTGTTTATTTATTAAGTATTAGTGATCGTTACTGTTGATAATGAAATAATTAGCACGAATATTTATGAAAGTAATTGTTTGGCAAATATCTTATAATTATAGGTAAAGGACGTTTTTTTGAACTAGACATTAACTGAACAATGGTGATAATTAGTATTTTGTTCCTTAGTTTTACTAGACTATAACTTAATTGTAACTTTAATTATAAATCATTTAAAGTTCAGTTTTGTTTTACCAACTAACAACCAAACTATTTAACCAAAATTGAAAATGCAAAAAATTATTTTAAAAAATAAGCTTTACCATTTATGGGAACACTCTTCAATAACTTATTTTTCTCCTACTATTTTTTCTACCATAGCTATGGTAGTGTTATTTATTTTTTCTAATGCAACATTTGCTCAGAATCATACGGTAACCAATCCGTACGTTGAGAAGGCAAATGAACTACGCTACTCGAATTATGGTAGTGCCGTTTATTATTATAAAAAAAGTATCGAGTACAATACAGAGCGAAAAGATACGGTAAACGTTATAGCTAACCTACGTGATATGTCTGACTTGTTTGCGCATCGTTTGGATTACGGAAAAGCATACGATGGATATTGGAAAGCCTTGTTTTTGGCAGTAGCTTCAAAAGACGATTATTCGAAAGCAATAATTTATCAAGCGCTTGGTTGGCTATTCAGTTTTTATGATCGCGATGTAGAGGCATTACGGTATTATGAAAATTCTTTAAATTTAACAAAAAATAATAAAAAACTGGATGACGTTAAAAAACTGGCATTACTTGAACAAGATTACTTTTCTATTTTAAACTTATATAGGGTAAAGGGGGATTATAAAAAAGCTAGAAAATATTTAGACAGTTGTCAAATCACTTCTAAAAAACTAAATAGTAAAACGCCTAATTATTTTATAAGTACCGAAACGGCTTTCATGAACGCTGTAGATAAAAAATATGAGGTAGCGATCGCAGGTTTGCAAGAGTCAAATACTTATTTCGAAAAGAAAGATCCTTCGTATTTAATCATTGTCAATTACTTGATAGGAGAGGTATATAGAATGAAAGGTGATCTTCCAAATAGTATCACTTATTATGAAAAATCATTTGCTTTTTCGAACAAATATAAGAGTCATGAAAATTATGTGATTATGGTTCATGAAGCACTTGCCGCTACATATGCTAAAATAGGAAACTTTCAAAAAGCATATAACCACTCCAACCTTGCTTTGAAGATTAACGCCAATGTGTTTGGAAAAGGAAGTAAAAATAGTCAACATCTATTTGAAATTAACGATAAATACCGCGTACAAAAGCAAAAAGAACGTGAAATTTTGAATAAGCAGCGTATAGAACAATTGGAAAGTGAAGAAAAAGTTTGGCTTTTAAAATCGGTTTTATTCTCGATTATACTCATTTCATTGCTCTCTTTTGGTTTCTTATTTGTCAAGAATATGAGGAGAAAACACAAAGATGAAAAATTAGCCATTGCAGAAAAGCAAGAAATGGAATTGCAAAAAGGCAAAGAAATATTGGAGTTAAAAAATAAAGAATTAACTACCTCGGCACTACAATTAATTGAGAAAGATGAATTTATAGAACGCTTAAAACTTAATTTAACCGATAATAAGGAAAATGTAGATGTGCGAACGATAAATAAAATGCTAAAAACCATTCAAGGTTCTCCTAGTAGTAACTGGAAAGAGTTTGAAGCACGTTTTACCGCTGTTAATCAAAGTTTTTACACCAATTTAAAAGATAAGTATCCTGATCTAGGCCAAACCGACTTAAAAATTTGTGCACTGATTAAGCTTAATTTTTCAAGTAAAGATATGGCTTCACTTTTGGGAATTTCCTTCGAGAGTGTACACACTTCTAGATATCGCCTTAGAAAAAAGTTTAAATTAGAAAGGAATGATAATTTGAATGAATTTATAAGTACCTTTTAATATAAAATTTAGACACTAACAACTTTATGAAAGAAAGTATTGACACTACTTTTTAAAGTAAAGAAAATATAACTCTGCATGTGTTTCAAAAAAAAAGACAATATCTTTGGCAAAATAAAAATACAAAAATGACAACTCACTTAGCATTACTTCGAGGAATAAACGTATCTGGCCATAACATGATAAAAATGGAGGCTTTGAAGAGTTGTTTGGAATCTGTTGGTTTTCAAAATGTAGTGACTTATGTTCAGTCAGGTAACGTTTTTGTTGATGCTGAAGAAGAAAATGCACCCAAAGTAGGCTTTCTTATTAAACAAGAAATTTTTAAGGTTTTTGGTCATGAAGTACCTGTAATTGTGATTAATAAAGCAGACTTGGTAGCTTGTTTTACTAATAATTCTTTCTTGAAAGAGAAAGATGCAGACATTAAAAAATTATATGTAGCTTTTATTTCGACCGCTTTACGAGCTGATAGTATTAATGATTTAAGAATTAGTCAATTCAAACCAGATGAAGCAAGTATTGATGAAAATCGTATTTTTATTAAATATGCAGTTGGTGCAGGAAAAACTCGTTTTGACCAAAAGTATATTGAGAAAAAATTAAATGTATCGGCTACGATTCGCAACTGGAATACAGTAACTCAGTTGTTGAAAATGTATGAAGAACGATTATAGAATAACCCAAACAGAAGTCAACTATAAGATTTTAAAGTAATTGTATAACACTACTTACTGACTGTGAAAAATATTTGGTCGTTGATTTTAAAGATCTTTACATAACTTAGTAGTAATTGTAATCAATATCATGCTGGGTATTTTTATGATAATTTTTTTGAAAATAGTAGTTTATATTAAGAAGTGATTTTGGAACAATAATCGTCTGTTATGTAGATTTTGCGTGAGGGATAGGTGTGGAAAGCCCGCAAACAAGTGTAGCGATAGCGGAACTTGTTGAGGACTTGTAGCGAATAGCCCGACCCGCTTTTTTTAGCGGGTCACGCCCAAACACTATTATTCTTTTTAGTAAAAATGGATTTATAAACCTATTCGAAACCTTCCATTATTCCTGGGTAAACGCATTCTCCATTTACTACATTCAATCCAAGTGCTAAAGAAGCATTTGTATCGCAAGCATTTTTCCAACCTTTGTTTGCAATTTGCAATACATACGGCAATGTTACGTTTGTCAAGGCCAAAGTAGAAGTATGTGGTACTGCTCCCGGCATGTTGGCTACGCAATAATGAACTACGTCATCAACGATGAAAATAGGGTCTTGATGAGTAGTTGCTTTTGTAGTTTCAAAACATCCACCTTGATCTACGGCTACATCTACAAGTACAGTACCTGGTCGCATTTCTTTTAGCATGTCACGAGTAATTAATTTGGGTGCTTTGGCACCTTTTACTAATACACCTCCAATGATTAAATCATGTGTCTGAATGTTTTTACGAATGTTATATTCGTTCGAATATTCTGTGATAACATTGTTTGCCATTACATCATTGATGTAACGAAGTCTCTTCATATTGACATCCATAACAGTAACTTGTGCTCCTAATCCTGCTGCTTTTTTGGCCGCTTGAATTCCAACAACTCCTGCTCCAAGGATTAATACTTTTGCCGGTGGTACACCTGGTACACCTCCTAATAATATTCCTAATCCGCCATATGTTTTTTCAAGGTATTTTGCACCTTCTTGAATAGACATTCTACCTGCAACTTCAGACATTGGAGTTAATAGTGGTAAGCTACCATCTGGATCCTCTACAGTTTCGTAGGCGATACAAATAGCATTACTTTTAAGCATGGCTCTAGTTAGCTTTTCGCTACCTGCAAAATGAAAGTAGGTAAAAATAATATGATTTGGTTTTATTAAATCATATTCAGACTCAATTGGTTCCTTTACTTTAACAATCATTTCACTTTTTGCATAAACATCTTCAATTGTAGGAAGAATTTGTGCTCCAACATCAGTAAAATCTTGATCCGTAAAACCACTTCCCATACCAGCGGTATGTTGTATGTAAACGGTATGTTTGTTTTTTACTAATTCAAAGACACCGGCAGGTGTCATTCCAACGCGATTTTCATTGTTTTTAATTTCCTTAGGAACACCTACTATCATATAGCTTCATTTAAAATGTTAATTTTTTTATGAGAAATAACCACTATAATTGTGGATAAGCTGATAAATTTACAAATTTATGGTAATAAAAACAATTTATTTTACGAAAAATGTATTTGAAATTTATGTAGTAAGGAATAGGGTATAATTTAATTCTCTTTATAATATTATAGTGAGATGCAAAACTCATTTCGTGACTTTAAACAAGTCAGTCTGTATTGGTAAGATTAATTTACTGTTTTGGAAAATAACAGAATCGTCATCTAAAATAAAACTATTTTTTCTTAGAAAAGTAAAAATTATTTAGTTGTAGTAATTTGTAAAATGTATCAGTATTTTTTATTTCATCTTTTGAAATTATATGTACCATAAAAAGGTTGATTTACTCAATTTTAGGCGTCTTTATCCTTTTTTGAAAATTTCAATCACTGCAGCATCATAATTTCTAAAACTTTGTGCTTTTTTTATTTGTTTAAGCACTTTGTGAGGGTTGGAGAAGGTAGTTGAGAAATATTCCCATAAGTGATACATTTTTAGTAAAATATGTGTTTGTCCTGATAAGGATTCGCTATAGATCTCATATAAAGTATCGTGAAATTCTTTAAAAACTTCAAGTTTATTAGTTGGGTATTCGTGCGTATTATTTTTGATCATTGTTGGTAAAAAAGGATCGGCTATCAACGCCCTACCAATCATCCAATGGTCGATAGAAGGAAAACGTTCTTGCATTTCATGAAACTTGGCTACCGAGGTGATGTCTCCGTTATAATACAATTTGTGTTTGCTGCTATCAATACAATTTTGAAAAGCATCCAAGTGAACACCCCCTTTGTACAGTTGCTTACCCAAACGAGCATGGATGGCAATATTTTTAAGTGGGTATTTATCAAGTATTGGCATTACATCAATAATTTCTTGAGCTGTTTCATATCCCAAACGCATTTTCATTGATACAATAATATCTGTTTCAGAATGAGCTCGGTCAAGTATAAGATTAATTTTTTCGGTATTGCTTATGAGTCCAGAACCCATTCCAGATTTGGTAACCATGGGGTAAGGACAGCCTAAATTCCAATTTAATTCTTTGTATCCTAATTCTTTGACATATTTTGCAACAAATAGAAATTCGTCTACATCATTGGTAATTACTTGCGGAATTACTTCTAATCCAACATTATTTTCAGGCAATAGATCACGTTCATAAGAAGGTTTTACTACCAATTTACCATTTAGTCGAATATAAGGAGAGTAAAAGGTGTCGATTCCTCCAAAAAATTTATTTTGTGCGTTTCTAAATCTAAAGTCTGTGAATCCTTGAAGCGGAGAAGATAATAGGGTGTAATCCATTTTATAGTTTAAGACTGCAAATATAATATTCTTTCAGGTTGTATGTTTTTTTATTTCAGCAACTTTCAAATTGAAACAATTGTTATATTCATTATAAAATTGAGTAGAAATAGAATGTAAGCTGTGACAACTTTGTATATTTGTTTTCTTCAAATGAATACAATGATATACCCAAAAATACCTTTGGCACAAAGCATCATCGAGTTGTGTTTGGCAAAAGGAGTTACACAAATAGTTATTTCTCCTGGATCTCGAAACGCCCCTTTAACGATTGGCTTTGTCAATAATCCAAATTTTACGTGTTATAGTATTGCTGATGAGCGTTGCGCTGCTTTTTTTGCTTTAGGAATAGCACAACAAACTAAGCAAGCAGTGGCGGTAGTTTGTACTTCTGGATCTGCTTTGTTGAATTATTACCCTGCATTTTCGGAGGCTTTTTATAGTCAAATTCCCTTTATTGTTATTTCTGCAGACCGGCCCCAATCAAAAATTGATATAGGAGACGGACAAACTGTTCGACAAGAAAATGTTTATGCCAATCACTCTCTTTACAATGCTAATCTCATTGAAAAAGTTTGTTTGGAAAATGATTTAAAAATAAATGCTGCGATCGATACTGCACTATTTCAAAAAGGACCAGTTCATATTAATGCTCCGTTTGAAGAACCATTGTATGAAATAGTTCAAGAGTTATCTGTTGCTGTAAAAGTAACTTCTTTCGAAAATGAACCTTCGGTAATAGATGAGGAGGTGCTCGATGAAAAAGCTACGATATGGAATAATTCAACCAAAAAGTTGGTCCTCGTAGGAGTGAATAGCCCTAATCAAATTGATGAGAAAATTATTGAGTTTTTAGCAAAAGATCCTTCAGTTGTTGTGATGACAGAAACGACCTCTAACTTGCATCATTCTAATTTTATTTCGAATATAGATACTATAATCACTCCTTTTACGGTTAATGATTTTGTTGACTTTCAGCCAGAAATATTAATTACTTTCGGCGGAATGATTGTTTCAAAGCGTATTAAGGCTTTTTTGCGAAAATACAAACCACAGCATCATTGGCATATTGATAGCTATAGAGCTTATGACACTTTCGGAAGTTTGACGCACCATTTTAAGGATGACCCAAATACCTTTTTCAATAATTTTATTCCGTTGATAATGAAAGTAGAGAGTACTTATTTTTCTAAAATTAGTAAAGTCGTGCTAGTACGAACACAAAGAACAGACGACTATTTGAGGAAAATTACGTTTTCTGATTTTGTTGCTTTCGATAAAATTATGGCTGGTCTACCTCATAATAGTCAGCTGCAAATAAGTAATAGCTCTGCAATTCGATACGCGCAATTGATCGCTATTGATGCGTCTATCGAAGTGTTTTGTAATCGAGGCACGAGTGGGATTGATGGTAGCACCTCGACAGCAATAGGAGCTGCACTGGCAAATGGCAAACAAACGACTTTGATTACTGGCGATATAAGTTTCCTATATGATAGCAATGCTTTGTGGAATAATTATATTCCGAAAAATTTTAAAATTATTATCATTAATAATGGAGGAGGAGGAATTTTCAGGATTTTACCAGGACATCAGGAGACGCCTGTGTTTAATACCTTTTTTGAAACCTCACATCAATTAACGGCAGTAAATTTGGCAAATATGTATGGTCTTGACTATTTTTCAGCAACTGATGTTGATACTTTAGAATCAAGATTAAAATCTTTATTTTTAAATAATGACAAACCATCCATTTTGGAGGTTTTTACACCGACATTAGAAAATGATACCATTTTGCTACAGTTTTTTAAAGAATTATTGTAGTACAATAGTATTGTCGAATAATGGTTATTAGTCAGGTTTACAGTGGTAATTTAGTTTTTTTTGTAAGTTAAAAATTGTTTTTATCAATACGATTTCCTAAATTTGGTATTATTAACTAAATAAAATTACTTTATGAGTGCAAGAGAAGAGCTGATTGTAAAATATGCGGCAGATTTAAAAGATAAATGTGGAGTAACTCCAGATATGGATTTATTAACAAAAGTAACAATCGGTTGTGGTCCATCAATCTATAATAAAGATTCTTCTACTGTTGCAGGTAGTCAACAGTCTGAATTAGATACTGTTAAGAATAATTTTTTGATTAAAAAATTAGGTTTGACAGACGGTCCAGAATTAGACGCAGGAATAGATGCAGTTATTGAAAAATACGGTCGTTCAAATTCTAATAAACACAGAGCAGTTGTATATTACCTATTAGCACTACATTTCAAAAAAGAAAGTATCTATAACTAATTGCAGCACAGAATATATATATTGAAAAGTACCTCATTGAGGTGCTTTTTTTTTGTAAAAAACACAAGGGATACGTGCTTAACTGTTAAGAATATAACAAAAAGTTTTAAATCTCCGTTTTACTTTTTTAGATTTGCTGTCCAAATTGTGACAGAATTAATTAATTTTGCGCACTAGATAAGAGATTATGCTGCGGAATTATTTAAAGGAGTTTTTGGTTAAAAGAAAAGTAAAAAATAGTTTGTTGACTGAAAGAACCCTTGCCTGCTCTGATGTTGTTGAGACAGTTGGTTTGTTAATTGATGAGGATTATTTCTTAGAAAAAAATAAATTAATTGAAGAAATAATATCAAAAGGGATTTTGAAAGAAAATATTAAAGTGCTGGTTTATAAAAACAGAGCAACTAGGAAGGAAGGAAAAGAGTATTCTGTTTGTACACCAAACAACTTGAACTGGAAAGCTGAAATTAATAATAAGGCAGTTGCTGATTTTGTCAATACTGATTTTGATCTATTAATTAATTATTATGATGTAGAAAAAGCAGTATTGTTAGTAATAACCCATCAATCAAAAGCACATTTCAAAGTAGGTTTCTCATCAATAGATAAAAGATTAAATGATTTAACGGTTACAATTAACGCCGATAATCATCAAGTTTTTATTCACGAAATGTTTCGATATTTAAAAATATTAAATAAAATATAACCTAACCATGCAATCATTAATAGGAACTGGAGCCGCACTTATAACGCCATTTAAAGCAGATTTATCAATTGACACAGAGGCTTTGGCTCAAATTGTCAATTTTTCTGTGGATGGAGGAGTAGAGTATTTAGTAGTTTTAGGAACTACTGCAGAGACAGCTACGCTTAGTCCAGCAGAAAAAGAAATAGTAATTAAAACTGTTGTTGACGCAAATAACGGAAGGTTGCCACTAGTTTTGGGGATAGGAGGTAACGACACGATGAAGGTAGCCGATGAATTAAGAACTAGAGATTTATCTAGTTTTGAAGCGATTTTATCTGTTTCTCCATTTTATAATAAACCAACACAAGAAGGGATTTATCAACATTACAAAGTTGTAGCAGAAGCTTGTCCGATTCCGGTTATCATCTACAATGTTCCAGGAAGGACAGCAAGTAATATGTTACCATCAACAGTGATACGATTAGCAAATGATTGCAAAAATATTGTAGCAGTAAAAGAGGCTGCCGGTGATTTGGTACAAGCTATGGAGATCATTAAGAATAAGCCAAAAGATTTTTTGGTAATCTCTGGTGATGATATGTTGGCTTTACCTATTGTTTTGGCGGGAGGAGTAGGGATTATTACCGTTATTGGACAATGTTTTCCAACTGCATTTTCACAAATGATCCGTTTGGGGTTGAATCGTAAGGTAGATGAAGCCTTTGAACTTCATTACCGATTAGCAAACTGTATAGATATGATTTTTGAACAAGGTAATCCAGCGGGTATTAAGCAAGTGTTTAAGGCACAAGGGATTGCTGAAAACTGTGTTCGTTTACCTTTAGTTCCTGTAGATGAGTCATTGGCTTCTAGAATTGATTCTTTTGTAGCTCAATTTGATAAATAAAGCCCACTTTTTTTTGATGTAAAGAAATATTTTGTAATGGCTAAATTAATACCTAAATTTGCACCGAATCTTCGGTGCTATTTTTTGTTTTATAACTAACAATTGAACCGATAAAATTACTAAATGAAAAAAATTGTATCAGTAATACTTCTTGTAGTTGTCTTTACTTCATGTAACGAGTACCAAAAAGCATTGAAAAGTGAAGATATTGGTGTTAAATATGAAATGGGGACTAAATTGTATGAAGCAGGTAAGTATTCAAAAGCAATTCGTTTGTTTGAACAAGTTGCAACAACTTATAGAGGAAAACCTCAAGCAGAAAAGTTATTTTATATGTTTTCACAAGCTTATTTTAAAACCAATCAGTTTTATTTAGCAGGATATCAATTTGAAAGTTTTACTTCTAGTTATCCAAAAAGTGAAAAAATAGAAGAAGCTGCTTTTTTGGGAGCTAAAAGCTATTCTAAATTATCACCAACGTATAGTTTAGATCAAACGGATACTAATAAAGCGATTGAAAAATTACAAATCTTTATTGATACCTATCCAAATTCGACTTACTTGCCAGAAGCTAATATGCTTGTGAAACAATTAGCCGAGAAAATAGAAAAAAAAGTTTTTGAAAATGCCAGAGGATATAATACTATCTCAGATTATAAATCAGCATTAGTCGCTTTGGATAACTTTATAAATGATTTCCCAGGAACCACCTATAAAGAAGAAGCTCTATATTACAGATTTGATTCGGCATACAAACTAGGTGTTAATAGTGTTCCAGACAAAATGGAAGAGCGTTTAATAGTAGCAAAAAAAGCGTATTCAAACTTAATTAATTTTAAAGCGGATACCAAATACAAAGAAAAAGCAGACGAAATGTTGGCTAGAGTGGAAAAAGATTTACAAAAATTTACTAAATAAAATAAAGTCATGGATTTAAAAAAGACAAATGCTCCAGTAAATACAATAACTTATAATAAAACAGTTATTGAAGAACCTACTGGGAATGTGTATGAAGCGATAACAATTATGGCTAAAAGAGCAAACCAAATCAACTCTGAAATAAAAAAAGAGCTGACTGAAAAACTAGAAGAGTTTGCAACATATAATGACAGTCTTGAAGAAGTTTTTGAAAACAAAGAGCAAATCGAGGTTTCAAAATTCTATGAAAAATTGCCTAAGCCACATGCTTTAGCAGTTCAAGAATGGTTAGATGGTAAAATATACCACAGAGATTCAAACAAATAATACGTAGAAAATGTCAGTTTTAAACGGTAAGAAAATTTTACTAGGTGTTTCTGGTGGGATTGCTGCCTATAAAACAGCCTCATTAGTACGACTCTTTATAAAAGCAGGTGCACATGTCCAAGTGATAATGACACCTGCTTCTAAGGATTTTGTAACGCCATTAACTTTGGCTACTCTTTCAAAAAATCCTGTTTTTTCAAGTTTTTATAATGATAGTGATCAAGAAGCCGAGTGGAATAATCATGTTGAATTGGGTCTTTGGGCCGATTTGATGCTTATCGCTCCAGCAACAGCGAACACCTTATCGAAAATGGCAAGTGGAAATTGTGATAATCTAGTTATTGCTACCTATTTGTCAGCCAAATGTTCTGTATATGTTGCACCCGCAATGGATTTGGATATGTACAAACATCCCTCAACAATTTATAGTTTAAAAGAGTTAAACTCTTTTGGTAATCATATTATTCCTGCAGAATCTGGGGAATTGGCTAGTGGACTTTCGGGAGAAGGTCGTATGGCAGAACCGGAAAATATTGTTTCTTTTATTGAAGCTGATTTGGAAAGTAAATTACCATTAAAGGGAAAGAAAATATTAATTACTGCTGGGCCAACTTATGAGGCGATAGATCCTGTTCGTTTTATAGGAAATCATTCTTCGGGTAAAATGGGATTTGATATTGCGCATAGTGCTGCTAATTTAGGTGCTGAGGTTGTTCTCGTTTCTGGTCCAACTCATTTCAAAACCAATCACTCTGCTATAAAATTAATTTCGGTTGTTTCTGCCCAAGAAATGTACGATGCATGTCATACTTATTTTTCTCAAATGGATGTAGCAATTGCGGCTGCAGCCGTAGCTGATTACAGACCTAAAATTGTAGCAACACAAAAAATAAAAAAAGCAGCTAGTACATTTACTATTGAATTAGAAAAAACAAAAGATATTTTGTTATCATTGGGTGAAATCAAAGAAAAACAATTTTTGATTGGTTTTGCTTTAGAAACAGAAAATGAAATTGAAAATGCGAAGTTAAAAATTCAGAAAAAAAACTTAGATTTGATAGTTCTTAATTCTTTACAAGATGAAGGAGCTGGATTTAAAAAAGCAACTAATAAAGTAACCTTTATTGATAAAGATTTCAATATTGAACCGATGGAATTAAAATCTAAGGAAGCAGTTGCAGACGATATTTTAAATAAAATAAAAGCCTATTTTTATGAATAAATGGATTCTCTTTTTTGGACTAGTTTTTTTTTCTACCGTACAAGGGCAACAATTAAATTGTACGGTGACTGTAAATACAGAAAAATTAGCCAATACCAACCAAACAGTCTATAAGACTTTGCAAACTTCGTTGACAGATTTTATTAATAAGACGGATTGGACAGGTAAAGCTTTGAAACAAAGTGAAAAGATTAATTGTTCGATGTATATTACCATTTCGGCCAACAGCTCGGATGATTTTATAGCAACTATTCAAGTACAATCGTCTAGACCGATCTATAATTCTTCTTATTCATCCCCGATTTTAAATTACAATGATAAAGATTTTAGTTTTAGATACATACAGTTTCAGAATTTGATTTTTAATCCAAATAGTTTTGAATCGAATTTAGTTTCTGTAATATCCTATTATGCTTATGTTATAATAGGACTCGATGAAGACTCTTTCGAAGCAAATTCGGGAACTGCCAATTTGGTAATGGCTCAGAATATTGCCAATATTGCCCAACAAGGTGGGTATAAGGGATGGAGTCAAGCAGATGGTTTTCAAAATCGCTATTTTTTAATTAATGATTTGTTATCACCAACATTTTCTGTAATTCGCTCTACCATTACAGGGTACCATACAGGTTTGGACATGATGACTAAAGATTTGAAAGGTTCTAAAGAAAAAATTAAGGAGGCATTGATTGATTTGAATAAATTGTATTCAGCAAAACCAAATGCTTTTTTGACAAGAGTTTTTTTTGATGCCAAATCAGATGAAATTGTTTCTATTTTCTCTGGGGGGCCAAGTATTAATATTACCGATTTGACAGAAAGTTTGAATAGAACCTCTCCATTAAATTCTAGTAAATGGTCTAATATCAAATACTAAAAAGTTTTATACTATTAATCCAAAGGTGCTAAAAATAGATTAGATGATTACCACACTATCCATAAAAAATTACGCATTAATTGAAAAATTGTCGATTGATTTCTCTAAAGGATTTTCGATAATTACAGGAGAAACAGGGGCAGGGAAGTCAATTATTTTGGGAGCATTAGGCTTGGTCCTTGGAAAAAGAGCCGATTTAACTTCGCTAAAAAATAAAGAAGAAAAATGTATTATCGAAGCACATTTTGAAATATCGAAGTACAACTTAAAACCCTTTTTTGAAGCAAATGATCTAGATTATGAGGATGATACTATTATAAGACGTGAAATTTTACCATCTGGAAAATCTCGTGCTTTTATCAATGATAGTCCAGCAAACCTTCAGGAATTACAAGAATTGAGTTTGTATCTGATTGACATTCATTCGCAGCAACAAACACAGGAATTGTCTGATGAGAATGTACAATTTAAGATTATTGATGCAATAGCTAATAATACAGATACGATTGTGACTTACCAAGGTGTATTGAAACAATACAAATCGGAGAAAACAAAATTGAATATGCTGCTTAAAAAACAAGCAGAGTCATATAAGGAACAAGAATACAATCAATTTCTACTAACAGAATTGTTGGATGCTAAACTAAAATCGGGTGACCAAGAAATACTCGAAGCTGATTTTGAAAAACTTAATAACGTTGAAATTATTAAAGAATCACTTGATAAATCATTGGCTATTACCAGTGTGGAATCGGTGGGTATTTTGTCAAATTTGAATGAAGTGAAATCGGCGTTACAAAAAATTGTTTCGTTTTCACCAGAATACCAAGTACTTCAAGAACGAGTGATGAGTGTTTTGATCGAAATGGATGATATTAGCAATGAACTAAATGATAGTGCAGAAAACTTGATAAGTGATCCAGCACAATTGGAATTGATCAATCAAAAGTTGCAGTTAATTTATAATTTACAAAAGAAACATCAAGTTGCAACTGTTGATGAATTAATAGAAATTCAAAATCAGCTAGATAATTCAGTTTTAGAATTAGGGAATTTAGGTGAAGATATTGAAATATTAAAGGTTTCTATTTTGGCAAAAGCAGCAGATTTGGATGTGTTTGCAACCACAATTTTAACCAATAGGCAAATTGCTATTCCAATTTTATCAGATAAATTGATTTCAATTCTTGCAACATTAGGGATGCCAAATGTACGTTTTGATATCAAGGTAACGCCAACAGCCAACTATTTTGAAAACGGAAAAGATGAATTGCAGTTCTTATTTGCTGCCAACAAAGGAACTGATTTTGGACTATTAAAAAAAGTTGCTTCTGGTGGAGAAATGTCAAGAATAATGCTGTCTGTCAAAGCGATTTTAGGTCAATATTCTAAATTGCCTACTTTAATTTTTGATGAAATCGATACGGGAGTTTCGGGAGAAATTGCTATACGAATGGGAGAAATTATGAAAGAAATGAGTCAAACGATGCAGATTTTTGCTATTACACATTTGCCTCAAATTGCAGCTAAAGGAAATGCACATTTCAAAGTATTCAAGTCTACTGTTGGAGAGGATACTCAATCGGCATTAGTTTTACTTACAGCTGAAGAACGTGTTGTCGAAATTGCGCAAATGCTTTCGGGAGCCGTAGTTTCAGATTCTGCTTTAATTCATGCCAAAGCCTTGTTGAACTAATTTATTACAATTATATTTGTACCTCAAAAAAAAAGATTTAAAACGCTTTACAGCTAATTATAAAAAACGATAAAAAGATAAAAATGATCATAGAACCAAGAATGAGAGGATTTATTTGTTTGACATCACAACCTAAAGGATGCGAGCAAAACGTAAAAAATCAAATTGAATATGTAAAATCTAAAGGAGCGATTGAAGGTGCTAAAAAAGTATTAGTTATCGGAGCTTCAACTGGTTTTGGTTTAGCGTCTCGTATTACTAGTGCGTTTGGTTCTAATGCTGCAACAATAGGAGTATTTTTTGAAAAACCACCAACAGCAGGTAAAACTGCTTCACCAGGTTGGTATAATTCTGCTGCGTTTGAAAAAGAAGCTGCTAAAGAAGGATTATATGCAAAAAGTATAAACGGAGATGCTTTTTCTAATGAGATCAAAACACAAACATTAGAATTAATAAAACATGATTTAGGTCAAGTAGATTTAGTTATCTACAGCTTGGCATCGCCAGTGCGTACCAATCCTAATACTGGTGTGATGCATCGTTCGGTCTTGAAACCAATAGGAGAAAAATTCACTAATAAGACTGTAGATTTTCACTCAGGAAAAGTATCTGAAGTATCTATTGAACCATGTAGTGGTGATGATATCGAAAATACAATTGCCGTAATGGGTGGTGAAGACTGGGCAATGTGGATGGATGCTTTAAAAGCAGACAACTTATTAGCTCCCGGTGCTACTACGGTTGCTTATTCCTATATTGGACCCTCATTGACTGAGGCTGTTTACCGCAAAGGAACAATTGGGCGTGCAAAAGATCATTTGGAAGCAACTGCTTTTGAGATTACAAAAAGCTTAGCTGATTTAGATGGTAAAGCCTATGTTTCTGTTAATAAAGCCTTGGTAACACAAGCAAGTTCAGCTATTCCTGTGATTCCGCTATATATATCATTATTGTATAAAATCATGAAAGCAGAAGGAATTCATGAAGGTTGTATCGAGCAAATTCAACGTTTGTATGCAGATCGTTTGTACAGTGGAAATGAAGTGCCTACAGATGAGCAAGGACGTATTCGTATTGACGATTGGGAAATGCGCGAAGATGTACAAGCAAAAGTAGCTGCATTATGGCAAGAAGCTGTTACAGAAAACCTAGAAGAAATTGGTGATTTGGAAGGATACCGTAAAGATTTTTATAACCTTTTTGGATTTAATGTTGCTGGTGTAGATTATACAGTAGAAACAGATGAAATGGTTGGAATTCCTAGTATTAGCGAATAGTTTCTTTTTTTTTAAAAATAGAGTGCACCTTATACGATGATAGATTTGTATAAGGTGTTTTTTTTTGGAATATTATTATACAGATGGAATCTGATCATTATTAACTTTAAATTTTGGAAGAAATTTTAAAAATTTTATAATACTTAGAATTTGCAGTTGACTTATCTTCGCAAATTAAAACCATATAGTTAGTAAGTATTCTGTAATTAAGGATGTTATACTATAAAATTTGTAATTTAAATGAGAAATGATTATTTTCTTCAAGAATATAATAATGCACTAATATAAAATCATCAAAATACCGATCAGCTTGAGCAGCTGTATTAAAAATTATAACCATATCTACATTGAATAAAGTCTTAAAAATTAGTTTAAAAATTGTTTTGGTTTTGGTGACTCTATTTTTATTAATAGTGCTTTCATTGCAGTTTTCTTTTGTTCAAAATAAAGTAAAGGATTTAGCAATACCTTATTTGGAAGGAAAGATAAAAACTAAAGTAGCGATCGGATCAATCGAAATTGGTCTGCCAAAAAAAGTAATTCTTAATAATTTTTATTTTGAAGACCAGTCAAGGGATACTTTGTTGGCGGGTAAATCGTTAAAAATTGACATCGATTTGTTTCAATTATTAAGTAGTAATGTCCAGATTAATTCCATAGAGCTAGATGATATTGTTGCAAATATTAAAGTGAGTAAAGATTCTATCTATAATTTTGATTACATCATCAAAGCATTCGCAACACCGGATGCACCAAAAAAGGAGAGTAGTCCGATGGAAATCGCTGTAAAGTCTATTGTCTTAAATAGAATAAAATTTAGGTACCAAGATGCTGTTTCAAAAAATGATGTAAATTTATTTGTTCATCATTTCGATACCAAAATTAAGAGCTTTGATTTGAATAATTTAGCCTTTGATATTCCTGATATAAACTTGAAAGGATTTAAATTAGACTTTAATCAAGATGTAGTTGATGCCACGCAAATAGTAACTAAGCAGATTGAGCAAAAGACAGACAATAAGTTGTTAAAACTGAATCTGAATAAGATTCAACTAGATGATATCGACATTAGCTACAAAAGTGCCCTTTCAAATATGGAAGCTAGTATTCTGTTGGAACACTTAGGAACAAAAATAAAATCGATTGATTTAGAGAAGCAAATAGTTGTGGTAAGTTCAATTGAATTGAATAAAACGAAAGGTCAGCTGAGTTTGACTAAATTGAAAAATAAACCAATTGAGACTGCAGAAAATGATAGTGCTTTACCGTGGAATATAAATGTTAATTCGATCGTTATTGCAGACTTGGACTTTTCTTTCGATAATAATAATTTTAGTAAAATAAAAAAAGGTTTAGATTATAATCATATAAAATTAAATGGATTACTCTTTAAAGGAAATGGTTTTGAAATAAAAAATAATTATTATAAAGGGGAGGTAGATTCCCTTCAATTTAAGGAGCAAAGTGGGCTACAGATAGAAGCTTTGAAAACTACTTTTGTATATGCAGACAAAGGAGCATCTTTGAAAAATCTATATTTAAAAACACCGCAAACTATCTTGCAACAATCAGTTGATGTTACCTATCCTTCCATCACTTCTTTGAGTGATCATTTAGAAGATTTAGTTATCGATGCCAATTTGATTGATAGTAAATTGGGTTTTAAGGATGTTTTGTTATTGGTTCCAACTTTAATTACAAATGATATTTTTAAAAATTATCCCAACGGAATTCTTAATTTTAATGCCTCTATAAAGGGGAGGTTAGATAAACTAAATGTTGCTAGATTTGATGCGAATGGTTTGGGTGATACAAAAGTAAATTTGAAAGGAAGTATTTCTGGATTACCTGAATTTGAAAAAAGTATTTTTAATATCAATTCCCTTTTCTTTCAATCTACGGCAAAAGATATTTACTCTTTTGTTCCTAATAATACAATTCCGTCAACAGTAGCATTACCAAAGGCCTTCAATGTTAAAGGAAATTTTAATGGAAGTAGTAATGTTTTTAAAACAAATTTGGATGTAAATAGCACAATGGGAAAAGCTATTCTAGTTGCTACTTTTGACCAAAGTCGAAAAGATAAAGAAAAATATATAGCTAATGCCAGCATTACAAACTTTGATCTTGGAAGTTTCATAAAAAATAAGCAAATAGGGAAAATTACTGCCAATGCAAAAATTAAAGGAATAAGTCTAGATCCTGCTCATGCTACCGCAGAATTTTCATCAAAAGTAGTTAAAGTAAATTTTAATGCTTATGATTACAATAGTATTAATTTGAATGGGACTCTCAACAATGGATTATTCGATATAAAAGCAGCTGCTACAGACCCAAATTTAACTTTCACACTTGCAGCTCAGGGTTCCTCGATTCCTACAAAGCCTACCGTAGATTTAAAATTAAATTTGGATATAATTGATTTAGAAAAACTAAACCTTCATGCTGGCCCATTAAAATTGAAAGGGAATTTTACAGCCAATTTCGATGATTTGCGAGTGGAAAACCTGAATGGTGTATTGCATGCAGATAATTTCTTAATTGCTTTAGAAAAAGAACAATTTCCACTAGATTCAATTACTATTCGCGCAATTTCTTCAATTCAAAAAGATTCTATTGTATTGAAATCACAGTTCGCCGACGGACTTATTAGTGGGAATTATAATTTAGCAATCCTTAGTGATGAATTGCTTAATTCAATTTCAAAATATTACCAAATTAATAACAAACATGTAGCAAGTAAAGAGGCTCATTCCTTAGATTTTGAATTTAAGATTAAAGATAATCTGATAGTAAAAAAACTAATTCCAGATATAAAGGAACTATCTGAGATTACTATAGATGGAAGTTATAACTCAGCAAACGATAGTATTGTAGTTAGTGCACTTTTACCAAGAATGAATTATGCTGGTAATGAAATTTCGAACGGTATCTTTAAAATGGAAACTAAAGGTTCAGAATTACAATATGATTTATCTATTGGGTTGATTAAAAGCGCACAATTTGAAGTTCCAAAAACAACAATTGTTGGTAAAATAGAAAACAATACAGTTGATTATCAATTGAAAGTAAAAGATCTTGAAGATAAAGAAAAATATGTAATAGCAGGAACTGTTAAGGATAGTTTAGGAGGCTCATTACTATCGTTTAATCCCGATAAATTACTTTTGAATTATGAAAATTGGGAGGTCGATCCTAGTAATTTTATTAGAATAGAACCAAAAGGAATTGTGTTTTCTAATTTTAAAATCCAAAATGGTTCAGAATCTTTTTCGATACAATCAGAAAAAAAAGTAGCTACTGCACCAGTTGTAGCAAAATTCGAGAATTTTAAAATAGAATCTTTAACTAGTATTGTCAAGTCAAATTTTGAAGTAGGTGGAACTATAAATGGAGAAACTACATTCAAAAACCTAACGACAAAACCTTTATTTGTGTCGGATTTGAATATTGAGAATTTGACCATCAAAAAAGACTCCATTGGTAACCTTCAATTAAAAGTTGACAATCAGAATCCCGATTCTTATACAGCAAATATAGCTTTGACAGGTGCAGGCAACCAATTAAATTTGGATGGAAATTATAATATTTCACAAGAAAGTTTGGATTTTGTATTAGATATTAAAAAACTTCAAATGACATCATTGCAAGCATTTGCCTTGGAATATTTAAAAGAGAGTGAAGGATTTATGAATGGTAAATTGGCCATTACAGGAAAGGCTACTAGTCCTGATATCAATGGGAATCTGAAGTTTAATTCGGTAGGGTTTATGGTGATTCCTTTAAGTTCAAAATTTAAATTGAATAATGATGAGATTGCATTTAAAGGAAATAATATCGTTTTTAACGATTTTAAAATGCAAGATGAAAATAAAAATCCATTGAAATTAGATGGGGTTATAGATGCAAAGGATTATAGTAATGTAGGTTTTAATTTGAATGTAGATGCCAAAAATTTTCGAGCTGTTAATTCAACAGCAAAAGATAACAAACTATTTTACGGAGAACTATTCTTGGATAATAATTTAGGAATTAAAGGAACTCTCAATAACCCAATAATTGATGGAACTGTAAAAATTAATGAAGATACAAAATTCACAATGGTTTTGCCACAATCAGATCCGTCGATAGCAGATAGAGAAGGTATTGTAGAATTTATAGATCAAGATCAACCCGTCTTATTTTCAGTTGAAGATCCGATGAAAAATATTGTTCAAACAGAATTGAAAGGAATCAATGCTTCGGTAAATATTGTAGTGGACAAAAAAGCAGAAATTTCAATTGTAATTGACGAAGCCAATGGAGACTATTTGAAACTACAAGGTGAGGCACAGTTAACTGGTGGAATAGATCCGTCGGGAAAAACTACATTGACAGGTAAATATGAATTTTCTGGTGGTGCTTACGAAATGAATTTTAATTTAATAAAAAGAAAGTTCGAAATTCAACCCAATAGTTACATTCTTTGGACTGGAGAGCCTACAACGGCAAATATTAATATTACTGCCATGTACAAAGTAGATGCAGCTCCACTTGATTTGGTTGACGACCAATTAACGGGAATAACAGACGAAACGAGAAATACATACAAACAAAAAATTCCTTTTGAAACCAATTTAATCATGAAAGGGGAACTTTTACAGCCTCAAATTTCATTTGATATAGTTTTACCAGACGGAAATAACAATGTTTCCACAGACATAATTAATACAACCCAAGCAAAGTTAACAGCTCTTAGAAATGATGAAGATGCACTTAATAAACAAGTTTTCGCTCTATTATTATTGAATCGATTTATTGGTGAAAACCCTTTTGAGAGTGAATCAGGAGGTAGTAGTGGTGCTTATCTAGCCAAACAAAGTGTGAGTAAAATATTATCTCAACAATTGAATAATTTAGCTGGTGATTTGATAAAAGGGATACAAATCGATTTTGATTTACAGGCATCAGAAGACTACACTACAGGTGAACGACAAGAAAGAACGGATTTGAATGTTGGGTTGTCCAAAAAGCTTTTCAATGATCGATTGAAGGTTACATTAGGGAGTAGTTTTGGAGTAGAAGGATCGCAAAATACTAACGAACAAGCAAACAATATTGCTGGTGATTTAACGGCAGATTATCTTTTAACTACAGATGGACGTTATAAAGTGAGAGCCTATCGCAAAAATAATTATCAGGTGGCGCTACAAGGTCAAGTTGTAGAGACTGGGGTTGCCTTTATCATCACGATGAACTATAATAAGTTTAAAGAGTTATTTCAATCAAAGGGTAAGCCTAGCAAAAAAAGTAGTAATAAGACGAAGAAGAATGATAAAAATAAGTAGCTATATTATAGTGTTTTTTCTAGTAACCATATTCTTAGGATGCAGCGGAACTGGTAAAATCCCAGAAGGTGATCTTTTATATGTGGGACATGAGATCACGATTGCGAAAGGAGATGTTCCTAAAGGGAAAAGAAAAATAATTAAAACAGCATTAAACGATTTAATACGACCTATTCCCAATAAATCTTTACTAGGAATTCGTCCTGGAATATTTTTTTACAATTTGGCAGGAAAAGTGACCAAAGAGAAAGGTTTTTGGTATTGGCTAAAGTATAAAATAGGAGAAGCACCTGTCTTAATGAGTACCGTAAATTTGGAACACAACAAAGATGTTGTTCAAAATTATGTTGAAAATAATGGTTATTTTAATTCCGAAACAAAAGCCGATTCTATAAAAAAAGATAAGAAAGCTACTGCTACTTATGACATCAATTTACACAATCTTTATAAAGTGAGATCGGTCATATTTCCCAAGGATTCAACTGTGTTGAGCAACGAAATTAATTTACTTAAAAAAAGTAGTGTACTTAAAACTGGTAAAGCTTACAATTTGGATATTATCAAAACCGAACGTAGCCGAATAGATGCCAAATTAAAAGAACGTGGTTTTTATTATTTTAGTGAAGACTATCTCTTAGTTCAAGTGGATAGTACCGTGGCGACGCATGAGGTTGATTTATTATTAAAAATTAAAAATGAGACTCCTGCTAAGGCAAGGATTCAATACAAAATTAATGATGTTTTTGTTTACCCTAGCTATAATTTAAAAAGAGATACTATCTCAAAAAATAAACAAGATACATTACACCATAAAAACTTTACGATTATAGACAATAGAACCGTTTTTAAACCTATTATTTTTGATAAAACATTATTGTTCAAAAAAGGTGAATTGTATAATAGAACCACGCATAATTTATCTTTAAATAGGTTAATTACTCTAGGAACATTTAAGTTTGTTAATAATGAATTTAAAGTCAATAACTCCTTTAAAGACCAATTGGATGCCTATTATTACTTGACTCCATTACCCAAAAAATCTATTCAGGTAGAAGCTTTGGCCAAAACCAATACAGCCAATTATTCAGGAACCGAGTTAAATATTAATTGGAGTAATCGCAATACTTTCAAGGGAGCAGAACTGCTTAGTGTTTCGGCATTTACAGGAGTAGAAGTTCAGGTTTCTGGTCAAAATAATGGATTTAACGTCTATCGTTTTGGGGGAGATGCTAGTCTAGTTTGGCCTCGATTTATTTCTCCAATTCGTATGAATTCCGGAGGTGGTTTTGTTCCCAATACCAAAGCCTCGATTGGATATGAATACCAACTTCGTACAAAGTTGTACTCTTTGAAAACATTCAATAGTTCATTTGGATATTCATGGAAAGAAAACGAAAGGAAAGAACATAATCTTAATGTCGTTAATATTGCTTACACTTCATCCAATAATGTGTCTGATTTGTATTTATCTCAAATTGCAGAAAGTCCTTCGTTACAAAGTATTATTGACAAACAACTTATTTTTGGAACCAACTATTCCTATACGTACACCAATACGATGTTGAAAAACAAAAAAAACAACATCTATTTTAAAGGAAGTTTGGACTTCTCGGGTAACGCTTTGGGGTTATTAATGGGAGCAAATAATAACGCTGATCCCAAAAGTATTTTTGGTGTTCCCTTTAGCCAATATTCAAAAGTAGAAATGGAATTTCGTCATTATTACAACTTTAATAGTGAGACCAAATTAGCGAGTAGAATTATAGTAGGTGCAGGGCTCCCGTATGGGAACTCAAAGAACCTTCCTTATATTAAACAGTTTTTTATTGGTGGGACCAGTAGTATCCGTGCTTTTAGAGCAAGATCTATCGGTCCAGGAACCTTCAATGGTTCGACAGTTGCAAGTTCTTTTTTGCCTGATCAATCTGGAGATTTAAAGTTGGAATTTAGCACCGAGCTGCGCGCCAAAATTTATAGTTTTGTCAAAGGAGCTGTTTTTGTAGATGCCGGAAATATTTGGTTATTAAATAAATCAGACGAAAAACCAGGAGGACAATTTACAAGTGATTTTCTCAATCAATTGGCTGTAGGAACTGGAGTAGGACTCCGTTTTGATTTTAGTTTTTTGATTCTTAGAACAGATTTAGCTTTTCCATTACGAACGCCCTATGCAACCAACGGAAAAAATTGGGTGTTAGAAAAAATTGATTTTTCAGACAAATCATGGCGTTCCAACAACCTCATATTCAATATTGCTATTGGATATCCTTTTTAATATTTACATTAAAAGTAATATTAGTAGCAGAAAATATTGACTTTATTAATAAATTTTGGTTCCGCTATCCGCATTAATCTTTTTTGTGGCTTTCCCAAAATTAGGAGAGCCACAAAAAAGGATTTTCTTTACTATCAGGGCTAAAGAAAGAAAATTGGTTTATTAGTAATTATTTGTAATCATGTATTTAAAAAATATATAATACTTTATTAGTAAGTGTTATTTTTTATAAGACTGTGTTTCTTTACGAATTATTTTTAATAACGAATTAATTTCAAACGGTTTTGTAACAAAATCATTCATCCCAGCATTTAAGCATTCAGATAATTCTTTTTCTCCAACATTAGCTGTTAATGCAATAATAGGAATGTCTTTTTTATTTTCATCCAATAGATTTCGAACGTGAATCGATGCCGTAATACCATTCATTATAGGCATAATTACGTCCATTAATACTATATCGTAATGGTTGTTCTTTATTTTGTTTAGTGCTTCATAACCATTGTTGGCAGTGGTGATTTGGCTGTTCTTTAGTTTGTTTTTTAATTGTTTTTCCAAAACTAATAGATTGATCTTATTATCATCAACTAGAAGTATTTTTAAGGCCGTATTTTCAAAAAAACTTTCAATATAATAAGAATTGTTAGTACTGTTTTCTATAATGGGTAATGGAATAGTAATATAAAACGTTGTACCCTGATTTACCTCTGATTCATATGATATACTACCAATCATTAGATCAATTAGCCCTTTTGAGATAGTTAATCCTAGCCCAACACTATTCTTGGAAGTGTTTGAAGTTGCATATTTTTGAAAAAGCTTTTCTCCTAATTCTTTTTTAATTCCTTTTCCTGTATCAGATATAGTAATATGAAGCTGAAATTCCTTTTGATTGGTAGCTGATATATTACCACCTATAACCATTTTTACAGTTCCGCTATCAGTATATTCAATAGCATTATTCAAAATATTCAAAACAATTTGATTGATTCTATTTTTATCACCATATACAGTATCCGGAATATTTTTTGAAGTCTTTATTTTAAATTTTAATCCTTTTTCCAAAGCCAATCTTTCGTTCATTTTAAATAAAGAATTTAAGGAGCTACTCAAATTAAATTCTGAGTATTGTAATGAAAAAGCACCATCATTTAATTTGGTAAAATCTAGTATGTTGTTAACTAATGCTAATAGATGATTAGTAGAATAATCCATCAACTCTAAAAGACTTTGGTCTTCTTTGTTTTCTATTTTTGTTTTCAAAATATCTGAAATTCCTTTTATAGCATTTAAAGGAGTCCTAATTTCATGGCTCATTATAGCAAAAAAGGATTCTTTATTAATTTGTAATTTCTTCAATTCAATTCGAGATTCTTCCAATTCAAGATTTTTTGTTTTTAAATCTTTGATAACATCGTTTACTAATTTTGTCCTAGCTGTTAGTAGTACAATCAAATAGAGCGTTATCATTAGGACAATAAAGTAAAACAAACTATTAAAAATATCATTTTCATAGTACATTTTATTACCGTAATCAAAATCAAAAAAATCAAAATAAATAGTAATCCCAACAACAACTAATATAATCGTGGTGAAAAGAAGCATTAATTTATTATACTGTAGCATTATAAGCAATACAATAGGAGTAAGATAGGTTAAAGCTAAAAAATTACAGGATTTGCCGTATAATATAAATGCATATGTATAATATACTGTTATGAAAGAGATGGCAGTAACAACTTTAACAGGGAAACTTAATTTTTTTGAAATTGCAAAGTAGATGAATAAAAAAATAATGGGTAGAGTTCCCCATGCTACATATGTCATTTTTAAGTAAAAAAGAAATAACATAATAATTAAATACTGTATAGAAAAAAAATTGAAACTAAAATTATCAATTTTACTAAACTTATGGATGCTCTTAAGACTAGTAGAGGGGGTACCGTTGTCCATTTATAAAATATTTATAGTTGTAGGTTTTGTAAAAGTATAAATATAGTGAATTGTGAGGTAAAGACCATGTAGAATGATGTCAGATTTGACTTAGTTGATTGATATTATAACAAATACTTACCATATTAATTAAAAATTAAATTTTTTATTTATGTTTAAATAATGATAATTATAAAAATAAAACAAGAAATATCGAGTATTAAACTATTTGTTTATTGAAAGGATTATTGCAAATTAAGCCATTTACAGCAAAGTTTACAATTATAATAGTTTTCAAAGATAAGTGATAGTTGCTCATCAAGAATTTATCTTACTTTTTGCTATGATATATTTCCGTATCTCAAAATACCAGAACTATATTGGTTCAGTTCAACCGCAGTTCAAAGATGTATTAAATCTTTACTCTATAATATATCCGCTGTAGAAAAGCTGCATTCCCAAAATAATAATTGTATGCTTTATAAATTTTCTATTTATTGGGAGCAAATAAAACAAAAAAATCTCCACGAGGGAGATTTTTTGTATTGTGAAAAAGTAATATTATTTAGCTAGAAGTTCTACTATTTTTGCTCTTAAAGCATCACCTCTTAAATCTTTTGCAACTATATTTCCTGATGCATCAAGAATAAATGTTGCAGGTATTGATTCCACATTATATTGTCTTGCTATTGGTTCATCCCAAAATTTTAAATTGGAAACATGTATCCAAGTTAATTTGTCTTTTGCGATAGCTTCTTTCCATTTTGATTTGTCTTTATCTAGTGACACTCCAACGATGTTAAGTCCTTTAGCATGTAAATCTTTGTAAATTGCAACTACGTTTGGATTTTCTTGTCTACATGGTCCACACCATGAAGCCCAAAAATCAACGATAGTTACTTTTCCTAAGCTTTCTTTCAGTGAGATAACTTTTCCCTCTGGATTAGGCGCAGAAAAATCGGTCCTTCATTTACCTGCTTCTGGAGCACCTGGTGCTACAGGAGGAGTTGCTCCAACTCCAGGATTTTTCATTTCACCAAGTTTGGTTTTAATTGCTTTTCCTGGTTTAGTGTTTTTTATTGATTCATCAAATCCGTCATAGATTCCTTCTGCTTTTTTAATATCAGCAGTTGGATCATTTAACATTCCTTGGATAATTAAAGCACTAATTAAAGATTTTGGATGTGTTTCAGCATATCCAATGTATTTTGTTTTAGATGCATTTCCAACTTCTTCTTGAAGTTTAGAAAATTCTTGCATTAAACTATTAATAGCTGCAGTATCTTTTGATTGCTGAGCAGCATTCATTTTTTCCATGTTTGTAGATTGGAAATCCATTAATTTCTTTTGGATAACTTTAATTTCTTCATTGAATTTAACATACTCATCATTGTTGTATGATCCTGATACTTTCGCATTTTGAATACTATCTTTATTAATGACGATTTTAATATCTCCATTTTCTAAGATAAAAGGAACTTTACCTTGAACACCTTCAATTTGTAAAGTGTGGAAAGCTGGCTCTAAAGCTTTACCTTCAAATACGAATTTACCATTTTCTACTTTTACAGTATCAATAGATTTTAATCCCATTCCACTTTCGTCTTGTGTTTCAAGGATGATTGTTTTTCCGTTTTCAATACCTGTGATAGTTCCTGAAACGGTGTACTTGTCTTTGTTACATGAAAATAATAAAAGAGAAGCAGAAAGTAAAAAAAATATTTTTTTCATTACAATTAAATTAGTTATTATGTTAAGCGAACAAAAGTATTATAAAAATATAGAACTCTAATAATATTATACTCTAAATTTTTGTTATAGTTTGTTAAATTTAATGATTTACTGAAAGTTTTGTTAATTTAATGGTTTTTGTTGGGTTATAAAACCTTTTTTGAAAAGGATTTATAGGGATAGTTAAAGTGATTTCATAAAAAAGGTTCCTTCAAATACTATGAAGGAACCTTTTTTTACCCGTATATTAAATTTTTATACTTTTCCTAGAGTGTATAATTGTTCCATTGTAGGAGTTAAGCTTCCACCAGCTGGTTCTAGTGTGATCCCAAAAGCTTCAGCATCAGCCGTTCCATCAACAGCAAAAATACGTTGATTGTTGGCGACAAAATTATCCAGTAAACCAATACTTGTTGGTGTCAATGGGGTTAATTTTAAAGCCCAAACTTGGTAAACCATTCCTTTTGGAGGTTCAGGTAATCCGCTAGCATCTACAAATACCTTTTGAGAGGACTTATTCCAATATATTTTTGCAGATGATTCTGGAGCTATTGTTTGACCTCCAAGTGCCACAACAGTGTTATTGGTATCTCTTATGATTGCCAGACTAGACTCAATTGCTTTGTTTTCTAATGTTAGTGTATTAAGTTCTTTTTCAATTTTACCTTTTTCGATAGTTGCATTTACCATTTCTGTATTGGTAGTATTAAGTTGACTATATTGATAACCAACACCAATTAATAATAGTAATGCTGCAGCCCATCCGATATAAGGTGAAATACTACTTCTAGGCTCTAATTCGATAACTTTTACTTCCTGATTAATGTTTAACTTTTCCTTAATTTTAGAAAAGTTTGCAATTGAATTAAAAGGTGCAAAGCTAGAAGATAGTGCTACTATAGCTTTCTCAATAGCAATTATTTCTGCATTTATATCTTGGTCATTCTTAGCTTTAGAAGCAATCTCTTCGTTCTCTGCTTCACTAAGTAAGCCATAGACGTAAAGTTCTAAAATTCCTGATTCTATATATTCTTTATTTTCCATTATACTTTCAAATAGGTTCTTAAATCATTTATACAATTCCTATTGTGTGTTTTTACTGTTCCTAAAGGGATCGCAAGTTCTTCTGCAGCTTCTTGTTGCGTATAGCCTTTAAAAAATAGTAAATCTATTATTTGGATGCACTTTGGTTTTAATCTTTTTACAAATTCTTGGATTCCAATAGTATCCACTTTGTTACCCAATTTAGTGCTGTCCTCTAATTGATTTACGAAATTATCAGTAGAAAGGTTTTTTTGACTGTTGTTAAAGTTTTTAGAACGCAGTTTATCAATGGAAGTATTTCGAGCAATATTAAGGATCCAAGTATAGAATCGTCCTTTACTTTCATTATAAGAATCCATATTTTTCCAAATCTTTACAAATACATCTTGGAGGACATCTTCTGCTTCTTCGGTATTTCGAACGAGAACATTTATAACGGCAAACAAACTTTTGGAATACATGTCATATAGATGTGTAAAAGCTTTGTCGTCTTTTTTATAAATTAAAACTAATAACTCTTCTTGTGTCATAATAATTTATTTTTTTCAATTACAAACTTATGCAAACTATTTAAGAAAAAGATTATTTTTCCAAAATATCAAGCATAAATAATTTTTATTTTCCAATAAATTTCACTTTTGTACTATTACAACCAATTTTGATAAGTAGCTTGTTGTTTATGTGTATAGTAGAAATATGTATATTAAAAGATTTATTTCTATTAACTAAAATGAGCTACAAGAACTTGTGTAAAGTTGAGTAGCTCATTTTCTATTTGCACTAGTTAATTTGTTTCCAATTACAGCTTTTTATAATGTATTTACTTCTGGTATTTCTTATTCTTTAAGATGTCCGAAGCCGTTTGATAGTACGATATTGTTTCGTTAATCAAATCAGTACGTTCTTTGGCTAGCGGTTTTTGATCGTAATACAATTGAAAATCTAGTTCAACACCAACCTTTGGTTGTAGTACCAAACCAAATTGTTTCACCTGCTGTTTTGGTGAAATAATGGTCAAAACATTATCTTTCAATAAACCTAAATCTTGATAAGTTGCAATCAAAGCTCTTGGTTGGTAATTTGGGTTCATTACATCTTGACCGAAAAACTTAGATTGATAGTTGAAATGTAATAAACCAAATAAAGTGGGCATAATATCAATTTGCGACATCACCTTTGTATAGTGTTGTGGTTGTACGTATCCAGGACTGTAAATCATTGCTGGAATTCTATATTTATCAACAGGTAATTCGGTCTTTCCTGCACTAGATGCACAGTGATCGGCTAGAATTACAAAGACAGTATTCTTGAACCAAGGTTGCTTTTGCGCCATGGTGAAGAATTTCTTAATAGCATAATCGGTATATTTTACACCACCTTCACGAGATTTTGCATCTCCCGGAATATCAATTTTCCCATTAGGATATGTAAAAGGTCTATGATTAGAAACGGTCATCCAGTGGTTGAAAAATGGTTTCCCAGTCTGCGCTTCTGCATTCATAGTTTTAATAGCTTTGTTTACCATATCTTCATCACAAACACCCCATACATTAGAAAAAGTGATTTCCTCTGGTTTGAAATTCTTCTTATCTACTATGTCATAGCCATTTCCGGAGAAGAAATCTTCCATATTATCAAAAAATGAATCTCCACCATATAAGTATTTTACTTGGTAGCCTTTCGATTTAAAAACACTTCCAGTTGTAAATTTATTTTTGTTGTCTTTGCGTTTAACGACACTTTCTCCTGCAGTAGGGGGTAAACATAAGGTTACTGCTTCCAACCCACGAACTGTTCTATTTCCAGATGCATAAAAATTCGTAAACAATAGACTTTTAGTAGCCAAATCATCGAGAAAAGGCGTGATATTTTGATCGTTACCATAGATTTTCATGAAATCGGCACTGTAACTTTCGATCGTAATTAAAACAACATTTTTATGTACTTCAGTACTGTCTGATGTAATTATTCTTGTTGAAGAGGATTTTTGAAGTCCAGGAATTTGCTTGTCTAATAAAGCGTACGCTTCGTTTTCGGGTAAAGTTTTGTAGAATTTAAAGTAATCCAACTCACTGTTCATAAATGCCAAATAAAAACGGTACATTCCGTTGGCTTGTAGCTCATTGGTAAATACATTGGTTGCATTTTCAGTTTTAGCTAGATTAGGAATACTCCAAAGTGCTAATCCAAACATTAGGAAATAAAGCACTGTAATTTTTATTTTTTCGAAAATTGATGGAATTTTTTCGATATAAATTTTTGATCTCTTTACAACGAAATACGTAATAGTACCAGCAACTAGAAATAATGCCGAAAAGATAGGGACTACTGGATATGATTCCATAATATTACCAATCACCTCATTGGTATACACTAAATAATTTACGGCGATAAAGTTGTATTTTACACCAAATTCATTCCAGAAAAAGTATTCACTAATGGCATTTTGAAGAATTAAAATTACAAAAAGAAACATCACAAAAGAAAATAACCAAAATCTGATTTTGTCTCGTTTTTTTGGTAAAAATAATAATAAGCCAAACAAAAAAGTTTTGATTCCTACGAAGGCCAGTCCAATTTCGGGAAGAGCACCACCATATTCTGTCAAAATAGATTTTCCGGAGTAAATATATAAAAAGAGACCAATCAATAAACCAAAATGGATATATCCAAAAGGTTTTTGGTATTTGCCATTAGAAATAAAAATAAGGTATAACCATAGAAAACCACTGGCCAAAATGAACACAAACACATCTGAAACAAGCCCCAAAGAAAAAATCTTGGCAGTATCTATAAACGAAAAAGATGATTGTGTGATGGGGTGAAAAAGCAACACCAATCTAAGAATTACACTTATAACGACATAAAAAATGGTAAGCGTGTAAAACGGCGCTAATTTTTTGGAGAAATTCATACTTATTGTTTTATTTGGCTGCAAAATTAATCTTTTTAAAGAAAATCTATTACTATAAAAGAAATCCTTTTCTTAAATTTAACTTAAGATGAGATATAATTTAGACCTTTTAGTTAGTTTTCTTTAAGTTTGTTGTGCAATGTTCTCTTAAAAAAGTACAATAAAATGACTATGGAAATTTTAATAGTAGAAGATGAGTTGGGAATCATGCAATTTTTGCAGCAAGGTCTAGAGGAAGAAGGCTTTATAGTAACGACTGCTTCTGATGGGCTGATAGGTCTAGATTTGGCGCAAAAAGGACATTTTGATTTGTTACTTTTGGATTGGATGTTGCCAAAAATGTCGGGTTTAGATTTGTGTAAAACCTTTCGAATGACTAACAAAGGAACACCTATTTTGTTTTTGACCGCCAAAGATACAACTCAAGAAACCATTCAAGGTTTGCAAGCAGGAGGGAATGATTATATCAAAAAACCATTTGATTTTTCTGAATTATTAGAACGTATCAATATTCATTTTCGAAATAAAAAAATTGAAACCCGATTGCATTTGGGCGAAATTATCATCAATATTGATGAGTATACCGTGACCAATTGTGGCCAAGAAGTGGGATTAACACAGAGAGAATTTGAATTATTAAAATTTTTAGTACTCAATAAAGGTAAAGTGTGCACTCGCAAACAGATTATTGAAGAAGTTTGGGATATCCATTTCAATTATGACACTGGAGTAATAGATGTTTTCATCAATGCTATTCGGAAAAAACTTAAACTAAAAGTTGAACAAGATTATATCAAAACCATACGTGGAGTAGGGTATATGGTATCTGATTTGACGTAATTGATAGAAACGGATTTTGTGAATTACTACAAATTTATTTCTGTTTTGCTATTCGTGTAATTATTATTTTAAGTTCAAAAAATGCGTATATATCTGTAATAGTTATGTCATTTTTTCACATTATACATCTCATAACCATGTAAAGTGAAAATATTCCTAAGAATCACTATTAATATTGTAAAAATTTATCATGAAACCACTTTCATTCAAAAATAAAATTGCATTTTACTATATCATTACCACAGCAATCCTTGTATTTGTGGTTTTTTTTTCAATTTATACTATAGTTAAAACCAATGTAAATGCGCATTTGAACAATGATATTCTTAAAGAAGTCAAAAATCACTTGAATGAAATCACAATTAAAAACGGTAGATATTATCTAATTCATCTCGAAGAATGGACAGAAAGAGAACACAATACTGTCGATGTGAATCCTGTTTTTATTGAATTTCTTAATCAAGATAAACAATTACTCGCAAAATCACCCAACCTAAAAAAACACAAATTAGTTTTCAATACCAACAAACCAGATAATGATTTATTTGATGCTGAATTAGTACGTGCAAAAATCCGTCAAATTCAAGTTCCAATTTTAGAAGGTCAACGAACCATCGGTTATTTGGTTATCGCCATGTCCCTAGAAGGAACATCTGTTGTATTGAATGATTTATCGCATATTTTAATCGTTTCCTACCCGTTAATTTTATTGGTCTTATTTCTCATTGCACGATTAATTGCGGGTCGTAGCATTCAACCCATCAATGCCATCATCAAAACCTCAGACAAAATCACTAAAGACAATCTGTCGGCACGAATCCCATTGCCACATACCAAAGATGAACTGTTTGTCCTTTCAGATACTATTAATAATTTATTGAACCGAATCGAAAATGCCGTTGACCGTGAAAAACAATTCACTTCTGATGCTTCTCATGAACTTCGTACACCATTGACAGTAATTAAGGGAACACTTGAAGTATTAGTTAGAAAACCTAGAACAGAAGCTGAGTATTACGATAAAATAAAGTACTGTATCAACGAAGTAAATCGTCTCAACCGGCTTGTAGATGAACTTTTACTCTTGGCTCGTTTCGAAGACCAAAAGCAATCTATTATTATTCAGCCACTCAATCTCCTTCCCGTTGTAGAGGATATTGTCAATAGAAAAAATAGAGAAAGTCAGTCCTCTAGATTACGTATTAAGAACTATACCACCACACCTGCAACCATTGCATCTGATGCGTATTTGCTATCCATTATCCTGAATAATATCATTTCAAACGCCCTTAAATATTCGCATACAAATCAAGAGGTAGTAATTGAAATTCATTCGATAAATCAAAAAATAGAATGTCACATTATTGATTCAGGAATTGGAATTCCGCCAGCCGATTTAGATAAAGTGTTCCATCCTTTCTACCGTGCCAAAAATCATAACGATATTACCAGCAAAGGCATCGGTTTGGGGTTATCTATCGTTAAAAGACTTAGTGATTTATTACCTCTTACACTTATTGTAAAAAGCATAGAAAACAAAGGGACAGTGGTAAAGTTACTATTTAAGTAATTTACAGTAGTGTTTTTAAAATAATTATGAGGTATCATTAAGTAGTTCCAATAACTATAGTACTTACAGATAGGACCCAAAAAATTACAGCCGAAGGTCATGGAATTCCAATTAAATAAAATTAAGTGAAGTAATCTTTTATATAGCAGAAAATGCCCCATAAAAAGATTTACACTGCAATTATTTATGCAGAATTTCCAGTAATTACTAGTGATTACTAGTGATTTTCCTAAATATTTAAGCCTAATCTATACAATACTTAAGCCAATCTTAAGTCTCTTTTATAATTTATAAATTAGTTTTGTAATTCTAAATTAGAATTGAAATGTTAGAAAAAATTATTGATTTTAGTCTCAAAAACAAACTAATCATAGGCTTAATAGTGATGGGTTTAGTTATTTTGGGAGTTTATTCTATTCGGATTTTACCTATTGATGCTGTTCCAGACATTACAAACAATCAAGTTCAAATTATCACCACATCTCCAAGCAATGGTGCTGAAGATATCGAAAGGTTTGTAACATTTCCTGTGGAACAAACTATGGCAACTATCAAAGGTATTGAAGAAGTACGCTCCTTTAGTCGTTTTGGACTGTCGGTTGTTACAGTAGTTTTTGAGGAAGATATCGATGTATATTGGGCAAGACAACAAGTAAGTGAACGACTAAACGAAGCCATGGACCAAATTCCAAAAGGAATGGGAACACCACATATGTCACCTGTTTCTACTGGATTAGGAGAAATATATCAATATGTAATCCATACTCAAAAAGGGTATGAGTCCAAATACAATGCAACCAAGTTACGTACCATGCAAGATTGGATTGTACGTCGTCAATTGTTAGGTGTAGAAGGAATTGCTGATGTGAGTAGTTTTGGAGGGTTTCTAAAGCAATATGAAATAGCATTGAATCCAGATAAATTACGAAGCATGAACATTAGCATCAAAGATGTTTTTGATGCTTTGTCCAAAAATAATCAAAACACAGGCGGTGCTTATATTGATAAAAATCCGAACGCTTATTTCATTCGGTCAGAAGGATTAATAAAGAGTATCGATGACATCGAAAATATTGTTGTTAAAACCAATACTAATAGTGTACCAGTCCTGATTCGTAATGTTGCCGAGGTAAAAATTGGGGCAGCTACACGCTATGGGGCCATGACTAGAAACGATGAAGGAGAAGTCGTGGGAGGTCTAGTATTGATGTTAAAAGGAGCAAATGCCTCAAAAGTAATCGAAAATGTAAAAATTCGAATTGAACAAATTCAAAAAACCTTGCCAGAAGGAGTTACGATAGAGCCTTTCTTGGACCGAACAAAATTAGTGGATAGTGCCATAAAAACGGTGTCTACTAACTTATTAGAAGGAGCTTTAATTGTTATTTTTATTTTAGTTTTATTTTTAGGAAATTTAAGAGCTGGTTTGATAGTAGCTTCGGTAATTCCCTTGGCAATGTTGTTTGCTATTTGTCTTATGGTTTTATTTGGTGTAGAAGGGAATTTAATGAGTCTTGGCGCACTGGATTTTGGGTTAATTGTCGATGGAGCCGTTATTATCATTGAAGCAACTATGCATTATTTGTACTATAAGCACAAAGGACAAATTTTAACGCAAACCCAAATGGACCAAAGCGTATTGAGCAATGCGCGCAAAATGATGAGTTCGGCAGCCTTTGGACAAATTGTAATCTTAATAGTGTATTTGCCAATTTTGGCTCTCGTTGGTATTGAGGGAAAAATGTTTCGTCCTATGGCCCAAACCGTTTCCTTTGCTATTCTGGGAGCATTTCTACTTTCGTTAACGTACGTTCCTGTGATGAGTTCATTATTTTTGAGTAAGAAGATAGCCGATAAAGAAAATATTTCGGACAGAATCATTCATTCGATTCAAAAAGTGTATACACCAATGCTAAATTTCGCATTACAATTCAAAATACTAATTGTCAGTGTTGCTCTTGGTTTATTGGTAATTAGCGGTATTGTTTTTACTTTTTTGGGAGCAGAGTTTATTCCAACCTTAGATGAAGGAGATTTTGCCGTTGAAACTAGAACCTTAACAGGAAGTAGTTTGTCATATACTGTTGAGCAAGCTCAAAAAGCAGCAAAAGTTTTGAAAGATAATTTTCCTGAAGTAAAAGAAGTAATCGGGAAAATAGGTTCGTCAGAGATTCCGACAGACCCAATGGGCGTAGAGGCTTGTGACTTGATAATTATTCTAAAAGATAAAAGCGAGTGGACAACCACGGATAATAGAATAGATTTGGCTGAGAAAATGCATGCAAAATTAGAGCAACATATTGCAGGAACAACCTTTGGTTTTCAACAACCAATTCAAATGCGTTTCAACGAATTGATTTCGGGCGTAAAACAAGATGTTGCAGTCAAAATTTATGGTGAAGATTTAACTAATCTAGCAAAATATGCCAAACTTATTGGTAAAATAGCAAGTAAAATTGAAGGTGCTTCAGATATATATGTGGAGCAAGTTTCGGGCTTACCTCAAGTGGTGATTAAATTTCATAGAGATAAAATTGCGCAATTTGGTTTGAATATTCAAGATGTGAATACCGTTATTCGTTCAGGATTTGCCGGTGAGACTGCAGGATTAGTTTTTGAAGGCGAAAAGAAATTTGACTTAGTAGTTCGTTTAGATAATACCAATCGCCAGAGTTTGGATGATGTTAAAAACCTGTTTGTGACTGCTCCAAACGGAAATCAAATTCCGTTAGAACAAGTTGCAAGTATTAATTTTAAAGAAGGACCAAACCAAATTCAGCGAGAAGATGCTAAACGTAGAATTATAGTGGGTTTCAATGTTCGTGGTCGGGATGTAGAAAGTACTGTTAAAGAAATACAACAAAAAATTAACCAACAAGTAAAATTTGATGTGGGCTACTATGCAACTTATGGAGGTGCTTTCGAGAATTTAATTGCTGCCAAAGAACGTTTGGCCGTGGCGGTTCCTGCTTCATTACTATTAATTTTTTTATTATTATTTTTTGCTTTTAATTCTATTAAGCAAGCCACTTTGATATTTACTGCAATTCCGCTTTCTGCAATTGGTGGGATATTTGCACTTTGGATTCGAGGAATGCCTTTCAGTATTTCGGCCGGGGTAGGATTTATAGCCTTGTTTGGAGTGGCTGTTTTGAACGGTATTGTTCTTATAGCCGAATTTAATTCTCTTAAAAAAGAAGGAATTACCGATTTGAAACAAATAGTGATTAAAGGAACTGCGGTGCGATTGCGTCCTGTAATTATGACGGCATTGGTAGCATCATTAGGTTTTTTGCCAATGGCAATGTCTCATGGTGCAGGTGGTGAAGTACAAAAACCATTGGCAACAGTAGTAATTGGAGGATTGTTTACAGCTACTTTATTAACACTCTTAATATTGCCAATTCTTTATATTTGGTTCGAAAAATTTAATAAAAAAACGATGAAAACAAATGCAACCGTTGTTATTATAATTTTGTTACTTACAGCCAATTTTGCTTCAGCTCAAACAAATCCTTTAAGCTTAAATCAAGCAATTGAACAAGGATTGTTAAATAATAAGGAAATTATCACTTCACAATTGGATATTAAATACCAACAGCAACTAAAAAGGGCAAGTATAGAGATTCCAAAAACGTATCTTTCTAGCCAATTAGGACAATACAATAGTGATTTTAATGATAATAGTTTTACTATATCACAAACAATACCATTTCCAACGATTTTTTCTGCGAATGCTTCCTTAGGAAGTGCATTGGTAAAAAGTAGTGAACTAAAGGCGAACATAACAAAAAGTGAATTGGTTTATCGTATTAAGCAAACCTATTCCAATTTGCAATATTTATATACAAGAGAAACTCTTTTGGAAAAACAAGATAGTATTTACAAAGGTTTTGTAAAATCAGCATCGTTACGTTATAAAACAGGTGAAAGTAGTATACTTGAAAAAAGCACAGCCGAAACCCAATTATACGAAACGCAAAATACTTTAAAAGAAAATAAGGCAAATATTAATGTCTATTTATCGCAATTACAAACACTTTTAGGAAGTCAAGAAGCCATTTTATTAGCTGATAAAATGCTTGTAGAAAACTCTTTTTTAGAAACAAATAAGGATAAAACAATAACTCAAAACCCTATTTTGGCCTACTTTAATCAACAGGTAAATGTAGCTGAAAAGCAGAAAAAAGTAGAAGCTGCCAAAACATTACCAGATATTACTGTTGGTTATTTTAATCAATCCCTTATTGGTTCACAAATAAGTGCAACAAATATTAATTTAGCCACTGGGAGCAATCGTTTTCAAGGGGTTAATTTAGGATTATCAATTCCAATATTCTATGGTTCTTATACTGCTAAAATAAAATCAGAAAATACAAAGCAAGATATTGCTAAAACTGCGGTAGTTAGTAACGAAATGAGTTTGAAAGGGCAATACACACAAGCCAAAATGGAGTTTCAAAAAAGTAAAGCCAGTTTGGAATATTATAAAACATCGGGCATACCCAACGCCAATTTAATTTCATCAAAAAGTCAAATAGCTTACCAAAAGGGTGAAATTAGTTATTCAGAAAATCTTTTAAACTTAAGAACGGCCAACGGTATTCAGGAAAATTATTTATCAGCCATCTTACAATATAACCAAAGTATAGCACTTTTAGAACATCTTTCAGGAAAAACGAAATAACAAAACAAAGACTTATGAAATCAAAATATAAAATAATAACCTTACTATTAATTACGACCTTCTTCGTGGGTTGTGGAAATAAGAATAAGGATGAAACTCCAGCGAAAGAAGAATCAACAGTTGCCACTGACGTTGTTGCAGTTACTGAGGATCAGTTTAAAATGTCAGCTATTCAACTCGGAAAAATTGAAGAAAAGGAATTAAGCGGTACCATCAAAGTGAATGGAATGCTTGACGTACCTCCACAAAATTTGGTTTCTATTTCTGCCCCTTTTGGAGGATTTGTAATTAGTACAGAAATGCTTCAAGGATTTAAGGTAAAAAAAGGTCAAGTGGTAGCTTTGATGCAAAATCCTGATTATGTGCAGCCACAACAAGACTATATTGATTATAAAAGCCAATTAAACTATTTGAAATTAGAATATGAGCGTCAGCAAGAATTGGCAAAAGAAAATGTAAATGCCCAAAAGACAGTGCAGAAATCGAAATCGGATTACGAAAGTATGAAAGTTAGAGTGTTGGGGTTGAAAACCAAACTTCATTTGATGAATGTAGGAATAGAAAGTTTAGAAAAAGGAAATATTCAAACAGTTCTACCATTATTTTCTTCTATCAACGGGTATGTTACAAAGGTAAACACCAATGTAGGGGCTTTTGTAACACCTACAGATGTATTGTTTAAAATTGCTGATACAGAACATTTACACGCCGAGTTGACTGTTTTTGAAAAAGATGTTCCTAAACTTAAAATTGGTCAAAAAGTTCGTTTTACCTTAGCAAATGAAACAAAGGAAAGAATGGCAACGGTACATTTAGTTGGGAAAGAAATAAGTCAGGAAAGAACCGTACAGATTCATTGTCATTTGGATCAAGAGGATACTCATCTTTTACCGGGAATGTATTTGAAAGCCTTAGTTGAAAGCGGTAGTAGTAATGTGCCTGCTGTAACTTCAAAAGCTATTGTAGAATTTGAAGGAAATAAATATATTTTTATTGCTGATAAAAACACATCAAAAGAAAGAGGCATTACACATTATAAAATGGTGCAGATTAAAGTAGGTGTTTCAGAATTAAATTATACAGAACTTATTTTTGATACTCCAACAAATTGGCAAAATTGGAAAGTAGTCACTAATGGAGCTTATGATTTGCTTTCGAAAATGAAAAATAGTGAAGAAGAGGAATAAATAATAGAATAATTACTATGGAAAATAAAACTTCAATTCAAAATTGTTCTCCAAAAGATGAAAAAGGAAACAGCTGTTGCTCAACTGATATAAAAATATCTTTCGATAAAAAACAGCATCACAATCATAATGAACATGATAACGGACATAATCATGGGGATAGTGATGAAAATGAATCTATTTTTAAAAAATATTTACCCGCAATCATTAGTTTTATGCTTTTGGTTTCAGGAATTATTTTTGAACAAACTAATACTGATTTTTTTACGTTTCCAATTAACCTAATTTGGTATGCAATTGCATATGTTTTTGTAGGACTTCCTGTGAATATTCAAGCGTTAAAACAAATCAAACAAGGGAATTTTTTCTCCGAATTCTTTCTGATGTCTATCGCTACCATTGGAGCTTTTTGCATAAATCAATATTCCGAAGGGGTTGCCGTTATGTTGTTTTATGCTGTTGGTGAATTATTTCAAGATGCTGCCGTAAACAATGCAAAACGCAGTATCAAAGCCTTGCTAGACGTACGTCCAGATACGGTAAATGTGTTGCGGAATGACGAAGTGGTAACCGTAGACCCTGCTGAGGTATCTATTGATGAAATTATTCAAGTACGCCCGGGAGAAAAGGTGGCCTTAGATGGATTATTGATTTCGGATCGTGCTTCCTTCAATACTGCTGCACTTACAGGCGAAAGCAAACCAGATACCAAGAAAAAAGAAGAAGTGGTTTTGGCAGGAATGATTAACTTAAATTCAGTTGCCGAGATTCAAGTAACTACACTTTTCAAAGACAGTAAACTTTCCAAAATTTTAGAAATGGTGCAAGACGCCACTGCCAGAAAATCAAAAACACAATTGTTTATTACCAAATTTGCTAAGGTATATACGCCAATTATAGTGTATTTGGCCATTGCAATTGTATTTTTACCGTATCTATTTGTTTCCAATTATGTGTTTTCAAATTGGTTGTATCGTGCTTTGGTATTCTTGGTGATATCTTGCCCATGCGCTTTGGTTATTTCTGTTCCCTTAGGTTATTTTGGTGGAATAGGTTTGGCTTCTCGAAACGGAATTCTGTTCAAAGGGAGTAATTTTCTTGACGTAATGACCAAAGTTACAGCAGTTGTTATGGATAAAACGGGCACGATAACCAAAGGTGTTTTTAAAGTGCAAAGCGTGATAACAAATCGATTGAAGAAAGAGGAATTCCTACTACTAACTGCAGCATTAGAAAGTAAATCTACACATCCAATTGCTGTGGCTATTGTAGATTACGCACTAGATATCTATAAAAACGCGACAATTGAGGCTGTGGAAGAGATTCCAGGTTATGGATTAAAGGGAGTTATAAACGGTAAAGAAGTTTTAGCTGGTAATGCTAAATTATTGAAAAAGTTTGGTATCGATTATGATAAAGTAATTGAAACAATTGCTGATACGATTGTAGTAGTAGCTGTAAATAGGTCTTATGCAGGATATATCACTATTGCTGACGAAATCAAAGAAGATGCTGCACAAACAATAAAAGCTTTGCACAAATTAGGTATCAAAACCATAATGTTATCTGGAGACAAGCAGAGCGTGGTAGATATGGTAGCCAAAAAAATAGGTATAGTAACTGCTTTTGGAAATCTATTACCAGAGGATAAAGTTGCCAAAGTACAAGAACTGAAAGCTCAAAATTATAAAATTGCCTTCGTGGGTGATGGTGTTAATGATGCTCCTGTGATTGCATTGGCAGATGCTGGTATTGCCATGGGTGGTTTGGGTAGCGATGCCACTATAGAAACAGCAGATATTGTGATACAGAATGATCATCCTAGTAAAATTCCAACCGCCATACAAATAGGTAGAGAAACACGTAAAATTGTAATGCAGAATATTGGTCTGGCCTTTGGTGTAAAATTAGTAGTTCTTATCCTCGGGGCTGGTGGACTTGCGACCTTATGGGAAGCTGTTTTTGCAGATGTTGGTGTAGCACTGCTGGCAATTCTAAATGCAGTTAGAATTCAAAAAATGAAGCTTTGATACTTTAGAAGTGGTATTTTGAGATAAAAAACTCATAAAATATTTTTTTGTTTTCGATACCCGAAAAAACTGTCTTATCTTTGATATTAAAAGAAAATATTAAAAACACTTTACAAATTTTTAAAAATCATGAACGACGCTCATTTGCATTTAATGGTCAATCATTTTCCAATCGTTGGATTAATTTTTGGTTTCGGAATTTTAATTTCAGGACTGTATTTTCGAAATAATGGAATAAAAAACACGGCCTATTCTGTATTTTTAGTGGCTGCTATTGCGGCTTTTTTGAGTATGTATACAGGAGAAGGAGCAGAAGAATTAGTTGAAGATATGCCAAGTATTGGACATCAAATTATTCACGAGCATGAGGAATATGCAGAGAAACTTGCTTTAATACTATACGCAATGGGGCTTTTGTCAGTTTATGGTTTTTATTTGAATATCAAAACGCATACAAGAGCACGTTTGATTTCCATCATTGTTTTGGTAATTGCGGGGATCGCACTAGTTTTTGCCTTAAAAACGGGAGAGACAGGTGGAGAAGTGAGACATACCGAAATTCGCGAAACTTCAGTAAAGATAATTCCGATCGAAAAAGAATACGAAAAATAGTTTTGTAACAATTTGTTGTTTATAAGTGTAATAAAAATTGCTGCATATTTAAAATAAAAAGTATATTTGCATTGCAACAAAAAAGTTAAACATTATATATCATGTTATCAAATCAAGTACATCATCATCATTTTCATTATTGCTCTCAAGCGATGTGTTAATGGTATGCATGTAGTTCATCATATTAATAAACCCGTTTGAGCACATCAAACGGGTTTTTCATTGTGTGTTAAGTCCTTTGTGCTCAAACACATTCAATAAATATAAAAAAAAACAAAAAAAATGAGTACGTTAAAAATTGCAATTCAAAAATCAGGTAGATTAAACGAAGAAAGTATTCAAATTCTTAAAGATGCGGGTATTTCAATCAATAATGGTATAGATCAATTAAAAGCAGAAGCTTCTAATTTTCCGTTAGAAGTATTGTATTTAAGAAATTCAGATATTCCACAATATTTGATTGATGGAGTTGTAGATATTGCCATTGTCGGAGATAATTTATTGGTCGAAAAAGGGAAAAATATTGAAGTAATTCAAAAATTAGGTTTTTCGAAATGTAAAGTTTCTATTGCTGTACCTAAAGCATTTGAATACAATTCAATTCAAGATTTAAACGGTTTACGTGTGGCGACTTCATACCCAAATACTGTTATAGACTATTGTAATTCAAAAGGAGTTTCTGTAGATATTCACCAGATTTCTGGTTCTGTCGAAATTGCACCAAATATAGGATTAGCAGATGCAATTGTAGATATCGTTTCTAGCGGAAGTACTTTATTTAAAAACAATTTGAAAGAGGTTGAAGTAATTTTTAAAAGTGAAGCAGTATTAGCAGTTTCTCCAAAAGTTTCTCCTGAAGCCCAGAGAATTATCAACACATTAAAATTTAGAATCGAATCGGTTTTAAGAGCTCGAAAATCGAAATACATTTTAATGAATGTACCAAACGATAAAATCGAAGCAATCAGCGGTATTCTTCCAGTGTTGAAAAGTCCAACAGTAATGCCATTAGCGCAAGAAGGTTGGAGTAGTGTACACACAGTAATTGATAAAGATACTTTCTGGGAAGTAATCGACCAATTGAAAGAAGCTGGTGCCGAAGGGATTCTGGTTTGCCCAATTGAGAAAATGGTGCTTTAATTTTTTTTAACTTAGAATGAATACTAAATTTTCATTTTATAAATTAAGTTATAATAAAAAGAGGTGTTTGTTAATTTAAGAGAAAAACATGGGTAACTACGTAAATAACCATTTAATCAAAGAGGAGCATGTTGAATTTGAAACAACATATCACTGGATTATTTTTTGTAATCTAAAAGCAATTCTAACCCTATTTATTTATCCATTAATTCATAAATATACTGACGAATTTGCTATCACAAATCGACGTGTAATTATAAAAACAGGATTAATTAGTAGGTATTCATTTGAAATGAATCTATCAAAAATTGAAAGTATCAATGTTGATCAAGGAATATTAGGAAGGATTCTCGGTTATGGATCAATTCGAATTGTTGGATCTGGTGGGACAAAAGAAATATTTCCAAATATTTTGAATCCATTAGAATTTAGAAAAAAATTTCAAGAATTATCATAGTGAAAATCGTATGTAATTATATCAAAGTCTATAAGTTAATAGGTAAAAGATAGTAAGTACGAATTATTAAAAGTTTGTTTTTAAATAAATAAAACAATGAACAAAATATACAACCCCGCTAAGGAAACTTGGGCTTCTATTTTAGAAAGACCCACCAAAACGGTAAACGATATAGAACAAACGGTAAAAGAAATTTTTGCGGCTGTTCAAAAAGACGGAGATGCGGCTGTGGCCAAATATACCACGCAGTTTGATGGAGTATACTTTGAAAATAGTGAAGTGACTGTAGCTGAAATTGAAACTGCTGTAGCTTCAATTCCAAATGATTTAAAAGAGGCTATTGCATTAGCGAAGGCAAATATAGAAGCCTTTCATCAAGCACAAAAAACATCTCGTGTATCGGTAGAGACAGCACCTGGTGTACAATGCTGGCAAGAAAAAAGACCAATCCAGAAAGTAGGTTTGTACATTCCTGGAGGGACAGCACCTTTGTTTTCGACGGTTCTAATGTTGGCAGTTCCCGCTAAAATTGCTGGTTGTAACGAAATTGTTTTGTGTTCTCCACCAGATAAAAACGGAAATATAAATCCTGCTATTTTGTATGCTGCAAACTTATGCGGTGTAACAAAAATTATCAAAGTTGGCGGAATCCAAGCCATCGCTGGAATGACGTTTGGAACGAAAGCGATTCCGAAAGTGTACAAGATTTTCGGACCTGGAAACCAATACGTGACTGTTGCTAAACAATTGGCAACACAGTTTGGTGTAGCGATTGATATGCCAGCTGGACCATCAGAATTATTGGTGGTTGCAGATGATACTGCAGTTCCTGCTTTTGTAGCTTCGGATTTACTTTCTCAAGCAGAGCATGGTGTTGATAGTCAGGTTGTTTTGGTTGCAACATCTAAAGAGATGATTGATGCCGTTGAAAAAGAAATTGAACTGCAATTAGAGCAATTACCGCGAAAAGCTATTGCCGAAAAGGCCATTGCAAATTCTAAATTAATCTATCTCAAAAATGATAAAATCGCATTGGAATTAATAGATGAATATGGTCCAGAACATTTTATTGTTTGCGTGAAAAACGAAAATTTTTATGTGAATAATATTGGGAATGCAGGTTCGGTTTTTATTGGAAATTACACACCCGAAAGTGCAGGTGATTATGCTTCGGGAACGAATCATACCTTACCAACCAATGGTTACGCAAAGAATTATAGCGGTGTAAACTTGGATAGTTTTATGAAATCGATGACCTTCCAAAAAATATCAGCAACTGGAATTCAAAATATCGGAACTGCTATTGAATTAATGGCAGAAGCCGAAGGTTTGCAAGCACATAAAAATGCAGTTAGTTTGCGTTTGGCTTTGATTGAGAATAACAAAAAGGCATTGTAGTTTTTTAGGAAAATAAAGAGGGAATAATGGAAAAATTGGAGCAACAGTTAAGTAGATTGGAAAGTAAAATTCCAGAAATAGATATAATTAATACCGCTATTTCTTCTAGTACTGTTGGCTGGCAAATTGCTCATACATTATTAACTTTTAATTTTATTGTTAGTACTCTTGAAAAATCAAAAGAAGAGAATTATAAGTGGAAATTTAATTTTATGCGGACGTTGGTTTTTACTTTAAATAAATTACCTAGAGGAAAAGCCAAAGCGCCAAAAATGGTGCAGCCTGAAAATAGTATTACAATAGAAAGCTTGAAAGAGAACTTGATTTTAGCAAAAAATAATTTAGAAATTATGAAGAATTTGAAATCAAATAATCATATTCCGCATCCTTATTTTGGTGAATTAAATTTAAAGCAAACAATTCGGTTTTTGCGAATTCATAACAACCATCATTTGAACATTATTGAGGATATTATTAAATAGTTTTTTAAAACAAAAGATGAAAAATTTTAACATACAAAATATAACCAGAGACAACGTCAAGTCATTAAAGCCTTATTCATCTGCAAGAGATGAGTTTAAGGATTTTGATGTTGCTCAGATGATCTTTTTGGATGCGAATGAAAATCCGTATCAAAATGGGGTGAATCGTTATCCAGACCCGCAGCAAATATCAGTAAAAGAAGTTTTAGCAAAAATGAAGAATGTAAATCCAAATCAGATTTTGCTAGGAAACGGAAGTGATGAAGTACTAGATTTGCTATTTAGAGCATTTTGTGAGCCTAAGGTTGATAACGTAATCAGTTTACCACCAACCTACGGTATGTATGGGGTTTTGGCAAACATCAATAATGTTGAGAATAAAGAGATTGTATTGTCGAACGATTTTCAGCCACAAGTAGAACAAATTCTAGATGCGGTTACGTCAAACACAAAAATCATCTTTTTGTGTTCGCCAAACAACCCAACGGGAAATTCATTTTCTACAGAAAGTGTGATTACCATACTAGAGAAATTTAATGGTTTAGTTGTAATTGATGAAGCGTATATCGACTTTTCAGATAAAGCAAGTTGGTTAGAGAAATTGGAACAATATCCTAATTTGATAATCACCCAAACCTTATCAAAAGCGTATGGTTTGGCAGGAATTCGTTTAGGAATATGTTATGCCTCTACAGAAGTTATAGCGGTTATCAACAAAATAAAGCCTCCGTATAACGTAAACGAATTAACGCAACAAAGAGCACTAGAGCGTTTGAGTGATCCAGTTAAAATTCAAAACGAAATAGACTCAATCATAGCACAAAGGACTGTATTACTGCAAGTATTAGGTACGGTCTCTTTTGTAGAAAAAATTTACGCTACCGAAGCCAATTTTATCTTGATTAAAGTAGATAATGCAAACCAGCGTTACGCAGAGTTGATCGCCAAAGGAATTGTTATTCGAAATAGAACGACCCAAGCACTTTGCGAAAACACCTTACGATTGACTATCGGAACAGAAGAAGAAAATAATAAGCTGATGGAGGCATTGACAACGATTTAAAATAACCCTATCAGGGTTTTAAACCCTGATAGGGTTATTTGTATAATAGAATTAGTTTTTTTAATTTAATAATTTAAAAAAATGGAAGTAAAGCAACCTATAGAATATGGCAATTATTATCATATTTATAACAGAGGTAATAACGGAATTGATATTTTTTTATCAATCGAAAATTACAACCATTTTTTAAAATTATATGCTAAATATATTGAGCCGATTGCTGAAACTTTTGCTTGGTGTTTATTGAAAAATCATTTTCATATATTGGTACGCATCAAAGAAGAGAATGAAATTATAAATGAAGAGTTGAGTTATACAACAACCGAGATTCCGAAAGTGATTAATCCTTCGAGGCAGTTTTCGCATTTGTTTAATGCTTATACACAATCAGTCAATAAGAGGCATAATAGGACTGGGAGTTTATTTGAAGCAACTTTTGAAAGAAAGCTTGTTACATCAGAGCATTATTTTAAACAATTGATTTTTTATATTCATAACAATCCTGTTCATCATGGTTTTGTAACGGATATGAAATTATATCCTTGGTCGTCTTACGGGACAATCATTTCAGATAAGTCAACCAAGCTTAAAAGAAACGAAACAATTGAATTTTATGGTGATATTGAAAATTTTATTTTTTATCATAATGAAAATCAAAATATGAACGAAATTAATAATTTGATTATTGAATAGAACTATTATAATTATTTTTACTACCCTGTCAGGGTTTAGAACCCTGACAGGGTAGTAAAAATAGTGTAGTTTTGCGTGAGGGATAGTAGTGGAGCTCTTTTTAATCTTGCTATTTTTGCAAGAATAAAAAAGCGGGAACGTCCCGAGGCTTCGGGAGCTCGACCCGTAGGGACACGCCCTAATAATGATATTGAATAAGTAATTAAAGTTAGCTAAAGTTCAAAACCTAGCCGCTAAAAGCAATAAAAATAATGAAAAAAGTACTTTTTATCGATCGTGACGGAACGATTGTTTTGGAACCAGAAGGATACCAATTAGATAGTTTAGAGAAATTGGAGTTTTATCCAAAATCATTTCAGTATTTGGCTAAAATAGCCACCGAATTGGATTTTGAATTGGTAATGGTGACCAATCAAGACGGATTGGGAACGGATAGTTTTCCGGAAGATACGTTTTGGCCAACGCAAAACTTCATATTAAAAGCCTTTCAAAATGAAGGAGTACTATTTGATGATATTTTTGTAGACCGCTCTTTTCCTGAAGACAATGCGCCTACACGCAAGCCTCGTACAGGTATGTTGACTAAATATATTGATAATCCAAATTACGATTTGGTAAATTCATTTGTATTAGGTGACCGTTTGACTGATGTGGAATTGGCGAAAAATCTAGGAGCCAAAGCGATCTTTATGAATGATTCTGATGGAGCGGGTAGCGAAGAAATTAGTGCCAAAAGAGAAGAATTAGACGAAACTATCGTATTGCAATCTATGGATTGGAAAAAGATATATGAGTTTTTAAAATTAGAAGAGCGTACTGCGACTATTTCAAGAAAAACACACGAAACAGATATTTACATCAAACTAAATTTGGACGGAACGGGTCAAAGTAAAATTGATACCGGAATTGCCTTTTTTGACCATATGCTAGACCAAATTTCGCGTCATGGACAGATGGATTTGGAGATAAAAGTGGTGGGTGACCTAGAAGTTGATGAGCACCATACTATTGAAGATACTGCGATTGCATTGGGTGAAGTCTATGCAAAAGCGCTCGGAAATAAATTAGGAATTGAAAGATACGGTTTCTGTTTACCGATGGATGATTGTTTGGCGCAAGTAGCCATTGATTTTGGTGGAAGAAATTGGTTGATTTGGGAAACGGAATTCAAACGTGAGATGGTAGGTAAAATGCCGACTGAGATGTTTTTTCACTTTTTCAAATCGTTCTCTGATGGTGCAAAAGCAAACATTAATATCAAAGCAGAAGGCGATAATGAGCACCACAAGATCGAAGCCATTTTTAAAGCTTTCGCGAAAGCGATAAAAGTAGCGGTGAAACGTGATACAGAGAAAATGATTTTGCCGAGTACGAAGGGAATGCTTTAAAAAGGCTTTTAGCTATTAGCTTCTGGCTTTTGGCAAAATGCAAATTTTAAATTTAGTTATTGTGCTTGCAAAAAGCTAGCAGCCAATAGCCAAAAGCTTAACAAAAAATGAAAATAGTAATCATAAATTACGGAGCAGGAAATATTCAAAGTATTATGTTTGCCATCGAAAGATTGGGATATACTGCAGATTTGAGTAATGATCCTGACGAAATAAGAGCAGCGGATAAAGTGATTTTTCCTGGAGTAGGAGAGGCAAGTTATGCCATGAATATGTTACGCCAAAGTGGGTTGGACAGTTTGATTCCGACTTTGACACAACCTGTTTTAGGAATTTGTTTGGGTATGCAATTGATGTGTCACCACTCGGAAGAAGGCGATACAACAGGTTTGGGTATTTTTGATGTAAATGTGTATAAATATTCAAATAAGGTAAAAGTACCTCAAATGGGATGGAATACGATTTACAATTTAAAATCGGACTTGTTTAAAGGTATTGCCGAAAAAGAATATATGTATTTGGTACACAGTTTTTATGCACCATTGTGCAAAGAAACGATTTCGACTACTAATTATGAATTGGAATATTCATCGGCTCTAGAAAATAAAAACTTCTTTGGAACGCAATTTCACCCAGAAAAAAGTGGTGATGTTGGGGAACAAATTTTGAAAAACTTTCTACTTCTAACCTCTAATTTCTAACCTAGACTTTAACTATGAGAATAATACCAGCTATAGACATCATCGACGGAAAATGTGTACGTTTGTCAAAAGGAGATTACAATACAAAGATTATCTACAATGAAAACCCGCTTGAAGTAGCCAAAGAATTTGAGGCGCACGGAATAGAATATTTGCATTTAGTGGATTTGGATGGTGCGAAATCAAGCCGCATTATCAATCACAAAATATTAGAGCAAATTGCTACACAAACTAAATTAAAAATTGATTTTGGTGGTGGTTTGAAATCAGATGAAGATTTGAAAATTGCTTTCGAATCTGGTGCTAACCAAATTACGGGTGGAAGCATTGCTGTGAAAAACCGAGAAGTTTTTGAAAAATGGATCGCTAAATTTGGAGCAGACAAAATTATTTTGGGTGCAGATGCTAATAATGAAAAAGTAGCTGTTTCTGGATGGTTGGAAGAATCAGACCAAGAGTTAGTTCCTTTTATCCAAGGGTATCAATCGAAAGGGATTCAGTATGTGATTTGTACTGACATTGCCAAAGACGGAATGCTTGAAGGACCAAGTTTTGATCTCTACGAAAAGATTTTAAAGTCATGTAATATCAAATCGAGCGGAGTCGAGATTAAACTAATTGCCTCGGGTGGAATTTCAACTTTCGACGAATTACCAAAATTAGCCGAATTGGGTTGTGAAGGAACCATCATTGGTAAGGCGATTTACGAAGGAAGAATATCGTTGAAGCAATTGGAACAGTATATCATATCGTAGAGACGTTGAACTGCAACGTCTCTGTAGGAAAATAAAAAAACAACATGCTAACAAAAAGAATCATACCCTGTCTAGATATTAAAAACGGTCGAACGGTAAAAGGCGTAAATTTTGTAGATTTGCGTGATGCTGGTGACCCTGTAGAATTGGCCAAAATTTATTCTGACGAAGGTGCAGATGAATTAGTTTTTCTAGATATCTCAGCAACCGAAGAAAGAAGGCGTACATTATTTGATTTAGTTCGAAAAGTAGCCGCTACGATAAATATTCCGTTTACTGTTGGTGGTGGAATATCAGCTGTAGAAGATGTAGAAGTATTGTTGCAAAATGGTGCTGATAAGGTTTCTATCAACTCTTCTGCCGTAAAAAATCCGCAATTGATCAACGATTTGGCTCAGAAATTTGGAAGCCAATGTGTGGTAGTTGCCATTGATGCCAAACAAATTGATGGTCAATGGATTGTTCATTTGGTGGGCGGAAAAGTGCCAACAGAATTAAATTTATTCGATTGGGCGAAAGAAGTGGAACAACGTGGGGCAGGAGAAATCCTTTTTACCTCGATGAATAACGACGGAACCAAAAGCGGATTTGCAAATGAAGCTTTGGCTAAATTGTCAAGTTTAGTTAATATTCCGATTATCGCTTCTGGTGGTGCAGGAAATGTGCAGCATTTTATCGATACCTTTGTGGACGGAAAATCTGATGCCGCTTTGGCAGCAAGTGTTTTCCATTTTAAGGAAATCGAAATCAAAGCATTAAAACAAGAATTAAAAAATAATAATATTGAAGTAAGACTTTAGAAATAAGAGGTAGGAAGTAAGATGTTTGAAGTGTGAACAACGAACTCGAACTACTGATATTTAATTTCTAAATTCTAATTTCAAAATTTCAAAAATTACATAATGGAGATAGATTTTTCAAAAAGCGCACACGGATTAATTCCAGCAATTATACAAGACAGTGAAACTAAAAATGTTTTGATGTTGGGGTACATGAATGCCGAAGCATATCAAAAAACAGTTGAAACAGGAAAAGTAACGTTTTATAGCCGTTCTAAGCAAAGGCTTTGGACAAAAGGCGAAGAGAGTGGTAACTTCTTGAACTTGGTAGATATCAAAAACGATTGCGACGGTGATACTTTGTTAATTCAGGCGCAACCAGTCGGACCAACTTGTCATACAGGTGCCGATACCTGCTGGCAAACGCCAAACGTTGAGAGTTATGGTTTTATTTCCAAATTAGAAAATACTATCGAGTCTAGAATCAAAAATGCTGATTCAGAGAAAAGTTATGTAGCCTCCTTATTCAAATTGGGAATTAATAAAATTATTCAGAAAGTAGGTGAGGAAGCTGTTGAAGTTGTAATTGAAGCTAAAGACACTAATGATGATTTATTCTTAGGTGAAAGTGCTGATTTATTGTTTCATTACTTGATTTTGTTGCAAGCTAAAGGATTTAAATTAGACGATGTAGTTTCTGTTTTAAAAAGCCGTCAGAAGTAGATTTAATTTGTAAGAATATAGTATAAAAGCCCAATGGTTTTAATTTAACTGTTGGGCTTTTTTTTTAATTTCAAAAAAGTACCTTTGTCACTATAAGATATTTCCAAAATAGTGATAGAATGAAAGTGAATAATACCACAATTGATTTTCAAAACAAAAAAGTACCGAATACAAACAGTCTAATCATCGAATTAAAAACAGATGATATTGACGGTAGGCCAATTTACATTGCAGGTAATTTTAATAATTGGAGTACCCAAGATGAAAATTATAAATTAGAGCAGATTTCTGAAAATACGTATCAGTTTAAATTTAATATTGATCATACTTTTCCGGACTTACTTTTGTACAAATTTACAAAAGGGGATTGGAGTGCAGTTGAGATTGGAGAGAACGAAGAGATTACAGAAAATCGTTCGACTGCATTGAAATCGGGTATTCAAAAAGAGTATGTTCCAAAATGGAGACGTAATTGGCTTCCTTATAAACCGAATTTTCTACCCCAAGTAGTCTTGCTGTCTGATGAATTTGAGATTCCGCAACTTAATACTACTCGAAAAGTTTGGGCTTTGCTACCTCACGATTATGATCATACAACCGAGCATTATCCTGTATTGTATTTGCAAGATGCTCAAAATCTATTTCATGGTAATGCGGCCTACGGTAATTGGGAAATCGACAAAAAATTGGCTGTTATGGCAGAGTACAAAATTGGAAAAATTATTGTTGTAGCCGTAGAGCATGCTGATGGTGATAGATTAACAGAGTACAGTGTCGGAAAAACAGTTTTGGGTAAAGGGCAAGGAAAAAAATACATTCGATTTTTGACCGAAACGTTGAAACCTTATGTTGATCAAAATTTTAGAACTAAAAAAGATCGTAAGCACACCGGAATAGGTGGTAGTGCGATGGGAGCCTTGATTAGCATTTTTAGTGGTTTACGCAATCCAGAAGTTTTTGGGCGATTGATGATTTTTTCTCCCTCTCTTTGGGTAGCGCCTCAACTCAAAATTGATGTAGAAGTTGAAAATACAGATGATACAAAAATTTACCTTTATGCAGGCGCAGAAGAGCGTGAGAATATGGTCGATCATGTTCAAAAATTTAGAGAACGTTTGTTGCAAAGCGAATTTGTAAAAAGTAAAATGGAAATCAATTTGAGCATTAATAAAAACGGCGAGCACAATGAAAGTTATTGGAGTGATGAATTTCCAAAAGCTATTGAGTGGTTGTTTTTTAGATAATAATTCTAAAGTTGTGAGACACTTTCGAGCAACAGAAAACTGAAAATAAACCTAAAAAACGAATAAATATAGTGATTTCAGAGAATAAAAGTGACAAAATATTTTACGGGTTAGACCATTTAAGAGCATTAGCAATTTTTATAGTTTTCTTTTTTCATTATTTTATATTGAGTGGTGGAGAACCAAACTGGCTACCAGATTATGCAGGATTTGGTTGGACAGGAGTTGATTTATTTTTTGTATTGAGTGGTTTTCTAATTTCATCACAATTATTTTTAAAAATTAAACAAGAAAAAAAAATTTCATACAAAGATTTTTTTTTAAAACGAATTTTTAGAATTATTCCAGCATATTTAACTGTTGTAGTAATTTATTTTGTTTTCCCTGTCTTTAGGGAAAAAGAAAGTTTACCTTCAATTTGGAAATTTTTGACATTTACTCAAAACTTTGGACTGACTTAAAATATTATGGAACTTTTTCTCACGCATGGTCATTATGTGTGGAAGAACATTTTTACTTTTTCTTACCAATTTTCTTAATCATATTGCAAACTAAAAATATTTTTAAGAAATCATATTGGCTATTACTATTTCTATTTATTGAGGTAAGCAGTTAGCTACATATAATCTCCTTTTGACAAATATTATCTGCTTTTACCATTCTTTTGATTAAATTATTGAATATTGTGTCTTTGCTTTGTGAGCGGTTAATTCGGTAGCAGAACTCATCAAAGTATCGATTAATGTTTTTTTCGCTTACCCAAGAATAGGTTGTTCTAATCCAAGATTTA
>NZ_JAOQMX010000028.1 GCF_025960985.1 Flavobacterium psychraerolatum | reverse complement strand
AAAGTAATAATGATAACTTCATAATTGAAGACTAGCAACATGCAGACTTTAAGTCTGACAACCAAATCTATGGACTTTAAGTCCATAGTGGTTTATTTTCTTTTATGAATCCATTCTACGGTCAAGCAAAATCCAATGATGACGGACGAGACGATGATACCAGTTGTATTTGAATCTAATTGTTGTTGAATTAAAATGACAAGTGCGATAAGACACAAGATAAAACCGAATAATGGAATTATTTTATTCCCCCCGATCTTATTTGAAAGGCGATAACCAACAAGATTTACAATACTGAAAATTAATAGAAATCCGATACTTCCTGCAGTTGAGATACTTTCTAAATCGAGTGTGTTGACCAAAATTAATGTAGTAATGGCCATAATCATTAAACCAATAGGTTGGTTCCACAACTTAGAGAGAAAGTGATGAGAGAGTTCGTCATCCTCGGCAATTTCATAACTTACACGACTTCCCCCTAGTAGAGAGGCATTTATGGCTGAAAAGGTAGATATTAATGCAGCAACAGTAATGATCGAAAATCCAATTTGTCCTAACATTGGTTTGGCAGCTTCTGCGAGAACATAATCTTCCGCAGTGGCAATTTTATTGAAAGGCAGGGAGCCAACAGTTACAATAGCAATAATAATGTAAAGTAAAATAACAAAGATCACCGAGTAATAATAGGCTCTAGAAATATTCTTTTCGGGTTCAATGATATCGGGGGCAGCATTAGCAATTAACTCAAAACCTTCATACGCAACAAAAATTACCATACCGCCAGCAAATAATTTCACAGGAGACTCCCAATTTGAAATCGCTAATTGTGATATGTTAATATTACCATTTAGGCCGTAAACACCAACGGCAATAAATCCAATAAGGATGATTAATTTGATGATTACTGCATAAGACTCTATTTTTCCAACAATACTAATGCTGTAGTAGTTAATGGCTGTGGCGAGAATGATAATTGCACTAGCATAAATATGAGAATCAATGTTTTTGTCGGCTGTAATTTCAAATAAATTGGGAGCATAAGAACCAAAAGCAGAGGCATACAAGGAAAGCATTATAATGTAGCTTATCCAAAGCAAATTATTGACGCCGCCACTAAATACTGAAATTCCAAAGCCTTGATTAATAAATTTTACTGTTCCACCTCTGTTTGGATAGGTTTTGGAGAGATGGACGTAGCTGTAGGAAGTGATTAAAGCAACGATTCCTGCTAATAGGAAAGCAACTGGTGTTCCTCCGTGAGCCAAGGAAACGGCAAGACCAAGGACTGCAAAAATTCCACCGCCAACCATACCGCCAATTCCGATGGAAATGGCTTCTTTTAAACCTATTTTATTGCTCATATTTACTGTTTTTTTACTAAAAAAATGAATTAAAATGTACAAGTTACTGCTTCTTGTAAACGTTTTTAGTTAATTAAATAAAAAAAGATTAGTTAATTTTTTAGATCTCTTAATTGTGAAATCAGGAGTTTTAAAATATGAATTACAGTTATTAAGTGGATTGTTGTTAGAGTATAAGATGTATTTTGGTTTAATTTTACAGTACCAAATCGTTAAACAAACGTTCAGCTGTTAATTCTAAATCATCGCATAAACCAGAATGTGGTCGTGAGGTCTGAATAACGGAACTACGCAATGCTGTTAACCATCGAAAACGTGACGGAATATCCATCAATGAAATTGGTCCGCCGTCTTTGGTTCCCTGTCCTACTTTTTCGAAGGCAGAAAGGTTAGCTTGTATTTGTTCTACATCGGCATCGGCTGACAAGGATACAATTTTGTCAACGGGAATCTTGTGTAATACTTTTATAAATTTAGCTTTTTTACTAAAAATAATAATTCCCACATTGAGGAATTCTTCGCGTTCTACCCTAGGAACAACCCGAATCACGGCATACTCATATAAGTTTTTCTCTTGCATCTTGCGCTTCCTTAATAAAAATTTCTGAATGTTTTAATCGCATCAATAAAAATTGCAAATAGACGAACCGTAACTCCTCTGGTGTAGCTTCTACATCTTCCCATTGCAGCCATTCTTCTGGAATAAGGTTTACTATTCCGGTCAATACGTCATCCGTTAAGAGTGCTTTGAAAGCAGTATTGATTTCTGTTAGTTGGGATGCTCGTGGCAATAATACATGATCTTTGATGAGAGCAAATGGACTCTGAGCATGTTTCTCCCAATTACTCCAGGAATGATGAAAGTACAGACAAGCACCATGGTCAATCAACCACAGTTCTTTGTGCCAAATTAACATATTAGTATTTCGAAAAGTACGGTCTACATTGGTGATAAAAGCATCTAACCAAACAATTTGAGAAGATAAAATCGGATCTACGCTAGTAACTACTGGATCAAAATTAATGGCGCCTGATAAAAAATGCAAGGCCAAATTCATCCCTTGACTTCCTTGCAGTAAATCCTGAATTTCCTCATCTCCTTCAGAACGTCCAAAAGCTTCGTCGAGATTTGCATATACCAATTCGGGCATTCTAAGATGCAAAGCACGGGCAATTTCGCCACCAATTAATTCAGCAATCAAAGCTTTTACACCATGACCAGCGCCTTTAAACTTAAGTACATATTTAAAATCATCATCGGCCTCTGTCAATGCTGGCAATGAGCCACCTTCACGTAAGGGAGTGATGTACCGTGTCACATTAACGGTGCGGAGATTGAATTTACTTTTCATATTCGAAATTTACTGAGCTACAAACTTACAAATAAGAAAAGTGTTTTGCGAAGACTAACAGTATCATTTTTTATTTCGAAAAAAAAACAGACCATTGTAAATTATAACCCTAGTGTTCAAACAAGTGTCGTTTTATAAAAACTTTAAGATTTAAGGGCTTCCAAAAACTTTTATCCTTCAACATTAATCGTGTATCTTTGGGCAACATTCATAAAAAATACAATGTCACAAAGCGATCCAGAATTAAAACTAGCCGTACTTATAGATGCCGATAACGTTCCATACAGCAATGTAAAAGGGATGATGGAAGAAATTACAAAATTTGGTACCCCGACAACCAAACGTATTTATGCCGATTGGACCAAACCTAATGCCAATGGATGGAAAACTGTTTTGCTAGAGCACGCCATTACTCCAATTCAACAATATAGTTATACCGTGGGTAAGAATTCATCCGACTCTGCGATGATTATCGATGCCATGGATTTATTGTATTCGTACAAAGTAGATGGATTTTGTATCGTTTCTAGTGATAGCGATTTTACACGTTTGGCCATTCGACTGAGAGAGGGAGGAATGAAGGTGATTGGAATTGGAGAAAAGAAAACCCCAAACTCTTTTATAGTAGCGTGCGATAGATTTGTTTATATCGAAGTTTTGGATGGTGCGATCAAGAAGAAAACGAAAAAACCAGTCACCTCATCAAATAATACTGCAACTGTAAATGCCAAAAAACAAGTTCCTGCCAAGACACTTAATACTATTGACATTCAAACTATTGATCTTATCGAAGATACAATTGAAGATATTGGTGATGATAGCGGTTGGGCATTTTTGGGAGACGTAGGAAACCTAATTGTAAAGAAAAAGCCTGAATTTGATCCAAGGAACTACGGTTTTTCCAAATTAACTCCGATGTTAAAATCATTAACCGATATTTTAGAAATTGACGAAAGAGATTCTGATAAAAAAGGAATCAAACATGTTTATGTTCGTCTAAAAATCAATTAAAAACTTGTCACATTTTATAATTTTCGCATGAGAAAGCAATTTTTTATCATCGTTTTTACGCTTTTAATTATTACCGCATTGGTCTATTATTATTTGAAACTTGGTTTTTTGCTACTAGTAATTCTACCAATTATTTTAGTAATAGGCTTCTACAATAGTATTCAAAAAAAGCACGCAATTTTGCGTAATTTCCCTGTATTGGGCTACGCTAGGTATTTGTTTGAATTGATTGCACCAGAAATTCAGCAGTATTTTATTGAGCGCTCTACCGATGGAAAACCATTTTCGAGAAACGAACGATCACTAGTATATCAACGTGCAAAGAATATTGATTCGAATACCCCTTTTGGAACACAATTGGATTTGAATCAAAATAATTACGAAGGTATAAAGCATTCAATTTTTCCATCCGTAGTTAATGAAGACTTACCTCGTGTGTGGGTTGGTGGCGTAGACTGCAAGCAACCGTACCATGCATCATTACTCAATATATCAGCGATGAGTTTTGGATCTTTGAGCGAAAATGCCATCATGGCACTCAACAAAGGAGCGCAAAAAGGCCACTTTTACCACAATACAGGTGAGGGTGGTTTGACCGAATTTCATTTGCAAGGTGGTGATATTACTTGGCAAATCGGAACGGGCTATTTTGGTTGCAGAACAGCCGAAGGAACATTTGACCCTGATAAATTTTCTGAAAAATCAAATTTACCAAGCGTGAAAATGATCGAAATTAAACTCTCACAAGGTGCAAAACCCGGTCATGGTGGTGTATTACCAGCAGCAAAAAACACAGAACAAATCGCTAAAATAAGAGGTGTTCAACCCAATATTACTATTTTTTCACCACCCTCTCATTCTGCTTTTAAAGATTCGAAAGGATTAATTTCGTTTATAAAAGAACTTAGAACGCTTTCTAATGGTAAGCCAATTGGTTTTAAGCTTTGTATTGGTGATACCATTGAATTTGAATCTTTATGTATTGAAATGATCGCAGCAGATTGCTACCCTGATTTCATTACAGTTGATGGAGCCGAAGGAGGAACTGGAGCGGCACCTTTGGAATTTTCAGATGGTGTAGGAATGCCGTTTGAACCGGCTTTAATTTTTGTAAACAAAACGTTGATTGATTACAAAATTAGAGACAAAATTAGAGTAATCGGAAGCGGAAAAATCATTTCGGGTTATGCGGTTTTGCGAGCCATTGCCTTAGGTGCAGACTTGTGCAATAGCGCAAGAGGGTTCATGTTTTCTTTGGGATGTATCCAAGCGCTACGTTGTCACAATAACCAATGCCCAACTGGTGTAGCAACACAAGACAAAATGCTCATGAAAGGTTTGGTTGTTACTGATAAGTTTGAAAGAGTTTACCATTTTCATAAAAATACGTTACATGCCGCAAATGAGTTATTGGCAGCAACTGGAAAAACTAACTTTGCCGATGTAGATATTAGCATTTTTATGCGAGGTGACGAATTCAATCATCTGTCTGATTTATATTTCCCGAATAACTTTACGAAATACGCTAATTAATAAAATGATATTTATTATTATATAATTTGTATAAATTGTGTCAGGTGTGTACAATTATATACTCTATTACTGAGAAATATAACAGTGATTTTTAATAGTTTGATATAAATTATTCTCTTTGAAGGTTTTAGTTAAGTAATCATTCATTACTTTTTCGAATACATGCGCTTTGGTTTTTTCTATAAAGTCGGCTGTTATAGCTATTATTGGGATATTAGTATGCTCTTGTCCCACTTTACCATTTCGGATAGCTATTGTAGCTTCATAACCATCCATCGAGGGCATTTTTAAATTCATTAAAACAATATCAATAGTTCGACCTTTAAAGGCGTCTAATCCATCTTGACAGTTATTGGCAAAAATTATTTCTGTATTTTTCCGTTTTTTTAAAACCATCTTTAATACTATCTGATTAATAGAATTATCTTCAAAAACTAAAATAGTTTTCCCGTCCGCATCATAAACTTCCGGCAAAGACATACTAGTTTCTACTTTAAATTCTTCAAAAATTTCATAATCTAAAGTTATTATACAACTAGTTCCTTTATTTATGTAACTTTTCATTTCAATTGTTCCGCCTTGCATTTCAACTAGATTTTTAACAATGTAAAGATCTAATTCTAATCCACCAAATTTTCTTTTATTATCAATATTGTGCTGAATAAATGAATCAAGTATGCTTGACATCTTATCTTTAGAAATTCCAATCCCTGTATCTGAAATAGTTAACATTATGCTTGCTACAGTTTCAGATTTTTGAATGGATTCTACTTCAAATTTAACAAAACCCACCGATGTAAATTTAATTGCGTTACTTATAACATTGTTAATTACTTGCGTTAAACGCATTTCGTCACCGATGACCAAATTTGGGAAGTCTCCTCTACTGAAAAATTCAAACTCTAGTCCCTTATCTTTGGCCTTCATTATTGCATTTTCTTTTACACGATTTATAACAGAAAGGAGATTAAAACAATCTTTGTTAAGTATTATTTCCTTTTTCTCAATTTTAGAAAATTCTAGAATATCATTAACGGAACTCAATAAACTAAGAGAAGAGTATTTAATTACTTGGCAATTTTTTTTTATTTTTTCGCCTTTCACTTCATTAGAAATAGAATCAGTTAAATTCATAATAGCATTTAATGGTATTCTTAATTCATGGCTAATATTAGATAGGAAATAGGATTTTAAGTCATTCATTTCTTCAGAATGAACTAAAGCTAAACGGATTAATTCATTTTTTTTATTTTTAAGATTTCGAATCAGATTTGCCATCGACAGGGATAAAAAAAATATTTCTAATCCTATTCCTAGTTTTGTACTATTGAGAATTAAAAAAGTATTTGGTAGTAAGCCGAAATTGTTCAGAATGAAAACACCAACCCCTAATATTAAAAACAAAATACCGGAAACAAAAAACATATCAACTTTAACTTTTTTATGAATCAAGTATACAATCATACTTACAATCAAAAATAAGATAATAAGCCCTAAAAAATAGGCTACGGGATAGCAATAAGGCAAAACAATTGGTTCAAAAATGATAAAAAGAATCAATGAAAAAGCTAAAAAATAAGTGAACTGAAACAAATTGCATATCGTCTTATTGTATTGGTTTATTTTTAAAAAAATCTCACTATATTTTCCTAACAGGACACTAGTTAAAATTGTAAAAATCAATACTGAATGCTGAGAAGCCCAACCACCACTAGGATCAAAATACTTATAAAAATAACCATCTAAAGACAATTGCATCATAGCGACCAAAAAAACATAGAAACTGTAATAAAGGAAGTTACGTTCTTTGAGCGCAAAAAAGAAAAAGAAGTAAACAATTGATACTATACTTAAAATGTCATAAAAAATCACAAAAAGAAATTGTTCTAAAGCAACTGATTCATTATAAACATCAGTAGAGCTCAGAATTAATGGTATTTTAATTACTTCTCCATCACTTTTTAGGTGTAAATACAAGTCAATGTTTGCATTTGGCTCTATATTTAATTTAAAAATTGTTTTCCTGTTTGCAAAGGCTCTTTCTTCAAAACGCATCTTATCACCACTTACCGACTTTATGATTGTGCCGGATGATTTATTCACAATATACAATTCTACCCTATCTGTAATTGGACGCGCTGTTTCTAAATAATAGTTTAAATTTTTATCCGTAGCGTTTTGAAGAGCTATTTTTCCCCACCAATAATGATCAGAAAAGCCTAAATCTTCAGTATTAAATTTTAACTTATTAGGTTTTAATGATTCATATGTTTTAATTATAGTCCCAATAGCTAATTTTTTTTGTCCTACATCAACAACTGATGCATAGGGTTGTAAAGAAACTTCTTTGGGTAGGGAATCTTTTTTAAATATATACTGCGCACTTGCTTTCGACGAAAAAAACATAATAATAAAAAAGAGAATCACTTTACAATTGGTCTTAGAATTAAATAATTGCATCTTTATAATATTTAGCATTGATGTAAATACTTACGATAATAAACCTTTTTTGGTTTTATTAATTATTGAAAAATAATTAATAAAATAAATAAGATATAAAAAAAGAACATTTTTCTAGCTTTAAGTCATAGGATTTGGTTGGGTACTTTAATCTTTATTTCGAAAATAAATTATGTAAAAGCGGTGTTGGTTAATAGAGTAAAATGGATTTTTGTAAATAAATAATAAGATAAAACTACAAAAAAATACCTGGTAATAATGATGTTAATGATGTGTTTGAATGGTAGATTGAAGTAACAAATGCAACATTATGCACATTGTTTAAGTTTTGTTCAAAAATTTCATTTGACTTTTAAAGCCAAATCTTTTTCAGGCCGTTTTTTACCTTCAGATATATATTGATAAAATCCGCTTAGCGAGAATAATAATAAGGTATCAAGTATAATTCGTTTCACAAAAAATTATCAGAGAACTATTTCTATTTAATAATGAAAAGAGATAAACAGATATTGCAGCTAATAGTTAAACTATCGACTTGACAACAATTAGCTGTCGATGAACTGTAAATCAGTGTAGATGAAAAAGCTTAAAAAAAAAATAAAACCCTTTGGCGAAGGAAAAAATACGACAAACTGCATAGTTTAAAAAAAAATCCTGTAAACACTTACGTATCAATAGGGACAAACATTTTTTTTTATTAGTTATTAAGCAGAGAGGTTTTTAACATAAGTCAACTGCAAAATTTTGGAAACAGCCTCAAACAGCGTTTCCTTTTTAATAGGTTTGGTTAAATAATCATTCATTCCAATTTCAAAAACCCTATTTTTTGTTGATTCCAACATATCAGCCGTAACTGCAATTATAAGTACATTGGCATTATGTAACCCAGTAACACCATTCTGGATAGCAATTGTAGCCTCATAACCATCCATAACGGGCATTTGTAAATCCATCAAAATGATATCTATGGTATGTGTTGTAAAAGCATCCAAAGCTTCTTGACCATTATTTGCAAAAACAACTTTGGTATTGCTCCATTTTTTCAGAATCATATTAATTACCATTTGGTTGATCGAATTATCCTCAACGACCAAAATGGTTTTTCTACGCATATTATAAAGCTTGGGTAGCTCCTGGACAATATTTATTTTTCCGTTTTGTGCTAAAGGAAACTCCATCGTAATCACACAGTAGGGTTCGTTGTGGAGATTTCGAATTAAATTGGCCATAGATAAGGATAGAAAGATAACTTCAAGACCTGTTCCAAATTTCGAACTATTTTGAACAAAGAAATTATTGGGCATCAAACCAAAATTATTTAAAATAAATACCCCGAAACCAAGTATTAAGAATAAAATACCAACGGCAAGAAAGGCATCTACTTTTATTTTCTTTCGAACTAAAGAAACAATTGAACTAATGATTAAGATTAAAATAAACAATCCGAGCAAATTTGCAATGGGATAACAAAGTGGCAAAGCAGCAGGCACAAATACAACAGCTACGATAAGCACAAAAGCCAAACCAAAAGCAACATTAAAGGCAAGGTATAGAAAACGGCTATGTTCTTTAATTTTTAAAAATACTTCGCTATACTTACCCAATAATATACCGGTTGACATTGCAAAGATCAACACCGCATGCTGAGAGACCCAACCACCACTTGGATCGATATATTTATAAAAAAAGCCATCCAATGACAATTGCATACAGCCAACTAATAAAACATACAGGCTGTAATATAAAAAGGTACGTTCTCGAAGTGCATAATAAAAGAAGAAATATATAATGGCGGCAATAAGTAAGATACCATAAAAGATTCCGAAAATAAATTGCTTAAAAGCAGTAGCGTCATTAAAACTATCCGAATCGCTCAAAAGTAAAGGCATCTTAATCACCTCACCATCACTCTTGAGATGCAAATAAATCTACCTTTGAATTGGGTTGTATATCGAGTTTGAAAATAGTCTTACGACTACGATAGGCGCGATCCTTAAACGGCATCTTGTCACCACTAACCGTTTTGGTCATGGCACCGGTCTTGGAGTTCACCACATATAATTCTACACGATCAGTGATAGGCCTTGCTGTTTCGAAATAATAATTTAAATGGGTATTGGTAGCATTTTGAATAGGAATCTTGCCCCACCAATAATGATTGGTAAAACCTAAATCATCTGATTTGAAATTTATTACAGCAGGTTGTAATGCATCAAAGTCACGAATAACTTGCTTAACATCTAATTGTTTGAGTCCGACATCAACAACAGTTGCATAAGGTTGAAGAGAATTGCTCTCTGGAATTGCATCTTTTTGGAATACATACTGTCCTTACATTACTGTAATAAACAGCAGAGCAACAATTAGTAGGATCGTATTACAATTAGTCTTGGGGCTAAATAATTGCATAGATTTGTTTTATATTCAACTAATCTACGCAAAATGATTTGGCAAGGTTTTAGAAATCTTAAACGTTAAGTAAAAAAATGTTAAAGTGCACAATGCAAATACTAAAATTATATCCAAGCCGTTTAATTAGACTGTTTTTGGAAAAATTAAACAAGGTTAATTATATTTCAATAAATCGATTACAAAAGAAATCACTTTAAAAAAGACGTACCTTTGATGGTATACACTTTAAAACTTTACCTATGCAACTTGTTTTTGCTTCGAATAATAAAAACAAAATTAAAGAAATTCAACAACTTCTACCAACAACTATTCAGGTTTTGAGTTTAGCTGACATTGGTTGTCATGAGGAAATTCCAGAAACTGCAGATACTATAGAAGGAAATGCGATTTTGAAAGCCAATTATGTTACCAAAAATTATGGTTACGATTGTTTTGCAGACGATACTGGTCTTGAGGTTGAAGCTCTAAATGGTGCTCCAGGAGTTTATTCGGCTCGTTATGCAGGTGAACCCTCCAATTCAAATGCCAACATGGATAAGTTATTATTCGCTTTACAGCAAGAACAAAACAGAGAAGCACAATTCAAAACGGTGATAACCTTGAATTTTAAAGGGAAGCAAAAGCTTTTTGAAGGAGTTGCAAAAGGTAGTATTACTATGGTAAGATCTGGAATAGAGGGTTTTGGATACGATCCTGTTTTTTGTCCCAACGGTTTCAAGGAGACATTTGCAGAGATGCCTTCGAGCTTAAAAAATGAAATAAGTCACCGTGGAAAAGCTACACAACTATTGATTGCATTTTTGAACGACTTAAAATAAACAGTTCTAGAGATTCTTTTTGTTGAAAGTTTTGTTAGGTCAGACACTTTCTATGCTTTAGTCAAACAGAAAACACTCGTGTATCTGTTTAAATAAAGATAACTTTCTGATAATCAAATATCAATAAATCATTAAAACTTAGAATTTCATTAGTTTATTTCAATAATTTGCGGTACTTTTGCACCCTATTTAAAATTACATATGAATAAATTTGAACAATTAGGATTGAGTGAATCGTTACTGAAGGCGATTTTAGATCTAGGATTTGAGAATCCGACGGACGTACAGGAGAAAGCGATTCCCCTATTATTGGAAAAAGACACAGATTTAGTTGCGTTGGCTCAAACAGGGACAGGGAAAACGGCAGCTTTTGGTTTTCCAGTCATTCAGAAAATTGATGCTGACAATAGAAATACACAGGCGTTAATTTTATCTCCAACACGCGAATTGTGTTTACAGATTACCAACGAACTTAAAAACTACTCAAAATACGAAAAAGGTATTAATGTGGTAGCAGTTTACGGCGGGGCTAGTATTACAGAACAAGCAAGAGACATTAAAAGAGGAGCGCAAATTATTGTTGCAACTCCAGGTAGAATGCAAGACATGATTAATAGAGGATTGGTAAACATTACTCAAATTAACTATTGTATTCTTGACGAAGCAGATGAAATGTTGAACATGGGATTCTACGAAGATATCGTAAACATCTTATCAACTACACCTGATAGTAAAAGTACATGGTTGTTCTCTGCAACTATGCCAGCTGAGGTAGCAAGAATTGGTAAACAATTTATGACTGACCCTATTGAAATTACAGTAGGAGCAAAAAACTCAGGATCTGCAACGGTTTCTCACGAATTTTACTTAGTAAATGCACGTGATCGTTATGAAGCTTTAAAACGTTTGGCAGATAGTAACCCAGATATTTTTTCGGTGGTTTTCTGTAGAACAAAACGTGATACACAAGCTGTAGCCGAAAAACTAGTAGAAGATGGGTACAGTGCTGCTGCATTGCACGGAGATTTATCTCAAGCGCAACGTGATGGTGTAATGAAATCTTTTAGAGGTCGTCAAATTCAAATGCTTGTTGCTACAGATGTTGCTGCACGTGGAATTGATGTTGACAACATTACTCACGTAGTAAACTACCAATTACCTGACGAAATCGAAACTTATAATCACCGTTCTGGCCGTACTGGTCGTGCTGGTAAATTAGGTACTTCTATTGTTATTGTAACTAAAAGTGAATTGCGTAAGATTTCTTCAATCGAAAGAATCATCAAGCAAAAATTCGAAGAAAAAACTATTCCTTCTGGAATCGAGATCTGCGAAATTCAATTGTTGCACTTAGCTACAAAAATTAAAGACACAGAAGTTGATCACGAAATTGACAACTACTTGCCTGCAATTAACAATGTTCTTGAAGATTTATCGAAAGAAGAATTGATCAAGAAAATTGTATCTGTAGAATTCAACCGTTTCATCAACTACTATAAGAAAAATAGAGATATTTCTACTCAATCTGGTGACAGACGTGAAAGAGATAGCGCTCCAAGAGAAGGTGGTAATGCTGGTGGTGCAACTAGATACTTTGTAAACATTGGATCAAGAGATAATTTTGACTGGATGTCATTGAAAGATTACTTGAAAGAAACATTAGACTTAGGTCGTGATGATGTCTTTAAAGTAGATGTAAAAGAAGGTTTCTCTTTCTTTAACACCGATCCAGAACATACAGATAAAGTAATGGAAGTATTGAACAACGTACAACTAGAAGGACGTCGTATCAATGTTGAAATTTCTAAAAATGATGGTGGCGGAAGACGTGATCACAACGGAAGAAGTTCTGGTGGTGGTGGCGGATTTGGTGGAAGAAGTTCTGCACCAAGAAGAGAAGGGAACTTTGCTCCAAGACGTGAAGGTTCTGGTGGTGGTGGATTTAGATCTGACAGAAACTCTGCTCCTAGAGAAGGTGGTTTCGGAGGTCGAAGTTCAGCTCCAAGAGAAGGTGGATTTGGCGGAAGAAGCTCTTCAAGAGGAGAAGGTTCTTCAGATAGAGCACCAAGACGTTCTGAAAGCTTTGGTGATGCACCAAGACCAAGAAGACCAAGAAGAGATTAATTTTTTTTGTTAATTTTCTTGTAATTATACATTGAAACTACAAAATATCTACTGCCGTTTTATTACTTTTAGAGTCTTAAAACAGTTTATGAGATATTTTGTAGTTTTCTTTTTTTTAATACTATCCTTTGTTACCCAAGCACAAGAGACTTCTCTTTCTCAAAAAGTTACTGGGTATATTTATAATGACAATACTAAGCTTCCGTTAAAAGATGCCAATGTCATCAATATAAACAAGGTGAGAGGTGCTCAAACCGATCCTAAAGGATATTTTGAAATAGATGTTCAACCTAACGATACTTTACATATTTCGCTATTAGGCTTTCAATCATTAAGGGTGAAAGTAACCAATGACTGGTTGAAAAATAAAGTTGCCAAAATTTTCTTAACAGAAAGAGCTATTGCGCTTGAAGAAGTAGTTATTAATCCCTTTAATCTAACCGGCTATTTGGAGGTAGATTCGAAAACAATTCCAATAAAAGAGAATTTTCGTTACAGTATTTCTGGTTTAACTAGTGCTTATGAAACTGGAGAATATGCACCAAACGCTTTCAATAAAATTTTAGGCTCTATTTTTAATCCAGCCGATATGCTCTATAATACTTTTAGTAATAAAGCAAAAGAATTCAAGAAGTTGAAGGATATGAAAAAGGATGATACCGTCCGAAATTTATTAGCTTCCAAATTTGACCGTGAGACACTAGCTATATTGCTTGGTCTTGACAAAAAAGAGATTCCAGAAATCTTGCAAAGATGTAACTACTCGGAATCTTTTATACAAACCGCCAACGATCTCCAAATTATGGATGCCATAAGTGGTTGTTATGAAGAATACAAAATTTTAAAAAGATAAAGGCCTTATTAGTGAATCCTGAAAATGCAGCTGTGTTTTTAGGATTTTTTTTCTAATAGTAGTTAAGGATATTGCCCACATCTTAAATGAAATAATTCCACCTATAACAACTATATTTACTAGATTAAAATTATGAAGTAAAACGACCTTTGTATTGCTTAATTAATTATATTTACTTCAAACCCACTAACAAAACTATTATTATGTCAAAAGGTCAAGACACAAAAAAAACAGTAAAAAAAGAGCCGCTTAAAACAGCTAAAGAAAAGAAAGAGGAGAAACGCGATAAAAAGAACAGTGCAAAGAGAGACTAATATTTAGTCGTAATTTTCAGTTTGGAAACAAAGACTATCACGAATCAAAACAATAAAAAACTCGCTTAGTGATAAGCGAGTTTTTTATATAGTATTTTTCAAAATTCAAATCTTCACTATTTAAGGGTCTTAAATAAAATCCTTAAATAGGACTTAGAATATCTTACTTTTTTACTGGTATATCTGCCAAAATAGCCAATAAAAATTTCCAGAATTTTTGAGAAGACGATATACTTGCTCTCTCATCTGGGCTATGCGCACCTAGAATCGTAGGTCCAAACGAGATCATATCCATCTCTGGATAATTCACCCCTAGGATACCACATTCTAGTCCTGCATGACAAGCAGCAACGTTTGGTTTGTCATCATGTAATCTTTCGTAAATAGGTAATAAAGCAGCTAATATAGCCGAATCTGGGTTTGGAGTCCATCCAGGATAGGCACCGCTAATTTCGACTTCACAACCCATTAATTCAAAAGCTGATTGCAAGCTCGTTCCCAAATCATATTTTGCCGTTTCAACTGATGAACGCGTCAAACACATTACCTCAAGTTTACCCTCGCCAACAGTCACAATCGCAATATTGTTTGATGTCTCTACTAAGTTATCAAAATCAGCACTCATGCTATACACGCCATTGTGTGCAGCATACATGGAGCGGACAAAATAGTATTGCGCCATAGATGGCATTACTGCTTTTGGAGCCTTTTTCATTTTCTCGAAAACTACTTCTAGATTGGGTTCCATGGTTTTTAACTCGTTTTTCACCTCGTTTACCACCTGTTGCATGTCAAACTCAAAAGCTTCATCGTAAACAGCTGCAATAATTACCTCAGCTACACTCTCTCTAGGAATTGCATTGCGTAAACTGCCACCTTTAATTGTCGAAATTTGTAAGCCAAAATTATCAAAACCATCAAACAAGAGGCGGTTCATAATCTTGTTAGCATTCCCCAAACCTTTATGAATCTCCATTCCAGAATGTCCACCATTCAGGCCCTTAACAGTAATTGTGTACCCAATAGATCCTTCTGGTGTAGGTTCCTCATCGTATTCTGCCACGGCTGTAATATCAATACCACCCGCACAACCAATTCCAATTTCGTTATCTTCTTCGGTATCCAAATTAAGCAAAATATCCCCTTGCAAAATACCTGCTTTTAAATGAAAAGCACCAGTCATCCCTGTTTCCTCATCAACGGTAAACAAAGCCTCAATTGCAGGATGGGGAATATCAGTACTTTCCAAAATCGCCATAATCGCAGCAACTCCAAGACCATTGTCAGCACCAAGAGTTGTTCCTTTGGCACGTACCCAGTCACCATCAACATACATTTCTATTCCTTGTGTATCAAAATCAAAGATTGTATCATTATTCTTTTGGTGTACCATATCAAGATGCCCTTGCAACGTCACCATCTTGCGATTCTCCATCCCCGCTGTAGCCGGTTTACGAATAATCACGTTTCTGATTTCGTCCTCAAAAGTTTCAAGACCCAATTTAGATCCAAAATCTTTCATAAATTCAATCACACGTTCCTCTTTTTTAGACGGACGTGGCACTGCATTCAAATCAGCAAATTTATTCCACAAAGCCTGTGGTTCTAGGTTTCTTATTTCTTGACTCATAATATCGTTTTGTTTAAAAAACCAAAGTTACAAAGTTCAAAAAACAATGCCTCGAATAATAACAATTATTTGGGCGTGCCACCAGTATAAAAAGGGGCTAATGATTATCTGCGCACACAAAGCCCCTTTCTATACTGCTGTCAGGCTTTCGGTGCTACTTCGGTAGCTTACCTCTATCCTTCACGCAACGTAGTGGTAGTATTCTTGAGTTTATAAATATAGTATAAGATTCTTTCAATGAGGTAAACAAAAAGATTTCGATTCTAAAGCGCTACAAAATTAATCAGTAAAAAAAGTCATTATCAAGTACAAGGTAATTTCTTAAAATGAAGTATACAAAATAGGTACATAACCTGATCTAGCAACCGTTATTGACTTGTTCTTCGTTATGACAGATTGAGTTTCTTTAAGAAAAGTACTTTTTGTGATTTCTTATGAGCTTTAGAGAAAATCCATATGTCTTCTCTGTGTATCTTTGTATAGTCCAACAACACAATAAGAATGAGAATAGACAAAACAAAAATTGAAAAAACAGAAACTTCTTTAATCAATACAAAATCGTCATTTCAACCAATCTCTCAACCAAATACCGAGATTCTAATTCTAGGTTCCTTACCAGGAGACAAATCGATTGAAGTAAACGAATATTATGGTCATCCTCGAAATAGATTTTGGAAAATTATTGCTACAATTTCTAATAAAGAACTACCGAAAAACTACAATGACAAGTTAGCCCTTTTACAAAAACTAAAAATTGGTCTTTGGGATGTAGCCCAGAGGGCCAATAGATCGGGAAGTCTTGACAGTGCTATAAAAGATGAAGAACCAAATGATATTGATAGCTTCTTAATAGATCATCCTAATTTGAAAATCATCGCTTTTAACGGTAGAACATCTGAAGCACTCTTTAATAAATATTTCGATAAAAAAAAGAATCTAAAATACATTTCACTTCCTAGCACCAGTCCTGCGAATGCTCGTTTTTCTTTTGATGCTTTGTGTATATCATGGCGACAATTATCATTTGAATGATCAAAATTATAGAATTGATAAGATTCAATTTTTTTATATGATTTGAAAATTTGATTCCATTAGTAACTTAAATTCATAGGTAATTTATGAGTGAACCTAATTCCTGTTGTGTTTAAAAAATAAATAAACATTGGTTGGCTTATAATAATATTTATAAAACTAAACTTGTCTTGATGAACAGATTTTTTTTTGTGTTTAAATAAACTTCTTATTATTATTTGTATTTCTAATTAGAATAACAATGTAAAATGATTAAAAATATTTGGTTTGTTCGACTTGATGTTGAAAAACTTTCTTTTCACTTTATAGAATAATCTTTTAAAATAATGAAAATTTTAATTTGTTAATTTTATAAGAAAAAATAACAAAAAGCAAAAATAGACCTCAAAAATATTAGATATTTAACTGATATGTTTATTCTTCACTTAGGAATTTCTATTTTAGTAATCTCAAATGAATCGAATACCACATTATGAAGAATTTGAAATATTTTTACTATCCCGTACTTTTGTTTTTGATCCTATTTGGAGTTTCTGACATGCTGTTTTCACAAAGTAGTAATAGTCCAAAAAAGAAAGTTGTAAAAATAGGTGTTTATGATAATCCTCCCAAAATTTTTCTAAACGATCAAGGTAAACCTGATGGAGTTTTTATTGATGTAATTAAAGAAATAGGTAAAAACGAAAATATAGAATTTGAATACCACTTTGATACTTGGGATCATCTTTATAAAAAATTACAAACTGGTCAAATAGATATTTTACCTGATATGGTTTTCTCTGCTGAGAGAGATTCAATATTCACCTTAAGCAAATTACCTGTAATGACTTCTTGGTCAGAATTATTTTCAAGAAGAGAGCTAGATTTACATTCTATATTAGATTTGGAAAACCTAAGAGTTGGTGTTTTAAAAGGTTCTATCGAAGAAAAGTATATGATCGAATTTGTACCAAAAGAATTTGATGTTAAGTATAAGTTACATACCTATGATTCCTACACTGGCTCAGTAAATGCACTTAAAAAAAAGGAAATTGATGTGGTTGTTGCAGATCGATTTTTTGCTTTTTCAAATTTATTTATAAATAGTATCAAACCAACAGGAGTTGTTGTTAGGCCGTTAGGGTTGCATTTTGGTTTTACCAAAAATAAAAATCTTGAGTTGGTTGCATTATTCGATAAAAATATATCTTCTCTAAAGAATGATGCAGATTCGGGTTACTACAAATCGCTTTTTCATTGGTTGGAAAAAGATCCGAAAACAGTTGTGCCAAATTATTTAAAATGGATTATTTGGGGAACCTTAAGCGTGCTTGTTATTGCTTTGGCTTTTGTTTTATTATTGCGAAAAAGTATAAAAATTAAAACAAAACAATTGCTTAACGCAAAAGAAACAGCTGAAGAAAGTGAAAATCAACTGCAATTAATCGCGGGTAATTTGGTTAATGGTATGATTTATCAGATTGTTACTATTGATGAAGATAATAGGAAATTTAATTATGTGAGCGATACAGTTGTTGATTTATATGGATGTACAGCTGCAGAAGTAATGGAAGATCCTAGTTTAATTTATAGAAAAATTTATCCAGATGATATTCCAATCATGAGGGCTGCAGAACTGAAAGCTATTCAAACAATGTCTAATTATGTTGTTGAGATTCGCGTATTTAATCCCGACGGAAGTATTCGATGGTCTTATTCAATTGCTAAACCTAGAATTATAAATGGATTGGTGTGCTGGGACGGAATTGAATTTGATATCAGTGAACGAAAACAATTAGAGATAGACTTAAAAATAGCAAAAGAAAAAGCAGAAGAATCAGATCGTTTGAAATCAGCTTTTTTGGCCAATATGAGTCATGAAATCCGTACGCCTATGAATGGTATTTTGGGCTTTGCAGAATTATTAAAAAAACCCGATCTTAAAGAAAAAAAACAACAAAAGTATATACGTATTATTGAGAAAAGCGGTGTTCGAATGCTCAATATTATTAACGATATCATTAATATCTCAAAAATAGAATCTGGTCAGATGGAAATCTATACCCAAGAATCAAATATTAATGAGCAGCTAGAGTATATTAATAACTTTTTTACACTAGAAGCAGAAAAGAAAGAGATTCAATTATCATGTAAAAAAGAATTACCCAATGAAAATGCTTTAATGACAACTGATCGTGAAAAAGTGTTTGCAATTTTGACTAATTTAGTAAAAAATGCTATAAATCATACGCAAAGTGGTACTGTTGAATTTGGCTATGTTAGAAAAAATGATTTTTTAGAATTTTACGTAAAAGATAGTGGAATTGGAGTTCCTCTAAATAGACAATCCGCAATTTTTGAACGGTTTATTCAAGCTGATATTGCTAACAAAATGGCACAGCAAGGTGCAGGATTGGGATTGTCAATTTCTAAAGCATATGTAGAGATGCTTGGTGGAGAACTTTGGCTAGAATCGGAAGAGGGAAGAGGAAGTGTTTTTTATTTTACATTGCCTTTTCAAAATATAAAAGGTTCTTCTAAAATAATTAATATAGCAGTAAAAAATCCTCTTAGTCTGATTTGTAATCCAAAGTTGAAAATTTTAATTGCCGAGGATGATAGTATTTCGAGGATGTTAATTTTGAAAGTAATCAAAGAATTTTCAAGGGATATTATCATTGCGAAAAATGGGCTTGAAGCAGTTACTGCTTGTCAGGATAACCATGATATTGATTTGATTTTAATGGATGCACAAATGCCCAAAATGGACGGTTATGAGGCAATGGAAGAAATAAGGAAATTCAATAAAGAGATTATGATTATTGTACAATCTGCTTATGCATTATCTGGTGATAAGGAGAAAGCAATAGCGGCGGGCGCAAATGAATATATTACTAAACCTATAAAATCGGAAAAATTAAAACAATTGGTTTTTAGGTATTTTAAAGATAAAGAGTAAATATTTAATTTCTCTTCAGTATTATTAATAAAATAATAATAAAAATGCCTTCCTATACTATAGGGAGGCATTTTGTTTTTACAATTACTTTTTTTCTTCATTATTTAATTTGTCGTCCCAATCTGGTTGCTCTCCTTTAAATTTTTGTGTATCCTCATCATAATTTTCATCGTTTTTTAATACATCTTCAAAGTCTTTGTATTCGTGCTTTCTCATGTCACTTCGATTATCAGAACTTTTTTGATTGGGTTTTTGTGGATTGTGATTTTGTGAGTTCATATCTTTATGTTTTTAAGTTATTATAAAGGTATTCAATGTATAAATAATCCTGTTATATGATTTTTTTTTAAAGTTACGATATTATAATATAGATTTTGTAATCATCTGATTTTTAGCAGTTAATAGGTTGTGATTTGTTTTATTTAATGTCTTTTTTACTAATAAAGAAAATTACATTTGTGGTTTTTTTAACTTCCGTTTATGTAGTTGTAGAGTCTTGTACACTTTTAAATTGATATCTTTGTTAAAAAAAGATATGCGTTATTTATTGTGTTTTCTTGTTTTAGTTTTATCAATCTCTTTAGTAAGTTGTAGGTCAAAGAAGATTAAAGACAAGTCTTATTTGCCTTCATCTGTCATCAATGGAGATAACGAACCAAAACTGAATATTTTTGTTCCTAGGAATACAAAGGTAGCTGCACCAATTTTAATTTTTGTTCATGGAGGATACTGGAATAGTGGGCGAAAAGGAACTTATGATTTGTTGGGACGAAATTTTGCTAGTAGAGGGATTGTTACTGTAATTCCAGATTATACGTTGAGTCCAGCTGCTAATTATGACGAAATGACAAAACAAATTGCTGCTGTGATCAAATGGGTAAAAGTAAATGCAGGCCAGTATAATGGAAATCCAAAACAAATTTTTATAACAGGACATTCTGCTGGTGGACATCTAGCAGCCCTGGCAGTAATGAACCCCAAGTATGGTACTGACCCAACTACTATTGCTGGACTAATACTTAATGATGCTGCAGGACTGGATATGAATAATTATCTAAAAGAATATCCACCTACTACAGATCATGACTATTTGGCTACGTGGACCAATAATCCTGAAAATTGGAAAGACGCTTCTCCTATTTATTTTATAGATAAAAATACACCTCCAATTTTAATGTATGTTGGTGAGAAAACCTATCCTTCAATAAAAGATAGTAATAGCGCATTTCTGAAAGCCTTACATCCTTTTCAGCCAGAAGTAAGTCCGATATTCTTGAATAAGAAACATGTACCCATGGCAACTCAATATTTTTGGCCTTGGAGTGATCGTTTTGATGAGGTAATTAATTTTATGAAGCTACATAGTAAGTAAATGTTTTTTATTTGGCAAAGATTTACCACAGAGTTTCACAAAGTATTCATTAACAAGTTTGTCTTTCTGAACGAATCTCATGTTTCTATTTATAAAGAATTTTTGAAAAATTATTCAATAGGATGTCAAAATCAATTACATCCACTGTATTGTTTGTAATTGAAAACGGATATCATTCTAAACAGCTAGCAAATGAAAAATAAGGTTTTATTTTTTTATTAATTCGATTTCATTGTTTTCAAATGAATAATCAATAGAACGTAGTTTTCCAGAAGACATGATTTCAAATCCAATTTCTGTTTCCTGTGCATTTTTAAAATGCAAATTTAGTTCATCAATATCCCAACGTAAGATATCCCAAGTTCCTTTTCCGTTTTTAGAAAACGCTGTTGAATTTTGTAATTGAAATGTTCCGTTTTCGAATAGATATAATACCGTTTTTTCATGTCCTTTGATTTTATATTCACCAATAACCTTTGATTTTAAATTGATTTCTATAAATTTTATTAAAGTTAAATGAGCAATGGGGACTAATAGTAATGCCACTCCTGTAAGTATCTTGTTGTGATTTCGTGTGTTTTTATAGGTGAAAAATCCAGTAATAATTAATGTAATTCCTTTAATGGGAATTAATACATATAAAGGTAAAATCCAAAGCCCTTCCATTTAATTTCGGTTTATAGGGAGATGTTAATAAGTTGTATTGCATCTACAAGTTTAACTTGGTTTCATCATCTTTCAAAAAAAACATCAAATTATTTTCTGAAAATTACAATCTTCAATTCTAGCCCAATTTGCGTGAGGGATGGGAGTGGTATCCTTTTTGGTTAGGCTTTTTTGCCTGACCAAAAAGATATAGCGTAAAGCCCGACAGCATACCCTAAAAAGAGCCTCTGAGCGCAAACAAAATAGCTCTTTTTTGGGGATGGTGGCACGCCCAAATTTTATTTATTCTACAAAAAAAGCGGTAAACCTAAATTTACCGCTTTCGTATTTTTGAATCTTACTATTATTTATTTTCAATCCATTTTCTAGCATTAACAAACGCTTCATGCCAAGGCGAAACTTCGTCATTTCTATCTTTTGGATAATTTGCCCAGTTCCATTGGAAAGTCGAACGCTCAATGTGTGGCATCATTACCAAGTGGCGACCTGTGGTGTCACAAAGCATTGCCGTATTGTAGTCAGATCCGTTTGGATTGGCTGGGTAGCTGTCATAACCGTAAGTTCCTACGATGTTGTAGTTTTCTTTGGCTTCCGGCAAATTGAATTTACCTTCCCCGTGCGATACCCAAACACCCAATGTGCTACCTGCAAGGCTAGATAACATTACCGATTTGTTCTCATTTACCGTAACAGAGGTAAAGATACTTTCGTGTTTATGACTGTCGTTGTGCAACATTTTTCCGTGTACTTCGTGCTCAGGATTGATTAATTCCAATTCCATGAACAATTGGCAACCATTACAAATCCCAACAGATAAAGTGTCTTCTCTTTTGAAGAAGTTTTTCAAAGCGGTGTTTGCTTTTTCGTTGTACAAGAAAGCACCCGCCCAACCTTTGGCAGAACCCAAAACATCTGAGTTAGAAAAACCTCCAACAGCACCGATGAATTGTACGTCTTCTAAGTTTTCACGACCCGAAATCAAGTCGGTCATGTGAATGTCTTTTACATCAAAACCGGCCAAGTACATTGCATTTGCAAATTCACGCTCCGAATTACTTCCTTTTTCACGAATTACTGCTGCAATAGGACGTGGTTTTGAAGCGTCGATTACTGGTTTTTTTCCTGTAAAATGAGTTGGAAAAGTAAACTGTAACGCTTGGTTTTTATAATTATCGAAACGCGCTTGTGCTGTTCCGTTTTTAGATTGCTTTTGGTCTAAAAGGAAAGAAATTTTGAACCAGATATCTCTATATTTTGCAATGTCTAATCCACAAGGACCGAAATCTAATATTCCGTTTGTAGTTGCAGTTCCTAATTTGAAGTATTCAACTCCGTTTTTGTTTAATAATGCTTCAACCGTTGCATCGTCTTTGGCTTGGAAAACCACTGCGATATTTTCTGCAAAAAGGTATTTGATGATGTCTTTTTCTGCGAAAACAGAAAAGTCAATTTTAGCTCCTAAGTTCACGTCTGCAAAACACATTTCGAGTAAAGTAGTAATCAAACCACCACTTCCGATATCGTGACCTGCCAAGATTTGGTCGTCACCAATTAATTCTTGCAAGCTGTTGAATGCTTTTTTGAAGAAAGCAGCGTCTTTGATAGTTGGTACTTCAGTTCCAATTTTGTTCAACGTTTGTGCGAAAGAAGAACCTCCCAATTTGAATTCGTCTTGCGACAAGTTGATGTAGTAAATAGAACCACCGTCTTTTTGCAAAACAGGTTCTACTACTTTTTTAATATCTGTACAATTTCCTGCTGCCGAAATAATAACCGTTCCTGGTGCAATTACTTCGTCATTAGGATATTTTTGTTTCATAGAAAGCGAATCTTTTCCAGTCGGAATGTTGATTCCCAATTCGATTGCAAAGTCAGAACAACCTTTTACAGCTGCGTACAAACGAGCGTCTTCCCCTTCGTTTTTACAAGCCCACATCCAGTTGGCAGATAATGAAAGTCCGTCCAAGCCACCTTTGATAGGGGCCCAAACAATGTTCGAAAGTGATTCTGCAATGGCAGTTCTACTTCCAGCCACAGGGTCAATCAACGCAGCGATAGGAGAGTGTCCTATTGAAGTTGCAATTCCTTCTTTACCTAAATAATCCAAGGCCATAACACCACAGTTGTTCAACGGCAATTGCAAAGGTCCAGCACATTGTTGTTTGGCTACTTTACCACCCACACAACGGTCTACTTTGTTTGTCAACCAGTCTTTACAGGCTACGGCTTCTAGTTGCAGTACTTGCTCTAGGTAAGTGGAAATATTTTTTACTGAATACTCTAATTCCGTATATTTTCTATCAATAGTTTTGTCTGTGATAACCACTTTTGGCGAACTACCAAAGAAGTCTTCCAAAGCATAATCCATTGGTTTTGCACCCGTAGTTTTTGATTCGAAAGAAAAACGGTGGTCACCCGTTACATCACCAACTTGATACATTGGCGAACGCTCACGGTCGGCGATGCGCTGCAAAATGTCAATGTCTTTTTTAGCGATAACCAATCCCATTCTTTCTTGCGATTCGTTTCCGATGATTTCCTTAGCCGAAAGGGTAGGGTCACCAACAGGCAATTTGTCAAGGTCGATTAAACCTCCAGTATCTTCAACAAGTTCAGACAAACAGTTTAAGTGTCCACCTGCACCGTGATCGTGAATCGATACGATTGGGTTGATATCGCTTTCTACCATTCCACGAATAGCATTGGCAGCACGTTTTTGCATTTCTGGGTTCGAACGTTGGATAGCATTCAACTCAATACCAGAGCTAAAAGCACCTGTATCTGCAGAAGAAACCGCAGCTCCACCCATTCCGATTCTATAATTTTCTCCACCAAGGATAACGATTTTGTCACCTACTTGTGGGGTATGTTTTAATGCTTGCTCTAGTTTTCCGTATCCAATTCCACCTGCTTGCATGATGACTTTGTCGAAACCCAATTTACGAGCGTCTTCCTCATGTTCGAAAGTAAGCACAGAACCTGTAATTAACGGTTGCCCAAATTTATTTCCAAAGTCAGATGCTCCATTAGATGCTTTGATCAAAATATCCATTGGTGTTTGGTACAACCATTTTCTTTCGGTCATAGCCTCTTCCCAAGGGCGATTGGCTTCAAGGCGCGAGTACGAAGTCATGTACACAGCTGTTCCTGCAAGTGGTAACGAACCTTGTCCACCTGCCAAACGGTCTCTGATTTCTCCACCTGCTCCAGTTGCAGCACCGTTGAAAGGCTCTACAGTGGTTGGGAAATTGTGTGTTTCTGCTTTTAATGAGATTACCGAATCAAATTCTTTGGTCTCATAAAAATCGGCTTTATCGGCACTTTTTGGTGCAAATTGCTGCACTTTTGGACCTTTTACAAAAGCAACGTTGTCTTTGTAAGCCGAAACGATAGCACCAGGAAATTCCTGTGATGTTTTCTTGATTAGTTTGAAAAGAGAAGTATCTTTTTCTTCGCCATCAATTACAAAAGTTCCGTTGAAAATTTTGTGACGACAGTGCTCAGAGTTTGCTTGTGAGAAAGCAAATATCTCAGAATCGGTTAATTTTCGATCTAATTTAGTCGCTAAATCATTCAAATATTGTTCCTCTTCTGGACTCAAAGCCAAACCTTCTTGTTTGTTATAAGCCGCAATATCATCAATTTCCAAAATAGCTTCGGGAGCGATGTTGATGGTGAAAATATCTTGATTTAGCTCGGGATATTTTTGCGAAAGCATTGGGTCAAAATCATTGAAATCTGCAGTCGCAGGATGGAATTCTTCAATTCTAATAATTCCTTCAATTCCCATATTTTGGGTAATTTCTACCGCATTGGTGCTCCATGGCGTAATCATAGTGGCGCGTGGACCAACAAAAAAATCCGTCAAAGCGGATTTTTCTATTTTATTTGCGTCTGCAAAAAGCCAGTTTAATTTTGATATGTTTTCAGCCGAAATTTTGTCTTGCGTCTGTACGGCAAAAATGGTTTTGCTTTGGTTTTCAAAGAAATGAATCATCATGGTAGTTTTGTTGTATTGCGGTGCAAATTTAGTTAATTTAGATTTAAGATAAAACAAAAAAATAAGGTTATACAACAGTTTTGTAAACCTATTTTTAAGTGACTAAAAATAGGGATTGTATTGCATTTTAATAGTTGTTTTTTTTGGGCGTGTCCCTCCGTAAAAAAACTACGGGCCGGGCTATTCATTACAATCTTTTTTGAGGCAAAAAAAAGCCTCAAAAAAGGATTTTCATTTCTATCCCTCACGCAAGCCACACTAGTGAGTATATGCTACTACTTCAAATTCTAACTTTCGATAATGAAAAATAAGCATAAAAAAAACTTCCCTTTTATTTACCTAGAATAATTAGGTAAACAATAGGGAAGTTATAGTTTTTAATAAACGTGAACTGTCTTTGAAACCGACCTTAATTCACAATTATTTTTTTAGTTACTGATTTTTTACCCGCTTTAACTTTAACAAAATAGATTCCTTTGTTCAAGTTTTTTACAGTAATTCTAGCGCCGTCAGTGCTAGTTTGTTTCTTAATTAGTTGACCTATGGTAGAATAGATCTCTATTGAAAACGGTTGACTATCATTTTCAATAAACAATTGATCGTTTACTGGGTTTGGATATACACTAAACGTATTTCTATCAAAATCATTCACTGCCAAATCTTCGGTATAACAAGACCAACTCAAATCATCAAAAATTACTCTGTTTTTATTACTACTGCTGTTGTCTGTAAAACTGATCACCACATTTCCTGTCACGTCAATTCCAGGGATTGTGGTAGTTGTGGCAGTATCACTATAAGGTACCGTTCCTACTGCATTTCCATTTACTCGAACTATAAATGTCCCAGATGTACCCGAGTAAATAAGTTGAGTAGTGACTTTAAGGTCATGAATTCCATTTTCTACTGTTGATGAGGTTAAAGATCCGTTACGAATAGTAATTGCTTTAGTTGTATTCAAGGATTGGTCGGCACGAGCATCGGTAGCGGTCCAAGTAATCCCGTTGCTAGTCCAAGTGCGATTTGTATAACTACTTGGTGATGTGGTAGGTACATTATCAAAATTTTCAGTGGCGCAAAATTCTGCTACAGCTGATTTTTCTAGAGTAGTAACCATTATAGAATTGCTTGCAGTTGAATAGTTTGCAGCAGCATCTTTTGCAATTACATAAAATGTATAGGCAGTCGATGCTGTTAAGTTTGTAATATGCGCCGTATTACCCGTTGTACTTATACTTAATGTACCATTTACGTATACATCATATCCAGTAACACCTACATTATCTGTGCTTTCGCTCCAACTCAACGTAACTGATGTAGAGGTGCTTGAGGTACTAGCCAAAGCGGTTGGAGCCGTTGGGCTTTCGGTATCGATAATGGGAGCGGTAGTAGTTCCGATTACTGTATTACTAGTTGGTGAAGCATTTGTTGCAGCATCTTTTGCTAGTACGTAGATAGAATAGGAAGTTGAAGAAGATAGGTTTTGAATCGTTGCAGTTGTCTTTGTACTTGCTGATTTGTAAACTCCATCAACATAAATGGCATAACTTGTAACAGCTACATCATCTGTTCCTGCAGTCCAACTAAGAGTTATTGCTGTTGCATTTGTACTTGTTACCATCAAATTACTAGGGGCTGTTGGTGCTTGTGTGTCAGGATCTGCATTCCAAACTTTTTGTACATATTCAGGATGGTCGATGTAGGGGTTTCTGTTACCTTGTTGTGCATAGATAGCGTTGTTTCGATCAATTTCTCTTTGATTTACGGGGTCCATTGCGCTCCATGCCAAAAGCATGTTCAAGAAATCGGTCGTGAACACTTGAGTGCTTGTTCCGTTAAACATTGCGTACGGGTAGGTTGAAACCGTAGTTTCGTAACGCGTAGCAAAATAAAAGTACATACGAGCAATATCTCCTTTGAATTCATCAATTGGTTCAAAAACCGGTCCTGTGTAATTAGGTACAGCGCTTGAACCTAGTTTACTTCCGTTTAATGTTGTTATGTCAACGGTAGCAACTACTCCATGAGGATAGTTTGATCTAATTCCGTTTACCTTTCCATCTGTAGGTGCAATAAAATGTGCATCTGATACCATTGGAGAAGCAGATCCAAAAGTAGATTGTGGAACAATATGTTCTCTATTGTAGCAATCTCCTTCTACAGCATACGAACCGCAGCGTTGTGTACTTCCTGATGAATAGTTGTAAGGGTCTGTACCCGATGGTTTTTCAGAATACATGTCTAGAACTGTCCCATCATTTTCATAATAATAATCTCTATCCGAAGTTTGATAGGTCGTGTATAATTCACTGTATGTTTTTACAGTGTGGTCTTTAATAGTATTGTACAATTGGGTTTTTAAAGTATAGCCTGTACCAGTAGCGGAACTATAATAATTGGCCGGAATTTGGGCATGACCTACTACGGTGAGTAATAGGGATAGAAAAAGTAAATTTAGTTTCATATGTACGCATTAATTAGTATTCAAATAAGGATGCAAAAATAATACATCTTGGTTATGGTTAGTACGTAGTTGTGTTAAGTAAAGGTAACTTTTTTATGTTTTTTTAGGGAATTCTTTATTTTGGTAAGCACCTAAATCCGGTGGTAAAGTTCGTGTTGTACCATTTATATCTGTCGAAATTAAGTATAAAGTATTTCCTTTTGCGAAAGCGCTAGAAGTAGCATCAATATTAAAATTATTAAGACTGCTTTTGTAAAAATCGGGGTCTTTGTTTAAAATTATGTTTGTATAATGGGCAGTATCTGTGGTAACTTGATACAGGCCAGTAGTAGTACTCCCAAAGTACTTAATCAAGCAATTATTGAAGCTATATTCAAAAGTTGCTCCATCTTTTTTGTTTAAAGTTAATTGATTTGAATACGAACCATAAATAATACAGTTATTAAAAGTAGCTTGGGTTAGATCCTTTACCTCTGGATTGGCTCCCGATTCAAAGTTACTCACACTGACTGAAGTAGGACTATTTCCATTCCAATTGTTATTGAAGGTGCAATGGGTGAATTTGTAATCTCCACCATACGTACACGCCAAACTTGCTTGTCCAGCGGAGTTCATCACGATATTTTCTCCATTTATTTTTGCATTTTTCGCCAAAATCCCATAATTAGTACAATTGTAAAACTGACTATTTTTAATAGGTATAACAGTTGTATTATTTTCGATCAATAATCCAATTGTTGCATTCTTTAAAGTCAAATGATTGATACTATTGTTTTTCGTACCGTTTTGTAGCCAAATTGCCCCCCATTGTCCTGGGATATCATCGTATAAATACTCTAGTCGGTCGCCTTCAAAGACTACTTCTCCTTCCAGTTTTTCTGTTGAGGACGCAGTTCCATTGATTATTAAACTTCCCCCTTTGGATACAATTAAACCCGAATTGGCATGGAAGTACACACGAGCCCCAGCATCAAAGGTGACAGTTTTTCCTTCAGGAACAGCAGCATATCCATAGACAACATAGGGTTTTTTGTTGGTAAAGTTGAGTTCGTTTCCATGGGTAGGATCATTTTCGTCTAGGTAAAATCCATATGTTTTTTCATCGTTAATAATTAACGTTTCTGTGGTGCCGTCTGTAAATTTTTGAGGGTATAAGAATACGGCATCCTGAATTAATGTTACTAAGGCTACTTTTTGCAGATTGGTTCCACCACCAAATTGGATTTCATCCGTATATAAAAAATCGGTTGAATTGGCATCACTTGCTGAAGCGGTAGTTTCGATAAAAATATACAAACTGTCTTTGGCAAGTAAAGTCACATTAGTGAATTCTTTTCCTTGTGTACCGGTCAATCCATCTACGGTCATGCGGTATTTGGAATTTAACCGTTTGCCCAAATTTATTGTTGGTATGTTAATATCGTTCTTAGAATGATTGTATACTTTTAATGTATAAGTGCTGGAACCAATGTTTGTAAATACAGTGTCCAAGTATATAGTGTCCTTCGAAAAAGCTAATTCTCCTGTACTGGTAACGGTTTCAAAATCTGTGCGGCAAGAGCAAATAGAAAGTAAGATACCAATAAATAACAAGAGAGTAAAATGACGCATGGAATTAGTTTTTTGTAAAAATAAGAAAAAAGAAAATTGTTTTGAACATGATTTTTAGTTTTGCCTGTAGAAAAGCAGTTGTGATTATTATTTTGGTCGGTAACTTTTTCTTATTTTTACGTTCTATAAAATTAAAATTATGACATTAGACAAAGCCAAGATTTTGGAAAAATGCAATGGCATTTCCAAAAACACATTAATGGAAACTTTGAATATTGAATATGTAGATGCCGGCGAAGATTTCTTGGTAGCGCGTATGCCGGTGAATTCTAAAGTTCATCAACCAATGGGATTGTTGCATGGAGGTGCCTCTGTTGCTCTGGCAGAAAGTGTAGGTAGTACTGCTTCTCATTTTTTTATTAATTCCGATTTACAAGAAGTAAGAGGGATTGAGATCTCCGCTAATCACCTCAAAAGTATTCGTGAGGGTTATGTATACGGCACAGCAAAATTGATCCATAAAGGAAGAACGATTCATCTTTGGGAGATTAAAATCACTAATGAAGCGGGTGATTTGATTTCACTATGTAAGCTTTCGAATATCGTTTTAGATAAAAAACCACAGATTAAATAAAATAGACTTTACAAATACAATTAGGTATACAATATGATTGATTTTTTTATAAAAGTAAAACAACAAGAAGCTCAAAATTTGCCATTTGTTATTTTTAAAAAACCAAATAAAAAGAAATTAGTTGGTTTTTTTCAGAATAACGATCATTTGTATTTTGCAGAAAACTTCAAAGAAAGAGGCTTCGTATTTGCTCCTTTTCATGGTAATCAAATGTTACTTATTCCCAAAGAGGAAGCAGTGAGATGGGAGACCAAAATTACTATTTCTAACGATTTTTCGATCAATGATATTGAAGTGGCTGGAGAAGATGAACCTGATGCGAAATCATACTTCGAAAACTTAGTTTCTAAAGGGGTCGAAGGAATAGAAAATGGGCTTTTTCATAAAGTAGTTTTGTCTCGAGAGGAGATTGTAGCTGTTCCTGAATTTGATTTGGTAACTGTTTTTAAAAAGTTAATACAAAATTACTCCAGTGCCTTTTGCTATTGTTGGTACCATCCAAAAATTGGTTTGTGGATGGGCGCTAGTCCCGAGCGCTTGTTGAAGGCGAATAAAAAACGATTTTACACTATGGCACTAGCCGGAACGAAAATTGGAGATGATGTGAATGAGGTAGAATGGCAACCAAAGGAAAAGGAGGAACAACAAATTGTAACTGATTTTATCTTAGATAATTTAAAAGATAAAACATCTGAAGTGGCTGTTTCTAGTCCGTACACTTTAAAAGCAGGTAAGTTGTTACACATTATCACGGATATTGAAGGGGTAATTAACGAAAACTCAGATTTGAGTGCTGTAGTTAAAGTTTTGCATCCAACGCCAGCCGTTTGCGGATTACCAAAAGAGGATGCTAAATCGTTTATTCTGAATAATGAGAATTACGATCGAAGTTATTATACAGGTTTTTTGGGAGAGTTGAATATAAAGGAATTTGATAAGCATCAAACTAAATCTGATTTGTATGTTAATCTGCGATGTATGCAAATCAAGAAAAAAGAAGCCCATTTGTACATAGGCTGTGGTATCACAAAAGATAGTGTACCTGCTAAAGAATGGAAAGAAAGCGTCAACAAAGCCACCACGATGAAAAGAGTTTTATAAATCTATAAAACCAAAAATAAAAATAAAAGATTGCAATAAATTATAAATAGTAAAAATGAAGTTAGATATATTAGCCTTTGGAGCACATCCTGACGATATTGAGTTGGGTTGCTCTGGAACAATTTTAAAAGAGATTGATTTAGGGAAAAAAGTAGGAATTGTAGATTTGACTAGAGGAGAGTTAGGTACTCGTGGTACGGCAGAGATTCGGCTTCAAGAAGCTACTGCTGCCGCAACTATTATGGGAGTCTCCGTTCGTGAGAACTTAGAAATGCGCGACGGTTTTTTTGTCAACGATGAAAAACATCAATTAGAAGTGATTAAAATGATTCGTAAATACAGACCAGAGATTGTTTTGTGTAACGCGATTGATGATAGACATATTGATCACGAAAAAGGTAGTAAATTAGTATCAGATGCTTGTTTTTTGTCGGGCTTGCGAATGATAGAAACAATTGTAGACGGTAAGGTACAAGATGCTTGGAGACCAAAGCTAGTGTACCACTATATTCAATGGAAAAATATTGTTCCAGACTTTGTTGTGGATATAACTGGTTATGAAAAGAAAAAAGAAGATGCGATTTTGGCTTATGGTTCACAGTTTTATGACCCGAATTCAAAAGAACCTGAGTCGCCAATTACCTCTAAAACCTTTTTGGAAAGTATAAATTACCGTTCAAGAGACCTTGGAAGGTTAGCAGGAGTAGAATATGCTGAAGGTTTTACGGTAGAAAGATATTTGGCAGTCAATAGTTTAAGCGATTTGAAATAATTTTATTTATTTTTTTTTGTAAAAACGTTTGCAGATATGAAGTTTAGTTGTATCTTTGCAACCGCAATACATATGGTGGTTGTAGCTCAGTTGGTTAGAGTATCGGTTTGTGGTACCGAGTGTCGCGGGTTCGAGTCCCGTCTTCCACCCAGAAAGTAAAGCCTCTCAGAAATGAGAGGCTTTTTTTGTGGAGTAAAATTTTATTTGTATTTGCCATTATAAATTCCAATTTAAAAGAAGTTATAGAGGTAGTATTATTCAGATCGGTCCCTTTCCAAATTCATAATTTTGATAAAATCTATAGTTGCAAATATTGTAACGAAATGATGAATTAAAAAGAATAGGGGAGTAAGAGTTATTTTTATTGGGTGAGTTAAGCTTTTGTATGAACTTTGTTCGAAATGAATTTAGAGACACCATATTGTAAAGCATACCCCATTATTTTTTTGAACAAAGAATTGGATTTTCCCATTACCAATTTTTTAGAAAAATATCCGCCGGCAAAACTGAGTGCAGTTTCGACAAGGTTTTCTTTTACTTCGGGCATATGTTTCAAATCAGTTAGAGATTCTTTTAGAATATTTAACGGCTTAACGCTTTCATAGGTTAGTGTGAGTTGCTTCTTTAATTCCCGTAATTGAATTGCTTTTTGTAGTTCAAGACGAGTAATTGCATGTTCTAGTTCTGTATTTTGGTTTCTATAAGCTGCCATCTGTACTTTCTTTAGAGTTATTAGCTACTACTTTTGATTTTAATAATTTTGCAATAATTACATTAGTTAAAGGGACTTTTATGATAGAATCTCTTTTGAAATGGAGGATCAATGCTAAAATTAAATAGATACTAGATACCACCAGAAATCCTAAGTAATCGGTACCCAAAACTTCTCCTAAATACAACCCAATCGTGATATTAAAGAATAGTAAAAACATTGCAACAACCATAATTACTAACAATCTGGCCAACAGAGACGAAACTACATCTGCCGTTTTATCAATAGTATTAAGCTTCGCTAATTCTAAATTAACCTCTGCATAGTTTTTAGCTTTTTCGTATAATAATTCGATGTTTGTTGCAATATTTTCCATATCTGTACTTATTTTTTAGTTCATTTGCTTTTTAGCAGAATCAATTTCATTTTGTATGGATTCAATACCATTTTGGACTAAAACTTCTCCTTTTTCGACTATTGAATTACACTTTTCAGATAAGTTACCCAAAAGATCAGTAATACTTCCCATAGCTTCTTCTTTTACATCATTACCTTTTTTTGCAATTTTTTTTCTAGTTGCTGTTCCTTTGTCTGGAGCGAATAAAATTCCTAAAGCCGTTCCTACTATAACTCCACCTAATACGCTAATAATTGTGTTACCTGTTTTCATTTTGTTTGTTTTTATTTATTATTATATTCTAATTTTTATCAATATTATTTTGATCAAATGATAAGAATTTATTTTCTGAATTCTACTATTCAATTGTTTGTAATACAAAGTAACGAAGTAGATCGCCTTAATTAATTACAAAATATCGGTGATAGTTTATACAATTTTCATTTGCTTAATATATTGGAATTTAGCAAGGTATTGGATGGACTATAAAATAATAGAAATAGAGCTCAATTCTACTTTTTTGTTTTTTACTAAAATAGATAACGATTTTATTTAAATAGGTAACCATATAATTAGTAAAGCCTAGGGTACATAAAAGTAATAAACAGGATATTTTTTCAGGTTAATGAAAAATGCGATAGAGCACGGCCTTATACAATCTCAATATTACCTTTATTCAACCTTATAAATGATGAGGTAATTAAATAGTAATAATTAAGTTTAAAAAATAATTAAGATGAAGTTAAATAATAAAAAAATTGCAATATTGGCCACAGATGGATTTGAAAAATCTGAATTATTTGAGCCGCTAGAAGGTTTACGAAAAGAAGGTGCTGAAGTGCATATTATTTCAATAAAAGAAGGCGAAATAAAAAGTTGGGATGAGAAAGATTGGGGCATTTCTATAGTTGTAGACAAATTGGTGCAAAATACTACTGTAGCAGACTACGATGCGCTAGTGTTACCTGGCGGTGTAATTAATCCAGATTTATTAAGAGTTAATGAGGATGCTCTCAATTTTGTTAAAGAATTTTTTAAAGAAGGTATACCTGTAGCAGCAATTTGTCATGCGCCATGGTTGCTAATAAGTGCTGGTGTGATATCCAATAGAACCGTTACATCGTATAAAAGTATCAAACAAGATGTTATTAACGCAGGAGCTCAATGGGAAGACAAAGAGGTTGTCGAAGATGATGGATTGGTTACAAGCAGAAATCCTGGTGACTTACCAGCATTTATCAAAAAAATTATTGATGTAGTTCTTAAGTAAGGTATTCAGGATAAGCTATGAAATCATAAAATCAAATCCTCGTTGGTTGAAATAGAATACGGTACATGTTTTAATTACTTCTCTCAATTTATAATGTATATTAAAAGGGAGAGTAGTACAATGTGTACCGTATTCTTTGTATCTTATCCTTCAGTTTTAGGAGGTGTTTAACGTTATGCCCATTGTAATTATAATATAAAAGCAATGTGAAAGTCTTTAAAAATAAAAAAATATGGAAATCAAAAACAACAAAAAAAGTATTGCACTCTTATTTTTGGGTATTTTTTTGTTATCTGGGTTTTTCATAGTTCCATGGTATGCAAAAAGATATTTAAAAAATTTTTTGGAGCAAAAGATCCCTTCTACCGTCACATTAAATTATACGGATTTAAACGTTAATTTGTTCAAACGTTCTATTGTTTTGGATAGTGTTTCAGTTAATATTAGAAGTAAAAAAGCAACCGAATTTCACTCCGTTTTGTATTTTGAGGCATTGCACCTAAGGGGTATTGACTATTATGATTTACTCTTTACTGACCGATTGTCTCTTGGTGAGTTGTCTTTTGTGAACCCAGATTTAGCGTACTATCCAGATCTTCGTTTGCCAGTCGAAAAGGACCATTCAAACAATGATTCGAAAGCCATTCATATTGGAGAAATTATAATGAGTAACGGAAGTTTGAAAGTACTTAATAATAAAGAGGATGCTACGGTTGCTATTGGATCTTTAAACCTAAATATTATTAATTTTAACGGTACTGAACATCCCTTTAAGGAGTTGCCTTTTAACCTAAAAGATGTAAAAATATCGGCTCAAAAAGTTTATTTTAAAAACACTGATTTTGAAAAATTTGCTATTGATAGTTTAACCCTTAATAAAAATAAGATTGTTTTTAGAAATTTTAAAATAATTCCTGAATATGATAAAGTAGAGCTTTCTAAGCACCTGGAAACGGAGCGTGATTATGTCAAATTGAGCATTCCTAAAATTACAATAGATGCGATTGGTCTACAATTACAAGAAAATAAGATAGGCTGTAGTGCAGAATTAGTAGAAATAATAAAGCCTAACTTGGAGATTTATCGAGATAAATTGGTGCCTGATGATCAATCTGTTAAATCTTTGTACAGCAAATCATTACGTAATTTAGCTTTTGATTTAGAGATTAGTCAAACTAAAATTAAAGATGGCTATATCTCGTATACGGAGAGGGTCGATACGGATAGTAACGCAGGAAAATTATATTTTGAAAAGGTATCCGCTACGTTGGATAATATATCGAATAGGAAAGAAACGAAGAAAACAGAAATCAAAATAAATTCTACTTTTATGGGAGCTGCTTCCCTGGAACTAAATTGGAGTTTTGATGTCAATAATGAAACTGATGCTGTTTTTGTTTCAGGAGCTGTAATGAATTTGCCTGCTACTGTGTTAGATCCATTTTTGAAACGAAATATGAATGTTTTGACAGAAGGAACATTAAAACAGATGTACTTCACTTTTGAAGGAGATCGAATAGCCTCTAAGGGAGGAATGAAAATGAAATACGGAGATTTTAAAGTTAAAATTCTTCGTAAAAACAGTTCCAAAGTGAACCAGATTTTAACCGCAGTTGGAAGCCTTTTTATTAAGAAAGGATCTGATGGTAATAAAGATCATGGTTTTCGTTACGGAGACATAGAAGCTGAAAGAGATGCTACTAAATCATTTTTTAATTACTTATGGATTAACGTTCAAAGTGGATTGGTTAGCGTGCTTACAGGTGATGGCGAAAAGGATTAAGGGTATATTAATTTTTCAAGGATTTGCAATTTATCATAAAGCTCGCAAGTTATTTTTTTTCTAAATTGATAAATTCATTATTCAAAATGAAAATTTATTTTAAATCGATTTTATTAATAAATCTCAATGAAACTTCTCTCCTTTTTTAAATTTTTAAATATGATAATGTATTAAGCTTTTTAGACAAACAAGTAATGGAGGATTCAATGAATAGTAACGTTATCTATTTGTTATAAATAGTATTTAATTCACTAATAGTAACTTTTCAAAACAACGTTTTAAATGGATAATCAGCGATATGAAATAAACCATTTAAAACCGTCAAAATATAAAATTAATCCTTTTATTTTTTGACGGTATATAAATTAAATAATTGTTGTTTGTTTTTAACTAGATGTTCTTTCTTCCAGTAAATAGTGAAATCACTAATAATACCAAGAATATGAAGAATAAAACCTTCGCTATACTAGCTGCTCCAGCGGCAATACCACCAAAACCTAATACACCCGCTATAAGAGCTAAGATGATAAATGTGACTGTCCATCGTAACATAATTTTGAATTTTAAGTTAATAAATAAGTATAAATTTATAGAGAGTGTTGATAATTACTCCGTTATAAATCAAATTTAAGGCGATTTTAAGTAATGAATTAACACTATTAATTTTGTTTTTAACGCAAATGCAAAAAGAATAACTATTTTTTTTATTTGAATTATTACCTTATAAATAGGATACATGTATGAAGATAGATTGCCATTGACAATCATATTACTAGATACAATTTCGGATTTTAATCTCTATCATATCACTTTCAATAGCAGTTTTTTGTTTTAACAAGGTAGCATAGGTGATAAACGGCAGTGAAGTTTCCTTAAGTACATTCTCGTATTCATCTAAGGCGATTTTTTCTAATTTAATAATTTGCTGTAAAGTCACTGCTTCAGTAGTTACTGAGAAAAATTCCTTCAGGCTAAAATAAGCTTTGTTTATGGCTAGATCTACTTCTAGGGCATGTCCCAATTTTATGTCTAAGTGATTCATCTCTACATATAATTCCTTTGCAAAATCGGATCTTTCCATAGATTTCTTTTCATAATAAACTGATAAAAAACCATCTGCTGTACTATTTGCAGCCTCTTTAAACCTTTTTTCAGCTTGGTAGGTTCCTTCCAGAAGATTTTGCAATTTTGTAACTATCTGTTCTGTGTATTTAATGGGTACCATACTATTTAATTATTATAGGGTTTACTTGAAGCCTCTGTCAAAGTGCTATTAAAAAAACAAGTTAAATTTATTGTACATTAAACCGGAATATCTTTAACAAGTTCACTTCGTTCCCAATTACGATGTTTTTTAATGGCATTGATAAAGTCAATTGGCTCTTTATTAATCAAAACAGCTGTATCTTTCTTAAAATTGATAGCAAATGTTTTATCAATTAAATCCTCACCTTCTTGATCAACTGCAATGGCCTTACAGTGTTTCAATGTTTCGTTAATGAATTTAATAAACTTTGCTTCGGTCATTAATTTAACAACAGCATCTTTACCTCCAGGGATGTAAAGGGCATCAAATAATACACTTTCGGTAGTAATGATTGCAGCGTCTATTTTGTGAGACATGCCCTCATCACATTTAACTGTTCCTCCATGTGGTGCGATCAATTTTATCATAGCACCTTCTTTTTCTAGCGCATCGCTCATTTTTTTGAAATTTTTCATCGAAAAACCATTAGCTACTATTACTGCAATTTGTCTCGTAGCGATACTATCAAACTTAGTATTCGATTGGCTTAATGTTGGCGCTTGATCAAGATAATTTTTCTTTTTTGGAGGTTGATGTTTGCTTACTTCTTCATCTGCACCAATGGCTTGATTTACTGGTTGCTCTATAGATGTTGGGATTTCTAGGCCTAATCCTTCAGCAACTTTTTTAGCTAACGTACTATCAATTTCAGCAATGAGCCAAAGCATACGTTCTTTAATGTGATCGTGATTACATTTCCCCAATTCAAATGTGTAAGCATCTGCTACATGCTGCTGTTCCCATTTTGCCAAACTTCTATAGAAAAGTGCAGGCTGAGAAAAATGATCATTGAAACTTTCGCTTCTTGTTCTTATTTTTTTAGCATCAATTCGCTCTTCATAAGAATGAAATCCACCTTCGGCTATCTTTGCCAAATGGGGACAACCTCCAGTCAAGCTATTTGGGAAATAAGCTGTTTGCCCTTTTGGGATCTCTGTTTGCATCATTCCATCACGTTGGTTGTTGTGTGTGTCAACAACAGGACGATTAATCGGAATTTGATGAAAATTGGGACCTCCTAATCTTGATAATTGGGTATCGCGATAGGAAAATAAACGCCCTTGAAGTAGGGGATCGTTGGTGAAATCAATTCCAGGTACAATATGACCAGGTAAAAAAGCAACTTGTTCTGTTTCTGCAAAGAAATTTTCAGGATTTTTATTCAAGACCATCTTTCCAATAATTTTCACTGGAACCATTTCTTCGGGAATTAACTTAGTAGGGTCTAATAAATCAAATTCAAATTTGAATTCATCCTCTTGAGGAATTATTTGTACTCCAAGTTCCCATTCAGGAAAGTGTCCTGCTTCGATCGCATCCCATAAGTCTCGTCTATGAAAATCTGAATCGGCTCCATTAATTTTAACGGCTTCATCCCAAGTGATAGAATGAACTCCTAATTTCGGTTTCCAGTGGAAACGTACAAAGTGAGACTCGTTTTTACTATTAATGAATCGAAAAGTATGAATTCCAAATCCCTCCATCATTCTAAGACTACGCGGAATTGCACGATCGCTCATCACCCAAATGTGGTTGTGAAGTGTTTCAGTCGCATGAGAAACAAAATCATAAAAAGTATCATGTGCCGAGGCTGCTTGTGGAATTTCTTTGTTAGGTTCAGGTTTTACTGAGTGAATTAGATCAGGAAATTTCATAGCATCTTGAATAAAGAAGATAGGCATATTATTACCTACTAAGTCCCAAGTACCTTCTTGTGTATAAAATTTTACCGCAAACCCTCGTACGTCACGTGCTAGGTCTGGTGAACCTTTGGATCCAGCAACTGTAGAGAATCGTGCAAAAACGGGAGTTTTTCGATTCACATCAGTAAAAATCCCTGCTTTACTATACTGGGATATACTTTCGTATAATTCGAAATAGCCATGAGCGGCACTTCCTCGTGCATGTACAATGCGTTCTGGTATGCGTTCATGATCAAAGCTGGTAATTTTTTCACGCAATAAAAAGTCTTCTAGTAAGGTAGAACCTCTTTCCCCAGATTTGAGTGAATTATTTGTGTCATTAACTTTCAATCCTTGATTGGTAGTCATTACGGAACCCTTAAACTCTTTTTCAGAAGATTTTAGGTCATTAATTTTTTTTGATTCAGAATTTGTTTTTTTATCATTAGCCATGGTAATGTTGTTTTAAAAGTTTCACAATAGAACAATTTTAATTGTGTATTAGTGCTTATATTGTCTCACGAAATTCTATTTTTTTATGTGAATAAAGTAACTCAATCCGTAAAAAAATTAATCCGTAAAAAATAAAATATATTTTTAATATTATTGGTTTATAGTGATTTATGTATTTAGTAGAGGGTGAAACCTACGATTGTGTAATAGTAGGACTAGTATAAAAGTGAAATGATCTTCGATTACAATTCGATATCATTTTCATATATTTCGGTGATGGTATCGATGTCTATTTTATTTTTATTTGCACCCAGTGTAATCCATGAATCAACTAAAATAGTACTTGTAGCGCAGCACGCTTGCAAGCCATATGAATAAGGCCTACAACCACTGGTATGAGTAAATGTCAGATCATGAATTTTAGTTTCTATATTACCATCCTGCCGAACAACTCTGTAAGAAGCATCAATATCGATTCCATCAATATGTAAAAAGGCCATTTGATGGTCATAAAATAAATTCTCAGGCTTTGCTAGAGATTTTATTTCAATAATGGAGGGTTGAGTTTTGAATTTTGCTCGTGATTTTCTAATTATACCCAAATTAATCATGGAAGGAAAAGGGTAATTTTCGAATGGAATATTATTTTGGCCACTACAATTTATAAACAGGTCAAATGAGGTAGAGGTCACTATATCATTATTTCCTTTTATTTCAATACTTGTTTTTTTATCGTCAGGCTTTCCTTCTAAGATAGTTACTTTGCCGGTTACCAGGTCTATACAATCAGCATCATACAGGGCTAGTAATATTTTTGCAGAGCCAATTGGCATTGCAGCAATGACATTCATTAAAAATGGTCTGATGATTTTTTTAAAATATAAATGATCTTCTGCCGGAAGCAATTCAACGTGAAAATTTAAACAATACATTAAATCGTCTAGGGTTTCCATCCAGTGTGTGGGTTCATTATTCTTTAATGCTTCCAAAACAAACTCCATTTCGCGCTGCATTCCAAGAAAGGAATCTATATAATTCCGCTTATTGGTCATTAAATTAATAAAATCCTCAAATCGAATCAAAGGGTCTTCTAGTACTTTTATTAATTCATTTTTTTTATCTTTTTCGAATGCAATAATAAGAGCAGGGCGACAAATGGCGTCAAAATATACATCAATATTTAGAAACCCATGATCATCGACTAAGCTTAATATTTCCTCACGAGTAGTATGTCTATAAATTTCACGGATTAATTTTTCTTGCTCATACTGTAAATTAGGAAGCCAACCTTGAGATGAATGCAAAATAATTTTAAAATCCATACAATTTTTGTGGGGACGAAAAACCAATTCTTTTTCTGACTCCATAAAGACTCCATGACGATGGGCAAGAGTGGTAACCACATCAAAAGCACTTAATGAGGCGCCCAAGATACCCACTTTAAAATTGGAATACTTTTTATTGCTTAATAATTTAGAAATCGGCCATGGGCTAGCGTAGTATCCTTTGTATGGTTGATCCTTTTCTGTCCAACTATGACCGGTAGCAATTACTACTCTCGAAAATGTATAGAAATGATCTTTTTTTACTTCAATTTCTACCGTGCTTTTACCTTGATAAGCAATAATATCAATTACCTCATGATTAGCTAGTTCATTCACTACAATTCCTCCAGCTCTCAATTTTTTTAATAGTAGCTTATATTGTGAGTGAAAGTATTGTCCCAAAGCTAATCGACTATAAAATGCATTATCATCAATTTTCTTATCATCGATGTTACATGATTTTAATACTGATCTTTCTTGAAGCCGTAGCCATTCTCCAAAACTTTGAGGGAGTTCTGGAATTTCATTTGAGCTGATATTTGCAAGGTTATGTATGTCTGTATTCTCTGGACTATATGGCATACCCATACCTAAGATGGCTCCTTTTTCAAAAATGGTGATACAGCTAATGTCCTTCTTTAGGATCTCTATGTTATCAGATATTTTCTTTAATAAGTAGATGGAAGTGGGGCCAGACCCTATAATTGCAAGTCGATTATTTCTCATGATTAATGCTTGAATATTGTAAAAAAAGTGATTAATACAATTACATCGCTTACTTGCGCCTTAGAGTATTTAAATTTAGAGCGTTTTTTAAATATTTTTAGGCTGACACCGCTAAGTTATTTTGATAGTGTTTTGGGCAACAATTGTACTTTGCTTTAAAAATTTTAGAAAAATAACTTCTACTGGTAAGTCCAACAGTATATACTATTTCAGAAATATTGAGTTCCGAGGTTCGGATTAAATTTTCGGCCACCTCAACTCTTACATTTCTAATATAATCGGTAACGGTTCTATTGTGTAAAATTTTAAAACCTTCTTGTAATTTAAGCGGGGATAAACCAGATTTTTTGGTTAAATACTTTAGACTATACGGCATCTCAGGGTTATTTGAAATATAGTCAGACAACACTTTGACTGCTTCCATTTCTGATTGTGTTAATTGATTGGCAGCTATTTCTGAATTCAATAAATCCATTTTGTGCTGCTCAATTTCTAGTGCCAATATGTGGTAAATTGTGCTGTTGGTTAATAGACTACGCACCAATCCATTTTGACTAATAGTACTTAAATATTGAATCTTGTCGAAGATTTTTAAATTTAAAGAACCAATGTATAAAAAATCAGTGCTTTCTGGTTTGTTAAAGAATGTTTTTCTCAATTGAGATCTAAATTCAGTATCCGATACAGATAAAACATCAACAGTTATAATGGAGACTTTAATATTTTCTTTCTTTTCGAAACCTAAAAAACTACTTTTCTTGATAGAACTGGAGTAAATACCTGTTTGAAACTGACCCAATACAGTTCGCTTGCTACTGGTTCCTAAGTTTTGTATTATCTGTCCTTTCGAGCAATAGCCAAAATGAATAAAACCAGATTGGTCTGGTTGATGTACAACCGAAAGATCGTGATGAAAAACAATATCAAATTCCAAATAGGAAATAGCACTCTCAACACAAATGCCCGATATGGTACCTTTGGCAACTTCATTGTCAATTTCTAATCTGTATTCTTTAGAATTGGCCACTAGTTTTCCGCCTAACTGTAATTTTATGTCTTGAAACATTGTGGCAATTTTACTTGAAGTTATAGATAGTGTTTTCATAATGTGGTTTTTTATTTTGTAAGCTACAAATCAGTTTTGAGCAATTTCGTGTCTTAGCTATGGTACAATTCAGCATACTACAAAGTTGCAATGGTTACACTGTTATTTTGTTATATAATTCTTTGATTGATTTATAGAATTTTAATAATGGTACAAAATAATTGTAGGATAGGTGATGACATACAGGTGAGTAAAGGAAAGAAGATATAGTTTGTGGTAAATTTGCACAAGTGAATTTCAAATTGCTAAAAATATCCTATCTAAAAAAGATTGTAGTGAGATCGCCGTGGCAAATGATCATGTGAAGTATTTAAGTGCTTTAAAAGATTTAAAATAGCTGAATATTGCAGTTTTTAGGACACTTAATTATAATAATAAACCCTTAAATAGTTACTGTTTAAGGGTTTATTTATGTATTGAGTTCGCCGCGGTGAATGATCTTGTGAATAATTTAAAAGCTTTCATAATTTTAAAAAGCAGAACATACCAGTTTTCAGCAGACTTTATCGCAATAAAAAACCCTTAAACAATTGTTGTTTAAGGGTTTATTTCCGTAGCGAGAACGAGATTTGAACTCGTGACCTCAGGGTTATGAATTCGATAAAAGTTCTTAAAAATTATCGAAAATATCCTTGTTTTACTAGATATATATCAAAAGTGTGTACGAAATCGTGTACTGATTAATATTAAAATTTTAAGCTAAATTAATCAATTTTAATTGATGTTAATGACCCAAACAAGAAAATAAATTTCAAGAGTTGAAAATTGTAAATTTATTGCTAGTAAATCCCTTTTTTTCAAATTTGAACTTTACCTGCTTTCATCAAAATAGCAAAACAAATCTTTGTTTAATTTGTTTTTTTACTCTAAGCCTAAAAAAAGCATCACTCTTTTGTCAAATTACAATTACAGAACAATCAATAAATCAGTTCTTTAATAAATAGGAATAATAATATTATTTAGTTTTTTAACCTCGTTACGGTTTCCCGTAATGACGGTGTTTTTTATGGTAGTATGTTTGGACAATATTTATTTGAAACAACTTTTAAATAGAATCCTGTGGAGTCCAGAAACCACAAAAATAAAAACGGGGAGTACCTGAAAATCCATAAGAGTAAGAAAAATATAAAATTAATGATAATGTTTAAAACAACAATTTTCAGATCGGTTATTTGTCTTGGTTTAATTTTAGTAATGCAACAAAATGTTTTTGCACAAGAAAAAACAAAGGACGAATTGAAAGCAGAATTAGAAGTATTAAAATCTGAAATGAGATCTAAAGATGCTGAAGAACGCAAAATTAAATTCGAGAAATTAAGTGAACCAAAAACTTCTGGTATTTCTAGTGTAGATGATTTAGCTGCAAGTTCATCAAAAATGTTACTTTCTACAAAAGAAATTAATACTATAGTTCCTGAAATGTACAAAAGAACAATTGGGGAGTCGGTTGATGGAGTTGCAGATGTAACGGTTAAGAAACCAAGTCTAGAAGAACTTGCGACAGTAGGTGTGAATATTGCGTCACAAATCACTGCGGTAACTGCTGCTACAGCTTCTGTAAGTTCAGCTGCAACAGATTTAAAAAGTGCTGGGATGATGCAGCTTCCAAAAGGAACTAAATCATTAAATTTTTCAAAAGATGTTATGTCTTTAGTGCTACCTGAATTAAGTCTTAACCTAAAAGTTATCAATAATTTAATTGCAACTATGAAATCTTCTAATAATTTATAAAATGAAGAATTTTATTTTAGTTGTATTCTGTTTCGTGAATAGCCTAGTTGGCTATTCACAAATAGATACAAAACCCGTTGTTGGAGTTGCAGAATTTACTTCAGAAGTGAATTCAAAATATGCCACTGCCGTTGCAGAGAAAGTAGTTCAAATTGTCACTAACACAAAACGTTTTACCGTTGTTGACAGAACTAGTTATGACAAAGTCAAACAAGAATTGGAATTTCAAAAATCAGAAGCATTTCTTGATACCAAAAATACAGCCAAACAAGATGTTGCTCTTGCAGCAGAAAGCATGATTGTTGGTAATATTTTGAAGATGAGTGTATATGCTATGAAAAATTCTGATGGTAGTGTAAATGGCTATAAATCTAGTGTGGCCTTTACTTTAAAAGTCAATGAAGTGGAAAGTGGGAAAACCACCGAAGCAGAAAGTTTTCAAACAGAAGTAAGTCCTTTGATGCTTTCTCCTGAAAGTGCAGTGAATGAGGCATTAAAGTCAATTGAGCCGAAATTAACTAGTTATTTCACCAAAACGTTTCCAGTTAAAACAAAGATAAGCAGAGTCCTTACTTCAAAAAAAGAGTCCGCATCGACAGTTTTAATTTCTGGGGGTACGGAATTAGGCCTAAAAGAAGGTGATAAATTTATTGTGGAGAAAAACGAAATGATAGATGGTAAACCTTATCCGTCGCAAATTGGAGAGCTCAAAATTAATAAAATCGCTGGTGCTGATTTTTCTGAGTGTACCGTTTTAGATGGAGGTAAAGAAATTTTAGCGAGATTCAATGCTGCCGAGAAATTAACCTGCAAACTGTTAATAAAGTAATCCGAATGATTTCATATAAAAAATTAAGTAGCTTATTATTTGCAATCCTAGTAGTTAGCTCTGTGGGGTGTAGTAAAAAAACACTACCAACGTCTGAGGTTAATTTCATATCAGGAAACAGCGGAACGATTACCATGAGAGCAATAGGAAATGGACAAAAAGAGCAAGACGGAATCAGTGATGCAGAACGAAATGCTTTCAATGTGATTTTATTCAGAGGGCTTCCTGAATCGGAACAAAAAACAGCTTTAGTTGGAACCAATGAAGCAGAAGAGTTAGCGAAAAACAAATCCTATTTTGATAAATTTTATTCTCAAATGAGATATAAAACGTTTGTAATGTCTAGTATTCCAGTGAGTATTTTGTCTAAACAAAATGGTGTTTCAAAAAGTTTGGCAGTAGATATTAAAATCAACTTGGTCGCATTGCGAAAGGATTTAGAGCAAAATAATATAATCCGCAAGTTTGGATTTTAAAACATATTTCATGAAAAAAAAATTTCTTAATTACATCGTATTTTTTGTCATAGTTGGTTATTCAAACATAAGTTTTGGTCAAAATTCGGCAACAAATAGCGGAGGATTGGTCACTACTGTACAGCCCAAAATCATGGTTATTCCTTATACTAAAGAAGGTGAGGATTTACGAACCATTTTGGAAGCTGATGCCAACAAACGAATTGCAATCACAAAGATCAAGGAAGGTTTTGATAGTAGAAGTTTTACTACTGTAGATTTTATTGCAAAACTAAAGGCAGCAAAAGACAACAATGTATTTACATCGGATAATCAAACCGATATAAAATCACAAATTATTCAAATGTCAGGTGCAGATGTTTATGTACAAGCCGAAGTTATTGCTGAAAAAGGAGAGGGCGGAAATTCGGTAAAACTTATTCTTACGGGATATGAAGCGTCAACAGGGAATTCATTGTCCAATAAAGTAGGCGAAAGCGGTAGATTTTACACCGATGATTTCAATAAATTAGCCTCTAAAGCGGTTGAAAGTTGTGTCGAGGATTTTTTGAATGTCATGCAAGCCAAGTTTACAGACATTGTAAATAATGGTAAATCTGTGATAGTAGATATTAGTTTTGATGCAGGTTCGCAATACAAGACTTCTTCCGAAATTGGTTCCGATGGTCTTCCATTATCAGATCAAATCGAAATGTGGATGGAGAAAAATGCGTTTAAAAACAATTATCATATTCAAGGGACAACTGACCTAAGAATGATTCTTGATGATGTCAAAATCCCATTAAAAGACCAAGCCACAGGGAATAATTACAATCCAAATAAATTTGCTTTAGAATTATTTAAGTTCTTCAAAGGGATCGGGTTACAGCCTGCAAAAGATATTAAAAGCAATACCATTTATATAACTATTAAATAATTAAATGATGAAGTATTATTACTTTATACTCAGTTTATTGCTTTGCTCTTTTGCATCTAATGCACAATCAACAAATGAAATTGGTCAGATAGCGCTGTCAGTTGTTATGCCTGACTATTTTACAGATTTAAATGAATCTCAGTTGTCAAAATTAGAAACAAAAATTGCTCAGATAGTAACTTCAGCGGGCGTATCAGATTCAGGGTATTCTAATAATTTTGTTATTTATCCAAAAATTTCCATTAATGAAACAAACGTGGTCGAAGGTGGAATGCAGAATATAACGGTTGTAAGTGCAGATTTGAGTTTGTTTGTCAAGCAAATAGAACGAAATATTTTGTTTGCAACAGTTAGTAAAACGATTAAAGGTAGTGGGAGGACTAAGGAATTAGCAATTACCAATGCAATTGTGCAAATAAGTACAAACGATGCTGCTTTCAAAGCTTTTATAGAAAAAAGTAAAACCAAAATCATCAGTTATTATGAGTCGAAATGCGCTGAAATTAGCAACAAATCAGATGCTTTGGTCAAAACACAACAATTTGAACAAGCAATAGGTTTGCTTATGTCTGTTCCCGAAGGGACGAGCTGCTATAGTCAAATTCAACTAAAAGCAATTGAAGCTTACAAAAGCTTCCAAAAAATAAATTGTACAAAGCAAATTCAGTTGGCCAAAAATGCAATGGCTATGAAAGAGTATAATGAAACGCTAAACTTGCTGTTAGATGTTGATCCAGCGTCGCCTTGTTTTAAAGAAGCACAATCAATTGCAAAATCGGTAGAGTCAAAAATTACGGCGGAGGAAAAGAAAGAATGGGATTTTCAAATGAAACAATATAATGATGCAGTAGGACTTGAAAAACAACGAGTAAACGCTGTTAAGGACATTGCTGTAGCTTATTACAAAAGTCAATCTACAGATGTAAATTACACTGTAATTGTTAGGTAAAAAGATAATTTTTCAAATTTAAAATATAACAATGAAGAAAATAATATTAGGAATTGCAGTACTGTTTTGTGTATTGTCATGTACACAAGAGGGAGTAGCAGGAAAAGACGGGGTTAATGGTACAGATGGAACTAGCGGAACCAATGGAGCCAATAGAACTATAACTAGTCTGGGAAAAACACACATCTTTATAACAGGAAACCTCACGAATCAACAAGCCGCAGCACAAATAGCTCAGGAAGCAGGAACAAATACAACCATATTAGTGTTGGATACACAAGTGGATTAACGGCTATAGATCTTAGTACTTTATCTTCTGTCTGGGAAATAAATATAAATAACAATTATGACTTAACTACGGTTAACTTGAATGGATTACAAAGTATAAATAGTCTGACGATAAATAATGAAAGCAAACTTCAATCAGTTTCGCTCAATAATCTTATAAGTTCCTCTTATTTAAGTATAAATTATTGTCCAATCATAACTTCATTAAGTTTGCCACAATTAAAATATGGTTCACTACAACTTTTTGGAGGGATGTCTGCTCTAAGTTCTTTAAGTGCTCCGCTACTAAGTATTGGAAATATTACAATAAGTGGTGCGACTTTAACGACTTTGAGTCTACCTCAGTTAAAATCGGGTGACATAAACGTATCAAGCCTATCTTCATTAACAACGTTGTCAACTCCTTTACTTAGTATTGGAAATATTTCAGTAAGTGGTGCATCTTTAACAACTTTGAGTCTACCTCAATTAAAGTCTGGTAATTTAAGTCTTAGTGGGCTTTCTTTACTTACATCTCTTACGGTACCTTTACTGACTACTAGTGGTAGTATTTCAATTACAGGAAATTCTTTAGTGTCTCTTGAATTACCATCGCTCAATGCTGTAAATGGTGATATTGCGGTAATGAACAACAGTAAATTAGTGAATATAAAAATTCCTAATTTAACTTATGTCAATGCGGCAAATTTTGTGTTGTTAACGGGGAATTCTCTAACGACTTTAGAAGTGAATAAATTATTGAGTAGTTTCAATAATACAATTACATTTGCGGCTTTGTCTGCAAAAGCTATTTATCTATATAGTCAAAACCCAAAAGCACCTCCAACGGGACAGGGGATTATAGATAAGAATGCCTTAATAGCCAAAGGGTTTTCGGTAGTTACAGATTAAGAACTGTCTATTCTGCTAAGTTTAGCAGTTGGTATTGTAAATCAAATTCAATAAAGAGGCGGTCTAGTTAGGCAGCCTCTTTGCTTTTACACCTATGTTGTGAATGTTTTTTAGTACGAAACATACTCCAGTTTCTATGTCAAACTTAATTAAAATTCATTAACTTTACAAAAAAAATTAAGTATACGGTGTACTGAATGAAATTATGAGCTACAAACTAATTGATATAGTAAGGATGAAATCGGGAGTGTTTGCCAAAGGCGATACAAATCCAGACCTCTATTATATCCAGTCAACAGACTTTGATTCAGATAAAAAGTGGGTTACAAACCTTAGTCCTGTTTTGAGTAAAGCCACTACTTTAAGTCGACATTTTTTGAACAAAGGAGATGTTCTTTTTGCTGCCAAAGGGCGAGAGTTTTTTGCTGTGCTTTACGACGGAACCTATGAGCCTGCCGTAGCTTCATCTACATTTTTAGTGTTGCAGGTTCAGGCAAAAAATGTACTTCCAGAGTATGTTGTATGGTTTCTTAATCATACCAAAACACAATTACTCCTGACTACTTTTGCTAGAGGAACAGCAATTAGCTCTATTAGCAAATCGACATTAGAACAAATAGAAATTCCAATACCTTCTTTGTCAAAACAAAATTCTATTTTAGAGTTTTCAAATTTACAAATACAGGAAAGAAAGCTACAACAGCAAATAATGCAATTGAAACAAGAATATTTAAACGAACTAACATACAAATCAATACAATAACATGAGTGCCAAAATAAATCAAAAAGAGATTAACCAAACCGTTTGGAAAGCCTGTGATACCTTTAGAGGTATTATTGATCCTTCACAATACAAAGATTACATTTTGACCATGTTGTTTTTGAAATATATAAGTGATGTAAACAAAGAAAAACGAAATGACTATTTGCAAAAATACAATGGTGACGAAGCGAGAACAGACCGAGCTTTGAAAATGGAACGTTTTCAAGTTCCTGAGCATTGCAGTTTTGATTATTTATATGAGCATCGAAGCGAAGCCAATGTTGGGGAATTAATCAATATTGCTTTGGCTGATTTGGAAGAAGCCAATCGTGAGAAATTAAGCAGCGAGGACGGTAGCGGAATCTTTAGAAACATCGATTTCAACAGCAGCAACCTTGGTGATGTAAAAGACAAAAATACTCGACTGAAACATTTGTTAGGTGATTTTGCCGAACTCGATTTAAGTCCGTCGCATTTGGAGCGTGAAGATGTTATTGGGAATGCTTACGAATACCTTATTGCCAACTTTGCAGGCGATGCAGGAAAAAAAGCAGGAGAATTTTTTACGCCTAGTGAAGTTTCTACTTTATTGGCCAAATTAACTAGGTCTAAAGTAGGAGCAAGAATCTGTGATCCTACTTGCGGATCGGGTTCGTTGTTGATAAAAGCAGGTCGTGAAGTAGGAAGCAATAACTTTTCGCTTTATGGGCAAGAAGCCAACGGAAGCACTTGGGCTTTGGCGGTCATGAATATGTTTTTGCATGGATTTGATAATGCAACCATTCGTTGGGGAGATACCATTAGAAACCCAAAACTAAAAGAAGGCGATGCGTTAATGAAATTTGATACCGTGGTAGCCAATCCTCCTTTCTCATTAGATAAATGGGGAGCCGATATGGCGGTGAGCGATGTCTATAACCGTTTTTGGCGTGGTGTGCCTTCTAAGAGTAAAGGCGATTGGGCTTTTATCAGTCACATGATCGAAACCTTGAACGAAACAGGAAAAGCAGGTGTTGTAGTTCCGCACGGGGTTTTGTTTAGAGGAAGTAGCGAAGGTAAAATTCGTCAAAAAACCATTGAAGATAATTTGTTGGAAGCCGTAATTGGTTTGCCTGCCAATTTGTTTTTTGGAACAGGGATTCCAGCAGCTATTTTGGTTTTCAATAAAGACAAAGGAAAAAATACGGATGTTTTGTTTGTAGATGCTAGCAAACATTTTGAAAGTGGTAAAAACCAAAACAAACTACGTGACAGCGACATTGCCAAAATTGTAGCGACCTACGATGATTTTCATAACGGAAAATTAAAAAGCGGAATTGCAGAAGACAAATACAGTTTTGTAGCCACAGTAGAGGCTATTATCGAAAATGATTATAACTTGAATATTCCTCGTTATGTAGATACGTTTGAAGAAGAGGAAGCGATTGACATTCATGCTGTACAACTAGAAATAGGGAAACTAGAAACAGAGTTGAAAGAGGTGCAATTACAGATGCAAGAGTATTTAAAAGTGTTAATCGATTAAAGGAGAGTTTATTATGAAAAAGGAGCTAAAAAGCACAAATGATACCATTTTTGAGCAAATAAAAGAAATTGATGAAAATGGAAATGAGTTTTGGGGAGCAAGAAAATTATCTAAAATCCTTGAATACTCTGAGTTTAGACATTTTCTTCCTGTTGTCGATCGTGCTAAAGAAGCGTGTAAAAATAGTCAATATAATATAGCAGACCATTTCGAGGATTACCTCGAGATGGTTGCTATTGGTTCTGGTGCAGAGAGAAAAATGGAAAGTGTAAAACTTTCTCGTTTTGCCTGTTACCTCATTGTTCAAAATGCAGATCCATCCAAAGAAGTGGTGGCACAGGGACAAACCTATTTTGCGATTCAAACTCGTTTGCAGGAAATCAAGCAAATGGACGATTACAACCGTCTCTCTACCGAAGACGAAAAACGTTTGTTTTTGCGGGATGAATTAAAAAAGCACAACTTACAATTGGCAGAAGCCGCTAAAAATGCTGGAGTAATCAAACCTCTTGATTATGCCATTTTTCAAAATCATGGGTATATGGGATTGTACGGAGGTTTGGGGGCAAAGGATATTCATGCCAAAAAGGGCTTGAAAAAAAGCCAACAAATTCTGGATCACATGGGTAGTACAGAACTAGCAGCCAATCTCTTCCGAGCTACGCAAACAGAAGAGAAACTACTACGTGATAATGTAAAAGGGAAAACCACTGCCAATAAAACCCATTTTGAAGTGGGTAAAAAAGTTCGAAAAACCATTCAAGAATTAGGTGGTACCATGCCCGAAAACCTACCAGTAGAAGGCAGTATTAAGAAAATTGAGAATAGCGAGAAAAAGAAAATTGCAACTCCCAAAAAGAAAGAAGAATAATGAACGTAACTCAAAATAAAACCCAATACAAAAACTCCCCTTTAGGTTTAATTCCTGAGGATTGGGAAGTGAAGTGTTTAGGTGAATTAGGAAGTTTCTCTAAAGGGAAAGGAATTACAAAAGACCAGTTGTCAGAAACAGGTTTTCCTTGTATTCGATATGGTGAAATATATACAACTCACGATTTTATTATTAAAAAGTTCAAGTCATTTATAAATGAAAATGTAGCATCGGAAAGTAAAGAAATTAAAAAGGGAGATATTTTATTTGCAGGTTCAGGTGAAACTGTAGAGGAAATTGGAAAAGCAGTTGCATACTTAGGAGATAAAAAAGCATTTGCTGGTGGTGATGTAATTATTCTAAATACAAATGATGAAATAAATGTAGAATGTATTTCATACATTTTAGAAATTGATTCTGTTAAGAAACAAAAAAGAGTACTAGGACAAGGGAATTCTGTAGTTCATATTTATTCTAAAGATTTATCAAAACTAAAGCTACCAGTCCCGCCACTCCCAGAACAAACCGCCATTGCCAATTGTCTTTCTACTTGGGACAAAGCCATTGCAACCCAAACCCAAATCATTGCGCAAAAAGAATTGCGTAAAAAAGCCCTAATGCAACAATTGCTTTCTGGTAAAAAAAGATTGAAAGGGTTTACTAAAAATTGGGAAGTTAAAAAATTAGGTGATTTATTAATTTACACGCCAAGAGAAGTTGATAAACCATTAACACCATTTTTAGCATTAGGATTGAGAAGTCACGGAAAAGGCGTTTTTCATAAAATTGATTTTGATCCAAAAGCAATCGCAATGGATAAATTATATGTAGTTAAAGAAAATGATTTAGTTATAAATATAACTTTTGCATGGGAACAAGCCGTTGCAATAGCTTCGAAAAAGGATGAAGGAGGTTTGGTATCTCATAGATTTCCAACGTATACTTTTAATTTTAAAAGTGCAGTTTTTCTATATTTTAAATTTTTTATTCTTGGAAGTAAGTTTAAAAGTATGTTGGATTTAATTTCTCCTGGTGGAGCAGGTAGAAACAGAGTAATGAGTAAAAAGGACTTTCTTAAATTAGAAATTAAAGTTCCGTCAATCGAAGAACAAACCGCCATTGCCAATATTTTACAATGTGCCGATGAAGATATACAATTATTAAAAAAGAAATTACAACAACTCAAAGACCAGAAAAAAGGGTTAATGCAGGTGTTGTTGACTGGGAAGAAAAGGTTGGTGTATTAAAATAAAAGTTATGACAGAAGAACAATTACATGCTGTTTTAGAAAATCTTTGCAATCTAACAGCAGAAAACGAAGTTGTAGAGTTTAAAGAAGCTAGTAAAAACTATGATTTTTCTAAGTTAGGCAAATATTTTTCAGCATTATCTAATGAGGCAAACTTGAAAGGAAAAGCTTTTTCTTGGCTCATTTTTGGTGTCGAAGATAAAAAGCATTCGATTGTAGGCTCACAATTCCGTATTCATCGTAAAGATTTAGATAGTCTAAAAGGTGAAATAGCAAAAAAAACAACGAACGCTATTTCATTCATAGAAATTCATGAAATTTTCAAATCAAATAGTAGGGTACTTATGTTTCAAATACCTGCTGCACCAAAAGGAATCCCAGTTGCTTTTGATGGCCATTATTATGCACGAGAAGGCGAAGAGTTAGCGCCATTAAATATTGAAAAAATTGAACGCATAAGAGCGCAATCAATTAAAGAAGATTGGAGTGCAGTTATAGTTACTGAGGCGTCAATAGAAGATTTAGACGACGATGCCATTGCTTTAGCAAGAAAAAATTATAAAAATAAATTTCCAGAAAATGCAGAAGATATGGAGGGTTGGAATACAATAACCTTCTTGAATAAAGCTAAAGTTACTATCAAAGGTAAAATAACTCGAACAGCTCTAATTTTGTTAGGAAAGGACGAATCTGAACATTTTCTTAATCCAGCAGAAGGAAAAATTCGTTGGAAACTGATTGATAATAATGGTATTGACATTGATTATGATATTTTTGGACTTCCTTTAATTTTATCAGTTGAAAAAGTTTTTGCAAAAATTAGAAATATCAAATACCGATATATGCAAGAGGGGACAATTTTTCCTGCTGAAGTTGCAAAATATGAGCCTTTCTCTATTCGTGAAGCTATTAACAATTGTATTGCGCATCAAGATTATACAAAAAATGCAAGAATTAATGTAATAGAAATGGATGACCAGTTGATTTTTACAAATCAAGGTTCTTTTATTCCTGGAAGTGTAGAAAAAGTAGTTATTGAAGATGCTCCAGAAGAATTTTATCGAAATAGATTTTTAGCAACTGCAATGTTTAACCTGAAAATGGTAGATACTGCAGGAGGTGGAATTAAGAAAATTTTCAATTATCAAAGAGCACGTTATTTTCCGATGCCAGATTACGATCTGTCTGAGGAGAAAGTAAAAGTTGTGATTTCAGGTAAAATTCTCGATATGGATTATGCTCGTTTACTAGCTAATCATAAAGAATTGACCTTAGAAGAAATAATGATGCTTGATAAAGTTCAGAAAAAAATACCACTTACTTCATTTGAAGAAAAACTACTAAAAAACAAAAAACTCATTGAAGGCAGAAAACCTAATTTTTTCATTGGTTTAAAGGTAGCAGAGAAAACAGGGGAAAAAGCAGCATATACCAAAAACAAAGCTTTTAATAAACAGTATTATTTAGACCTTATTATAAAGGCATTAAAACAACATAAGATTTTGAGTAGAAAAGAAATAGATGATTTACTTTGGAACAAACTTCCTGATTGGATGAATGATAATCAAAAAAAGAATAAAGTAGGGAATTTACTTTCTGAATTACGAAAAGAAGATAAAATACACAACATAGGTAATTTTAAAGATTCAAAATGGGAATTAAGTTAATATTAATCTAATGCTAGTTTAAGAGAAGGATTAAGTGAAGAGTTAAGAGAAGAGTTAAGAGAAGAATTAAGGGAAGAGAGTTAAGAGAAGAGTTAAGAGAAGAGTTAAGAGAAGAATTAAGAGAAGAGTTAAGAGAAGAGTTAAGAGAAGGATTAAGAGAAGAGGTTAGAGAAGGATTAAGAGAAGAGTTAAGAGAAGAATTAAGAGAAGGATTAAGAGAAAACAAAGATTAACTTAATTCAGATTAAAGAAATTAGATTGATACAGGTCTTGATGACGGGAAGAAACGGCCAAGGCATAAAAACCGCAAGGCTCGTTACATTTCGTGATGTAACGAGCCTCGAAACTCAGTTCTCCTAATATGGCAGAATGAGCAATGCAAAGGTAGGTTTTATTTTGATTTAAATATAAATAGATGATTGAAGTGAGAAAGTATTTTGTATTAATGGATAAAAGTAGAGATTATGCTTTGTAAGTTGCCACAAGAAAAATTGTTTTACTTAGTCATGGCTTCAAAAGAAAAATGGAGTCAACGGGAAACAAGAAGACAAATAGAAAGTGGTTTTTATGAACGCTTTGCACTAAGCAATACAAATATGTCGGCACTGCCGACACAATTGCCAACCAATGTAAATGAGCATCTAAAAGACATCTATTCCTTAGAATTTTTAGAACTAGGGGATGATTTTAGCGAAAATGATTTACAGAAATCAATAGTTAGAAATCTGAAAAAATTTATTTTAGAAATTGGAAACAACTTTTCTTTTGTTGGAGAAGAATACAGAGTGCAAGTCGCCAACAGAGACTACGAAATAGATTTGTTATTTTACCATAGAGTTCTACAGTGCTTGGTCGCTTTTGAATTAAAAATTACTGATTTTAAACCTGAATATTTAGGGAAAATGAATTTTTATTTGGAAGCACTTGACAGAGAGCACAAGCAACCTCACGAAAACCCAAGTATTGGAATAATCCTTTGCAAAAGTAAAGACGATGAAATTGTAGAAATTGCAATGAGTCGTTCGCTATCGCCAACAAAAGTAGCGGAGTATACCACTAAATTAATTGATAAAAAACTACTCAGAGATAAATTACACGAATTAGGAGAGTTGTACAATCAATCCAAAAACGCAGAGTAATAATGAGTACACCATCATTCAAAGAAGACCAAGTATCACAAATTCCAGCCTTGCAACTGTTGCAAAAGTTAGGCTATACTTATTTAAGTCCAGAAGAGGTAGATGATCTTCGTGGCAACAAAACGGCTTCGGTTATTTTGGAACCTATTCTTAGAAAACAGCTTAACGAAATCAATAGTATTCAAGTCAGTTCTACAAAAATGGCTTTGTTTAGTGATGCTAATATCGAAAACGGTATTCAGGCACTCAAAGACATTCCTATGAACGAAGGTTACATTGCTGCCAGTAAGAAAATCTTCGAAATGATTACGCTGGGTAAAGCTTTGGAGCAAAGTATTGATGGCGACAAAAAGAGTTTTACCATGCAATATATTGACTGGAAAAATATTGAGAACAATGTGTTTCATGTTACCGAGGAATTTAGTGTGATGCGCACAGGAAGCAAGGATCATTACCGTCCCGATATTGTTTTGTTTGTCAATGGTATTCCGCTTTCTATTATCGAATGCAAACGCCCCGATATAAAAGATCCCATTACCGAAGCGATTTCGCAACATACCCGAAACCAACAGGAAGATGGAATCCGACATTTATATATTTACAGTCAACTGTTATTGAGTATTGCTACTTTGCAAGCCAAATATGCAACAACCGATACCAAAGAAGAGTTTTGGGCTTCGTGGAAAGAGAAAAGCGATGCCAATGAAAGCATAATTTCAGCTTTAATAAATCAACCTTTGAGTGCTACCCAAAAATCAAAATTATTCCAAAACAGAAAAGAGTGGGAGCAACGCATTATTGAGCTTAAAGAAAAGGAGCAGATTGCTGTAAGTGAACAAGATCGCTATTTGTATTTTCTTTGTCGTCCAGAGCGAATGTTGGCTTTAATTGAAGATTTTGTTTTGTTTGAAGGCGGTAATCGAAAGAAAATTGCTCGTTACCAACAATTTTTTGCCATTAATAAAATCATCAAAAGAATCCAGATAACTGAAGGAGGAAAGCGAAACGGTGGCGTGGTTTGGCATACCCAAGGAAGCGGAAAATCACTCACAATGGCCATGTTGGCAAGAAAGATTTACCTAACTATCAGAAATCCTAAAATTATTCTAGTTACTGATAGAGTAGATTTAGATACGCAGATTACAGATACTTTTAGGAGTGTAGAAGTGCCTGTACATAATGCCAAAACAGGAAACCAATTAGTAGAACTGTTACAGAGCAAAAGTGATGCTGTGGTGACTACGATTGTCAATAAATTTGAAGCAGCTGTAAATCAATTGGGTTCAACTCCATTAGAAAGCGAAAATATTTTTGTATTGATTGATGAAGGCCATAGAACGCAATACGGAACCTTCAATGTAAAAATGCAAAAGGTGTTGCCAAATGCCTGTTTTCTAGCTTTTACAGGAACGCCTTTGATGAAAAAAGAAAAGAGTACCGCACAAAAGTTTGGTGGAATCATTGATGCCTATACTATTTTGCAAGCGGTAGAAGATGGTGCTATTGTACCCATTATTTACGAAGGCCGTCATGCCATTCAAGATGTTAATCAAAAAGCATTAGACCGTGGTTTTGATAGTGTTTCTGAACCATTGAGCGATTATGAAAAGGTCGATTTGAAAAAGAAATTTAGTAGAGCTAATTTAATTTCGAAAACAGAACAACGAATTGACGAAATAGCAAGAGATATATCCGATCATTATACCCAAAACTGGGGATTAGACAAAACAGGGGAGCGAAGTGGTTTCAAAGGAATGGTGGTAACACCAGATAAAGCCACAGCGGTCAAATACAAAAAGGCGTTTGACCTGATTGGTAAAGTGACCAGTGAAGTAATTATGTCTGCACCCGATACACGTGAGGGCAATGACGATATTCATGGAGAACCCAGCAATGAAGTAGTTGCTTTTTGGCGACAAATGGAGGTCAAACACGGAAAAGATTTTTATAAAACATTAATCAGTCAGTTTAAAAAAACAGACTATCCAGAATTATTAATTGTAATTGATAAGTTGCTAACGGGTTTTGACGAACCAAGAGTAGTAGTCATGTACGTTTGTCGAAAATTACGTGACCATACCTTACTACAAGCGATTGCGAGAGTAAACCGTGTGGCTCAGGGCAAAGAATATGGTTTTATTGTAGATTATGAAGGAATCATTGGAGAATTAGACGAAGCGATGAATGCCTATTCGGATTTCAACGAGTTTGATGACGATGATTTAGCAGGGACTTTTACCGATATTAAAACAGAGATTGCAAAATTACCGCAATTGCATACCGAACTAAACGCTATTTTTAAGCAAGTAGCTAATAAATGGGATATTAGTAGTTATGCAGCCTTATTAACAGATGAAGCGATTCGAGTAGAGTTTTATCAAAAGTTTTTGGAGTTTGCCAAGATTTTAAAATTAGCTTTTTCTTCTATAGATTTTGAAAATAATACACCTGATAAAACAAAAGAACTTTATAAGACACATTTTAAGTTTTACGCACAATTAAGAATTTCGATTATAAATACCTATTCGGATAAAATTGATTTTAAGAAATACGAAAAGCAATTGCAAAAACTGTTAGATCAACATGTAACCACCGAAGAGGTGATTCGATTGACGGAGCAAGTTTCTATTTTGGATGCTAAAGCATTCGAAAAAGAACTCGAAAAAGTAGTTGGTACACGTGCCAAAGCAGAAACGATTGCGAGCAGAACAGCAAAACATATTTCGGAGCGAATGGATGAAGATCCAATTTTTTACAAAAAACTATCTGAGTTGATTCGAGAAACTATTTCTGACTTGCGTGCATTACGTATTTCGGATGTTGTAGCGATCAATAGATTGAAGGAATTAAGAGAACAGGCGATCAGTAAAAAGTCGGATGATATTCCAGAAGCTATTTCACAAAATGACAAAGCGATTCCGTTTTATCGCCTGGCAAAAGCAAATGATTTTATTTCGGATGATTATACTATTCCGTTTGCTGTGGAAGTAGATCAGATTATCAAACAATATTCGATTGTAGATTGGAGCACAAAACCAGATATTATTAGAAAAATGACCTTTTATATTGGGGAATTTTTAATTGACGAATTGCATATTTCAATAGAAAAAGCCGATGAAATGGCAGAGAAATGTATTGAGATTGCTAAGTTAAATTATAAATAATCATGTTGTATACCCTTAATTTTGGTTCTAAGGAAATAGTGTATACCATTTTGTATACAAAACGTAAGACATTAGGTATTATAGTCAATCCAGATATGGGGATCGTTGTAAAAGCACCTGAGGATACGTCTTTAGAATTGATAGAAGCTAAAGTTAGAAAGCGTGCGCCTTGGATTATCAAGCAGCTCAAATTCTTTTTGACCTTTCATCCAAAACCCAACGACAAAAAATATGTTACTGGAGAATCTCATTTCTATTTAGGAAAGCAATATCGTATTGAAATCATTGAAGACAATAAGAATGAAGTGCATTACAAAGGACGCTACATTCAGATCAATACCAAAAATAAAAACAAAGCTAAAGAGTTGCTAAATGATTGGTATCGCATCAAAGCCAAAGAAAAATTTCAACTCATTGCAGAACCAATAATAGAAAAGTTCAAAAAATACAATGTAGAGCCAACAGGTATTTATATTCAAGAAATGAAAACCCGTTGGGGCAGTTGTACTCCAGAAGGTAAGATTATCTTAAACCCTGAATTAATCAAAACGCCAAAAGGCTGCATTGAGTATGTAATTATCCATGAACTTTGCCATTTAGTACACCACAACCATACACAGAAGTTCTTTGACTTACAGGCCAAAGAAAACCCGTTGTGGGAGCGTTGGAAAAAGAAGTTGGAGGGGTTTGGGTAGTTTATATGGAATTCTGCACTGTGAAGGGAATAGTATTGTTTTTTAACCTTCTAAATCTTTTATTTATTGGAATGAGTTTTTCCGCTAATAATTTTTCAAGATTATTAATTTGATCTTTGCTGTAGGTTGGAAAATTCATCAAAATTAAATTAAGATTATCAAAAGCAAATTGGGCTGAATTTTCTAATTCGTAATTGATTTCAGAGCTGATCATATCCTTTATTAAAATATTTTTATTTTTAATTATTGCCTTCAATAAGCTATTAAACCATCCAACATGCCTGATGTCAAAATGAGCAGGAATACGCTCAATAAAATTCCTTGCAACACAATTACCTATGTAATATGTTCTTTCTGAGTTCTTAAATATATAAACTCCACAACCTGTTCGAATAGGTTTTCCATCAACACGATTGAATACTAAGTCCTTAATTTTAATATCTGACAATGGGATCCCTTAAATTAAATTAATTTTTTGGAGTACATCGTCTAAATGTTCTCCGTTATAGTTTATTATATAATTTTTCATTGTTTTTTTATTTCAACAAATGTGAATAATCCTCAGGTAAGGCAGCATCAATATCACGTAGATACTTTTCAAGCGCTTCCATAGTTTGATGTCCCGTAATTTGCATTAAAGTACTTTTGGTTTCAAATGGAGTCAATTTTTTGTTTAGCTCTCTGTATAAGTTGGTTATTGAGGTGTGTCTAAAACTATAAAGCCCATAATCTTTACCTAATTTAAACTGATCTTTTACGGTTTTGAATCGTTTGGAGAAATGATCTCTTCTATTCTTTTCTTCCGCATCCCATTCTCCTCCAATTTGAGTAGGGGTAAATAGTAAATGTTCTGGATTCATTTTTGATAAATCAGGGAGTAAATCGATTAGCTTTTGAGGTATGATTTTAATCTTGACAGCTTTGTTTTTGGCTCTAACAAAAAGTTTTTTACCTTCTAAGTCCAAATCACCTACTTTAAGTCTGCAAACTTCTACAGGTCTTAAAAAATTATAGTATATAAACTGTATAAACAAAAGCAGAATTTCGTCGTTTTCGTGCAAGTATTTTAATAGATCGATCTCTTGATTGGTAGAGTAGGTTTTGTTTCGTTCAGGCTTTGAATTTAATGTATTGATAGACTTTACAATATTATCTTTTATGATTTCATTGTCAACCAGTACTTGAATCAAAGAACTTAAATCGATACGGGTATTGTTTCTATTACGGGCACTAGTATTCTCTAAAACCAAATTTAGGTAAGTGATGATGGTTTTTTTGTCTAAAGTTGAAATACCATTTTGAGAGCCATTGTTTAAATCCAACCATTTCAAAAAGCGGTTGATCCTTCCTTGTAATCCGCTATAAGAAGTTTTGTTTATGACTTTGGCTTTAATTTTTAATCCAAAATCAAACGCTTCTCGAATTGTCATTTCTTGAGGAATAGAAATTTCAGGAACTTCGATTTTAGGTTTAATGACTTGTGAAGCCATTTCAGGAGTTGGAATCACCATTTCTGGTTCATCGATTTTTTTGGTGTTTAATAATTCTTTTTTAAGAGCACTATTGTTCTGAAAAGGATTAAAACCTCTTTTTAGTAATTGAAAAAGATTCATTTTTAGAGTTTCTAAATAATCTAGTCGTTCTTCTTTTGTCTTTAAAAGGTTTACTCCGTCTTTTATATTGTTTTGACGCTCTAGTTTATTGGTCCCAAAAATAGTTAAAACTATGTACTTTAGTGCATTTCGCTTTTAGCTTCTAAAAATGTACTTTTGAGATATGGATTTTCAAAGAG
>NZ_JAOQMX010000027.1 GCF_025960985.1 Flavobacterium psychraerolatum | reverse complement strand
TTAGACTTAAATATAAGAAAAAAGGAGTAGAAATCCATAGATATCTACTCCTTTTTATGTGTCAATTTATTAGAAAGACTTTTTCAGTGCCCTCTATAAAAATAAAGCGTTTTTTTATGTTATTTTTTCATTTTTAAATACTAATTATTTAAAATAAGTCGAGAGATCGTCTTAAATAAAACTGTAGATTCAAATGGTTTTACTATAATATCATTCATCCCGGATGATTTAGATTCCTCTGCAACTTCTTCTTTACTAAAAGCAGTTAAAGCTATTATAGGAATTGTAATTCCCATTTTTCTAATAAAACGAGTTGCTTCAAAACCATTCATTACTGGCATATTGATATCCATCAAAATTACATCAAATTCATTTATTTTTAAAAGTTCAATTGCATCATAACCAGATTCTACAACTGTACAAGTATTGTTGTTATTTTCAATAATTTTTTTGGTTACCATTCTATTAATAGTATTATCATCAACGACCAAAACTGAAAATAATTGACTTTCAGAAGTTTCCAACTCATTATAATTATTCATGGTACCTATACTATGTAAATCAGTATCAAAACCTATTACAAAACTAAATGTAGAACCATGACCCACTTCGCTATGTAAATGTATAGTACTTTTAAATAACTCTAACAATTTTTGTACTATAGGCAAGCCTAAACCTGTTCCTTGATAATCTAGCTCTTTTCTACCTACTTGTGTAAATTTATCAAAAATCTTTGAATGGTCCTCTCTCGCTATTCCTATACCTGTATCTTTAATATTAAATTCAATCAAATTAGTATTTCCTTCGACGCTAATCAATTTTACAATAATAAAAACTTTTCCATGATTGGTAAATTTCAAAGCATTACTCAATAAATTTATTAAAATTTGAGAAAACCTTAATTTATCACCAATTAATAAATCTGGTATATTAGGATCTAAATCTATTTCGATTGTATTATTATGATCTTTGGCAATAAACGATAAGGAGTTTATAATCATTTTAATTTCATCTGAAATATTAAATGTTAAACTCTGTAATACAATTCTATTTTCTTCGATTTTATTTATTTGTAAAACATCATTTATTAAGGTTAATAAATATTTAGCCGAAAATTTTAGAGAATTAAGATGCGGACTATTTTCTAATTCCTTATGCTCTTCTAATAGCATATTTGTAATCCCCACTACACCATATAAAGGTGTTCTCAATTCATGAGTGATGGTAGAGACAAATTGAGTTTTCAGTCTTGAAGACTCATCTGCCATTTCTTTAGCAACGATTAAATCAGCATTACTACGAGTTAAATCTTGAATTGATTTTTTCTTAAAAAGGTAATTCTTATAGAGCGTGTACATTTGTAATAACAAAATAATAATTACAATAATGAATAACCCAACAATAATCTTTGTTTTTTTTATACCTTGCTCTTGTAAAGTATTAACCGCAGTTATCGAATCAACTTTTCTTTTATACCCTTCAAGTTCAATATCTATACCTACACGCTTGGCTCTTTTAATATTTTCAGAATTATTAATTTGTTTTGTCAATTTATTATAAGAAACCAAATAAATGTATGCATTTTTGTAGTCACCTTTTTTGAATAAATATTTTGAGTACTCTAGAAATACAAATGACAAATCCTCATTTTGCTCTGAATGTTCTCCTAACTGGATTGCTTTAAAGAAAAAAGCTTCTGCTTCAATATCTTTATTAATAAAACCAGCATACATTCCATTAAGCATATTTACAATAATAGCATCCGATTCATTACCATATTTAGTACTATTTTTATTTATAAAATCTAAATATTCTATACCTTCTTTATAGGAAGCATTATCAAAATATGCCCAAGTAATATTTAGTTTTGTTAAAACAATCTTTGCAGTATCCTTATTTTTCTCATCAAAGAGTAGTGTTTTCTTTAAAAATAATAATCCCTTTTTATAATCCTTTTTTTCAAAACAATAAATATTTCCAAGGTTATTATAAATACAGTTTTTGATAGTATCATTATTCCCTTTTTGAGCATATAATAATCCTTTATTGTAATTGTAAATGGCTTTATCGTATTCTGAAAGCTTTCCGTAATTGGAACCGATTATATTATAAGCTCTAGCAATTAGCAAATTATCTTTTCTTATTAAGGCATAGTGTAGTGCTAACTTAGAGGCAATAAAAGATCTTTCAAAATTAGACTGATCAAGCAAACTAGAAGCATCTTCTGTTAATTTTAACACTTCTTGCCTAGTAGGAATTTTGTTAATTGTATCAACAAGTACTTCAGAAGTTAATAATGAAGTAAAAACACTTATTATAAAATATAATTTTAACATAATTTTTAGAAGTTAACCAAATATACATTAAAAGATATACTTTACAACTCTTTACATTATTTTTCTAAAGGAAATTGTTTCAATTTCCCCACAGATTTGGCAACAATTGTAGCAACTGTAGCATCACTGGTAACATTTACAACAGTTCTACACATATCTAATGGTCTATCAATAGCAAAAATAAGTGCTAGACCAGCTTCTGGAATTCCTGCTTGTCCCAACACGATTACGAGCATTACCATACCTGCACTAGGCACTGCTGCAGAACCTATTGATGCCAAGGTAGCAGTTACTACAATCATCAATTGGGTATGTAAATCCAAGGAATGAGGCAACATAGCTTGTGCAATAAAGATTGCTGCAACAGCCTGATACATACTTGTTCCATCCATGTTTACAGTAGCCCCCAATGGTAATACAAAACTTGAAACTTCTTCATCTACGCCTACATGTTCTGTTACACATTCCATTGTAACAGGAAGTGTAGCTGCACTTGAACTTGTTGAGAAAGCTAATAATTGAGCTGGTGCTATAGCTTTAAAAAACTGAATTGGATTTACTTTTGCAAATACAATTAACAATGTAGGATAGAGTACAAAAACCATAATCAATAACCCTAAAAGTACTGTTAATCCGTAAATTCCTAATGCTGCCAATGTAGAAAAATCTGGTATTTCAACCATTAAAGCCGCCATTAAAGAAAATACACCATAGGGTGAAAATAACATAATGACATCTATAATTTTCATAATAACATCATTTAAACCCTTAAAAAAATCAACTACAGGTTTTGCTTTTTCTTCTTCAATTAAGATCAATCCTATACCTAATAGAATTACAAAACAAATTACCTGAAGCATACTTCCATTATCAGACAAAGCTTTAAAAAAATTATCTGGAACAATATCAATCATTGGTTGTAATGGTCCACTAGTTTTAGCTTTTTCTGCCAAATCTATTTTCTGGGAAGCATCACCTGAAAAATTTTCTAATAAACTTTTTCTTGATGCTTCATTAATGAAACGGCCGGGTTTAACAATATTAGCAAGAACCAATCCTAAACTGACGGCAAATATGGTTGTCCCCATATAGAACAATACTGTACGTCCACCTAGTTTTGAAAGCTTAGAAATATCTTTCAAATCGGCCAATCCTACAATTAAGGATACTACAATCAAAGGGACTGCAATCATTTTTAGCAAATTAATGAAGATGGTCCCAAATGGTTTAATCCAATCTACTACTATTCCTTTTTGTTCTAAATTTTTCATTAGGAAACCAAAAAGCAATCCTGCAATCATTCCGATTAATATTTTCCAATGTAGTTCTAGTTTTTTTATCATTCTTAGTAAGCGTTTTTAAATTTGATTAAAAGATACAAAAAAAGGCGCGCTTAATTAGTAATTAAGCTACACCTTTTAAAAAATCATTATACTGTTAAAAAAACAATATAAATATTCTATTAAATTACAGATAAACCTTATTTATAAGTTTTATTAATTAAGTAGAAATCAGCCAAAACGATAGCGGCCATAGCTTCTACAATAGGAACTGCACGTGGTACAACACAAGGGTCATGACGACCTTTCCCTGTCATCTCGGTAATATTTCCTTGATTATCTAGTGACTCTTGTTTTTTCATAATAGTTGCAACCGGTTTAAACGCTACTCTAAAATAGATGTCCATTCCGTTGCTAATTCCCCCTTGGATACCTCCTGAAAGATTTGTTTTGGTTGTTCCATCTTGATTATACAAATCATTATGTTCACTACCTTTCATTTTTGAACCGCAAAATCCACTACCAAATTCAAAACCTTTTACAGCATTAATCGATAGCATTGCTTTTCCTAAATCAGCGTGTAATTTGTCAAAAACAGGCTCCCCCAACCCAATTGGTACATTTTGAATTACACAGGTTACAGTACCACCAACGGTATCACCTTCTTTGCGAATTTCACGAATATATTCTTCCATTTCTGCAGCCAAAGCTTCATCTGGACAACGAACTGGATTACTTTCAATTTTAGTAAAATCCAAATCTTGATAAGGTTTCTCTAGATAGATAGGTCCTACAGAAGAAACATAGGCATTAATTTTTATCTCCGGCAACATTTGTTTTGCAATTGCTCCACCTACAACTCTACTGGCTGTTTCACGAGCTGAACTTCTTCCACCTCCGCGATAATCCCTCGCACCATACTTTTGATCATATACATAATCAGCATGACTTGGTCTGTAATTGTCTTTGATATGAGAGTAATCATCTGATTTTTGATTGGTATTTGGTATAATAAAACCAATTGGAGTTCCAGTTGTTTTTCCTTCAAAAATTCCTGATAAAAATTGTACATCATCTGGTTCTTTCCTTTGGGTTACAATAGCCGATTGCCCTGGTTTTCTCCTAGACATTTCTAGCTGAATTGCATCAAAATCTAAAGTTATTCCAGACGGACATCCATCTATAATTCCCCCTAAGGCTTCTCCGTGTGATTCTCCAAATGTTGTTAATCTAAATAGTGTACCGAAGCTATTTCCTGCCATTATATTTAATTTTCAACAAAAATACTATTTTATACGGATTATGCATTCAATATAAATCAAAAAAATAGACATTTTTCAAACTCTGGGATCGTTAAACTAGAAAATTTGCTATGAATTATAAAAATTGACTTTGAATTAATATTGACTCTTGTATCTTAACCTTAACTTTCAATTCATAAACTATCAATGCCTTTAATTTGCAATAATTCAAATAAGAATACATTGAAAAAAAGAAAAGTTGAATTAGTAGTAATTTCAGACACACACTTAGGGACTTATGGTAGTCATGCCAAAGAACTCTACAAATATTTAAACTCGATAAAACCCAACATTTTGGTTTTAAACGGAGATATAATAGACATATGGCAATTTAGAAAATCCTACTTTCCTAAGGCCCATTTAAAAGTGATTCAAAAAATCATCAGTTTTGCTTCAAAAGGTACAAAAGTCTATTACATTACAGGTAATCACGATGAAATGCTACGCAAATTCAGCGACCTTAATATGGGGAATCTATCATTGGTAGACAAACTAGTTTTGGAATTAGATGGAAAAAAAGCATGGATTTTTCATGGAGATGTTTTTGATGCTTCCGTAAACCATGCCAAATGGATTGCCAAATTAGGTGGCTTAGGTTACGATTATTTAATTTTAATCAATCGCTTTGTCAATTGGTGTTTAGATAAAATCGGAAAAGAACCATATTCTTTTTCGAAAAAAATAAAAGCAAGTGTTAAAAAAGCCGTCAAACATATTTCTGATTTTGAAGAAACTGCTACCGAGCTAGCGATAGAAAACAAATATGATTATGTTATCTGTGGTCACATACATGAACCTAAAATGATCCAGAAGATAAATAAAAACGGGAGTACTCTTTATTTAAACTCTGGAGATTGGGTAGAAAATTTAACCTCACTTGAGTACAATCGTAAAAAATGGAAATTGAGACGCTATGATGAAACCTATTATGCAGAAACGATAAACACTACAGATGATGAAGAAATATTAAATACCAAGCTCATTGCTTCTATTTTGTTTTCCAAATAAATCAAATGCAATAACTCTTTACAATTAAATATTCTTAAAATCAATATATTATTTTTAATAATTCCCAATAATTTGTTATATTTTCGCCGTTATGCAATTAATATAATATTGTATGAAAAATTATTAAATTATGAAAAGACTTATTTTATCAGCTATTATGCTAGTGACATTGGCATTTAACACACAAGCCCAGGAGATTTCCAAAAATGCTTTAGGATTACGTTTTGGTGATAATAACGGTTTTGGTGGGGAAGTATCTTACCAAAGAGCTTTGTCTAGAGACAACAGACTAGAATTAGATTTGGGCTGGAGAAATAGTAAAAACGTAGATGCTTTCAAGCTAACAGGTATCTACCAATGGGTTTGGAATATTGAACAAGGATTCAATTGGTATGCAGGTGTAGGTGCTGGTGCTGGTACTTACAGCTACAAAAAAGAAAGCAATTCATTTGTTTATGCTGCAGGAGATATCGGAATTGAATATAATTTCCCTATTCCACTTTTAATCTCTTTAGATTTCCGTCCTGAATTTGGTGGATCCGGATATTACAAAAACAATTACGGATCTGATGTTGCATTATCACTGAGATACCAATTTAACTAAAGAATAGTACGTAATAAAAATGCCGCTCAAATTAATTTGAGCGGCATTTTTTATTTAATTCGAATTGCTTTTTTTGAATTTATCTTCAAAACACAGTATGGATATGTAATTCCTTGCGTGACCATATCATCAGAACCAGGCTCCGTTTCTTTTACTGTAATGATAATAGAATCTTTAGTTTGCTGAAACTTTTCCACTCCTATTTTATAGCCATCCGTCGCTTTCTCTCCCATATTCAAAATTAAAAAATTTGAATTTTGAATATCACTCGAATTTATTTTTTTTCTTAATACAGCATCGTTTAACAACATTTTTATTTCATCGGGTTCACTAAGTATTTCAAAAAACTTGATATTGGCTCCACCTTTAGCTTGTTGTGTCAATACTTCATACAAAGGCTGTATTTTATTTTTTTCAACTACTATCGAGCCACATGAAATTAAGAAAAGCAAAAAGAATAAAATACCTAATTTTTTCATGTAACAAATTTTACTTCAAAACTGACTTTGATTTTTTAGCATATTTTTTAGCATATTTTTTCAAAGCTTCCTCATACAAGTTCACGTAAAGAGGTAAAATGTTTTTAATATCAAATTTCTTGGCCACTTCTAAGGCGTTTTTCTTGAATTCGCACAATACTAAATCATCACTTAAAATTTTAAGTGCATTCTCAGCCATTTCATCTATTTCTCCTACATCGCTTAAATAACCAGATATACCAGGGAAATTTACTTCTGGTAAGCCTCCAGAATTACTAGAAATTACTGGAACTCCCCAAGCCATAGCTTCAAGAGCTGCTAGTCCAAAACTTTCGGTCTCTGACGGTAATAAAAAAAGATCTGAATAACTTAGAATTTTATCAATTTCATTACTATTTCCAAAGAAAATCACCTTATCCAAAATACCTAATTCTTGACATAATAATTCTGCTTTTTCTTTTTCAGGACCATCACCTACCATCATTAATTTGGCAGGAATTTTTTGTTGTATTTTATCGAATATTCGAATAATATCCGGAATTCGTTTTACTTTTCTAAAATTACTGATGTGCGTTATAATCCTTTCACCATTCTCAGCCATTACAGAACGACGACAAGGAATATGTGGATCAAGGGTGTTTTTGTCTAATTCGATAAAATTCGGAATCACATGAATATCTCTTTTGATATTCAATAATCTATAGGTATCTTCTTTCAAACTTTGTGAAACAGACGTTACCACATCTGATTTATTAATACTAAAGCTTACAGCTGGTTTGTAATAGGGATGGTTACCAACCAAGGTAATATCTGTCCCGTGCAAAGTGGTCACCATTGGGATATGAATTCCGGCTTGTTTCAACATTTGTCGTGCCATATAACCCGCATAGGCATGTGGAATTGCATAGTGCACATGTAAAATTTCAATATTGTACAATTTTACCATATCTACCAATTTGCTAGACAATGCCAACTCATAAGGTTGATAATGAAACAAAGGATATTCTGGAACATTTACTTCGTGATAATGTACATTAGGGTTTAATAAAGCCAAACGCACGGGTTGACTGTAGGTTATAAAATGTACCTCATGCCCCATACGACCTAACTCTAATCCTAACTCTGTAGCGACAACACCACTTCCCCCAAAGGTTGGGTAACAAACAATTGCAATTCTCATCTATTCATTTTAATATAGACCGCAAATTAAGCAAAAATGACACAATAAAAGGTAAAATTAAGTTAAATCTAAAAGATGAAATCTGAATAAAAAATCTTTAAATATAGTACTATTTTGCAGCTAAAAATCAACCGAATTTAGTTTCGTTTGGAAATAGTATTTCCAAATTGCGATCAATAAAACAAATATTTTTATAACTTCGTTTTTGGAAGATAAAACCTCTTTTACTACACTTCAAATAAGTAGCATTACAAATGAAATATAAAATAGGAATTGTACTATCGGGTGGTGGCGTTCGGGGAATTGCTCATTTGGGAGTTTTGAAAGCTTTGGAAGATTTCGGAATTCAGCCATCAGTGATTTCAGGTACAAGTGCTGGTGCCATTGCAGGCGCCTTCTACGCACATGGTTATGCGATTGACGAAATTGTTTCTATCATAAAAAATGGACACTTTTTTAATGTTTCTCGTACTATTCGAAAAAAACAAGGCATATTTTCTATGAAAGGCTTTGAAAAAATCTATCATGACTACTTCCCTAGCAATTCTTTTTCTGACTTGAAGATTCCGCTCTACATAGCTGCGACAGATATATTAGCCGGAGAAATAACTTATTTTTCAGAAGGCGATTTGTCACAATCAATAATGGCTTCGAGCTGCATACCAATGATCTTTGAAGCGGTACATTATCAAGGACGCTCTTATATTGACGGCGGTGTTTTGGATAATTTTCCAATTGATCCTTTGTTGCACAAATGCGAAAAGATAATTGGTGTCTCGGTAAATTCAGTTCAAAAAGATATTCAAGAATTACATTTGAATACAATCGTTGATCGCACTGTACATTTACTTCTTAGAAATACCTTACAAGATAAAATTCAACACTGTGATTTATTTATCGAACCACCTAACATGAGTCAGTTTCACATGTTTGGTCTTCGAAAAATTGACGCCATATTCGATTACGGCTACCAATACGGTCTTTCACTGGAAAAGGAAATCAAACAATTAATAGCTGAATAATTAATAATAACCTTGCACATTTAATTAAACTATCCTAATTGAGGTTAGACATGCAATCCACGATGATAAAAAACAGAAAAAGCCACTAGTACAGTGGCTTTTCTATTATTACTTGAATTTATTTTATTTTACAGCAATTTCTCTAGTCAACCAACCACTTTTACCAGCGGTTGCAATAGCATACGGGGAAATCCAGAACAATCCAAAAGTATATAAAACACTATAAGCATAAGCCCATAGTGACTCTGATGCGCTATATTTTTTAGCATAAAACAAAACTGGAAAACTAGATACAATCAATATTCCCAACAAAGTTGAACTCAAAAACAATATTGGATGAACAACTATAAAGTACAACATAAAAATTATAAATGGATATGTCATTACAATAGTTAAGAACTGATTTAAAAATAATAATCTTGTTCCTACTTTATTTCCTTTTTTAAAATTTTTGAAGACAAATTGTGACATGGCTAAATTTTCACGAACATTACTTCTACCCCAACGAATAAACATTTTATATAATCCTTTGTATTGCTCTGGAACATCAGTAAGTACGATGGCATTGCGTTGAAAAAGTACTTTTTTACCTTGTTTCAAAATCATATTGGTCATTGCGCGATCTTCGCCAATATCTGAAGGTCTACCCATAAATTCTTGATGAATCCAATTTGGTAAACAAGCAAAAACTTCTTCTCTTTTGTAGGCAGCAAGTGCACCAGGTGTGCATAAAACACTCCCTAATTGACTCTCTGCTGAGCGAACAAATTCAAAACTCATCACAAAACTTACATTCAGCATTTTTGGCAATATCGCTTTTTCGTTATTTAAAACTCTCACATTACCCGCAACCGCACCACATTCTTTATCTACTACAAACGGACTAACTAAATTACGCAACGTATTTTTTTCTATAATCGAATCACTATCAATGGTTACAAATACAGCACCTGTACCTAAATTAAAACCACGGTACAATGCTTGTCTCTTTCCTGCATTTTTTGGTTGTTGTAAGGCCACTACGCGGTCTCCAAGTTCCATTTTTGCTTTCTTCATCCAAAACCAAGTATCATCTTTACTTCCGTCATCAATAGCAAGAATCTCCAATTTATGTTGTGGATAATCACTATTAGCAATGCTCAACAAAGTCGAATAAACCAAATTACCTTCATTGTATGCTGGAACTATAACTGTAATAGTTGGCAATTCATCATCACTTACAGATTCAATAGGTTTATAAGTAAAATACAAATAGATATTATACACTAAAAAAGAAAGCTTGAAAGCAGCAATTGCTAAGGTAACCGCCAAAAAAGCAAAACCAATAGGTGAATTAAGACGGCTTTCATTAAAATCGTAAAATTCAGGTTGCAAATTATAAACTACAGTTGCACCACTGATTAACAATAACATAGTCGAAAGCAATACTATTTGACTTGTTATTTTTGAATTATCTTGTGGAACCTTTACATTGTTTTGTACATCATTCGAAAGGATCGAATTATCTGTAAATTTTACATCTTGTGTTTTCATATAGCGCTAGTTTTTATCTTATACTTATTTTCGATAAACAAATAGCAATACATGTGCCTATTCCTTAACTAACACAATTACAAGTGATTATAAAAAACAATACTTAATGAACTGTATAAAAATTACCCACTTTTACATTTACTAAAATTTGAATGATTAAAGATCCTACTTAAAATATGGTTTATTAACGTATCGAAACATAACTAGCTAGAATCTTATCGTTTAGGATTAAGATGATCAGAAAATCCATAATTCTTCTTGGGTAAAAATTACCCATACACAAACTGTTTCATTACAGTATCAACAGTTATTGTTTTTAATAAGCACATCCACTTTGTACGTATTGATCAGTTCTACGAATTTTGTTCGCTTTGTTCAATACCCCATTGATCTAAACTTCTTAAAATAGCTTCCAATGATTTTCCTTTTTCTGTCAATTCATATTCTACTCTCGGCGGTACTACAGGATACACAATCCTTTTGACTAAGCTATCAGCTTCTAATTCTATTACGGTTTGCGTGAACATTTTGTTTGATATCCCATCAATCTTTTTTTGCAAAATACCAGAACGAAGTCCGCCCTCTAATAAATGAAATAATATAAGTGGTTTCCATTTTGTTCCAATTAAATTCATGGTATAATTAAGTGGACAATATTTTATTTCGCTCATATTTTAAACTATTACTTATTGATAAACAGCATTTTACTCCTTTAGGTTACTATATCACTTTTGGGTAAGTTATTGCCAATAAGGCTAATATAATCTAATTTTGTATTCAAAAAGAAGAAATATGAAAACAAATAACACCTATCCAAAATCATTTTCACATATCGGACTTACAGTCCCAGATATCAAACAAGCAGTACAATTTTATTCTGAAGTAATGGGATGGTATGTAATCATGGAACCATCAAAAGTATTGAAAGAGAAAGAAACTGCCATTGGCCAAATGTGTATTGATGTATTTGGTGATGATTGGGAAGAATTTGAAATTGCACATTTATCCACTTCAGATGGAATAGGAATTGAATTGTTTTCATTTCCGAATGGAAAAAAAGAAGCTCCCGAATTTAGCCCGTTCAACACAGGACTTTTCCATTTCTGTATTCAAGATCCAGAAATTGAAGCTTTGATAGAAAAAATAGTGGCTCATGGTGGAAAACAGAGAATGCCAATTAGAGAATACTACCCTAATGACAAACCTTACAGAATGTGTTATGTACAAGATCCATTTGGAATTGTATTTGAAGTTTATACACATAGCTACGAATTAACGTATTCTTCGGGAGCTTATAATTCATAATTTGAAGGTATATGGAATTATGAAGTGAGATAGTACAAGTTTGCATGAATGATAGAATTGAAAATCCCAAAAACAAGTGAAGCGGTACCAGAATTTGTTGAGAACTTGTAACGGATAACGTGACGCATTCCCGATAGCTATCGAAATTACAAAGCTATACGCCCAAAATAAGATGGTAAGCATAAACAACGACTTGGATTGACTGAAAAAAAAAGAGGCCAATGAGCCTCTTTTATCTTTTTGTAACAATTCTTTATTAAAAGAAACGACTGTGCCAGCTGTCTGCAGCTTCAACCTCCCAAGACTCATTGAATTCTTGTACGTTATTGATTAAATTATTAAAAACAATTGTATTCTCTGTAACTGACTTGTCTTTGACCATTTTTTTAAAGTCAATAAGTGGTTTGTGTGCAATATGTTCACCTTGTTTGAAGGTAACATTCATTTTGTCTAACAAATCAACACTATATTTTTGTTCCAACGATTGGATAAATTCTACGGATGAATCAATAGAACAACCCGTTGCAGCTTGAACATCCTGGTTTACTGCCAAGATGATAAATCTATTGTACTTCAATTGGTACGAAGATTCTAAACTAGTACCGTGAGCAGCCCAGCTTTCTAAGAAAACTTTTAAATCTCTTTCAATATCAGCCATCTCCACATCCGAAAATTTTCTATTGGATTGGTAAATCCAAATTCTCGATTCTTCGGGTAAATTTTCAAAAGGTACGTACATGGTATTTTTATTTTATTTTAAACTTAACCTATAATTAAAATTATGGAGTTAAGAATATTTTACTTATTATCAATTTTTGACTTAAGACATTTTGAAATTTATCTTACAAATCCTGCGCATTGGCAATCAACTCAGCGATGTCCATTACTTTAACATCACCTTCTTTCTCCTTATTTTTGATTCCGTCAGTCATCATGGTATTGCAAAATGGACAACCCGTTGCAATGATTTCTGGAGTTGTTTCAAGTGCATCTTCTGTTCTTAAAACATTTACTTCTTTATTACCTGGCTCAGCATCTTTAAACATTTGCGCTCCACCTGCACCACAACATAGACCATTAGCACGAGATCTTTTCATTTCAACTAGCTCAGAATCTAATTTCTCAATTAATTCTCTTGGAGCTTCGTATACTTTATTAGCTCTACCAAGATAGCAAGGATCATGAAAAGTAATTCTTTTTCCTTTAAATTGTCCTCCCTCAATGGTTAATCTTCCATCGTCTAGCAATGATTTCAAGAACTCAGTATGATGTACTACTTCGTATTCCCCCCCCAGTTCGGGATATTCATTCTTCAAGGTATTAAAACAGTGTGGACAAGCCGTAACGATTTTTTTTGCTTCATAGGCATTCAGAACCTCAATGTTCATCATCGCTTGCATTTGAAATAAAAACTCATTCCCTGCTCTTTTTGCTGGGTCACCAGTGCAGCTTTCTTCCGTACCCAAAACGGCAAAAGGAACATTTGCACGATTCAGAATACGTACAAAAGCTTTAGTAATTTTTTTGGCTCTATCATCAAAACTTCCTGCACACCCTACCCAAAACAAAACTTCTGGTTGTTTTCCTTGTGCTAGCATTTCTGCCATTGTAGGGACGATTAAATTTTCAGACATGTTACTTTTTTTATATTGTTCAACCCTTTAAGGAATCACTATGATTATTTTGATACTAAGTGTTTGCTTTTTAAAAAAATAGACTTCCGCTACAGAATACTATTGAAACACTTTTTATTTTTTATTCAAAAAACTATAAATTTTTCTAATTTTCGTTTTTCCAGTTCAGACGATCTTGTTGATTGTACTGCCATGGTGCACCATTATTTTCTACATTGGTCATCATAGCATTAATAGGCATTGGAGCAGCACTTTGTTCCATTACCAAGTAACGACGCATATCAATAATAATAGAAAGTGGACTAATATTTACTGGACATTCTTCTACGCAAGCATTACAAGAAGTACAAGCCCATAATTCTTCTGGAGTGATGTAGTCGTTTAATAAAGTTTTATTATCTGGAATAAAAAGACCTTTATTGGCGTCGATATTTTTACCTACTTCTTCCAATCTATCTCTAGTATCCATCATAATTTTACGTGGAGACAATTTTTTACCAGTAAGATTGGCTGGACAAACCGATGTACAACGACCACATTCAGTACAGGTATATGCATTTAACAATTGTACCCAATTTAAGTCCTGTACGTCACTCGCACCAAATTTGGCTGGTACTTCTCCCTCTGCTGGAGCAGCAGCTGCAAACGGATCTGCTGTTGGATCCATCATCAATTTCACTTCTTTGGTTACTGCCTCCAAATTACTTAATTGTCCCAATGGATTTAAGTCTGCAAAATAAGTGTTTGGAAAAGCTAGTAGAATATGAAGGTGTTTTGAGAAATAAAGATAATTCAAAAAAACCAAAATTCCAGAGATGTGTAACCACCACGCACTTCTTTCGATGATTTCAAGAGAACTTGCTGACATATTAGAAAAGAGCGGTGCTATAAACTGTGAAATCAAATTCCCTGAATTACTTCCTTGAAAATGAGTATCAGTTGCATTCATCAGCAAAAATAAAGTCATCAAGACCATTTCGAAATATAAGATATAATTTCCATCATTTTTTGGAAAGCCCTTTAAATCTGGATTTATGAATCGTTTAATTTTAATAACATTTCGACGAATCCAAAAAATAATAACAGCCACTAAGACTAATAAAGCCAATATCTCAAACGAACCGATTAAAACACCATAAAGTGCTCCCATCGAAGAGAAAATCCTATGTGTACCAAAAAGTCCATCAATAATTATTTCTAATAATTCGATATTGATAATTACAAAACCAACATAAACAATGATATGAAGAATTCCTGCAACAGGCCTTTTAACCATTTTGGATTGCCCTAGTGCAATCATGGCCATGTTCTTCCAACGTGCTTGCGGATTGTCTTTTCGATCAATAGCAATACCTAAATTGATGTTACGGTTTATCTTTTTTATATTCATAAAAAAATAACCAAAACCACAAATTAATAAAATCGCAAAGAACAAGTTATCTAAATAATCCATAATATTATTTTTTATTTTTGGAAAGTGTATCGTTTACAGGTGGTGCAACATATGGCTTATTCTTTTTCCCAAAAAGAGATACATTTACATAACGAGTTGGATTCAACCTTAAATCTTGAAGTAATAATTCTAATTCTTTTGAGGTTTTACTAAAATTATTGTATAATACATCATCATTCAATAATTTACCCATTGTCCCTTTACCCGATTCCATACCGGCCACAATTCCATTAACTTTGCCTAAGGTAGCATTTAGATTTCTAATCGTTCTACCTATGTTAGCTTTATTAATCGAATCTGAAATTTTAGAAAAATTACCAGAAACCTTATTAAAATTAGTTACCATACCTTTTATCTGAACTTTATTATCATCCAGAATCGTATTTACATTAGCAGATGCTTTATGAAATTGTTCCATAGTTTGACTTAACTCTGCTAAACTTTTCTTTAAATCTTGTTGTGTTTTTTGATCTAGTACATTATTAATACCCGAAATTAATTGATCTGCATTACTTATCAGTTTTTCAACTTTTGCTTGTAGAGGTTCCAATTGATCACCTAGTTTTTGAGTAAGACCTTTGCGTACTTTTCCACTCAGTCTATCACCCGTTACAGCCAAGGTTTTGTCGTCAAAGTTAGGTTCAATAGCAATTTGTTTACCTCCAATAAATCCAGGTTCATAAATGATAGCTGCACTAGATTTGGAAATAGGGAAATCTGTTTTAATTCGAAGCTGCACCAATAATTTACCAGTAGTTTCACTGATTGTGATACCGTTCAATTTACCGATCACCAAACCATTTAAAGTAATAGGTGCAGATGGTGCTAAACCTTCTACATTATCATACTCAACATAGAATGTTTTATAATTAGAGAATAAATCTCTCCCTTTTAAAAAACTGTATCCCCAAATAAATAATAATATAGATGCAATTACTAATATTGCCGTTTTAATTTCTCTTGATAATTTCAAAATATATGTATTTATTACAAATTTAATATAAAAATTTCATAACCTAATGTTATTTGATAGCATCTTGCACACTCACTTTTTTTCCACCAACAAAAGCGGTTATAAAAGCATATTGATATCCTTTAGCTTTTGCTTCCTCCAATAATTTTTTAGCTTCATTATAATCTGAAGTCTTTCCGTACATGTAGCGGTATAAATTTTTATCATAATCAACAGATAGATTATTTAAACCTTTAAAATTCTTTCGTGTTAATGCTAACTTTTTACTGATAGCTGTAATTTGAATTTTGAAAACGGCATCAGAATTAGATTGTGTAGCAGCAACAATTGCTTTTACAGAATCTACAGTGCTTCTCGCTGGGACTGAAGTATCTTTGGCTACTGGTTTTGGTGTTGGTTTTGCTATTTCAATCGTTTCATTACCCGAACCATAATATTCATTTTTATAACGCATAATAGCATTAGTAATTGCTCGTGCAACCTCTAACTGTCCTTTTTCTGAATCTAATAAACTTCCTTCAACAGGGTTTGAAATAAAACCAGTTTCAATTAATATTCTAGGCATGTAAGCTTTGTGTAGAACCATAAAAGGAGCTTGTTTGACTCCTCCTCCTCTTATTTTCTTCCCAAGCTTCTCAAATTCATCTTCAACTTTACTAGCTAATGATATACTATTTTCAAGATATTCCTCTTGCATCAGCTTCATACCAATCATAGTTTCAGGAGAATTAGGATCAAACCCTTCGTATTTTCTTTTATAATCCTTTTCTAATGTGATAACAGAGTTCTCTTTTTTGGCAGCTTCTAGATTGGATGCAATTTTATTCATACCCATTACATAAGTTTCCGTTCCATCTGCAGAAGTATTTTTATTCGCATTACAATGAATAGAGACAAATATGCTTGCGTTATCTCTGTTTGCTATATTGGCTCTTTCGACTAAATCAATAAAAACATCTGTTTTACGAGTATAATTTACATCTATTTTGGGATATGCTTCTAGCATTTTACCAACCTTCAATACAATCGCCAAGGCAATATTCTTTTCAACATGTCCATTATAAACTGCTCCAAAATCATGAGCACCGTGTCCAGCATCAAGTGTAACCTTAAAAATACCAGATTGACTATAAATAGAATGAGTGGCTATAATTGTAAGAAAAGTAAAAAATACTTTTATTTTATTGAAAGTGCACATACTTTATAAAGTTAATTTAATTGAAAAGCTACCGCTATAATTTAGGCAATTGATTATTTTTGGCAAAAATAATATGTAAGTTTGCAAGTTCAAATAGCGAGCCATAATTTTTTACAAAAATAGTATTTAAACCTTTGCAGACAAACTTATTTAATATCGTTTTACTATCGCTTCTCCTAAGTATTGGATATACTAATTTATATTCACAAGAGTTGCCCAAAAAAACAACTGCTATACCTGCTATAAAACAAGCAGATAAGACGGTTAAAACTTCGAGCTCAAAAAATATTCCGGACATAAAACCAATAGACAGCCTACCAAAAAAAGACACCTTGACGTCTAATAAAGCTATTCTAGCAGGGAAAGTAAGGTATAAAGCTGATCAATATTCAAAAATTGACCAAAAGAAAAAGCATATTACCCTCTATGATAAGGCTGAACTTTATTATCAAGATATTGAATTGAAATCCGGTATCATCATTTTGGATTATGAAAAAAATGAAGTTTATGCAGGAAGAATAAAAGATTCAACTGGAAGATTTACACAATATCCTAACTTTAAACAAGGTGCAAATGTTATCGAACCAGATTCTATTCGATTTAACTTTAAAACAAAAAAAGCATTAATCTGGAATTCAAGAACTGACCAAGGTGAATTTAAAGTAAAAGCTCAAATTTCAAAGAAAGAAAATGATTCCGTTTACTTTCTAAAGAATGCTCGTTTCACTACCTCTACCAACATTGATAATCCTGAATATTACTTTCAAACTAGCAAAGTAAAATTCATTCCAGGAAAAAAAGTTATTACCGGTTTGACTCATATGGTTATTGCAAACGTTCCAACCCCTATAGCCTTACCGTTTGCTTATTTTCCTATGAGTAAAGAAACTAGTGTTTCAGGAATTTTATTACCTAGTTATAATGATTCTAACACAAGAGGTTTTTCATTACAAAACGGAGGATATTATTTTGCGTTAAGTGATAAATATGATTTGACAGTAATGGGGGATTATTATACCAACGGAAGTTATGGTATGCGTTTTGAGTCTGCTTATGCAAAAAGATACAATTATAGAGGAAACATCAATTTCAGATATGAAAACTTAATTTCTAGTGAGCGTGGATTTCCAGATTATTCGAAACAAAAAATCTACAATATTCAGTGGTCACACTCTAGAGATGCCAAAGCAAATCCTAATTCTAGTTTTTCGGCTTCGGTCAATCTGGGAAGTAGTAAATATTTCAGGCAATCAATTAATCAAGCCAACGTAGGGTCAAATTTAAATAATACATTAAGTTCATCTGTTTCCTATTCTAAGACATTTAATTCCATTCCTGAGGTGCGTATGTCACTTACAGCCACGCATTCTCAAAACACACAAACAGAAAGCATTGACATGACCTTACCTACACTTCAATTAAGTGTAGATCGTATCTATCCTTTTGCAGGGAAAGATGACGTCAAAAAAGGTTTTATAAAAAATATAAATTTTCAATATAATTTAAATGCCAGAAATAGTATAACTACATCAGATTCTCTATTTTTTAAACCACAAATGTTCAGAGACGCGAAAGTAGGGGCACAACAAAGTATTCCTATTAGTACCAACTTTAAACTATTTAAGTATTTTAGTGCTACGACTTCTGCCAACTATGAAGAAGTTTGGTATTTAAAAACATTAAAAAGATATTACGACACAGACAAAAATGCTGTTGTTGATGAAATTCAAAGTGGTTTTGATGCTTTTAGAACTTATTCCTTCTCTTCTAGTTTAGGAACTACCGTGTATGGAACATTTAATTTTGGAGACGATAAAAGGATTAAATCTATAAGACACGTCATGCGTCCGTCACTATCCTATAGCTATACTCCTAGTTTCGAAAAGTATTATGATACCTATGCTACAGATGCAAGTGGAACAATGCAAAAATATTCCCGATTTGAAAACGGAATCTACGGTGCTCCTGGACTTACCAATTCTAGTAATCTAGGTATCTCAATTAGTAATACTTTTGAAGCTAAAGTAACCGATAGAGATAGTACAAAGGTAGAGCCTAAAAAAATTATGCTTATAAACAACTTGAACTTCTCTACTAGTTATGATTTGAATGCAGATGGTGTCAATACCTTAGCTTGGTCACCAGTTCGTGTTAGTGGTGGAACCCAATTTTTCAAAGATAAATTAAATATGAATTTTGGTGCCACACTTGATCCCTACGCTATCAATAACTCGGGGACTAGAATTAATACCTTTAACATTGATAATGGAGGAAGCCTATTTAGAATGACTAGTGCAAACATGACATTAAATTATGCTATTTCGAGTAAAGACAAACAAAAAGAGGAGAAAAATTCTCAAACTACAAGAAATGGTGGTCGAGAAGATGATTTATTTGGAACTAATAATGGATTCGGTAACAATCAAAAAAGTCAGTTTGATGGTAGCGAAGAAAAAGGAGATGATAAAATATCCGAGTTTTTTCATTCAAATTTGCCATGGGACATGACCTTTGCTTACTCCCTTACGTATGGAAATAGCAATAGAGAAAAAACAATAACAGGTAATTCTGTAATGATTTCTGCAAATACAGACTTAACTCCAAAATGGAAAGTTGGTGTCTCTACAGGATACGATTTTGTCCAAAAAGGAGTTACCTATACACAACTTCGTTTTGAACGTGATTTAGCAAGTTGGAGAATGAGTTTTAACTGGACACCTTTTGGAACTAATGCCAACTGGAATTTCTTTATAGGAATCAAATCTGGCGTACTTAGTGATATAAAATGGAATAAAAATAGTGCAGTGCGACGTTAATATTATGATTTTTTTATACCTTTCAACTACTTATGAAATTTTTTTGACTAAGCTTTAAAAAATAATTTTTTATATATTAACTTATGAATAGCGATAAAAAAAAACAGATGAAAAAGATTATTTTTACAGAAGATGCTCCTGCACCTATCGGCCCTTATAACCAAGCTGTATTACACAAAGACACCTTGTATATCTCTGGTCAAATCGCCATAAATCCCAAAAATAATGAATTGGTAATGGAAACTATTATTGCCGAAACTAAGCAAGTAATGGAAAATTTAAAGGCAGTACTAGAAGCAGCAGGAATGACTTTTGAACAAGTGGTAAAAACAACTATATTCATCACCGATATGAATGACTTTGCTAGTATCAATAGTGTTTACGGATCCTATTTAAATGAAAAAACCGCTCCAGCTCGTGAAACGGTTCAAGTAGCCTGTTTGCCAAAAAACGTTAATGTAGAAATTTCTATGATTGCTATTCAATAGTAATCGCATTCAATAACAACTGTGCCGAGGCTTCGTTTGTTGCAATAGGCACATTGTGTACATCGCAAACTCTAAGTAGCATATTTATATCTACTTCGTGTGCATGACTAGCAAGAGGGTCCTTGAAGAACAAAACCATTTTTGTTTTCCCCTCTGCTACTCTGGCAGCAATTTGCGCATCACCACCCATAGGACCAGAAAGCATCTTTTTGACCTTAAAACCTGCTTTTACAGCTTTTCCACCAGTAGTACCAGTAGCTATTAATTTAATTTTTTCAGTTTGTAAAATTTCAATATTTTTATTCAAGAATTGAACCATATCTACCTTTTTACCATCGTGTGCAATAATTGCTATTTCCATAATATATAATGAATTTTATTTGTTTTCAATATGGTATGCAATCAAACCATCAATTGGTCTTCTTAACACATTCCCCAATTGAAGTCCGTATTTATCAAAAGTAATTTGTAATTCTTCCCTTAAATAATATGCTATTGAGCCTACAAAATGTACTGGAACGTCTTTGCAATTATCATATTGTTTTACATAATTTTTCACAAAAGACTTCATTCCTTTAAATATAATTTTTTTACAAAATTCCGTATCTTTATGTTGAATTAAAAATTTCGCAAATGTAGCCATGAAAGCATTAGGGTTCGGCTCCTTATATAATTTTGTTTTTAAAAAATCAGCTTCTAATTTATATTCTTTTTCAAATTCAACCACCAATTCTTTTGGCATTTTATTGAAATAATATTTTCTGATTAACTCTTTTCCAAAAACATTACCACTACAATCATCCATAATAATATAACCTAATGATTGTACTTTTTGATGTAAAACTTCACCATCAAAATAACTACAATTCGATCCTGTACCAAGAATACAAACAATAGCTTTTTCATTTTTGGGAGTAGTTGCATATACTGCAGCATACGTATCTTCTTCAACTACAACAGTTGTAGCATTAGAAAAATATTCTTTAAAGACGGTAGTTAGTGAATTTTTCATTTTATCAGTGCCACATCCTGCACCGTAAAAATATAAATGTGTTGCATCATCTTTACTTTGCTGAAGATCAAAACGATCATTGATACGCTCTATAATCACTTCTTTACTTAGAACTTCGGGATTTAAGCCTAATGTTTGTGTTGTAAACAATATCTTTCCACTATCATCTATTGCAATCCAATCTGCTTTGGTTGAACCACTATCTACTAATAATCTCATGCTTTATGGTTATTTTATGGTTATTCTTTTATTTGAATGAAAGATAATTTATTTCTCTTATAAAAAAAAATCCCGTTACTATTTATAACGGGATTTTTTCTATTTTAAATAGTTGATTATTTTAATCCTGTAATATGTACAGATAAATCAATTAATTTACTAGAATATCCATATTCATTATCATACCAAGAGATGATTTTGAAAAAAGTAGAATTCAAACCAATTCCTGCATTAGCATCGATGATAGAAGTTCTTGAATCACCTACGAAATCTTGAGAAACAACTAAATCTTCAGTAAATCCTAAAACACCTTTCATTGTAGTTTCAGAAGCTTTTTTCAATGTAGCCATGATTTCTTCGTAAGAAGTTTCTTTTGCTACTTTTACCGTTAAATCTACAGCAGATACATCTGTTGTAGGAACACGGAAAGCCATACCAGTTAATTTTCCATTCAATTCAGGAATTACTTTTCCAACTGCTTTTGCAGCTCCTGTAGAAGATGGGATGATGTTACAAGATGCAGCACGTCCACCTCTCCAGTCTTTTCTAGAAGGACCATCAGTAGTCATTTGCGTAGAAGTTGTAGCATGAACTGTAGTCATTAAAGCTTCAACAATTCCGAAGTTATCATTAATAACTTTAGCCAATGGAGCTAAACAGTTAGTAGTACAAGAAGCGTTAGAAACGATTAAATCAGAAGCTTTTGCTTCAGTATGATTTACTCCCATTACAAACATTGGAGCATCAGCAGAAGGAGCAGAAATAATTACTTTCTTAGCACCACCTTTGATATGCTCATTTGCAGTTTCAACAGTTGTAAAGAAACCAGTACATTCAGCAACTACATCAACATCAACTTCATTCCATTTTAAGTCAGCTGGATTTCTTTCAGCAGTAATACGGATGTTTTTTCCATTTACAAAAAGTTGTCCTTCTTTAACTTCAACAGTACCATTAAAACGACCGTGAACTGAATCATATTTTAATAAGTAAGCTAAGTGATCAACATCTAATAAATCGTTGATTGCTACAACCTCTACATTGTCTCTGTTAAAAGACTCTCTAAATACAATTCTACCAATTCTACCGAATCCGTTTATTCCTAATTTTACTTTTGACATTTCTTCTTTATTTAATTATTATTGTTTATTCTCTCTTTATAAATATTATGTAGACATAATATCTGAAACGCGTAACAATTCAATATCAATTTCTGATTTTGATTTAATTGCTTGTTCCAATGGTGTTAGCTCTACTTTGTTGTTTTGTAAACCTACCATATAGTTTGACTTACCTTCCATCAAAGACTCAACCGCTTTCACACCAAGTCGGCTCGCCAAAACTCTATCAAAACAAGAAGGAGAACCTCCTCTTTGCATATGACCCAAAACAGACACTCTTACATCATATTCTGGTAAATTAGTTTCAACGTAATCTTTTAATTCAAAAACTGACTTACCAATTTTATCTCCTTCAGCAATCACAACAATACTTGATGATTTACCAGAAGCTTTACTTTTCTTTAAAGATTCTAAAAGTCTATCTAACCCTAATTTTTCTTCAGGAATCAAGATTTCTTCAGCTCCAGCTCCAATACCTGCATTCAATGCAATATGTCCTGCATCTCTACCCATCACTTCTACAAAGAAAAGGCGGTTATGAGAAATAGCTGTATCTCTAATTTTATCAATACATTCTACAACAGTATTCAAAGCAGTATCATAACCAAGTGTATGAGTTGTTCCAAAAATATCATTATCAATAGTTCCTGGAATCCCTATGATTGGAAAATTATATTCTGAATTAAAAAGTAATCCTCCTGTAAAAGTACCATCACCACCAATAACTACTAATGCATCAACGTTCGCTTTTAGTAATTGTTCATGAGCTTTCTTACGTCCTTCTGCAGTTCTGAATTCAGTTGAACGAGCTGATTTTAAAATAGTACCACCTTTATTCACGATATTATTTACAGAACGTGGGCCCATATCGGTAAAATCACCTTCAATCATTCCTTGGTAACCTCTATATATACCTACACATTCAATTTTATGATAAGCACAAGTTCTAACAACAGAACGAATAGCAGCATTCATTCCAGGTGAATCTCCACCTGAAGTCAAAACTCCTATTTTATTAATCTTATTTGACATTGTTTTTAGTTTAAGATGTAAATTTAAGAAACAAATATCACTTTTCCACTTTACCCAAAAGCTAATTTACTCAAAGTCAACAAATTCAAACGTTTTCGTTAATAAGTTTTCGAAAAATAGAATAAAAATGAATTTTATTAACTAAAAAATAGAATTATCAAAAAAAATTAACAATTAATCAAAACAACATCAATCAATAAAAGTAAATTTATTATACAGGACACTCATTCTTATTTAAAAATTTATTCTTCATCTGGAATCACTCCTTCTCTATTGGGTTTTATTTCTGTTGCTTTTGGTTCCTTTGGTTTTGTAAAATTCATGTACTCAGGCGCCAAATTAGAATCTTGAAATTGATCAATATATTGAATGGATTTCTTCGTCTTTTGACTGTTAAATATTTTATCGACTAATTGCTTAAAAGTGTCAAAATCTACCTCGTACGTTAACCCTACTCCTTGTGTATAACCAATACCTTGACCAATATAATTCACATCATTTTCACGATTAAACAATCTTAAACTCAATGTTCCATCTTCGTTAACTCGATATTGCACTTCTAAATCCCCAACAACTGCTGACTCGTTAATACCTCCAAAAGGCACCCCAACCTTTCCATTAATTGTAAATCGTTCGTTTATTTTGGATGAAATAGTCGCCACTACCCTACCATCTGTTTCTTTACCCAATCGTTTATCTGCAGCTGTATAAAGAAATCCTACTTTGAATTTATCATTATCACTTTTGATAATACCTCCCAATAAACTCGATGCTGTTTCAAACAAACTTCCAGAAAAATCAGACTGACTGACTCCCTCAGAGCTTAGGAAACCTCCAGAAGACAACAAATACAATGCTTGAGTCTGCCTTACATCTTTGTCATATAATTTATATTGAATTTCAGATTTCAAGACATTACTAACTGTAGGGAATTCGATATTAAAATCAGGCTCTGGACTGCTTAAATCTCCTTTAATTCCTATTACCACATTTACTGGTACCTTTCGATTAAAAGAGGAATTCTCTAATAGTACTGCAGGGTTTGCTATGGTTTTGTAAACTGCTTCCAAATTCAATTGAGCACGCATTGGATTACCTTCCCATGAAATAGACCCCCCTTTTCTAACATCAAATTTCTTATCAATTAATCCCCCGTATTTAAAATTATAAGATCCTTCGTAGGCTTGAAAGTCACCCCACATATTAAACTTACCTAATGTATTTATTTTAAATAATAAAGATCCAAACCCTTTTCCTTTCATTCCATGACCTGAATTTCGATCCAAAATTACTTCTACTTCTGCATCTGGAGTAATATCTAAATCAAACTCTAACTCTAATCCTTTGTAATTCCTAGTATTATCAACGATCCCTTTTTTAATATTACTTTTTTCTTTGGCTGTAATAAAATGGAGTAAACTATTTTCACCAACACTTTCCGCTTGATTGATAGGAATTTTTAAAGCAGAGCCCTTCTCTGACTTTGCTTGTACCTTTATAAACAAACCATTTGTAGGTCCAGTTATCGATGCGTTACCATCGATGTAAGCTGTACCATAATAGGCTGCATCATCACTATCTACGGTATTCAACACTAATAGTCGCTTGGAGCTGATATCTAAATCTAATTTCCAATCCATAAACTTGGTATGCTCGATACTACCACGGAGTATTCCTTTGGTACCAAATTTTGAATCGGTCAAACTATTATTTCGAAATAAAAATTTCTCATCCAATAAATCTATAATAGAACCTTCACCTAAAACATAGTCCACATTTAAATATGGAACAGTCATTCCTGCTTCATCAACAAAAAGTCGTCCACTTATTTTAGGTTCATTTACCGTTCCTCCAACATGTGAGTTTCCAGTCACGAAACCACGAATATTAGACAAAACTTCTCCACCTAATGGATTGAATAATCCTAAATTAAATTTATCCAATTTCAAGTCTAAGTCTAGAGCTGCTTCTTTATCAATAATTGTAAAGCTCCCCTTAGCATTCAATGATTCTAAATTTTTATTTTCTAAAAAAGAGTTGACCAAAAATTTCTCTAAATTTTGATCGCCTTCAATATCAAACTTCAGATCCCCCAAATCTGTTTTATTAATATTTAGCTCTTTAACCATCAAAGAGGCGGTTGGCTTATAAATGGCATTATTTTGCATAAAATTGATAGCTCCATTTAATTTTCCATTAAATTCAAACTTATCGTCTGCAGGCGTAACCTTATACAAATCAACATCTTTGAATGTTAAATTTAAATCTTTATTTGTTGTACCACCTATACTTCCTCTCAAAGCTATTTCTTGTCCTTGATGGGATAAAACAATATCATCAATATTAAAATTCTTTAATAATTTATCAAATACAATCTGGTTATCTGGAGTTTCTTTTTCATTCAAAAACCATAAATTATCTTTGAATTTTAATTCTGACTTACTAATACCAACTACATTTTCATTCTCCTTATTAATAGTATGATATAAATTCAGATTAAAATAATCCTCTCCTTTTGAACCTCCTTTAAATTCTGATCTAAAAAATAACGTATCTTTCACGGTAACGTTAATCAAACTAAAGTCACGAATTTTATAATGTTTTGTCTTTATACTATCCAACTCTATATAAGCATTGTACAAAGGATTTTTATTATCAATAGCAACTTTTATATTGTCAAATGTAGTAGTAGAAGCAACAATTTGAGGAGATTTAAAATTTAATTTAAAGTCATTTGTATCCGACTTAATATTTCCTTTTAAAATAGTATTGGTTCCTATGGATATCTCTGGATAAAATATTTCTATAATTTTATTATAAATCGTGAAATCAAATTTCAAAAACTGTCCTTTATCTACTTGTTCAGGTTTGAAATTTGCATACAAACTCCCAAGTGAATTCCTTACCAAAATCCCTAGTTCTTTAAATTTAAATTTACCCACTACTTCACCTTGTACAATATCCGGAGAATTTAAGGTTATAGTTCTTATTTTCTCTTCGTCAAAACTTGAATTGATAGTAAAATCATCAAACACATAGGTATCCTTATCGTTTTGATAAGAGGTATTCTTGATATAAATATTTCCTTGTAAATTTTCAATTGTATTTCCATCCACTTGAACCACAACATCTCCTCTGAAATTGGATTTCAAATCATCCACAAGTTTTAATTTATGAAAATCAGCGTTTCTAACATTTATATGAAAATCATACTTACTATCTTTTTTACTTAAATCAACCAAACCATCAAAATCCATATTTAGATTTGGATCGTCAATATTTACCTTCCCTCTATAATAAGGAGGCTTGAAGTTTCCATTAAGGGAAACATTTTTATAATTATAATCATTATAGTTTATACTTGAGATAACCCCTTTTACACCAGTATCTAGATATTTTTCTGTAAAACCAACACCTTCGATCTCAACATCCATGGTTACTTTACCTAAACTTTTTTCACCAAGTAAAATTCCCATATCAAAATCTTGAGTCATTATGTTTCCATTATATGACGCTTTATCTATAAAATCAATTTGATTAATCGATAAGTCCGATTGTACTTTTCCTATTTCTGTGATCATAGAGAAATCTGCATCTAGATATGTAGCACTCCATTGAATATTTCCATTTATTACAAAATTCCCGACTCTTTTTAATTCAATTGGAAGCTTTTTCCCGAGAACATTTGGAATCAATTGTACCAAATTATCATAATTTGCAGACAATTTACTAAGATTAGCATCCATTAAAAAGCGCTGCTGTTTATTGCCCCAAATATTTTTGAAATTGATTGCCCCAAACAATTTTGTATTCTTGGAATCATATAAACTCAAGTTATTTAAACTCAAATCATTTAACGTTCCTTCTATTGTAGTACCCAAATTAAAAATAAGGTTTTTACCCAAATCTTTGTAAAATGGTCGAATATCATTCGAAGAAAGTAAGGAAGGATAAATAATACCTTCAAATTTTACTTTATTATTGAAATCAGCAAAATCTGTGATTTTATAACTCAAAGTCAAATCGGCCTTAATCTTAGACTCTTTGGTTTTTATATCTAAATTTTTAAGTACAATTTGTTTTTTGGTATAACTAAAAGTAGTATTCAACTCAGACACATACAGTCCGCGGTAGTCTTGAAAAGACATTTTTCTGATGATCGTATTTACATTAGCCCCATACAACTTAAAGTCAACCAATTTAGCATTTAATTTGGTAAAATCGACATCTTTGGGCACCACTCTATTTTCATCAGTCAAAACGAAATGACTATTTACAATCTCTGCATCTGTGGTTGTAAACAATGTATGCTTACCTGTAGAAGGTTTACCGTTATCAAAAGATTTTATAAAAACGTCTATGTTTGTATCTTTCTCTCCTTTATAAGTTTTTAAATTAAACAAAAGATTTTCTAGTCGAATGCCTCCAAAAATTAAATCACCCTTTACTAATTTATTTAAATCTAAAATATTGGTATTTACAATCTGACTATAGATTAAAGTATCTTTGTGATGATCTCGTATTAAAACATCATTCAGTTTAACGCCGCCAAAGACATTTATTTTGGCTTTTGACATCGAAATATCTACACCAAAATCTTTATTTAAAGTCTGGGTTACATATTGTGCAATTTTTGTTTGTACAAAGGAGGTCGAAAGTACAATTGCAAGCAATAACAAAAGGATTATTAATCCAATGAGAAAGCCTGAAAGTATTTTAATAAACTTTTTAATTTTCTTATTTTTTATTTTTTTCTAAAAAAAGGATATTGCAGACCCAAAGCGTCTGTCCTTTCACAAAAATTCTTTAATTTTGGCTGCGCCGCAAAATTAAATAATTTAATTTTCGGTTCGTCAAATATAATTCAAAATTTGTGCCTTTTTATGCAAAATCCTGAGGTTTTTATTCTTGCTATCGAAAGTTCTTGCGATGACACGGCTGCAGCAGTCTTACAAAACGACAAAGTGTTGTCAAATGTTGTGGCCAACCAGCAAATTCACTCGCAATATGGAGGTGTTGTTCCCGAACTAGCTTCAAGAGCACATCAACAAAATATTGTACCCGTAATTGATGCCGCTTTGAAAAAAGCCAATATCAAAAAAGAACAATTGAGCGCTATTGCTTTCACCCAAGGGCCTGGATTGATGGGATCACTCTTGGTGGGGAGTTCTTTTTCCAAATCAATGGCCATGGCTTTGTCCATTCCATTGATAGCAGTCAATCACATGCACGCCCATATTTTGGCACACTTTATAGACGAAGAAGGATACGATAAACCTGAATTTCCATTTTTGGCTTTGACCATAAGTGGTGGACATACACAGATTGTAAAAGTCAATGGTTTTTTTGACATGACAATTATAGGACAAACAACCGATGATGCTGTTGGTGAAGCATTTGACAAATCGGCCAAAATTTTAGGCTTACCTTATCCTGGTGGTCCATTGGTCGATAAAAATGCACAATTAGGAAATCCGCTTGCCTTTAAATTCACTAAACCAAAGGTAGCGGGATTGGATTTTAGTTTTTCTGGTCTTAAAACGGCGATCTTATACTTTGTTCAGAAGAAAAAAATCGAGGATGAAAATTTTGTTGTCGAAAATATGAATGATATTTGCGCGTCTATTCAACATACTATAATTGAAATATTGATGGACAAGCTAAAACTAGCCGTCAAAGAAACAGGAATCACTCAAATCGCAATTGGTGGCGGTGTATCTGCCAATTCTGGTATTAGAAAAACCTTGAAAGAGGGCGAACAAAAATACGGTTGGAAAACCTTTATTCCAAAATTTGAATACACCACCGATAATGCTGCAATGATTGGAATTGTAGGTTATCAAAAGTTTTTATCCAAAAAATTTGAAACCGAAACAGTGGTTTCTAAAGCACGAATACAATTTTAAATTATGCAATTATTTTACAATAGTGACCTAGTCGAATCTACCGAAAACTTCTCTTTTGATAAAGAAGAAAGCCGACACATCATAAAAGTACTTCGCAAACGCGATGGTGATATCCTGCACGTTACCAATGGTCAAGGACTATTATTCGAAACAAAAATCACTTTGGCTTCGGATAACAAATGTACCGTAGAGATTGTTTCTTTTACCAAGAAAACACCTTCTCCATATCATTTGCATCTGGCTGTAGCTCCTACCAAAATGAACGATCGTTTTGAATGGTTTTTGGAAAAAGCAACCGAAATTGGTATTCATGAAATCACTCCAATTCTTTGTGATCGTTCAGAACGAAAGGTCATCAATCAAGATCGTTATGAGAAAATTATTCTCTCTGCCTTGAAACAATCAAATGAACTGTATTTACCAAAACTAAATGCTGCTATAACCTACAAGGAATTTGTTGCACAAGAACATAAAAATGGGCTTCACCTTATTGCACATTGTGAAGAAACAGATAAAAAAACGCTTAAATCGGTTTTAAAACCAGCTGAAAATATTACCTTATTAATTGGACCAGAAGGAGATTTTTCTGAAAAAGAAATTCAATTGGCCTTAGATAATAACTATCAAGCAGTTTCATTGGGTGTTACACGATTACGCACAGAAACGGCTGCTATGGTGGCTTGTCATAGTGTAGCTTTTTTTAACGAAAAGTAATCCCTACTTTAATATAGTGTTGTAAAATGAAAAAAATATGTTTTATTTTTCTTTTCCTTTCCCTGAACATATTTGCTCAGGAAATAGCGCTATTAAAATACAATGGTGGTGGCGATTGGTACGCAAATCCAACGTCACTACCCAATTTGATTCAGTTTTGCAACATCAACATCAATACGACTTTAAAGCTTAAGCCAGCCACAGTAGAACCTGGAAGCCTGAGTTTGTTTACATATCCATTTGTACACCTTACAGGACACGGAAATGTAGTTTTTAATGATTCTGAGGTAAAAAACCTTCAGAACTACCTTAACTCTGGTGGCTTTTTGCATATTGACGATAATTATGGTCTAGATCAATACATTCGAAAAGAAATTAAAAAACTTTTCCCCAACACTGCTTTGGTAGAAATTCCTGCAGCCCATGCCATTTTCCAACAGCCTTACTCTTTTCCAAATGGTTTACCAAAAATTCATGAGCATGACGGCAAGCGCCCACAAGCCTTTGGAATATTTGTTAAAAATAGATTGGTCTTGCTATACACCTATGAATGTGATTTGGGTGATGGATGGGAAAATGCCGAAGTAAACAACGACCCCTTATCTGTGCGTGAAAAAGCATTGAAAATGGGAGCTAATATCATTCATTATATTTTTAATAATTAAGAGCAAATTAGGAGTTAAAATCCCTACTACCAACCTAACACCAGCTACTTTTATGATTACTTCAAAAATCATTGCCAACGGAATTTTAAGAGCTATTGCTTTCATAATTGTCATTTGCTTATTACTGTTTTTTTTGTACCAAATACAGACCGTGATATTATACCTCGTTATTTCATTGATTCTTTGTTTGATCGCTAGTCCTTTTATCTCTTTCTTGAAAAAAAGACTAAAATTCAACAATACCATGGCAACGGTCGCAACACTAGTACTGTTTATATCTCTACTCATTGGGTTTGTTTTACTTTTTGTACCCTTAATCATTTCACAAGCAAAAAACTTATCCTTACTAGATACCAACCAACTACAAACGCAATTTCTTGTTATCGAAAATAATATAGAGACCTACTTCAACCTGAATCACATCAATTTACAGGAAATATTAAAGGAGTCCAATTTGTCTTCCAAAATAAATTACAACTATTTTACTGATTTCATCAATTCGATCTTAAACCTAATAGCTGGTTTTGGAATGGGAATAGCTTCTGTATTTTTTATTACTTTTTTCTTTTTGAAAGACCAATTGCTTTTTAAGAAAAAAGCAAAATTGATTTTACCCGATGAAAGTGAAGAAAAAATTCTGAATTCTATCGAAAAAATAAACGAACTCTTAACCCGATATTTTGTAGGATTGCTGATTCAGCTAACAGCCGTATTTATTCTTTACTTCATTGTATTGATTGTATTCAAATCTGAAAATGCTTTTGTCATTGCATTTCTATGTGCTTTGCTAAATATTATTCCATATATTGGACCCATCATTGGAACCGTTCTCGCTGCTATACTAACATTAATTGGCGGTATTGGTAGTGATTTTAGAACCGAAGTACTTCCTACTACAATCTATGTTGTAATTGGATTTATGTTGGTACAAGTCATTGATAATAATATCAATCAACCGATCATTTTTTCAAAAAGTGTCAAGTCACACCCATTAGAAATTTTCTTGGTGATCTTAATTAGTGGAATTACTTTTGGTGTTTTTGGGATGGTTGTAGCGATTCCGATTTACACCATGGTAAAAGTTGTATTGAAAGAATTTTTTCCCGAAAATAAAATCGTATCTGTTTTAACCGAAAATATTTAGATTTGGACTCCCCTATTTTAACCCCTTCAATTCAGGATTTTATCCATAAAAACATTGGCATATCAGTATCCAAATTGGCTTTACAAAAAAATCCATTTCCAACAGTAGCATGGATTGAAATTTTAAAACAGATCGAAGCAAAAATCAAGGCAAAGGAGAAATTACCCACTTGGTTTGCAACGCCAAATATTATTTATCCTTCCAAGGTTTCAGTAGAACAAACCTCTTCGGAAAAAACGGCTCTGTACAAATCTACCTTAATCACTGGTGAAAGCTTAATTGATTTAACTGGTGGCTTTGGAGTAGATGATTACTATTTTGCCAAAAGGATAAAGCAAGTTGCACATTGTGAAATCAATACAGAACTTTCTGAAATTGTAAAGCACAATTCAGAGCAACTAAAAATTTCAAACCTACAATGTCATGTAGGTGATAGCAAGCATACCTTAATACAACTGCAACAAAAATGGGATTGGATATATATTGATCCTTCTCGTAGAAATGATGCTAAAGGTAAGGTCTTCTTGCTGCAGGATTGTTTACCAAATGTTCCTGAAAACTTGAATTTTTATTTCGAACATTCGAATCAAATACTGATAAAAACAGCTCCTTTATTAGATATCAGTTCCGCATTGACTGAATTAAAAAATGTAAAAAAAATCCATATCATTGCACTTGAAAATGAGGTCAAAGAATTGTTGTGGGAAATTCACAAAGGATATGGAGGTGACATTTCAATAAAAACAGCTAACATTACCAAAGAAAAAACAGAAACTTTTGAGTTTATCTTAGGTAATAATATTAACCTACCCCTTTTTGGGTTGCCCAAAAAGTACGTGTACGAGCCTAACAGTGCTATTATGAAATCGGGAGGTTTTGACGAAGTGGCGCTGCAATATGATTTAGTAAAGCTACACAAACATTCTCATTTATATACCTCTGATTTTCTTATTAATTTCCCAGGTCGTACCTTTGAAATAGTTAAAGTACTACCCTACAATAAAACAGAAATGAAGGCTGCCTTTGCAAATGGAAAAACCAATATTACTACTCGAAATTTCCCAGAAACAGTAGAGAACATTCGTAAGAAGTGGAAAATAAAAGAAGGAGGTACTAGCTATTGTTTTTTTACAACTGTAGAGAATAATGATAAAATAGTATTAATTTGCAACAAAATACCTTAAACTAAATCATGAAAAAGTCTATTACCGCTTTATTATTATTATTTGTAAACGTTACTATGTTTGCTCAATCAGAATGTGATTATAGTGTCAATGTATCGGATTCTCTTGGCGTTTATAAGCAAACCAACGAATATTTAATCTCCGAAAAAATATTTGCCGGTAAGTCTGAATATATCTTTTTCTCTTTAGTTACTGATAATGGTTTTCCTGCCCTTAATGTACAATTGATTCAAAAGAGTAAAGATTTTTTACCTGCTAACTGTTTCGATAAAAACTCTAAGTTATACTTACAATTACAAAATGGTAAAGTCATTACACTACTACACATGAATAAAGAAAGTTGTGGAAACTTTATACGGGATCCAAAAGGTTTTGACAATAGAGTCACCATTGGAACATTTATGTTTGTAAAAGGAACTATGGAAGAATTAAAAAACTCACCTATCAACTTAATGCGTGTCAAATATTTGACCAATATTGAGGACTATGTCATTAAGAAAGAATTAACCTCAGAACTAAATCAAAAATTTTATCAGCCAGAAACTTATTTTATGAACTACTTGAAATGTATTCAGTAGTAAACGAGTGGTTTAATTATGAATTGTATGGGATTACATTCACTAAAACTTATAATGTGTTAGCGATTCTCACTACTTAAAAAAAAACTTTCTATTGAATTCGATTATATAAGACTGGAATAACTTTACTATAGTTATCAAATTAATTTATTAATCTAGATTTAATATTAAATTAATATTTTATTGGCAATTATTTTGTTGAGACAATAATTATAACTATCATTGTAGAACAAATACGCTATTAACAACCATTTATATATAAAAGAAGCCGCTAATCCCCAGGGATAAGCGGTTTTTTTGTATTCAAACAATTATCTACTTAATTATAGCTTTGGGAATGAGTCGTTTTCCTAAATAATACACCCTAAACTTATACTTATTACCTTACAAAAAATTATCTCTTTTAGTTCATTAAATAAATTCTGTTAGAAATTATGAGACGAATTAATATTAGATATCAAATTTTTTTTAATTCGTTTTTTAGTTTCCTCTTCTAACAAATTGTAAAATGATTAGAATAAATTATCTGTCTGTGGATTCAAAATAGCATCCATTTTTAAAGCTTCTACAGCGACTAATTTTTCTTTATCTATCGTATGACCGTCTTTGATGAGTTTTGTTCCTATTACGTAGGCTTTGGCATTGTTAACCGCATCTACCGACAGCAAAACATCATCTTGAAAATACCAAACCGAAAAACTGTTGGGATTGGCTGGTTCGTGACGCAAGATTATTTGGTTGTAGCCTAGTGACAGACCAACCATTTGCAATTTGACATCGTATTGATCCGACCAAAACCACGGAATACTATCGTAAACTGGGGATTTTCCGCAGATGGAAGCCGCAGCCACTTTGGACTGGTCCACGGCATTTTGAACCGACTCTAAGCGAATGTTACGCTTATAATGTGGGTTGTAATGAAAAGTACAGTCGCCAATAGCATAAATGTTTTCGTCGCTGGTTTGTGCTTTTTCGTTGACTAGGATTCCATTTTCTATGGTTAATTGTGCTTGTTCTGCCAGTTCTTTGTTCACAAAAATTCCAACACCTACAATTAACATATCGGCAGGATATCGAGAACCATCGGCGCAAATCACTTCGTTGTAGCTGTCATGCGTTTCTATTGCCGAAACGTTTTTGCCTGTAAGTACTTCTACTCCATTGCGAGCATGTAGCTCATGGAAAAAAGCGGACATTTCGGGGGCTGTTACTCTAGCCAAGATGCGGTCTTCTCTTTCGAGAACCACCACTTCTGCACCTAATTTTTTGAGCGAAGCGGCAGTTTCTAATCCAATGTAACCACCTCCAATCACCACAACACGTTTTAATGTACTGCTTTTCATAAAACAACGTATATCACTGATGTTCTGAGCGGTACGTAAAGGATAAACATGAACAGCAGTATCCAATCCTGGAATCGGTGGAATGATTGGACGAGCACCTGTAGCGATGACTAATTTGTCATAGGAAACGGTAGCTCCATCGGACAAAGTAATCGTTTTTTCTTTGGGCTGAATCGAATTTACTTTGATCCCCAAACGCAAGTCGATGGCGTCTTTTTCATAACTTTCCAGCGACTTTAATAGATTTTTATCTATCGCATCATCACTAGTCAAATACGCTTTGGACAAAGGCGGTTTATGATACGGAACTACAGGATCTGAATCAATCAAGATGATATTGCCTTCCCAACCTTCACGACGTAAAGCGGTTGCGCAATTCACACCTCCATGGCTTGCTCCAATAATTACACAGGTTCCTTTTGTAGCGGTTTCTCCAGACATAAACTTATTTTTTATTTATTTAGCAACACGTAAAACGACTCCGTCAAGTGCTTCACTGATTTCCAATTGACAACACAAACGACTGAATTCATTGGCATTATCGTCTAGCTCTAGCATGTCTGTTTCAATTTCGCTTGCCTCACCCGTTTTTGCAACATACTCTGGCAAAACGTGTACGTGACAGGTTGCACAAGAACATACGCCTCCGCAGTCTCCGTCAATGCCTTTTATGCCATTATCTACAGCCAAAGCCATTACAGATCCTGAAGTTCCTTCTAGTGTTATTGTTTCGTTATCGGTGGTGATAAAAGTTATTTTTGCCATAATTATGTTTTTTATAAGGTCTTTTTTCAGACCGATTTATTTGAATTAGCACGCAGATTTCACAGGTGTAAGCAGACAAAAATGGATATATATAACTCCTGTTTTCTACTAAAATAAGTTCCCGAATTTACTTTGACAGTGCGTTAAATTATTATTTTTTTATTAAATTTCATTTGAAGTGAATGAAACCCAACTTTGCGTTTGAATTCGCCCAACTCTTCAATATTTTCTTCTGCACTGATGATTTCCATGCTTTGTACTTTGGCTGTCAGCACTTCAACTAATACTTTCATAATTGTACGTGAATGCGTGGCTCCTAGGCAGTTATGTGTGCCAAAACCAAAACTCAAGTGCGGATTCATTTTACGGTCTAAAACTACTTCGTTTGCATTTTCGAATACTTTTTCGTCACGGTTAGCTGCTGCCCATACGAGCGAAATTCGAGAATCGGCTTTGATGGCGTGCTCACAAACGGTAGTGTCTTCTGTAACTACGCGTCCCATTTGGGTTAAAGGTGCGTAGTAGCGAATTAACTCTTCTATGGCTCTGTTTCTGATTTCAGGCTCATCACGCAATCTTTCTAATGATTTTGGATTATCAGCCAAATAAGCAAGCGAATTTGAAACGGCATTAATAACCGTATCACGCCCACCTGCAAACGTCAAAATCATGACTCCTTTTACTTCTTCCTTGGTTAGTTTTTTACCATCTACTTCAGAAGCTAATAAAACCGAATATAAATCTGGTCCTGGAGTGGCAATTGCTTTGTCGATTTCGGCATCGATATAATCGTATAAAATAGCGGCTTTGTCTCCGTCTAAAGCTTCTCCTTCACTACGGAAAACGTGTGTTCCCCAAGAAATCCATAAATCAGATTTGTCGTAAGCTGTATTCAATAACAAAGTCAACGCTCTTGATTGTAATTTCAGAGCAAATTCGCTAATCACATCTACAGAATCCAAAGCTAAAACTTCCTCAACCAGTGCGCTAATTTGTGCTGTAAGTTTCGCTTGATATTCCTCCTCTAATGGTCTTTTGAACCAAGGATCTAGAATATCTCTAAAACTTTTGTGTTGTGGTGGATCTACTTCAAACGGAATTTGGCGTGTCGTCCTGATATTTACTTCTGACGGAATCACAATTCGTCCCGGAGTCGCTCCTGATTGAAATGTTTTCCAGTCGTGGGCTCCTTTACGTACATCTTTATGACGCAAAAGCATGGTTACGGGATCGTTTTGATCGTCCATTTCACCAAAACCTTTGTTGGTTCTTGCTTCTGAAAACGGACAGGATATTTCGCTTTTTTTCATTTCAAAAAGGGTTAGTTGTGTGTTCTATATTTGTTAAAATTCTTAACTACGTTTTAAAATCTTAGATTGAATAGAAAAAATCAAGGTTCCTATATCTTCAAACCTAGTTTCAGTTGTCCTATTGTACTATGCAAATATTGCCAATATCTCTGAAAATAAACTATTGCTTAACGTCACATTTGTAAACTATTCTGTCCGTATTATTAAAAATAACAAAATTAATAGACAATATAGAATACTATGTACTATTTTTACAACCATTAAGAGGAATCAATTCGATTTTTACTATTTCTATAAAACCAACAAAACTAGCCTATGAAACCAATTCTAGAACCCATACACTTAGGGGAACAAAAGACAATTACGGCTTTTACGTATCAAGAGGATAATTTTGAGGTGCCATGGCATTTTCATCCACAGCACGAATTGACTTTTATAGAATCTAGTTTTGGAACTAAGTTTATTGGCGATTATGTAGGTCCTTATGAACCGGGAGAATTGGTTTTGGTTCGTTCCAATTTACCACATTGCTGGAAAAATCAGGAACAGGATGGGGTACTTTCTCAGTCGATAGTCATTCAATGGAACAAAGGCGTTTTTGCAAAAGTACCCGAATTAGATACATTATTCGAAATGCTCACTACTGCCTCCAAAGGTATTATTTTCGAAAAAAAATCTATTGAACAACTCATTCCTGAATTGAAAAATTTACTAACACTAAGCAGCGATGATTTGTATATTAACTTCTTAGGTTTCTTGCTGCGCTTATCCAAATGTCCCTACACTACTTTATCTGACGCGAGTTTTGTAGATGATATTCCGCATGAACATAATAACCGAATAACTAGAGTTCATGATTTTATCGAAAAGAGTTTTGAACGTAAAATTTATTTGAAAGAAGTAGCCGACTTGGTCAACATGTCTGAACAGTCGTTTTCTCGTTTTTTCAACAAAATGATGGGGCGGTCTTTTTTTACTTTTTTGAACGAATACCGCATCAATATGGCTAGTAGAATGCTATTGTATTCAGACAAATCGGTTTCGCAAATTAGCTATGACTGTGGGTACGAATCGCCACCTTTTTTCTTCAAAAAATTCAATGAAGTCTATGAAATGTCACCAACAAAATACCGTAAAAAGTTTTTGAAGTAAATCTTTTATAGTACAATAATCACTTTTTACAATGCACAAAAAAGCCCTAAATTTTAAAATGATTTAGGGCTTTCTATTATTAATTCACCAATTTCCAAGAGCGTACCCAGTTATACGTAGTCGTTCTGTCCTTCAAAGAGCCATTCAATCCTCCATCTTCAGGAACTGGATTCCAGTCATAGGTCTCCACTACCAATCGTAAATACATGGCAATATCAAAATTTGCAGGTGGTTTTACAGTCGAAGTATGTTTACCATCTAAAAAGAATTGTACCTCGTCAGCACTTTTCCACCAAACACCATACACATGAAAATCATCATATACCTTTCCATTGACTGCTGCCTTTGCTCCATTACTGGCTTTCTTATAATCGCAACCATCAGGAATATTTCTACTGTGTGTGTTCGAATTCATTTGTTGGTCAAAATTTTTCATCCATTCCTTTGGACTAGTAATTTGGCCAACAGTTTCTAAAATATCTAATTCGGTAGTTCTCTTATCGCAACCTTCGACATTTTTCCCTTCATTAATCAACCAAAAAGTTGTTGACATAAAGGTTTTATTTGCTTTTACTTCACACTCATAATACCCATACGTATTTCCTACTCTCGACCCCACATAACCGCCACTGTGCGTAAATTCTTTTCCTTGTTTCACCACTTTTTCGGGCAACATTTTAGAAATTATTTTTAGACTCCCATCTGATATACTTACATTTTCAGCCAAAAATAATCCTGGAGCACGACCAATCCAGCCTTGACCTGATATTTGCCATTTCGACTCATCCATTTTTTTACCATCAAACTCATCGGACATTTCTTTGACTAATGACCAATTTTGAGTTGCAGGTTTTGGATCATTTCCTTTTTCAAAAAAAGGCCCTTTTTGAGCAGAAAGTCCCGTTATAAAAAGTGAAGTTACTAGCGTTAAAGCTATTTTGAAATTGTTGTGATTTGAATTCATACTTTTATTTTAGTACAGGTTAAATTTTATTATAAAACTAAATTATACACTATTTCACAATTAAAAAACACAAAAACCATTTGTCACCTAATAATACTCCAAAATGCTAGTCTTTCTTACAAAAGAAGAAAAAATAGCTTATTCAACTGAATTTTAGAATTCTCAATTAAAATAGATATTCTAAAATTTCTCAATCTAAATTAATGTTTCTTTTCAATACTAACACCATTCTTTTTACGACAATATCATTTTCTTTAGCAATATTCTCAACCACATCAACACTAGATTTTTAATCCTAAAATTCTATTTCACCATTTTCATCAAGTATAAATGTTATTTGAGTATTCTTTTGCTATGCATTTTTCAATTGTAATTTAATTTAGTTTAATGATTAGTAATTCGTCTTCAAAATTTGGTAGTAACGATTCGCGGTGATTACTATTTTAAATAATTCATTAAAAAGCGATTCTTATTTCATAAAAAAAACCATATGAAGTACTACAACTGTTGCAGAAGAACTAATTTTGAGTATCAATTTCTATCCAAGCTTAACTATGAAACCATTATTAATTAGCTTAACTGTAACTTTTGCATTACTCCCTTTTTGGGCACAAAGCCAAGAGAATTATCCTTCGATAAAAGCAAAAAATCCTATCAATTTTAGTGATTTAAAAAAGAAAAATATCGTCTCAGATACCGATATCATTTGGCAACAATTTGGTCCTGGAATGAGCGGAAATAATAAATCGGCGATGTGGCATCCTACCGATTCCAACGTGCTCTATATTTCGCCGAATATGGGCAATACTTATAGAACAACCAACAAAGGTTTTACCTATGAAACCATTTTGGACGAAGATGGTCCTGGAATAAAATCGGGAGAAAGAGGTCCTCAAGAACTAGGAAGTATCGATTTTTCACGTCAGAATCCTAACTTTGGTTTTTGTACCGATTTAAAAAATAATGGTATTTTCTTTACCAATGACAAAGGAAAGTCATGGCAAAAACAACAAACAACGGTTGACACCTTCGCAAAAGCGTTTTTGGCTTGTGTTGCGGTGGATCCAAAAAACGAAAATATTTGGTATCTGGGTGCCGGACAATTACGAAACACAGGGCGCATATTATTTAGCCAAGAAAATCCTCGAGGCAACTTAATTGACAAAAACAGTCTAGCTAAAATCTGGAAAAGTACCAACAAAGGAAAAAGTTGGGATTTAATCACCAGTGGACTTCAGCCAAATACAGAAGTAGAAACAGTGGCTGTAGACCCAAAAAACTCCAATATCCTCTATGCAACGACCAGCAGCGGCTTTTATAAAAGTAGCGATGCCGGCAAAAACTGGGAACTTAAATCAAAAGGAATTGATAATGCCGTTTTGCGAAGCGTCAGCTCACAATACGACCCTAAAACAGACAAACTCACGATGTATGTGCTAAGCAACCGTGTTTGGAAAGCCGATGGAAGTACGGTCACCGACCAATCTGGCGGAATTTTTAAGAGTACAGATCGTGGCGAAAGCTGGACCAACGTTGATGGTAACCTAGCACTGGACTTAAAGCAATTCAAAAACAATAAATCGGTACTGCAAACCTATTACAATGCGGTGGCGTATTTCTTTGGTATTTCGATAGAAAAAGCTAAAAAATTATATCCAGAAATGCCCTCAAAAATCACGCATAATTTCTGCCAAATTCAGGTTGATCCAAATGATGCCAACAATGTTTATTTGGTAAACATGTTTTCGAATATGGCTCGAAATAATTTTATGCCCGGCTGTATGTGGAGATCCAAAGATGGAGGGAAAAATTGGTACGTTACTTTTCGAAATGGAAAAAATTGGAATTCTGGTCCTGATATTAAATATTGGAAAGATAGAGGAAATCCATTGGGTAGCAATGTCAAATTGAAATACCTACACCAATGGGAAAACCGAGATGACTATGATCGTAAATCGACCAATTTCGGAATATTCAATGCCGATGGAACGGTATTGCATACACAAATGGCAAAAATTTCTTTGATGTCCTACGACAAAGGAGATACTTGGGTAGATATTGACGATGTGCAAACTTCTCCTGGGACCGAGAGTTATATTGGTGCGGGAAATAGCAACTTACCCGGACATGGCTTTTACCAAAGCTATTTAACGCCAAACAAAGTCTATTGTTCTGCGGGCGAAAACAGTTTGTGGATTACGAATAATGAAACGAGTCCAGAACGTCCAGGTGCGCAAGCAGCGACTTGCATACGATTACTAGACGATGAAATTTCGGTGAGTTGTTATGCTATTCACCCTAAAGACCCCAAAATTCACTTTGCTTTGTTTTTTAGACAAAAAGGCCGTGGCGAGTTGTACCGCTCTACTGATAGTGGCGAAACTTGGGTAAAATACGGAACTCCTATTCCTGCTTGGGAAGTAAAAGCGCATTCTGGCGACCAATCGGTACATCAATTGAGTTTGATAATTGACCCAAACAATCCAGACACTATGTACTTTTGTGTACCTAAAGCAGCCAAAAACATGGAATATGTGGGCGATAGCGAAACAGGTTTTGGAATCCATAAATCGATTGACGGCGGAAAAACATGGACAGAACCAAACGCTGGTTTGCCTGCTTCACTAGACACGACAACGATTAAATTTGACCCAAGCAACCCGAATACCTTATTTACTTGCATTCAAAATGACAAAGGCGGACTTTATTTTTCGACCAATAACGGAGCCAACTGGTCTGTTGTTCCATCCACTATCGAAATTGCGGGCAAATTTGGAATTAACGATATTCATTTTGCCAAAGACGGAAAAGTGTACATCACATCTGGATATAAAAATGCAAATGAAAACGATGGCGGTCTATGGGTAAGTAGTGACCAAATGAAATCTTGGAGAAAAATATTCGATTATCCTTGGGTTAATCGTGTCGAAGTTGCCCCTTATAATCCAAATATTATATTGATTAATACCCTTGCTAATGTAAAGGTGGAATTGATTAACCCAGGAGCTTTTCTATCCAAAGATGGAGGAAAAACGTGGAGCAAAATCAATAAAGGGAACGGACAATCTGACCGAATCAATGATATTGCCATTGACTATTTCACCCCAAATAAATACTATCTTTCTACTTATGGAAGCGGTTTTTATGTAGCAAAGGAGAAATAATCATAACCCAAAAACTGATATCCGATATTCGAATCATCGAATTCAAAAATATAGAACTCCAAAAAGGAAACAACAAAATAGAAGTCAAAGCCGGAAAATTATCCGACCAAATCAATTGGATTTTACCTTAATTAGTAGGAGCAGAAATAGTTGTTTTCATAATGACGTCTGCTCCCGCTATTCGTTGCAATCTCTTGTATTTGCTATCGCCATACAAGAGGATTTTCACTGCTATCGGGGCTGATTAGAGCGTTTTTGTTTTCATAATTTCGATTTGCAAAATTGACGTACAAATACAAAATCATTTTAATATTTTATAAGTTATTTTTTATATATTTGATTTAAGAATAAAGCGAAACAAAGCTTCGCAAAGGCACCCGATTATGGGAGTTTATGAGAAGGTTTGTTTCGCTTATATAGAAGTTAGCAACAATAGTACAAAAATCGTAGTAATAATGAGCGAAAATAATTCAAATCATAAAATTAAGGTTCCAATATTTTCTTCAGAAATGATTGAGAATGAAAAAGGTATGTTTGAAGAAGCAAATTATTTATCAATGATTAAATTTATTAAAGATAAAATTGATAAGTTCAATCAACACAAACCGATAATAAAGAAATCTAAATTCAATAAAGTCAAAGAGACTCAGATTGCTAACATCGAATATTTTGATTTTGATTTTGAAAGTGTCCCAACATTACTCCTCAAAATAACAGCATTTAATACAAACTTGATCGATGGTTTTGTAGAAATTGACACTAAAATTAATTTTAAGAAAAACCATAAACTTGGTAGTGAAACCAACTTTGTATTAATCTATCCAAGTATTTATGGTGATGACTCAAGTTCGTTTAAATATCAATGGAAATTTTTTATTTACGATGATCCAACAAAAGAAACATATGAGATTATTTCTATTGCAAAATTAGTTTGTAACAAAATATTATATATAAAAATTAGAAATTTAAAATTAGAAAATATAATAAAAGAAATTCGAGAAGAAAAAATATTAGAGAATATGGAAGTTCAACTTTCGTCATTTTATGAAAACAGCGAAGAAAATGATATTATTTTGAGAAAATATGTTATTACTTCAAAGATAAGTAAAAGCAGAAAAACAAAATATGAAAATATCCCTTCTGAAAAATTTGAAGATTTATTAGCAGAAAAAGATGATTTTAATCGTAGAATAATTAAACTTATCAAAAATAACCGAGAATTACGAATCACAGAAGAACGAAAAAATGATTTAAATAAATTTTCCCAAACGATTGAAGAAATTTTTAATACTCAAATAACATTTGACAACTCAAATATAATTAGAATGTTTGAAAACGATTTTATTGTTAAAAATTTAAATTCAGTGCTGACTGAATTTATAAAAGAAAGTAAATAAATTAAATCATGGAAACTTTCTTTACCAGTATTTTATCTGACATCTCTAACTTTGCACTAGTTATTTTTGGTTTTTGTGCTACTTTATATACCGTAATATATTCATTTATCTTAAATAAAAAAGATTTACTGAAAGAACTAAACGAAACTTTAAAACTTGGAGAAAAAGTTATATCACATACTCAAAAAGAACAAAACTATATTCTGTACATTAGAAAAATGAGATTATTCAACAAATACATTATTGCTTGTTTATGGTTTTCACTTTTTTTATATTTAAGTAGTTTAATTGCAAGATACTTAAAATTATATTTTCTTAAAATCGAAATACTTGGAATTACAATTGAAGGTTATTTTGTTTTTATACTATTAATTTTAACCATAAGTCTATTTTTATCAATAATACTACTAATAAACAAAAGTATAAAAACATATAATAAAACAACTAAAGTATAATTACTGTTGCTAACAGCTAAGCTTTCGTTGGGCTTGAAAAGCCTACAATGAAACCTCGGTTGAACACCCTGTCCCACTTTTTCGGGAGAACCAACTCTTCGAAGTGTACTCGCAATAACAAAACCGTCTTAGAACCGCTGTGCAAATGTCTCCTGACTTTGCATGTACAACAGTAGCGAGTCTTCAAATGGTAACAAGAAATTGTCCAAACCGTTCCTTGAGATTCTATCAGAAGGACAAGATTGTAGAAATACTTTGCGTGATTGCTTCGTTCCTCGCAAGGACAAGATTGTAGAAATGCTTTGCGAAACTCTGCGTTTCCTTTGTGAAACTCTGTGAAATAACGCTGAGCTAACAAAAAAAGAAACTCGTTGCATTGGGGTTAATTAGATCGTTATTATTTTCCCCCTGCTGGCGCAAGCGTCCCGCTTGTGCCCACAAAGAAAACACAATACAAATATTCATTGCGAAAATTTAAAAAACCATTCCTTGAGATTCTTTCAGAAGGACAAGATTACGTAAATACTTTGCGAGATTGCTTTTCCCCGCTCTGCGAAGTATTCTAGTAATAACAAAACGCTCTTAGAACCGCTATGCAAATGTCTCCTGACTTTGCACACACAACAGTAGCAAGTCATCAACTGGAAATAAGAAATTGCCCAAATCGTTCCTTGAAATTCTTTCAGAAGGACAAGATTGCGGAAATACTTTGCGAACCTCTGTGTTTCCTTTGTGAACCTCTGTGAGATAGCGCTGAGGCGCACAGAAAAGAACATTTACTGCAATCGAGAAAAATTATTGCATTTTTATTTTCATAATTTCGATGTACAAAATTGACTTACAAATACTAAATCATTTTAAGTTTTTATAAGTTAAATTCTATATATTTGATATATAAATAAAGCGAAACAAAGATTCGAAAAGCCAACCGATTTTGGATATATATATGAATGTTTGTTTGGCTTACATAGAAGCTGTGCGTCACTTTACAAAAAAACAAAAAATACTCAATGAAAAAAATAATTGATGGGAAAATAGATGCAAAAAAATACCATGATGCAAAATGTAAAATTCTATGGATTTTAAAAGAAGCAAACGTTTCGGCAAAAGACAAAGAAACGGACATAGATGTATGTGATGGATTTCGTAATGATTGGCATAAAAAAAATGCTCTATCTGTACCAACATTTCGAAAAATGATTTATGCAACATTTGGTATTCTAAATCCAAACGTTGAATGGGAAAATATACCATATGCAAATCAAGAAGCATACGAAGTGGTAAAACAAATTGCATACATAAACATAAACAAGTATCCTGCCGATTCCTCCTCAAATGATTGGGAAATTAAAAAAGCATATAATGAAGGAAAAGACGAACTTTTGAAACAGATTAAAGAATTAAATCCTAACATAATAATATTTGGAAACACACTTAAATATTTTGAAGTTAAAGATTTAGCAGAAATAAATTGGGATATTTTAGAAACAGAAAAAAAATATGCAGACAGCAACACTCATAATACAGCTTTCTACATAATTTCATCAGACAAATTAATCATTAATGCATACCATCCTTCATATCCAAAAATCTCTGATAAAACATATTGGAAGGAAATTAGAAATGCATTTAACTTTTGGAAATCAAACTAATAAAACATTATTTTAGCCAGCTCTTCTAACTTACTCTCAACAACAAAACGCCCTTAGAACCGCTGTGCAAATGTCTCCTGACTTTGCACACACAACAGTAGCAAGTCATCAACTGGAAATAAGAAATAGTCCAAACCATTCCTTGAGATTCTTTCAGAAGGACAAGATTGTGGAAATACTTTGCGTGATTGCTTCGTTCCTCGCAATGATAAGATTGTAGAAATACTTTGCGAAACTCTGCGTTTCCTTTGAGAAACTCTGTGAAATAACGCTTTGGCGCACAAAAAAGCACACTTACTGTGATCAGGGCAAATTATAGCGTTTTTGTTTTCATAATTGCGTTTCAAAAAAGTACCTTACAAACACAACCTATTTTTAATAGTTTGAAAAATAAAAAAAGAATATATTTGAAAACACATAATGTCTGACGTTTGTCAGACATCTACAACCAAATTTGGGTAGATAAGTCTGATTATATCAGCCTTATCTACCCAAGTTAGCTATAATGTAAAAAAAAGCTACCGTTTATAGATAGCTAAATATTATTATATATTAAATACATTCCGTAACGCATCTTTAATTTTTTCAAATGTGTCATCGTCTATAATACCAATTTGAGTATCAAATCTGCTGGTTGAAAGTGATTTTACCTGAAAACAATCTGCCGTGGATACTTTACTTAAGTTATTTAGTGAATCTGAAACTATTTTAACCATCCAATCAGCAGTATTATATCTTTCGTTCCAATCTGTAATTGGAACAATAACTCTCAATGGCAAAACACCAATCGAGTCATCACTAACAATTATGGCGGGTCTTTTTTTACTAATTTCAGCACCAATAGTAGGATTAAAATTAACCCACCAAATTTCTTTAGTATTCATAAATATCTTCAGTATCCGAAATTGTAGAATTTATTAATTCATTATCATACAAATAATCAATTAATAAAAATTTTGCCGCTTTTTTTCTTTCTTCTATTTTATCCTTAATAACGAATTCTTCTATTAAAGCAGAAGTTAAAAAGAAATTTTTTAATTTATCTTTTGTGATTACTTGATCTTTTCCAAAAGTTTCCAACCAAGGAGACTCTTCGTGTGTTAATTCCATTAATTTAATTGGTGAGAATTGTCTAAAATATCCATAAACCTTATTTATAAAGTTTTTCTGAATAGAATTTAAGTAGTTAAAAGAATTACTGAACTCAGGAACTATAATCGAATTATTTCCGTAAACTTTGTAAGTATGGTATTCATCACAAACAACTGGACCATATTTCCAAGCTTCAATATCATCTTCATATAAAGATTCATCAAAAATAGCTAAATAATAACCTTGCAAATAATATAGTATTTTTTGCAACTTCATATTTGTCAAATTTTCTTCAGGATTATTCTGAGTAAGGCTAATAACGTAATTTGAAATTTCATTTGCTTTCATAATAGTTTGATTTTTAAGATAATTTAGCCATAATCCTTTTGCAAAGATATAACTTTTTTATATAAAACAATACACTGCCACTAACTGTAAGGTTTCGTTGGGCTTGAAAAGCCTACAATGAAACCGCCTTGAACGGAACCCAATCACTCGAACTTATACCTAAAATTAGCGCAGTCCAGACGCTTCGGGATACCTGTGCCCACAAAGAGAGTAAATAAAAAAGTCCTAAACAAAATACCAAAACCATTCCTTGAAATTCTTCCAGAAGGACAAGATTGTAGAAATACTTTGCGAAACTCTGTGTTTCCTTTGAGTATCTCTGTGTTATAGCTCAATTAAGTTTTCGACTATCTCAAGAAACTTCCAAATTCGCAAACAATACTCATCCAATCTTTAGACCAAAAAAAAAGGCTGATGGAAAAACTCCATCAGCCTTTTACTGTTATTTTCTATTCCAATAAACATCCATTCTTTTGATGGCGTCACCTTCGTATTTACGTCGCAACATCCAGAGCGGACGCTCTAAGGTTTGTTCCCAAGCAAATATTTTTTTGTACATCGCTTTAACTCGTTCTGGGTTTTGATCGGCTAGATTGTTTAATTCTCCTGCATCTTTATCTACATCAAACAATTCTGCTGGACGATCAGGAAAACGCAATAACTTCCAATTTCCGTCACGCATAGCAGACCCTACTTCGCCCTTCCAATACAATTCTTGATGGGGTAAATTGGTGTTTTTACCTAAAATATGAGGTAGTAAATCGACTCCATCTATATCTTTCAAAGCAGCTACATTACCGCCACCCATTTTGTAGAAAGTAGGCAATAAATCAAAGGTGCAAATTGGTTTTTTGTACACGGTATTTGCAGGCAAAACTCCAGGCCAACGCATGATAAACGGAACTCGAATTCCGCCTTCTAGCAAAGTGGCTTTCATACCGCTCAAAGGCAAGTTGTCTGCCGTGGTCGAGTCTGTTGGTCCACCGTTGTCATTGGTAAAAATAACAATGGTATTTTTATCCAAACCTAATTTCTTAAGTGTTTCGAATACGCGACCACAAGCACGATCTAGCGACAGTGTCATTGCAGCCAATTCTTTGCGTTTTCCAGTTAAATTAGGAAAATTAACCAAATCTTTTTTATCAGATTGCAAGGGTGCGTGAACTGCATTAAAAGCCAAATACACAAAGAAAGGATTGTTCTTATTTTCTTTAATAAAATCAATAGAAGCATCTGCCAAAACATCCGTCATGTACTCATCCGACTCTTTAAAATTACCTAAACCTCGTTCCAATCGATTTTCTGTTTTTACTTCACTATCATCTGGATCGTATTTGTAATAACTACGAGCACCACCTCTAAAACCAACAAAAGTATCAAAACCACGGTTCATAGGATGAAATTCATCTTTGCTTCCCATATGCCATTTTCCAAAAACAGCGGTTTTATACCCCAGTTCTTTCATGTAGTTTCCCATTGTTTTTTGGTCTAATGGCAAACCCATATCATCATCAGACAAACAGGATTTCACCATATATCCGGGAACGTTATTTTCTTCAAAACCAAAACGTTCTTGGTATTTACCTGTCAACAATCCCGCACGTGATGGGCCACAAACTGCTGCCGTTACGTAGGCTTGTTCAAATTTGACTCCTTGTTTGGCCAATTCATCCAAATAAGGCGTTTTCATTATTTTGCTCCCTTGGAAACCAAAATCAGAATAACCTGCATCATCAGATACTATCAAGACAATATTTGGTTTGGCTTGTGCAGTAACTACAGTAGCAAAAAGACCTAACGAAAGGGCCAATACGGTAGTTAACTTGTGTTTTTTTAAGTTCATATTGCTGTTTTAAAATTTGGTACTAGACAGACTAAATTTATTTTATTTCAACTGTAATATTATTGCTTTTTAATGTTTTCGAACTGGCTTTTATTCGAACAGTACCGCCTTTTTTCAAAGACTGAATCAATAACAAAGCACGTCCTTTGTCGGTTGTTAATTTATTCGATTGGTAGTCTTGAATGTTACTATTCGAACCATTATCTACTCCTAAAACTTTGGCATTTCCGTCTACTTCGAATGTCAGGTCAGCGTTTTCCGTTTTCACTTCTACTCCTTTTTTATCAACCAATTGTGCAATAATGTGCGCCACATCATACCCATCTGCTGATAAAGAAGTAGCATCTGTTGTCAAACGAATACTATACGCAGCAGCACTTGTTTCAAGATTTGCAACTACTTCTGCACCATCAAAACCACCTTTTACAGTCAATGTACCTTTTTCGAAAGGAACAACCCAACGCAGAATTCGATCTGGGTTATCACTTAAACTTCTGCTCCCAAGAGATTTTCCATTTAGAAACAATTCGGCCACATGTAAATTTGTTGGCACTTCGACCAAAACAAGTTCTCCTGGAGCATAATTCCAATGCATATTTGCTTTGCTATTGTCCCAATTCAATGCTTTTTTGGAATCTGAAATCGCTTTTTTACTCAATTCATCCATTTTGAAAGCAGAACCTTTCAATGGCATTGTTCCAATCGCTACACTTGGTTTATTTACCCAAATACTTTTGAAATAATTAAAACCTTGCTTTTTAAATCCAGCGAAATCCAAGATGTCTCCATCCCAACCTTTTTGCGGCCATTTGTCTGTCGATTCCCCCATGTAGTCAATTCCTGTCCACATGTACATACTAAACACCATTGGGTTTTCGATAATCGAATTCCAATCTTGCCAAGTGCCCGAATTTTCAGAACCTGTCATCATTTTGTTTGGGTAATTCTTTTTGGTCCAATCGTATTGATTGGTTTGGTAACTAAAACCTACTACGTCTAGAGCATCACCATAACCCGAAGCCAAACTAGCAACCGGAATGATTAAATTGGCGGTTACAGGACGAGTTGTATCTAAATCTTTGACCCATTTGGACAATCTTTGCGCAGTTTCTGCCAATTTGTATTTTCTATTTGGCAAAGCATCATAACGTGCTTTCATCTCTTCTTTGGTCAATTTCGGAATCTGGTTCCAATAATTTCCTGCTCCTGGATCCCATAACCCACTTACTTCTTTGTAACCTGGATAGGTCCATTCAATTTCGTTACCAATACTCCATTCAAAAATAGAAGGGTGATTTCTATCTCTCAAAATAGTGCGCTTCAAATCGCTTTCTCCCCATTTTTGAAAATGTTCGGTATAGCCACGAGTCATGTACTGCACACTTTTTTCTTCCATATTGTGCTGTTTGTCTTTAGGATTGTCCATTTCGTCAAAAATCTCGTTCTGAACCAAGAATCCCATTTCGTCGCACAAATCCAAAAATTCTTCTGAAAATGGATTGTGAGAAGTTCTGATTGCGTTTACTCCAGCTTCTTTCAAGCCTAAAAAACGACGTCTCCACACTCCTTTTGGCACCGCAGCACCAACCAAACCAGCATCATGATGCAAGCAAACCCCTTTTACATCGGTTGCTTTTCCGTTTAAGAAAAAACCGTTGTCTTTGTCAAAAACGATAGATCGTATTCCAAATGGCGTAGTATATTCATCAATTACTTTTCCTTTTACAAGGATGCTCGTTACGGCTTTGTATCTGTTTGGCGTCTCTGTAGACCATAATTTAGGATTAGTGATGGCTACATTTTGAGTAACCGTTACTTCTTTTCCAGATCCAACTTTTACCTCTTTTGTTTCTGTTTTCACTAATGTTCCATTGGCTTCATAAATCTTGGTAGACAAGGTCAAGTTTTGGCTTTGCTTGTAGTCGTTCTTCACCTTTGTTTCAATAGCTACTTTGGCGTTTTCTGCGGTTACGTCTGGAGTTGTTACAAACGTTCCCCAAATTGGAATATGCAATTTATCCGTTGTAATCAATTTTACATTTCTATAAATTCCGCTTCCCGTGTACCAGCGACTGTCTGCGTAGCGTGAATGATCTACGTGTACCGAGATCACATTCTTAGTTCCGTCCTTTTTTAAATACTTACTTAGATCGAAATAAACCGGAGAATAACCATATGGATTTTCGCCCAAATAAGTTCCGTTGATCCAAAAAGTCGCATTGTTATACACCCCATCAAAAAGGATATACACATTTCCGTTTTTGCTATTAGCCGGTGTGTCAAAATGTTTTTGATACCAAGCAATTCCACCTGGTAAATAACCCGTACAACCTTCTAGTTTTTTATCGAAAGAAGCTTCGACGCTGTAATCATGCGGAAGGCGAACGTCACGCCAACCGGCATCTTGCAACGGAATCGCTTTACTAATCTGATTATTTTCTTGCAACTGAAATTTCCAATCAAAATTAAAGTCTTGCTCTCTTTGTTGCGATTGGACTGCCGTGCAGACTAGTAGAAACGCTGCAATAAAGTGTAAGGATAAGGTAAATCGTTTTTTCATGGTTTGAATTATCTGTATGAAGTTTAATTTGTTTTAGTTTGAACTTGTAATGTTTTTTGTTTTATTCGAATAAGAAGCTGCTTTTCGAAAAAAAATTATTTGACCAGCGATATATAGGAATAATAAACGCCGTAGGTTTCTTTTTTATCAATAAAATCATTCGTCAAAAATGTTTTTCCTTTTTCTAAATGTATCTTGAATAGCACTTCAACATCTTCTTTACCAATATTTTTTTCGAACATTTGGTTGGCAATGCTTATTCGGACTTTTTGAGGGGCTATTGTTTTATATTCGAATAAATTTTTAGGATTGACTGCTGGAATTCCTAAAATAGTTCCGGGACATTCTTTTGGCCAGCGTCGGCACGAAATCACGTAATCTCCTTCTTTTTCGACAAAAATAGCATGGGTATTGTTCTTGTTTTTTAGTCCTTCGGCAATTTGTTCTGGTTTCCAAATACCCGAATCTTCCCCAATGGCATGCTGAATCGTTAATTTTATTTCCTCTTGAGCAGGATTCCCCACCGTACTAACAGGTAATTCATTGTACTCTGGATTTTTTTTGGTCTCAACTAAGAAAGCTGTATTTTGTGCTAAAAGAGCGGTTACAACTGCTGCATATTTTGCCGCAAGATTGGTCAATTGTTTCGGATCTTTTTCAATATCATACAAATCAGTTCCATTGAGCAACCTCCAATTGTCTTTTATAATACAAGTTTGATCTACATCCATCGGCGGACGCCAATCTTGTCTGTGGTGAATAAAAGCGGTTTTACGTACCATTGTCTTTTTGGACCCTAACAAAAGCGGCGAAAAATCCACTCCGTCCAAAGGCATTTTTTTAGGAACAGTCAATTGACACAAACTAGCCAAAGTCGGAATCAAATCTACATGTGCTGCAAGGCTGTTGATGTCTTTTCCGCCTTCAATTTTCCCGTTTGGCCAACGTATAAAAAACGGAACCCGATGTCCTCCCTCTAGTTTATCTCCTTTTATGCCTCTGTATCCTTTATTATACCCCAATTTTCCGTCGGGACTGTACCCAAAACGGGTTCCGTTGTCGGTCATGTAAATCACGATGGTATTGTCTGCGAGTTTTTTATCAATCAAAAACTGATTCAATTTCCCGAAATTCTCGTCCAAATTGGCAATCATTCCGTACAAATTGGCACTTATAATTTCTTTTCCTTCTAGGTGTTTGTAGGGCGCTGCATATTTTTCGGCTACAATCAATGGATCGTGAGGCGCATTGGTAGGAAGGTAAATAAAGAAAGGCTTATCTTCATTTTTTTCAATGTATTTCATCGTTTCATCAAACCACACATCCGTGCAATATCCCTTGAATTGTTTGGGTTGGTTGTTGACATAATACACATCATCAAAATAACTGTTTCCCCAATAATCAGAGAGTTCCCCCACGCCTCCTGCCAAGTGATTGATTGCGACTTCAAAGCCACTATCTGTTGGGCGAGTTGGATAATTATCACCCAAATGCCATTTGCCAAACATTGCGGTATGATAGCCGTTTTGCTGAAAAACATCGGCCATGGTTTGTGCATCGCCAGACAAGCCATCTCTACCTTTGAAGGTGGCCCAAGTACCGTTGTTTATCGGGTATCTACCCGTCATGATTGCTCCTCTAGTAGGGGTACACAAAGGCGTCACATGAAAATCGGTCATTCGAACAGATTCATTATAAAAGGCATCAATATTTGGCGTTTTCAACCAAGGATTTCCATGGCAGCCCAAATCGCCAATTCCTTGATCGTCGGTGAGGATCAAAATAACGTTGGGTCTTTTTGTTTTTTGTGCGAATGCAATTTCACAACTCAAACTCAAAACGCTTACAATTAAAATTATTCTTAGATGGGTCATACTGCAACAGCTACTAATGATTTTTTAGAATCAATTGGTAAAGATGCTTCTTTAAAAGCAGTTTTATGATTACATATGTTTTTAGTACTGAAACATATGTGTTATCGTAACTTTCGTCTAGGTATAAAACTTAACAGAACTAAATTAAACAATTATAAAACAGACCATTAACTTAATTTATATCGAAAACAAAAAAATATTTCTATATTTTATTTTACCAAAAAAAACCATATCTACTAGTTTTCGGAACATACCACCTGTCTTCAATCCTATATAGTTACTACTTTTATAATCTGAAATACGACTTACTTTTGGAACAAAGGAGTACAATTCTCATTACAAAAAAAATTAATATTAAGAATGTCAAAACATTTTAAAATAGAACCTAACAATTAGTAGCATTATTTAAAAAATAAAAAAATGAACAAATCGGTACGATTATTTTTGATGGTCAATCTCTTTACATTTACCATCGCCAAAGCACAACAACCCAATATTGTTTGGATAGTTTCTGAAGACAACTCAAAACATTACATGAAACTTTTTGACGAACACGGAGTTGCAACACCCAATGTCGAAGGTTTGGCAAAAGACGGAATTGTATTTGACCGTGCTTTTTCTAATGCTGCCGTTTGTAGTGCTGCACGTTCGACTTTGATATTGAGTACTTATGGACCAAAGATGGCAACACATTACCACCGTGCCGAAGGGAAAGTAACTTTGGTAAATGGTCAGGACATGTTTCCTGCCTATTTGAGAAAAGCGGGCTATTATACTGCAAATAATGCAAAAGAAGATTATAACATCAATAAACCTGATGATGTATGGGATGATTCTTCCAAAAAAGCTTCTTGGACCAACAGAAAATCGGGCCAGCCGTTTTTCTATGTTTACAATATAGAAACGACGCATGAGGGAAGACTTCATTTCACCAAAGAACAAATGAATTCGACTAAAACTATTACAGATCCTACTTCCGTTTTTGTGCAACCCAATCATCCAAAAACGGATATTTTCAGGTATTCTAATGCCTATTATAGAGATAAAATTGTGCAAATGGATAAGGAAGTTGGCGAAGTAATCGAAAAACTAAAAAAAGATGGTTTGTATGATAATACCATCATCTTTTATTATGGTGACCACGGTGGAATTTTACCCGCAAGTAAAGGGTATTTATATGAAACAGGACTACACGTTCCGCTTGTAGTTCATGTTCCAGAAAAATATAAAAATTTAAGTCCGTTGGCACAAGGAACAAGAACCAATTCATTTGTGAGTTTTGTAGATTTTGGTGCTACAGTTTTAAATCTCGCTGGTATTGAGGTTCCGAAAGTAATGGATGGAAAACCCTTTTTAGGAAAAAATACTACTACCAAAACTTTAGACAAAAAAGATGAAACTTTTGGTTATGCTGATCGTTTTGATGAAAAATACGATATGGTGCGATCGGTTCGAAAAGACAATATTAAATACATTCGAAATTTTGAACCATTCAATGTAAATGGATTAATGAATGCATACCGTTACAAGCAATTGGCGTATCAGGAATGGGAAGCACTATACAAACAAGGAAAGTTAAACAAAGATCAATCTCGTTTTTTTGAAGTGAAACCTGCTGAGGAATTGTATGATGTAATTAAAGATCCTTACGAATTAAATAATTTGGCAGCCCTACCCGATCATCAATCTGATTTAAAAAAGATGCGAAAAGAGTTAAATTGTTGGATGGAATCTATGCCTGATTTGTCTTTTTATCCTGAATTTTATTTGATTGAAAATGCGATTCAAAATCCATTAGAATTTGGTAAAAAGCATAAAAAAAATATTAGAAATTACATTAAAATTGCCAATTTAGAAGTATTAGATTTCGAAAAAGCAAGTCCAAAAATTAAAAAACTATTGCAATCTGAGGACAAATGGGAACGCTATTGGGCATTAATTGTAGCAACTTCATTTGGTGATGAAGCAAAAACATTGACTACCGCTGTACAAACTTCATTAGCATTAGAAACAGAAAACATAAATAAATTGAGAGCAGCCGAATTTCTATCTATTGTAGCACATCAAAATACAGCTCAAGACATTACAGCTATTTTGTATGCGGCCAAAAGTGATACAGAAGCTCTACTTATTTTGAATGCAGCAGTGCTATTAAAAGATTATTACCAAAAAATGCCTTTTGCAATTGACCGTACTAAAATTGATAAAAAAGTAATAACGAACAAATTGGTTGAACAACGATTGGACTACATAAAAAAATGAATACCAAAAGATAGGCTACAGTAAGCTCTTTTATTAGATGATAAAAAAGAAAAACATATCAAGAGAAAAATATGATTTCTGTGACTTTTACTAGGACATTAACTTTATAAAAAAGTAAGATACAAATTACGCAAATTGGCATGAATATCAATTTATGAGGATTTATCGAATACTTAAAACCGAGAAAAATTCGAGTAATTCAATTTATGCACATTGGAATTTATTTGAATTTATGGCATTTGTGGCAAAAAAACTTTAAAAACAAATGACCTCTATTTTTATTAATCTAAATAACAATTGAACAAACCAATGAAAAATTTAAAACTACTGATCGGATGTAGTGCTATTTTAGCATTATCATCTTGTTCAACAACAAAAAAAAATACAACCTCAGGGTTTCCTTTTATACTTCCCACCGAAAAACCCAATAGAGTACTGAGCAAAGCCTTAGAGCGAAATTATGATAATTACATGGGCCCAACTCCAGAGACCAACGAATTGTATTCCCAATTTAAATACACCGAATTAAAAGGACTAGATTACAGCAACCACGATGGAACAATTAGCCGCCGTGACCCTTCCAAAGTGATTTTTGCCAACGGAAAATATTATGTTTGGTATACCCACAGACAAACCCCAACAGCACCACAAGGAGCAGACAAATCTACAGATATTATTCCGTCTGCAGATTGGGATTTATCCGATATTTGGTACGCTACCAGCGAAGATGGTTTTACTTGGAAAGAGCAAGGGGTTGCCGTGCCTCGTCCCCCAAAACCCGAAGTGGGATGGCGTTCTGTAGCGACTTCTGATATTTTGGTTTACAAAGGAAAATACTATTTGTACTACCAAGGCTTTATGCAAACCAGCGGAAAACGTGGCGATGACTGCCCTGTAGCGGTTTCCTATGCCGATTCACCTGATGGACCTTGGACACCCTACAACAAAATCGTTATTCCAAATGGTAAAGAAGGCGAATGGGACCAATTTTCCATCCATGATCCATATCCTTTGGTGCACAACGGAAAAATCTACTTGTATTACAAGTCCGATTTTAACCAAAAACCAAATCTAGTGCGCATGCAAGGACTTGCAATTGCCGATAATCCGCTTGGGCCCTTTACCAAAAACCCAACCAATCCGGTCATGAATTCTGGTCACGAAACGACTATGTTTCCGTTTAAAGAAGGAATTGCTACACTAGTTATTCGTGATGGAAATGAGCATTTTACAGTGCAATACGCCAAAGACGGAATCAATTTTGACATTGCAGCCATCACCACTTTGATGCCAGACGCTGCAGGACCGTATATTCCAGATGCCTTTACCGATACCAAAGATGGTCGCGGTATCACTTGGGGAATCTCACATGTCACCAATGTTAGTACTTGGGAAAAAAACCACGCGCTTCTCGTTCGTTTTGACTGCGATCTAAGCCAAGACCTACATGATCCCGAAATGAAACGCACAAACATTAACTATAAACCCGATTTTCTATATTCCCATGCTCTCAACGGATTCCAGAAAAAAAGAATTGCAGAAGAAAACCAAAAAATAAAAGAGACAAATAAATAAACGTTTATTTTGTACGTGACCAGCTGAAAAAACTATTAGTACAATACTAGTATCCTGTTACCTCAAAAAGCTACAGTCATATAAATTAATCCAAAAAAGCCCCCACTCTTTCCGGAATGAGGGCTTTTTTGGCTATTTTGCAAAGTATTAGTAATCGTTAAATTAAGTAATCAATATAGATTACATTTGTATATTTGAATCAGGAAAAATCACTTTAAAAACAGTGACATGCACTTTGTTTTTGCAACTTTCCCACCGCACACTATCAGATCTAAAAATACCAAAACTAACGGTTAATCACTAGATTTTGCTAATATTGATTCACTTTTATTTTAGTCCCTAACCTAATATTCAATATACCAATGTGTAAGTAGATTTTTATTCTTCGAGTTCCTTAATTTCTTTTATGCACCCCTTAATAAGTTCTATCAAGGTATTATATTCGTCTTTTTTAGAATAGCTAATACTACCAGCATCCCCTAAGCAGAATTTTCCGTTTGTCCAACGCAATGTATTAAAGTCTCTTTGTCCTATCCAAAGTTCATTTTCATTCCACCATTCAAATACTATATCATCATCACAAGGGTGAAATCCCATAATAATTTCAGCCATAAAATTATCAGCCACTAAATATAAGTCAGCCAATTGTTCTATTACCTCCTTATTTACACCTTTTTGTTCAGCATTTATTTTAAAATTATTGACTTTTTCATAGGAGGCTGGTTTTAATGCATCACTGTAATTGTTTTTCAATAAATCTAATAATTCCCTTATTTCAATTTGGATTTGATTCATTAAAGTTCAGTTTTTAACATTATTCAGTTGAATGATATGTTCCGCTAGTGAGGCTTTACCGAGACTCACACTAGTTTTAAAATCCATTACGCTCGCGACGGCTGGGAGAGTTGGTTTTACTCTTACTTTAAGCTTTTTATAATTGCCATAACGTCTTCCTCGCCAAAACCTTCGTTTTGAGCCTTATTATAACTGTCTAATAATGGTTGAGCCAATGGAGAATCTAAGCCTGCAGCATTGGCGAGTTTTAAATCTTTAACAAGATGTTTAAGAGCAAATGCCGGAGGAAAAGAATCACTTAAAATAGAAGTAGATTTAATTTTTGTAATACCATTTGCACAAGCACCTTCGTTTACTATTGAAAGCATATCTTCTTTACTCACACCATTATTTTCGGCAAATAAAACCGTTTCTGCCAATCCCTGAAGATTAAGACCAAGGAGGTAATTGATGGCTAATTTAGCCGAGCTGGCTACTCCAGCTAAGCCCACATAAATCGAAATTTTACCAAGTACATCAAAAATTGGTTTTACTAGTTCATATGTTTCTGGATTTCCTCCAACTATAATTACTAATGCCCCATCCTCTGCTGGTTTCACGCTTCCAGAAACGGGTGCCTCTATAAAACTAATTTGGTTTTCCTTACAAAGTGTTGCTAAATAACGGGAAGTGTCGGGTGCAACCGTACTCATATTAATAATGATTTTTCCGGTAATTTTTTTGGACAGTAATCCGCTAGCATTTTCTTCAAATATTTCCTTTACGGCATCATCGTTAGACAACATCGTCAAAACTACATCACAATTTTCTATAAGTTCCTGCGGACTATTTGCAGAAGTCGCTCCAGCCTCGATTAACGGTATTTCTTTGTCTTTGGTTCGATTGAATACGGTCACCTCAAAACCCGCTTTCAATAAATTGCGTACCATTGGATTTCCCATATTTCCTAGACCAATCCAACCTAATTTTAAATTTGTATTCATTTTTATGGTATTTTTAGTTTTTTTAGGCTCTTATCGCCTGCTGCTTTATATATTTTAAATTGAGTATTATTTACTTATTGAAAAAATTATTATTAATCAATAATGCTCATGTTAATGTGATCGTTACGCTCCTACTTTCTTAGATTTTTATTTTGGAAACCAATCACAGATTTTATAGAATTTAGACTTTAATTGTTACTCTCTAACAAATGTAAAACAATTTTTAATTACAAAAAATCATAACTTGTATTAATAAGCTGCGTTGCAAACGCTACGTTTTTGGTCATAAGGTAAATAGGTACTCGACGCAGTCAAGCACCAGGTTGTGGGATTCACGAGCGCTAGTTAATGTACATTTTATGGAATACAAAAAACTAAAAAAAACAATTGCACAGGTATGCTAAGCCTGCCATCACAAGAAATCCAGAACATAAACATTATTATAATAGAAAAGTTGAAGAAGGAAAGATAAAATACTGGTTATTAACAGTGTTAGAAACAAACTTATACATTGTATATGTCAATACATTAAAAATTATAAAATGCATAAAAAAAGAGAAACAACTTAAAAAACTATTTAAATTTAATAATTTTCTTTTGAAAGGAAAGAGATAAAATTCTCTCCCCCTTCGCAAGAATTATTGTTTTTTTATAACCAAATTTATTTAAAATTTTCCAAAAATAACTTGATAAATTAAGATGCTTTATTTTGAAAAATTATAGTAATCACAGGTAAATAGTTTATGCTCACTATTTGATAAAGTTATTTCTAATAATATAATTAATAGTATCAGAATATGAATCTATAAAATCAAATAATAGGATACCATTCCATCCTTTTTTACTTTTAAGGTGTTGAATAATTGTTCTTTCATTTACTCCATTTTTATCTGCAGCTATATTGTAGGGAGTAGCCCATGGTTTTGTATTTAACTTTTCTTTTTTATTAACTCCAGTTGCTGAACAGAAACATAAATTTAAACAATCCTTTTTAAAAGCATATTCACTAAAAAAGTAATTAATGTGATTCATTTTATCATCTCTACACCATTCAGTTGTATTACTTGAGACAAGATAATTGTCCTGCACATTATATGTTGTTCTATTATTTGTTTTTTTTGAAAAACTAGTGTTATCTCCCCAAAAATATACGGAAATTCCAAAGTCATCAACAGGTGTAAATCGATTAATAATAACTATTTTCCCTCTAGCTTTGCCCATGGTAGGAATTGAATCAGATATATCTATAAATTTATTGTATTCACCCTTGTCATAATACGATTTAACTAAATCAGCATATGCTTTAGTTTCCCATTCAGAGCTTTCTTGTTTTAATTGCATTAAGATAGTTTCTGAAGGGTTACTTTCTAAAAACGTAGTAAGTAATTTTAAAACCCCATTGAAATCAATTTTCTGTTGTGCGGAACCATGTTTTATGGTCAAATAATTACCTTTGCTTTCTTCAATAGCCTCTGCCCTTATGTCAAGATAGCGTACACCTTTTTCTAATTGTTCCGTTAATTCCCAATTCTGACATTTTGCAAAACCAAAAGCCCAAATAGGTTCTGCTAAAGCACATGACTCATGGGTACCTGGTATAGATATATTTAATAAAGAGGTAGCATCTGGAATTGATTTCATCCAATTTTTACTAGTAGTACTACTTATAAAAAAAGTATTTATTAGATTACTCGTTTTTTGTGTTATATAATAAACATTCCCACTGCTTACCTTTATTTCTTTATAAATGCGATCTATTTTTTTATATACATCATGTTGATCGTTACGAAAAGAAATATCATCACCATTATCAAACTTAATATTCATGGTGAACCATGCACTTTTAGTATTATTGTTTAACTCCTCACGTTCTTCTCTAGATGAGTTCCCATTAATAGAAATATTATTAAAGTTATTATCGGGCCTGCTGCTACCATCCCAATCAACATTATCTGTCCCAGTCACTGTAATTGCTATTCTATTTTCTAATTGATTGACAATTTTCAAAAATGATTTTGTTGATCCCATACTTTTATTTTAATTATTTATGAAGGTTAATACTTGCTGGATTCTTAACACTACAAGCATCTGATTTCCAATCTATTCTAGTTGGCTTTTTCAAATTTAAATACTATTTAGTATTAAATATCTTAATTTGAACATAAAAACGTGAAAAAAAATCGTAAGAATTTCACTTTTTAAATTTCTGTATTTGAAATTCCGAATTTTAGGCTTCTGCTTATAAAATCCAATATTTAAGTTTTTATTTAATTTCAGAAATTTTAAATTAGAAGTCACATTTTAAATTCAAAAACCAAGTTAAAATACTGTATTTCAGATTATTGAATTTTATCAATATTAAGTTTTCCAGTAACTTATATACCTGCGAAATAAACCCTCGTACAGAAACCCCAAAAAAAAACGTATAAACGAGGTTTTGTTTCGCTTTAATCTCATTTAATATATATATAAATAATCCTATTAATAGTAAGTTAAAAAAAACTTATCCATTTTAACCCAGATTGAGACGGCATTCTTTATGACTTTTTTAGGACATAAAGATATAACGAGAGCAAGATTGGTTGCCTTTATGAAAACCAATCTCGCTGCTCCTAAACAAAAAAATACCAACCAAATCAATTGGTGATTTTGGAATACTATAACTGATTCTTTTTGAATTCGATTACGCTCCAGTTGAGTAATTGGGTTGATTTGGAGATGACCAAAGCTTCGTTTTCTACTTTCCACTTTAGTTTTTTTCACCTCCTAGAATTGTATTAATAAGCTGCGTTGCAAACGCTACGTTTTTGGTTATAAGTTAAATAGGTACTCGACGCAGTCAAGCAACAGGTTGTGAAAAAAAATCATGAATTTGAAATCAAAATTAATGATTTACACAATTTATATTTTATCTGTTTCTCAGCGGATAAGCTCTACTTCTTACTATTCGAAAAAAAGAAAACAATACACATATTATTTTTAGATAATCAAAGAGTTACCCTATTTTGTAAAACAATTATGGTTCTTCGCCTAAATTAGTGGAAATTAAAAAAACCATGTAATTTTGGGGGATGGAATTAGATGGATTAGGAATTTTGTTAGGAGTTAAATCTC
>NZ_JAOQMX010000026.1 GCF_025960985.1 Flavobacterium psychraerolatum | reverse complement strand
ATCAAGCAATAATAGATGCACTCCAAGATTGGACACCATTTATAAAGACAATTACATCTGACAATGGAAAAGAATTTGCACAACATCAAAAGGTACCTGAAATTTTAGAAATAGATTATTATTTCGCAAAACCATATCATAGTTAGGAAAGAGGTTCAAATGAAAACATGAACGGATTGATAAGACAGTATTTCCCAAAGGGGATGAATTTCGAAAACATAACAGTCAAACAAGTACAAAATGCGGAAGACAAATTAAACAACAGACCTAGAAAAAGATTTGGGTATAAAACCCCAAACGAAGTTTTTATACATTCATTAAATAAAAATAGTCAAGTTGCATTTATGACTTGAATCCGCCTCATATAAAATAGCGTAAACAAAAAAAAGCCTCCAAAAAGAGGCTTTTTTATATATATTCTCAAAACTTAACATGTTACAATTTTGCAACAAATTTAGTTAACTTAGATTTTAAGTTTGAAGCTTTGTTATCATGGATAACATTTTTCTTAGCTAATTTATCAATCATAGAAATTACGCTTGACAATTTTGCAGTAGCATCAGATTTATCAGTAGCTATTCTTAATGCTTTGATAGCATTACGAGTAGTTTTGTGTTGGTATCTGTTTAACACTTTTTTCTTTTCGTTGCTTCTAATTCTTTTTAAAGCTGACTTATGATTTGCCATTTTATTATAATTTTATCTTTTTACTATTTTTTTTATTGTAGTCCGTAAGGGAATCGAACCCCTGTTACCAAGACGAAATCTTGGCGTCCTAACCCCTAGACGAACGGACCATTATCACCTAGTTCTTAATCAATTTCAATAGAACCCTATTGATTAATCTTGTAGCCCGTAGCGGAATCGAACCGCTCTTACATGGATGAAAACCATGCGTCCTAACCGATAGACGAACGGGCCATTTTCCATCTTAAGTTCAGGAGACTTTAACATGCAATAAAAATAGTAGCCCGTAGCGGAATCGAACCGCTCTTACATGGATGAAAACCATGCGTCCTAACCGATAGACGAACGGGCCTTGCTTCTCTATTGCGGATGCAAAAATACAACTATTTTCGAGAAGTACAATAGCAGATGCAAAAAAAATTAAAAAAAATCAATATGCCTTAGCAAAAAGAACTCTCTTTGATGAAGAATTCCCTGTAAACACGCAGGTTCCCGCTTCTTCTTTTGCATCCAAAGGAATACATCTGATTGTTGCTTTGGTCAAATCTTTTATCTTTTCTTCTGTTTCAATTGTACCGTCCCAGTGGGCAGAAACAAAGCCTCCTTTTGTATCTAGAATTTGTTTAAATTCTTCAAAATCATTCACTTCCGTGACATGCGTATTTCTATATTCCAAAGCTTTTTCGAATAAATCAATTTGAATTTGTTCTAACAATCCCTTTATATATGTCGCTATACCTTCTTTTGATTTCGTCTCTTTGGTCAAAGTATCCCGTCTAGCTACTTCAAATGTGCCATTTTCTAAATCCTTTGGACCAACAGCAATACGAACTGGAACTCCTTTTAATTCCCATTCAGCAAATTTAAATCCTGGTTTTTGAGTTGTCCTGTCATCAAACTTAACCGTAACCCCCAGTTTTCTCAAATCAGCTGACAAAACAGCAACAGCTTCAGTTATTGATGTCAATTGTTCATCTGTTTTATATATAGGAACAACCACCACTTGAATTGGTGCTAAGTTTGGCGGTAACACTAATCCTTGATCATCTGAATGTGTCATCACTAAGGCTCCCATTAAACGAGTCGAAACCCCCCATGAAGTCCCCCAAACATATTCTTGTTTCCCTTCAGCATTTGCAAACTTCACATCAAATGCTTCTGCAAAATTTTGACCTAAGAAATGTGATGTACCAGCCTGCAAAGCTTTTCCATCCTGCATCAATGCTTCGATACAATATGTTTCTACAGCTCCTGCAAAACGCTCTGATTCTGTTTTTATCCCTTTAACAACTGGAATTGCCATGAAGTTTTGAGCAAAATCCGCATAGACATTCATCATTCTTTCTGATTCCTCAACAGCTTCTTTACGGGTTGCATGAGCAGTGTGTCCTTCTTGCCATAAAAATTCGGCAGTTCTTAAAAACAAACGAGTACGCATTTCCCAACGAACAACATTTGCCCATTGATTAATCAACAATGGTAAATCTCTATAGGACTGCACCCAACCTTTATAGGTAGACCAAATTATCGCTTCGGATGTTGGTCGAACAATTAGCTCCTCCTCCAACTTTGCGTTTGGATCAACCATCAATTTTCCAGGGCGATCTGGATCATTCTTTAATCTATAATGAGTCACTACTGCACATTCTTTGGCGAATCCTTCGGCATTCTTCTCTTCTGCCTCAAACATACTTTTTGGTACAAATAAAGGAAAGTAAGCATTTTGATGTCCTGTTTCTTTGAACATTCGATCTAATTCTGCTTGCATTTTCTCCCAAATCGCATAACCATAAGGCTTGATAACCATACAGCCTCTAACTCCTGAGTTCTCTGCTAAGTCTGCTTTTACAACTAATTCGTTGTACCATTTTGAATAATCTTCAGCTCGTGTAGTAAGGTTCTTGCTCATATTGAATAATTTGGCACAAATATTGTTTTATTATTATTTAACTAAATAGTTCCGCAAAACTAACTATTTTTGTATTGTGCAACAATAAAAAAACCATATAGATATGAAAACTTATATAATTAACTCAAAAAAAGCATCCTTTTTTATGCTATTTAGCTTGAGTACCTTCTTATTAACTTCTTGTGGGTCTTTCGAAAATAGTTCATACTATGAAAGCGATGGTATCTACGGAGGTTCAACCGCACCACGAAATGAAGTTACTCAAAGAAACTATCAAAGTAATGAATACAAAGAATACTTTAAATCTTTGCAAACTGATCCACAATCTGACCAAATATTTACTGATGTAGAAAGCTACAACAGTTATGACGATACTCAGAACACAAACAATCAGTATGCTGGCTGGGGAAACAATCACCCTCAAACTAATGTAAATATATACCCTAATAATAATTGGGGAATGGGTATGTACAACGGATACAACTCTCCTTTTTACGGATGGGGTTATGGCGGAGGCTACGGGTGGAATTCTCCTTTTTATGGATATAATAATTTCGGATGGGGTTACAGTGGATTTGGTTATGGTTACAATAATTTTGGATGGAACTCCCCTTATTATGGTTATGGATATGGTGGTTACGGAAATGGGTTTAACAATGGATACTACTACAATAACAATAATTCCTATAATAGGGTTCGATCAAGCAGTTACAACGGGAGAAGTACCAGTAACTCCTTGGACTCAAGAAGTTATAACAACAATACCAATAGCTACTCAAGAAGTGCTGCAAATGGCAACTCAAGTAGAAGCAACTCCATTTACACACCAAGTGAAGCACCTGTTTTCTCTAGAAATAGTACCCCAACTTCAGGTCGTCGTTATACAACGCCACCTAACAATAGCAATAGAGGAACAAATACAGCAACACGTACCTATAATAATACCGAAAGTAACACTACTAGAAGTCAACAATACAGTACACCCTCCCGCTCATATAGCAATGACTCGTATTCAAGACCGAGTAACACAGGTTCCTATGGTGGTGGAAGTTACGGAGGAAGTTATGGAGGAAGCAGTGGAGGTAGTAGTGGAAGCGGAAGAAGAGGAAGATAAAACCCAACCAATTTGTACTAAAATTTCAAAAACACATTATAATGAAAAAATACATATACATCATAATTGCAGGGTTATCTTTTGGAACTATCCAATCTCAAGAAGTAAGAGATGCTGTTCGCTTTACTCAAGATAACATTAACGGTACTGCGCGCTACAAAGCCATGAGTGGTGCCTTTGGAGCATTAGGAGGTGACTTATCATCGCTAAACATAAACCCAGCAGGATCTTCAGTGTTTTCAAACAATCAGATGACATTAACTTTTAGTAACTTAGTCACAAATAACAATGCAGATTATTTTGGAAGTAAACACAATGAAAAGTCTAGTGATTTTAACTTAAATCAAGCTGGAGCCGTTTTTGTTTTTAAGAACGGAAACAGAAAGTCTGGATGGAAAAAATTTGCTGTTGGAGTCAATTACGAGAACACTAATAATTTCAATAATACTACTGGAACCTTCGGTACAAACCCTACCAATTCTGTTGCAGAATATTTTCTGAGTTTTGCCAATGCAAATCCCAACAAAAACCAAGAAGGAATCCCACTAGGAACCATGATAAACAATACTTATTACAAGCTGAAATATGCTGATCAACAAGCGTTTTTGGGTTTTAAAGGATTCTTGATTAACCCACAAAATGATGTTGATAGCAATACCGTTTATCAAAGTAATGTGCCATCAGGAGGGAATTATTACCAAGAAAACACGATAACATCTACAGGATATAATGGTAAACTATCATTCAATGCTTCTGCAGATTATAATGATAGAATTCATTTTGGATTGAATTTAAATTCTCATTTTACTGACTTCAGACAAAATAAAGTTTTTTACGAAGACAATGACAATTCACTAAATAGTAATACAATTGATATTGCTAACACAAAATTTGAAAATGAAACTTATACTTATGGTTCTGGATTTTCATTTCAACTAGGAACAATTATCAAAGCAACAAAAGAACTTCGAATTGGACTAGCTTATGAATCTCCTACTTGGAATAGATTTAATGATGAAGTAAGACAGAACATTACTTCTGTAATTAACGAAGACAAAGTTAATCCGAACTTTGAAACTATAAACCCTGACTCGAATGAGTTTGTTGTTTATGATACTTACCAATTAAAAACTCCTAGTAAATTCACAGGAAGTTTAGCATATGTATTTGGAAAGAAAGGACTAATCAGTTTTGATTATAGTCGAAAGGATTATAGTAAGATACAGTATTCAATGGAAAGAGATACTAGAGATCCATTCATAAATACAGAAATTGGACAAACATTGAAAGTTAGTAATGAATTTAGAGTAGGTGGCGAATATAAAATTAAAGCTTTAAGCTTGCGTGCTGGTTACCGCTATCAAGAAAGCCCATACAAAGACAATACTACTCTTGGAGATTTAAAAGGTTACTCTGCTGGTATTGGTTACAACTTTGGTTCTACCAAATTGGATTTGGCTTACGCCAATGCAAAAAGAACCACACAACAAGGTTTTTTCTCTCAAGGTTTTACTGATGGAGCAAAAATAAACACAAAGACTGATACAGTATCATTAACACTGTTATTTGAATTGTAATCTTATTAAAATATTCTTTTGAATCCGTTTCATGAATTTGAGACGGATTTTTTTAGCCCTGATAGGAGCGACATCCTCTTGTGAAGCGATAGCGAAACAAGAGATATAGCGGATAGCAGGAAACAGCTCCTAAATATTAACCTAAAACCGAGTAAAATCAATGCGGTTTGGATAAAAAAGCGTAATTTTGCACTCCAATTTACAAAACTATGAGAACCAAGTCTTTAAAAAAGAATAAAATCAACGTAATCACCCTTGGGTGTTCTAAAAACATATACGACAGTGAAGTCTTAATGGGCCAACTTCGTGCTAATGGAAAAGAAGTGGAACATGAAGCACCCGCCGAAAGGGAGGGGAATATAATCGTGATTAACACTTGTGGTTTTATTGATAATGCAAAAGCAGAATCTGTAAACATGATTCTAGAATATGCTGACAAAAAAGAAAAAGGTTTAGTAGACAAGGTTTTTGTAACTGGATGTTTGTCTGAACGATATAGACCGGATTTGGAAAAGGAAATACCTAATGTAGATCAGTTTTTCGGAACAACAGAATTACCTCAATTACTAAAAGCTTTGGGTGCCGATTACAAACATGAATTATTAGGAGAGCGTCTGACTACTACTCCTAAAAATTATGCTTATTTAAAAATTGCTGAAGGTTGTGATAGACCTTGTAGTTTTTGTGCTATTCCGCTTATGAGAGGAAAACACGTTTCGCAACCTATTGAGAAATTGGTTAAAGAAGCGCAGGGATTAGCAAGAGACGGTGTAAAAGAATTAATTCTGATTGCTCAAGATTTGACTTATTATGGTCTTGATATATACAAGAAAAGAAATTTAGCCGAGTTACTTGAAGGTTTAGCTGCCGTTGAAGGTATTGAGTGGATTCGTTTGCACTACGCCTTCCCTACTGGTTTCCCAATGGATGTTTTGGAATTAATGAAACGCGAACCGAAAATTTGTAATTACATTGATATTCCGCTACAACATATCTCAGATTCTGTTTTGAAATCGATGCGTCGTGGAACAACACAAGCAAAAACTACTCAATTATTAAAAGACTTTAGAGCAGCGGTTCCTGGAATGGCTATTCGTACGACATTAATAGTTGGTTATCCTGGAGAGACACAGGAAGATTTCAATATACTGAAAGATTGGGTACAAGAAATGAAATTTGACCGTATGGGTTGTTTTGCATATTCTCACGAAGAAAACACACACGCTTTCTTACTGGAGGATGACGTTCCTGATAACGTAAAACAAGATCGTGCCAACGAAATCATGGAATTACAATCTCAAATTTCTTGGGATTTGAACCAAGAGAAAATTGGTCAAGTTTTTAAATGTATTATTGATCGAAAAGAAGGACAACACTTTGTAGGTAGAACTGAATTTGATAGTCCTGATGTTGATAATGAGGTATTGATTGATGCTTCAAAACATTATGTAAAAACAGGAGAGTTTGCCATGATTAAAATTACGGAAGCAACGGAATTTGATCTTTATGGTGAACCGGTCTAATTATTGATTGTTAAAATTGGTAACTATATTTAAAATATCATGATAAAACAGCACTCATTAGTATTCTTTATCCTTTTCTTATTAACCATTGGAACAGCAAATGCGCAGTATGGAAATGGATACGGAAATGGAGGTGGTTACGGTAACGGATACGGAAATAGTAACGGATACGGAAGTAATCGAATGGACAGATCCAATCAAGTTCAAGATACTCCTGAAAAACCTAAAGAAATTCCGGTAGAAGTTACAGTGGGTGAGATCATGAAGAAAATGACTCCTGAATTAAAACTGGATGCTTTACAAGAAATCGCCATTGGTAATGTTCTAAAAGAAAGTATCCGCGAACAAGGAATAATTATTAAGGATGAAAAAGTAGGTCAAGATCAAAAACTAAAGGAAGTTACTGCGCTTAGCGAAATTACTACTCGAAAAATAAATGAATACTTGAATCCAGATCAAAAAGATCTTTACAAAAAATGGATTGCGCAAAAGACTGATTCTAAAAAATCTAAACGTAAAAAATAATTCCAACGGTAATTTTATCTCGTATTTAATCCAATGAAAAAATTAACATTCACTTTATTATTTGCACTGCTTATTGTTTCTTGCGGGACCAAGAACCCTTATAAAGAAACGGACAAAGTTTATAAAGAAAAAATAAAGGTCTTAAAGAAACAAATTGATTCTCAAGAAGCTAAACCATTACCTGTTGTTACCAAGACTGTAATATCTATCGATACGTCTTACACAAAAGTATTGTATAAATTTAGTGAAGCTATTACCGATGTTGGTTCTAAAACATTAAAAAATGGTCAAGAAACAAAGTGGATTGGTACTGTTAATTTCAATTTAAGAAAACCAAATTTAATTATCCTACATCATACTGCTCAGGATTCTATTCAGCAAACGATTCGTACTTTTACTTTGAGTAGAACACAAGTAAGCGCACATTATATCATTGGTGATGATGGTAGCGTGGTACAAATGCTAAATGATTACCTACGTGCTTGGCATGCGGGTAATGGATCATGGGGTAAAATAAAAGACATTAATTCTTGTTCGATCGGAATTGAATTGGACAACAACGGAAGCGAACCTTTCTCTGAAGCTCAAATTTCGAGTCTAATGGCTTTATTAACAAGGCTTCGAAGTGAATTTGGGATTCCAAGAGAAAATATTATTGGTCACTCAGATATTGCTCCTACCCGAAAAATTGACCCTAGTACTCTATTTCCATGGAAAACATTGGCTGAAAATGGTTTTGGACTTTGGGTTGACGAGATTTTACCTACGGCTCCAGCTGACTTTAATATAGAACAAGGACTTCGTATTATTGGTTATGACACATCCAATCTTTCTGCTGCTATAATGGCTTTCAAACGTCATTTTATTCAAACTGAAACTACAAGTACTCTCGACCAAAAAACAATAAACTCTATCTACAATATTTATTTAAAGAGTTAATTGATTAGAAAGCAAAAGCAATTTGAATTTCAAAAAATCTAGTTTTGATATCTAATGAATTAAGATAATTATTAAGTAGACATAAGATAAAAGCCTCGTTTACTTACAAACGAAACTTTTGTCTGAATTCTATTTATGATCTAATTTATTTCATTACGTTTTTAATCATCTTTTTAACCAACCCGTTATACTCATACGCGGTACGTTTGTTTCTAATACTTCATGAAACAAATCACAACTTTTAAAGAATACAGCTTTTCCAAAATCTGGGCTGATATTTTGAGGAATATCATTCATATAAATACACAGCTCACCTCCATCTCCTATTTTCCAATTTTCGTTCAAATAAATAATCATAGAAAATTGCCTGCTATCACTATTTATAAACTGGTCTTTGTGTTTGCTATAAAAAGTTCCCGGCTTGTATAATGCATAATGAAACTCATGACTTATAATTCCTGCAAAGCATTGTTGATTAAGATAAGCTACAAAGGCATCCATTGTATCTAAGAAAGCATTCTCGAATACATTGTTATGAGAACGGTCCAACCAATAAATAACATCGCTACGAACTGATTTATTCAATACTGCTATATTGTTACTTATTCCTGCTGTACGTAATGCTTGAGAAGCTGTTAAACGTTGAAGATTTAGTTTTAACTGGAAAGCTAAGCTTGTTTCTAAAAAATTATCACAAACTCCAAAATCATCATTAATATACTTGTCAATCAAGTACTCAAATTGGTCTTGCATCGGGCTGATTCTATAATTAAAATTCAGCACCATGCTAAAGATGGTGTGAAGGTAGTTATAATAACCTTTACTTAATCAAAGAATATTTGTAAAAACAAAAATTTAAAAAGCCATTAAAAATAACAAAAGCAATAGCCATTCTACCAAAAATAATGGACCAAAATTTAGTATCAAAATTGTTTTCGAAATCTAAAAATAGCTTCACTATTGGTACTATCTTATTTAGTTAAACAAAAAAAAACTGTCAAAACATCTATTAAAAAATGTCTTGACAGTAAAAAAAAAATATTTTTAAATAAAGCTATCGCTAGTTGCTAGGCTTTTGTATGATTTAGAATCCGTACACACATGCTAATGTAAATTGTGAAGCAGATTTAGAAGTCAAAGGTACTCCTGATGAATTAGCAAAAGTATCTTTCTTGTTACTATCTAATCTAAGTTCAGGAATAAAAGTAAGGCCACCCGATTTCAAGTTTGCTGATAAGGTAAAAGCAGTTACTGATGAATCAGAATTTCCTGCAGCATTTGCATATAAATTTTTATAATCAAAATATTCAGCACGTAATCCTAAACCAAAGTTTTCTGTAACGGTATATGATGGATATAAAGCTATACCTTTATAATCATAATCTAATGCATTACCATGTTTAAAATCAGCAGCATTTAATCCTAATGTAAGTTTATCAGATAAAACGAAAGAGGCAGTCAAATCAATAATGGTTCCTGACTCAGATCCATCCATGAAATTAATATAAGCGCTAACCCCTTCAGTAGGTGTCAGTGATAATTGAGCTCCAATAGTACTCAAACCTTTTACAGAATTAGCTTGGTAACTATTCCATGTATCATTAAAAGCTCCCACCATAAAACCAACTTTATCAGATATAGCATAATTTGCTTTTATCCCTGCATTTTGGAATGGTCCGTTTGTAAATAAGTAAGAAGTTGAATAATGGAAATTTGCTAAAGGAGAAATTACTTCATAACCAACAAATGTACCCATGTATCCAGCTGATAAAGTCAATTTATCCGTTGCAGCATAAGCTACATATAAATTTTGAAGGTGAAATGAATTGGCTGCATTAGAAGCACTTTCATCTCCATTTGGAATTGATTGATATTGACCTCTTGGTCCAAATGAAAGTTCACCTACGAAGGAAGTTTTACCAGTTGTTTTTGATAAAGCAATATCTAACATTCCTAATGATACAGAGTTTTGATCAGTTGCAAAACTCGTTGGTATATTTGCTGTTTTAGCAAAATCATATTTATAGTAAGCATCTGCAGAACCAGAAATTTCTAATGGTGTGTCTTGAGCAAAAGCCATGTTTCCTGTTAGCGCTAAAGCTAAAATAATAATTACTTTCTTCATGTTTAATCTTGTTTTGATTTAATAATTAATTGATGCATTTGTTTTTATCTATTTTTTTTATGATTAGAACTCTAACTTATAATTTTAAAAAAACTCAAATGCACTTTATTTTTTCATTGTTACATGGCGAATATATTAAGTTAATATTAACTAAAATAAGAATGACTTTGTTTTTTGATTCATTTTTGACCGTTTTATTAATATGCCCAAATCAAATCAGAAAAAATAGACTATCCTCATAAAAAAGGTGTAAAATTACACAATTCATAATCACATAATTTACAATTAACCCCATAAATTCAAACAAAAATAGATATTAAAAGTATTTTAAAACGAAATATCAACCAAAAATCAACCATAAAACTAAACAACCCTATAAAAACAGGGGTTAAAAAAATATAATGAATAAATTAAGAAAAAACAATCAACAAGCAAACGGCAATATATTATTTAGAACAGCAAACAAAAAAAACATAAAAAAAGCCTCAAAATAATTTGAGGCCATTTCAACTATTCGTAATACAATGTTAATTCAAACTTTTTAAAATTTGCTCAATAGCACTCATTTCGTCCCCTGTGAATGTTGTATGCTGTAAACTTTCCAAATTATTATTTAACTGTCCTATAGAACTCGCTCCAATTAATACAGAAGTAATTCTACTGTCCTTCATCAACCAAGTCAAAGCCATTTGCGCCAGAGATTGACTCCTGTTTTTTGCAATTTCGTTCAATTGAATTAACTTCTGAATTTTCTCATCCGTTACCTCATCTCTTTTTAAATGACCATTTGGATTGGAAGCACGTGAATTTTCAGGAATCCCTTTTAAGTATTTATCTGTCAATAAACCTTGTGCTAATGGCGAGAAGGCAATGCAGCCAACTCCTTTATCTTCTAACACATCCAGTAATCCATCCTCAACCCAACGTTGCAACATCGAGTATTTGGCTTGATGAATTAAACAAGGTGTTCCTAATTGCTTTAAAACTTCAACAGCCATTTTTGTTTGCTCGGCTGAATAATTACTAATCCCTACATATAATGCTTTCCCGCTACGCACAGCATAATCCAGAGCCATCATAGTTTCTTCTATTGGTGTTTCGGGATCTGGACGGTGAGAATAGAATATATCCACATAATCTAAATTCATTCGTTTCAAGCTTTGATCCAGACTTGATAATAAATATTTTCTAGAACCCCAATCCCCATAAGGACCATCCCACATGGTATATCCCGCTTTGGTCGAAATTACCATTTGGTCTCTTAGATTTCCCTGAAAATTATTTTTTAGAATTTTTCCAAAATTTGTTTCTGCCGAACCCGGAATAGGACCGTAATTATTAGCCAAATCAAAATGAGTGATACCTTTATCAAAAGCTTCCTTGACAATATTTTCTCCATTATTAAAATCATCGACAGATCCAAAGTTATGCCATAAGCCCAAAGAAATTTGTGGTAACAATAAACCACTCTTCCCACATCTATTGTATTTCATCATTTGTTATAGTATTAATAGTCCGTAATCCCTTAATATATGTATTGGTTTTGAATACCAAAACAACTCAAAGTCTTCAAGCTGCTTTTCAAATTCAGTCTTTAATTCTTGAAAAGTGTATACCTTATTATTAGTCACTGTCAATTGTGTCAAAATTGCAACCAACCACTCCCCTTCCTCTTTATTAGTTTGAATATCGAAACTTTCCTTTTTGTGGTGAAAAGTCATCCGCATCATCTCCCAGGTATTTCCTTTTTTAGATTTTGTAAAGTATTCTATTTCGGGTTTTCCACCCAACCATATTATTTTGGCCGTTGGCTTAACCGTAAGTATCGTTTCTTTTGCTAAAGCATTTTTAATAAAATTGCTTGCAATTTTAGTTTTAGGAATTTTAAACTCAAACCAATCTTGCAATTCGTAATCAAAACAAATTCCGTGCATAAAATTAAATAAAGACTTTTTCAATCCATAGCTAAATTTCTCATGATCGATTCCTGTTTTATCCTTAAAATCAATATCATTATTGGCAAAGAGACCGTTTTCTACTCCTTTTAAAACTGGTGAAACTGGAATAACACCAAAAGCTTCTGGGTCAATCCCCACTGGGCTATGTGCTGTCATGGCAAATTGATGCCAAAAACCAGATTGCAAGATACCAACTTCAAATAATTGACGCACCATTTCGAGACTATCCACAGTTTCCTGAATCGTTTGTGTTGGATAACCGTACATTAAATAGGAATGTACCATAATTCCAGCTTCGGTAAAATGTTGTGTTACATTGGCAACTTGCTCTACCGTCACCCCTTTGTCTATTAATTTTAATAAACGATCTGAAGCTACTTCGAGCCCACCAGAAACAGCAATACAACCAGATGCTTTTAACAACAAACACAAATCGGCAGTAAAACTTTTTTCGAATCGAATGTTTGTCCACCAAGTAATGGATAATTTCCTTCTCAAAATCTCTAGCGCTAGAGCACGCATCAATGCAGGTGGCGCAGCTTCATCTACAAAATGAAAACCATTTTGACCTGTTTGTATAACCAATTCTTCGATTCGATCACAAAGTAAATTGGCAGTAACTGGTTCGTAAATTTTTATATAATCTAATGAAATATCACAAAAAGTACATTTCCCCCAATAACATCCGTGGGCCATGGTGAGTTTGTTCCAGCGCCCATCACTCCACATACGGTGCATGGGATTGACAATTTCAATAACAGAAATATATTTATCCAAGAGTAAATCTGAATAATCTGGTGTTCCTACTTGTGCTTGCTTGTAATCGGGTTTGGTAGAATTATTTTTATAAACGACTTTGCCGTTTTCGAGAATAAAAGTTCTTTTTAAAGATAGGGGTTCTTCGTTAATTGTTTTTGCATTCTCCAAACTTAATAACAATTCTTCGATCGGTGCTTCACCATCATCAAGTGTTATAAAATCAAAGAACTCAAAAACACGAGCATCCGATAGAGACCGTAATTCTGTGTTAGGAAACCCTCCACCCATTGTAATTTTAATTTCGGGATGCACTTTTTTTAACCATTGAGCAGACCGAAAAGCACTGTATAAATTCCCAGGAAAAGGAACTGATATTAAAAACAAATCGGGTTGAACAGTTTCGATTCTTTCTTTTAAAATCGAAAGTAAAACTGCATCAATATAAGTGGGTTCTTGCATTAAGGCTTCGTACAACTCATCAAATGAATTGGCAGATCGTCCCAATCGCTCGGCATAACGACTAAAACCAAAATTAGTATCTACACATTCAACAATATAATCAGAGATATCCTCTAGGTATAAAGTAGCTAGATGTTTGGCCTTGTCTTGTGTACCCATAGAGCCAAAAGCCCAATCTAACTCTTCCAAATGTGCAAAACGAGAAGCTTCTGGCAGATAATCTTCTTGACATATTTGAAGTGCTAATGTTGGATTTTTCCCTTGAAGAAAAGCAATAACCGAATCTATAGTTTTACTATATTCCTCTTGCAAAGCACTAATTCTTTTTGAATTAGCAGAAAGCTCTTTACCTTTACTCTTCAAATTCCCTTCTTTAAAAAGACTTTTTAATCCTTCTTTCGAAAATAAAGTCAAAATCACCTCAATCCCTAAATCTGCTTGAACTGAGGTTACATTCAAAGTATTCAAAAAACCTTTGATATAAGCCGTTGCTGGATAGGGCGTATTGAGTTGTGTAAAAGGCGGGGTAATAAGAAGGAGTTTTGATTTCAAGAGAAAATTTTTTTATACAAAAATAAGGCATAAAAAAGATATTCACGTAAAAACCAATCACTAAAAAGGAAATTAAGCATACCAACCTTTTTAAGTTACAAATACTTTATTAATCCACCATTTGATTGAATTGGTAATACATTCAATAGTAGTACTGAAAATCCTTTTGTTTCAAAAAAAGGAAATAGTAAAATTAAAGTAATGTTAATCTTCTAAATATCCATTTATAATTGAATAATTTTATATGATTATCGTAGGAAAAATAAAATTTCTGATACATAAATAAAACTAATACAAAATGGCAGAAAAAAAACTAATAGGACAAACAGCCCTTGTCACTGGGGCAAATTCTGGAATAGGAATGGGTGTTGCTCTATCCTTGGGGCAAGCTGGTGCAAATGTGATTATTAATTATGTCTCCAATCCAGAGGCAGCCAATGTGCTTGTTGAACAAATAAAGTCTTTGGGCACCAATGCAATTGCAATTAAAGCAGATGTGAGTAAGGAGGATCAAGTTCAAAATATGTTTAAAGAAGCTATCGAAATCTTTGGAACCATAGATATTTTGGTTAACAATGCAGGATTACAACAAGATGCAAAATTTGATGAAATGACATTGGCTCAATGGCAACTGGTTATTGATGTAAACTTAACGGGACAGTTTTTATGTGCTAGAGAAGCCGTTAGAGAGTTTCTACGTCGCGGAATGATTCCAGAAAGATCAAAAGCATTGGGTAAAATAATCTGCATGAGTTCTGTACATGAATTAATTCCTTGGGGAGGACATGCCAATTATGCCGCAACAAAAGGAGCTATTAAAATGCTAATGCAAACTCTCGCACAAGAATATGGAGGTCGAAAAATTAGGGTTAACAGCATCTGCCCTGGAGCTATACAAACACCTATCAACAAATCGGCTTGGCAAACTCCCGAAGCATTGAATAATTTAATGTCTTTAATACCCTATAATCGTATTGGACAGCCAGAGGACATTGGTAATTTGGCCGTATTTTTAGCCTCTGATGATTCCGATTACATTACTGGTGCAAGTATTTTTATAGATGGTGGAATGACAGTTTTCGAAGGGTTTTCAACAGGAGGATAATTATGAATGAAGAATTAAAAAGATTACAAGAGAATAGTACCAAGAATGTACCCTTAGTAAAATGGGGCTCTTACCTATCAGAACGTCAATGGGGTACTGTTCGAGAAGATTATAGTGCCAATGGCGATGCATGGAATTATCTCCCTCATGACCATGCTAGATCACGTTCCTACCTTTGGGGTGAAGATGGGTTAGGTGGTATTTCGGATAATAGACAAAACATTTGTTTTGCACTTGCTCTATGGAATGGTAAAGACCCCATTTTAAAAGAAAGACTATTTGGATTGACTAATAGCGAAGGGAATCATGGCGAAGATGTAAAGGAATTGTATTATTATTTGGATAATTCACCAACACATTCTTACATGAAGTTTTTGTATAAATATCCTTTCGCTCCCTACCCTTACGAAGAATTACTTACTAAAAATGGCCAACGGACTAAACTTGAAAATGAGTTCGAATTATTAGACACTGGTATTTTCGATAATAAACAATATCATGATGTATATATCACCTATGCAAAAAATAATCCTGACGATATCTGCGTCAAGATTGAAGTTTATAATCGAAGTAACGAACCGTCTACGTTAACAATTTTACCGACACTTTGGTTAAGAAACAATTGGAATAAAAAAATAGGAGACAATAAACCCGTTCTAAAACAAGATTCTGAAAATAGAATTTCTATAAATAATGAAGAATTAGGAGATTACTACCTTTATTATCAAGAAACTTCAGAGGTTTTGTTTACTGAAAATGAAACCAATAAGCAACGTATTTTTAACACCAAAAACGACTCTGTTTTTGTTAAAGATGCTTTTCACGAAGCTCTTTGTGGTGAAAATACAGTATTGAGACAACAACTTTCTATAAGAAATTTTGGAACTAAATGTGCCCCCGTTTATGAACTTAAAATCGATGCAAACGCTAGCAAAACGATTACGTTAAGACTTACTAACCAACTACTAAACCAGCCTTTCGATGCCTCTTTTTTTACTGTTTTTGAAACTAGATTAGCTGAAAATGATACTTTTTATGAATCCTTCCTTCCTGAAAAATGGACTGATAATCATAAACTAATTCAACGTCAAGCCTTTGCAGGCTTACTGTGGAGTAAACAATTTTACAGTTATAATATTAATGAATGGTTGCGCTATAATCCAGAAATTAATCCTTTACCAACAGAACGACTTGTTGGACGAAATACGAATTGGAAACATCTTGTAAATCAAGATGTCATATCTATGCCTGATTGTTGGGAGTATCCGTGGTATGCGGCTTGGGACTTAGCTTTTCATTGTATTCCAATGGGCATGATTGATCCCGCTTTTGCAAAAAATCAACTACTTTTAATGATGCGGGAATGGTATATGAGTCCTGATGGCCAAATCCCGGCTTATGAATGGAACTTTTCGGATGTTAACCCACCCGTTCAAGCATGGTCTGCACTTTTAGTTTATCGATCTGAATATCAATTATACAATATAAAAGACATTGATTTTTTAAAAAGAATTTTTCAGAAATTACTAATTAATTTTACTTGGTGGGCCAATAGACAAGATGATAATGGTAACAACATTTTCAATGGTGGTTTTTTGGGACTAGATAATATTGCCGTAATTGATAGAACAAATTTACCTGTAGGATACACACTAGAACAAGTAGATGCAACTGCTTGGATGGCTATGTATGCTATTAATTTAATGGAAATGGCTTCAGAAATCACTTTGTTGGATTCTACTTTTGAAGATCTTATCACAAAGTTTTACGAGCACTTCATCTTAATTGCTAACTCTATTAATGATGCATTATGGGATGATAAGGATCATTTTTTTTATGATGTCCTTTTTTACCCTGATGGCGAAAAAGAGTCCCTAAAAATACGATCCATCGTAGGCATCACTTCATTATTTGCTGTTTCCATATGTAGGCATGAATGTTACAGTAAAATGCATGATTTTCAAAAAAGAAGGGCGTTCTCAAACTCAATTGTTTCTGACGAAGAGTATGTCCAAACAAATGAAAACGGAGATATATTATTTTCGCTCCTTAACAAAAGTCGTTTAGAGAAACTATTGACTTATTTATTAGATGAAAATGAATTTCTAGCTGATAATGGTATTCGAGCAGTTTCTAAATACCATTTGGAACATCCCTTTATTATAAAAATAGAAGGAGTAGATCACACGATATACTATGAACCAGGGGAATCTAGGTCTGATATGTTTGGAGGAAATTCAAATTGGCGCGGTCCGATTTGGATTCCGATCAACTATTTAATCATTAAATCCTTGGAGAAATTTGGTGACTTTTACGGTGACTCTTTTCAAGTTGAGTTCCCTACAAATTCTGGTAATCTAATGACCCTTTCACAAATTTCGAAAGAATTAAGTAAAAGAATTAGTGCCATTTTTGAAATTGATACCGATGGAAAAAGAATTGTACACAGTGATCATACAGAATTTTACCAACAAGAAGAAAACAAAAATTTGATCTTGTTTTATGAATATTTTCATGGAGATTCTGGACGAGGAGTTGGTGCATCTCATCAAACAGGATGGACCTCTATTGTGGCCGAATTGATTGCTAATTTATAGGTGAAAAAGCAAAAAACACTTTTATTACAAGAGCAAAACAGTTAATTTAACTTTTAAAAGATAGTATACCATTTTTTTTAATCAATAAAATCCATCTAATAAGATGGATTTTATTTTGTGTATTATTTAAAACAAATTAATTTTCACTAATTACACTCTATAAAGTATTTTGATTCAGAAAAATAAATATAATATATTAATAGACAACCCTTAACTTTGTCAAAATTTTAGTACTAGAGCCAAAAAAGTATTCTGTCAACAAAATTGCTAATATCTTATCAAGTGTTTGCAATCTCATTGCCAGATTACAAGAAAGAGATCGTATTTTCACAAAAACAAGTTCTACCAATTCTCTTGATTTTAGTTTAATATTTCCATTGAACATAAATTATTCATAGACGATCTGACCAAAGACAGGATACTACAACTTAACAAGCACATTGGACTACTCAAAGCTACTTTACCTAACATTTGCTAAAGCTTTCATAAACTAACAAAGGATACCATAACTTTTCTTATTTTTACATTAAATTAAGAATCATACACATGCCAACCGACTGTATAAGCTACCAGACATCAGGATACTTCAGTACTTTAATGCAAGATTACCTGAACCAAAAATCCAATCTTACCCCACTCTACAATCACTTTCCAGTTATAGAAAATTTTGAAAAACAAATTTTCGAAAAGAAAAAAAATTACAACTCCAATTCAAGAGCTACATTAGTGTCTGCCTTGAAGCAACAATATAAAACTAGTAGCACTTCACCTCTTACGCTTCAAAATATAGAAGCATTAAGTACCGAAAATACTTTTACTATCACCACCGGTCACCAGCTCAACCTATTTAGTGGGCCTTTGTATTTTTTGTACAAAATTATTTCGACAATCAATTTGACCAACGAGTTAAAAACCAAACATCCAGAATACAATTTTGTACCCATTTATTGGATGGCTACAGAAGACCATGATTTTGACGAAATCAATTACTTTAACTTCAAAGGGAAAAAATTTCGTTGGAATACCGACAGTACGGGACCCGTTGGAAGATTAAGTACTGAAGGACTGGAAGAGTTTTTCGAAATATTTGCTTTAGAATTAGGACATACAACAAACGCAAACAAACTAAAAACACTTTTTCAAGAAGCTTATTTACAACATCCCAACCTAGCCGATGCGACAAGGCATTTGGCTAATACATTATTTGGAGAATATGGTTTGGTAATTATCGATGCTGACAATAAAGAGTTAAAAAAATGCTTCGCTCCTTATATAAAAGAAGAACTAACGCAACAAACAGCACATACCGCAGTAACTGAGACAATACAAAAACTAAGTAATTACAACATTCAGGTAAATCCGCGTGAAATAAATTTATTTTTTATCGAAAACACCATTCGTGAACGCATTATTTTCGAAAATAATAAATACATTGTTAACAACACCACTATAACCTTTACAGAAAAGGAAATAGTAGATTTGGTCAATTCCAATCCCGAAAAATTTAGTCCCAACGTGATCATGCGTCCATTGTACCAAGAAGTAATTTTACCCAACCTCTGTTACATTGGAGGAGGAGGTGAAATTGCTTACTGGCTTGAACTCAAATCGTTTTTTGATGAAGTGAAAATTACTTTCCCAATGCTTTTAGTTCGGAATTCTGCACTAGTAGCTACCAAAAAACAAGTTTCAAAAATAGACAAGCTCGAACTTTCATGGTCTGATTTGTTTTCCAAACAAACTGTTCTCGAAAATAAGTTAACTCAAAAACTATCTTCTTTCTCAATCGACTTGACACCACAAAAGGAACAATTGCAAAAACAATTCAAAGACCTTTTTGAGATTGCACAGCAAACAGATCCTTCTTTTGCAGGAGCCGTAAAAGCACAAGAAATCAAACAAATAAAAGGACTGGAAAATCTTGAAAAGAGATTACTGAAAGCGCAAAAAAGAAAACTAAAAGACCAATTGGAACGTGCTACCAACTTACAAAACGAATTATTCCCGAATAAAAGTCTGCAAGAACGCCAAAACAATTTCTCTGAATTCTACTTAGAAACAGGTATCGATTTAATTCCGATAATGATGAAGCAATTAAAACCATTAGAACAAAATTTTGAAGTGATTCTGTTTTAAAATATAACAAATAAAAGTTATTTCAACAAAAAAATAACTAATTTTACACTAATTAAAAATACAAATAAAATGACAACCAATAGAACTTTTACAATGATTAAGCCAGATGCAGTGGCAAATGGACACATCGGAAACATACTTGCTATGATTACCAATACAGGCTTCAAAATTGTATCTTTAAAATTAACACAATTGACTGTTGCAGATGCACAAGCTTTTTATGAAGTGCACTCAGAAAGACCTTTCTACAACGGATTGGTAGAATTCATGTCAAGCGGACCAATCGTTGCAGCAATTTTAGAAAAAGAAAATGCAGTAGCCGATTTTAGAACTTTGATCGGAGCTACCAACCCAGCAGATGCTGCAGAAGGAACTATCCGTAAATTATATGCAACTTCATTAGGAGAAAATGCAGTTCACGGTTCAGATAGCGATGAGAATGCAGCTATAGAAGGGGCTTTCCATTTCTCTGGTAGAGAATTGTTCTAGTATTTATTGAGAGCATCGTATAATAAAAAATCCATTTGCGTAAGCAAATGGATTTTTTATTACCCTAAATTCACAAAATGGAAACCGAAAATTACCTAAGCACTACGTTAGTAATCACTTCACGTCCCAATTCTTCATTTATCATTTTAATAATTTTAGATTTCCCCAAACTCAATTCCTCCCGCAATACAGACGAAGTTAACTCTACATACAAGGTACTATTTTTCAAAGCAACATTTTGCGTATAACTATTCACACCATTCCCCATCAAACTCTCCCAAGCTTCCTTCACATTAATTTGGTCCATCCCTGGTTGCAACTTATTACCCTGAATGATCTGCTTTAAAACATCACCAACTGTACTTTGATTATTTAGTCTTTTCGCCATCTCCTGTTAAGTTTATTGGTCCTGTTCTTTTATAATGATATTCTTTCTTCTCGTCATTCTTCACCACCAACTCATCATTTGTCAATGTTATCAACTCTTCCGACCATTTTGCAAAATCTGTTGAATAATCCAAAAAAACTTTTTCTTTTTCAAAACGTACAGCTACATTTTCATAAGTATCATTCACAATAAAAGTACCATCCAATTGAGGCATCACTTTTTTACGAATCCCTTTATCCTTTATTATGGCAAAAAAGTCATAACTTTCATTAATTTTGAAATTTTTATCTTCACCATCAGGAAAATCTACCTTTTCAATTTCCCAATAACCATTTAAGAGCGCTACATCTGCTGGCACTACCTTGTGTTTGCACCCCACGATCAATAAGGCAATCAATGCTACTTTAAAAACATTTTTCATACGTAAATACTATTTATATCATTTTTTTTGGAGCTTAATCCTGCTGTCCGCTATATCTTTTTATTTTGCAAAAAAAGCAAAACAAAAAGGATACCGCTCCCATCAGGGCTAGGTAAACAGGAATAATATAACCCTTATAATTCCCTGCAAAGTTACTCTTTAATAATCTATTCAAAAGAAAAAAAAGAAAAACTGATTAAAGTATTTATATCACATATTATAAAATATTCTAGTTGTATTATATTTAAAAAATGTGATTCTCAACTATTAAACTTTCAAAACAAAAAAGGCAAGAAATTCTCAAAAATCCGATAAATCACAATAAACCCTCATAGCACCGATAGGAGCGTTATCCTTTGCTTTTTTTCTTTAAAAAAGCAAAAGTATAGCGGATGAACGAAACGATAACAGCAAAATTAGCTTCAGTTTCTGCTTCAAAAATATAAATCACGCAAACGATTGACAACTAACTCCCAAAGATGATTGATCTGATCCGTGGTATTCTCAAAAAAAATGACTTTATTTAAAAAAATAACATTTTACGACATTGTCGTTAGTTATCCTATAAATCGGTTATTTCTCAGGGAAAATACTCAATATTTTGGCTTGTTTTTTATATCTTTGCTCGGCTTTATTCAAAGCAAATCATACATTTCACATTCTTTCTAAAGAATTACGATTATAAAATAAAAAACATGACACAAAAATCAAAGATTGTTTACACATTAACTGACGAAGCACCTTTGTTAGCTACTTATTCATTTTTACCAATTGTTCAAGCTTTTACCGCAACGGCAGGAATCGAAATTGAAACGGAAGATATTTCGGTTGCAGCTCGTATCCTTGCTAATTTCCCAGAGTTTTTGACTGAGGATCAAAAAGTAAAAGATTCATTGGCTGCATTAGGAAAATTAGCTACTGATCCACAAGCAAACATTATCAAATTACCTAACGTTTCTGCTTCTATACCACAATTAAAAGGGGCTATTGCAGAATTGCAAGCGCACGGATACAAGATCCCTAATTTCCCAGAAGACCCACAAACGGATACTGAAAAGGAAACCAAGGCAAAATATGCAAAAATTACAGGTTCTGCTGTAAACCCTGTTTTACGTGAAGGAAACTCAGATCGTAGAGCTCCAAAAGCAGTAAAAAATTATGCAAAAGCAAATCCACACTCTATGGGAGCTTGGACTGCTGACTCTAAAACTGCAGTAGCCTCAATGAGCGAAGGTGATTTTTATGGAAGTGAAAAATCGGTTACAATTGCTGACGTTACCGATGTGAAAATTGAATTTGTTGCACAAGATGGCGCTACTACTGTATTAAAAGCGAGTACTCCTTTGAAAGTAGGTGAAATCATTGACAGTTCTGTAATGCACTTGAACGCTTTGAAAGCTTTTGTTGCTAAAACAATTGCTGAAGCAAAAGCAGAGGGCGTTTTACTTTCTGTACACTTAAAAGCTACGATGATGAAGGTTTCTGACCCAATTATCTTTGGTGCAATTGTAGAAGTTTATTTTGCTGATGTTTTTGCAAAATATGCTACTTTATTTACTGAACTTGGAGTAAATACAAAAAATGGTTTAGGTGATGTATATGCAAAAATTGCAGGTCGCCCAGAGCAAGCTGAAGTTGAAGCTGCCATCACTGCAGCAATTGAAAATGGTCCAGCCTTGGCAATGGTGAATTCTGATAAAGGAATTACCAACCTGCAAGTTCCATCGGATGTAATTGTTGATGCCTCTATGCCGGCAATGATACGTACTTCCGGTCAAATGTGGAATAAAGAAGGAAAATTACAAGATACTATTGCTATTATTCCAGACCGTTGTTATGCTGGAATTTATACAGCTACTATTGATTTTTGTAAAAAACATGGTGCTTTTGACCCAACTACAATGGGTTCTGTTCCAAACGTAGGTTTGATGGCTCAAAAAGCAGAAGAATATGGTTCTCATGACAAAACTTTCCAAATGTCGGCCAACGGAACTGTTCGTGTGGTTGATCAAAACGGAAAGGTTTTGATGGAACAAGCAGTAGAAGCTAACGACATCTTTAGAATGTGCCAAGCAAAAGATGCTCCAATTCAGGACTGGGTTAAACTAGCTGTAAACAGAGCTCGTTTATCTGAAACTCCTGCTGTCTTCTGGTTGGATGAAAACAGAGCACACGATAGAGAAATTATCAAAAAAGTAAATTTATATTTAAAAGATCACGATACAACTGGACTAGACATTCGTATCTTGAACCCTATCGCTGCAACTGAATTCACTTGTGAAAGAATCATCAAAGGATTGGATACTATCTCTGTAACTGGAAATGTATTACGTGATTACCTTACTGATTTGTTCCCAATTCTAGAAGTTGGAACATCAGCAAAAATGTTATCAATCGTACCATTAATGAATGGTGGAGGATTGTTTGAAACAGGTGCAGGTGGATCGGCTCCAAAACATGTGGAACAATTTACACAAGAAGGTTATTTACGTTGGGATTCATTAGGTGAATTTTTGGCTCTTGGTGCTTCATTAGAACATTTAGGTCAATCTTTAAATAATGAAAAAGCAATTGTTTTGTCTGAAACTTTGGACCAAGCAAACGATGCTTTCTTGCAAAACGACAAATCTCCAGCTAGAAGAGTTGGTGGAATTGATAACCGTGGTTCTCAATTTTATTTAGCTTTGTATTGGGCTCAAGCCTTGGCTGCTCAAACCAAAGATACTGGATTACAAGCTACATTTGCTCCAATTGCAAAAGAACTTACAGAAAACGAAGCTACAATTAATGCAGAATTAATTGATGCTCAAGGAAAACCTCAAGCTATTGGTGGTCATTACCAACCGACGCCAGCTTTATTAAGCAAAGCGATGCGTCCTAGTGCAACTTTCAATGCCATTATAGCAAAAATCAAGGCTTAAACATTAGCCCATAATTATTCTCAAAAAGACAACCCGTAACGGTTGTCTTTTTTTTTTCATTAACACCATTTTAAAGTTTGTTTGTTAGTTAATTACTTATATTTTTATCAAATTTGTATTTCAAATTAAACAAAGTATGTTAAACAGGAAAATATTTACCTTAATACTATTTCTAACCTATAGCTTTTTTACTTTCGCACAAGATAATAGTGATATTGAACTATCAAAACAAAAGTACACTCTAAGCGGAACCATATCTGACACCAAGAACAACGAAACTTTAATTGGTGTAAACATTTACATTCCAGAGACGCAATCTAGTATTAATACCAACCAGTATGGATTTTATTCCATTACCTTACCTCAGGGCTCATACACGATACTAGTAAGTTATATTGGTTTTCAAAATGTATCGAAAAAAATTACCTTAAACAAAAGCACTAAATTAAATCTCAATTTAATAGACAGTCAAGAAATGCTCGAAGAAGTGATCGTGACAGGTACAAATACCAGTACTCAGATTCGAAAACCAGAGATGAGCATGAACAAACTTTCTATCTCTTCTATCAAAAAAATGCCGGTCGTACTGGGAGAAGTCGATGTAATCAAATCATTATTATTACTTCCAGGAGTTACTAATGCAGGCGAGGGAGCATCAGGGTTTAATGTTCGAGGAGGAGGTGCCGACCAGAATTTAATTCTGTTAGACGAAGCTACAATTTTCAACTCCTCACACGTATTTGGATTTTTCTCCGTTTTCAACCCAGATGCCATCAAAGATTTAAAGCTATACAAAGGCGGAATCCCTGCTAATTATGGAGGAAGAGCCTCATCTGTTTTAGATATTTATCAAAAAGATGGTAGCAGCAAGGCTTTTCATGCTAGTGGAGGAATCGGCTTAATTGCCAGCCGTGTCTTACTTGAAGGACCTATAGTAAAAAACAAAGGTTCATTCCTTATTGGTGGAAGAACTTCATATGCACATTTGTTTTTAAAACTATCCAATGACCAAAAAAACAATACGGCTTACTTTTATGATTTGAATACCAAATTGAGTTATAAACTTAATGAAAACAACAACTTATACTTGTCTGGTTATTTTGGACGTGATGTATTTGCAATTAGCAAAAGCTTCTCCAATTCTTATGGAAATGCAACACTTAATTTAAGGTGGAACCATTTATTCTCCGATAAATTATTCTCCAACTTATCTTTAATTTATAGCGACTATTACTATGGATTGGACTTGGATTTTGTAGGTTTCAAATGGGATTCTGGAATTAAGAATTATAACTTTAAATATGATTTTAAAAATTATGTGTCTGACAAATTCAAACTGAATTATGGTCTAAATGCTATTTACTATTCCTTCAACCCAGGAACCATAAGACCAACCGATGCTAATTCTGGAATCAATTTTGACCAATTGGACAAAAAATATGCTTTCGAACCTGCATTATACGTAAGCGCAGAACAAGAAGTATCCAAGAGAATTGCCGTTACGTATGGCTTGCGATACAGTTTATTCTATAGATTAGGTCAATCTACAGTAAATATCTATGACAATAACAATCCAGTAATTTTCAACAAAGATGTACAAATATATGAGAAAGCAACACCAACGGGTACAAAATTTTACAATAAAAATAAAGTAATAAAAAGTTACAACAACCTAGAACCCCGGTTGGCATTATCCTATCAATTAAATGAAAATAGCTCATTAAAAGGAAGCTACAACCGCATGGTACAATACTTGCAATTGATCTCCAATACCTCCTCACCTACTCCCTTGGATGTATGGATGCCTAGTGACAATTTTATCAAACCACAAATTGCTGACCAAGTAGCCGTAGGTTATTTCAAAAACTTCCAAAATAATATGTTTTCCTTAGAAGTCGAAACCTATTATAAAAAAATTAAAAACCGTCTGGACTATATTGATGGTGCCGACTTAATTGCCAACAAAGCCATAGAGCAAATTGTACTCAACGGGCAAATGCGTTCCTATGGTCTCGAAATCATGTTGCGTAAAAATGAAGGTAAATTAAATGGTTGGATTTCTTATACATTATCCAAATCCCAACAACAAACTCCCGGAAGAACACCCGAAGAACTAGGAATCAATAATGGGCAATGGTACCGTTCCATTTACGACAAAACACATAATCTTGCCGTGACAGGATCTTTCAAAAAAAGCGAAAAATGGAGTTTTGGTGCCAATTTTGTATTACAAACAGGACAACCTGTAACCTACCCGAACAGTCAATACTATTACTCTGGAGTTGTAGTTCCTAGTTATGGTTTACGAAATGAAAATCGTTTACCTGCTTACCATCACCTTGACGTTTCAGCAACGCTAACTCCTACAAAAAACAAAGGTAGAGACTGGAAAGGCGAATGGGTATTTAGTATCTACAATCTATACAATCGAAAAAACGCTGCCTCCATCAATTTTAGACAAAATACAGATACAGGCGCCAATGAAGCTGTACGAACCTCTATTTTTGGAATGGTTCCTGCCGTAAGTTATAATTTCAAATTCTAGAAATATGAAAAAAATACACCTCATACTATCCTTATTTACACTCCTTTTTTTTTATAGTTGTGAAGAAGTTGTTCAAGTAGACCTCGATACAGCACCACCAAAATTGGTTATTGAAGCAACTATCAAATGGCAAAAGGGAACAACAGGAAAGGAACAAAAAATAAAATTAACCACAACAGCCTCTTTTTACAGTACACAAATACCTACTGTTTCTGGAGCAATTATTACAGTCCAAAATAGCAGCAATACCAACTTCAACTTTAGAGAAGTAGCTGGTACAGGTGAATATATATGTACCAATTTTATTCCAAAAATAGACGAAACATATACATTAAACGTAAAACACAACGGAGAAACCTACACTGCCACCGAAACCTTAAAATCAGTGGCACCAATTGAAAAAATAGAACAAAAAAATGATGGTGGCTTCACTGGAAAAAACATACAAATTAAAACCTACTTTACCGATCCCCCTTTAGTAACAAATTATTACTTGTATCAATATACTTATACCGACCAAATAACACAGACCTTTTACGGGGATGTGGATACCTATTTTCAAGGAAATCAATTTTTCAGCCTATCTCAAAACGATGACTTAAAAGCTGGTGATGAAGTTAAAATTGTTCATTATGGAGTTTCAAAATCATACTATAATTACATGAATATCCTAATTAGTATTGCAGGAGGTGGTAGTGGAGGCCCTTTTCAATCTCCTCCCGCAACTGTACGCGGAAACGTTATCAACAATACCAACAAGAGTAACTATCCGTTGGGCTACTTTGCCTTGTGCGAAATTGATAGCAGAACATATTTAGTTCAGTAATTATTTAATAGCAATAAATTATTTGGGCGTGACCCGCTAAAAAATCGCGGGTCGGGCTATACGTTCTCGCTTTTTTTATCTTGCAAAAAAAGCAAGATAAAAAAGAGCTCCACTTCTATCCCTCACGCAAAAAAAAACCACCAAATTCTTTATCTTTACAACACAAAAAAATAACTATGTCCTCACATCATATCGTACGAGACGATCAAGAACCAGCTTTAATTATTGCCAATGGTGCATCTTGTAATCCTGAATTATTAGGACAGTTACTAGAATGGTCACCAATAGTGATAGTACTAGATTCAGCCATAGAACGAGTAATAAAAATGGATATCAAAGTAGATGTCTTGCTGGGGGATTTTGATCGAGATTTTGATGCAAATTATTACAAAGAACAACAATACCCACTTGAAGTCATCCATACACCAGACCAAAATAAAACAGATCTCGAGAAAGCTTTTGATTATTTGATCGAAAGAAAGATTCCAGCTGTGAATGTAGTTTGGGCAACAGGACGTAGGACCGATCACACCATTACCAATTTAACCAACATTGTTCGCTACCGTGATCTACTGAAAATTGTGATTTTGGACGACCACTCCAAAGTTTTTTTACTACCCCGAAAATTCAAAAAATGGTACACAGAAAACACCCCAATATCCTTAATACCAATAGGACATGTAAGTGGAATAACTTCTGAGAACTTATTTTATCCCTTAAAAAACGACAGCTTAACCATTGGTTATAAAACAGGTAGTAGCAACCATGTTACCAAAGACGGTATCGTAAAAATAGAACATACCGAAGGTGATTTACTCCTCATGGAATGTATGGATTAATTTAATCCGTAAAAACATAGAAAAGTTATACTTTTTTATATAACTTGCTCGTGATTAGGATAAAATATATTTTTCAAATCCTTTTCCCGAAACAGAAAGAATGATGGCTAAGCAGCTCACCGAAAAAACCAATTTACACCCAAGAAATCAACATCGATCACGATACGATTTTAAACTATTAATAGAACAATATCCGGCATTAAAAAGCTTTGTTGCTATTAATGAACATCAGATTGAAACTATAGACTTCAGTAATCCTGATGCGGTAAAAGCTTTAAACAAAGCGCTATTAATCATGCACTACGGAATAAAAAATTGGGATATACCCAAAGATTATTTATGTCCACCTATTCCTGGTAGAGCAGATTATATCCACAATATTGCCGATTTATTAGCCTCCTCAAACGGAGGCATTATACCTGTAGGGGAAAGCATTCAAGGTCTTGACATCGGCATTGGAGCCAATTGTATTTATCCCATATTAGGAAACTCAATTTACAACTGGAGCTTTGTCGGAACTGATATTGATGATAAAGCATTAAAAAACTGTAGTAAAATCATCGAATCAAATCCTAATTTAATTGATGCCATCAGTCTACAACAGCAAACTGAATCCCGTTTTATCTTTAAAAATATTATTACTCCCGAAGATAAATTTGAATTTGTTCTTTGCAATCCTCCCTTTCATACTTCTCAAGAAGAAGCCACACAAGGAAGTATCCGAAAAGTAAACAATTTAGAAAACAAAAAAACAACCAAACCAATTTTGAACTTTGGTGGCCATAATGCCGAATTATGGTGTGAAGGTGGTGAGTTTCGATTTATCTCTCAAATGATTTATGAAAGCGCCAAATATCCTATGCAAGTTTTATGGTTTACAACTTTGGTTGCAAAACAGTCCCATCTCAAAAGCTTATACAATGTTTTGAATAAAGTAAAAGCGTCAAACATAAAAACAATGGATATGGCACAAGGACAAAAAACAAGTCGCATTCTTGCATGGTCTTTTTTGAGCGAACAACAACAAGAAGATTGGAAATTTCAAAAGAGTGATCAAGTAATTTAATTACAGACCTAATAATTGAACACTTAGATGTAATCACAAAACTGAATCTTTCTATACTACTAATAAATATAATACAAAGTAAAATATTCTTTTGCTACCCGAATCAAATAGGTATCAATATACACAAAATGACTACTTCTACAATTTGATATAATTAGTAACATCAATCTCCAATACATCCTATTAATTGGAGATTGTAATGTAAAGGAAACTATAACGGAGTCAATCTACTGAAAGTTCAACTATCATACTCTTATTTCCATATTCTACAATTTTCGTTTGAACATAAGATAATCAATAAAACAGCCATAGCTATATTTGATTAAATCCATATTAATAAAAAACATCAATTACACATACAGTCAAAATAGTTGTATTAAGGAGCTAAATTCTTTGATAAATAAGAATTAGCAAAAAATTACTCAAATAACAGTAAAAACATTTTCTTAACATAGTAAAAAAAGTTTTAACAAAAAGCAGTAAAAACAACCAATTATCTAACAAATTGACAGATTAATTATTGGTTTCAAATTAATAACTTAGCACAAATGCTGTATTCGCAAAAACACTTTATTTCACTCCACAAAACACCATAGAAAACAGCTCTATTTTTGTACTAAAATAGTTTCAGAAACCAAATAAAAATAAGCAAAAAAAAGCTTTAAAACAGCCATTTCTTAACATTAAGTTAACCTGTGTAATTTTTTTCATTCAAAAAAAGCAGTATGAATCATATTATCTTCACAACTTGTTAACAATTTCTTAATATAGATAAGCAAAAATTAGAGGAATTTTGTGAAAAAATTTAAACAATTTTAACATGAGAAAATTACTTTTTATTTTACTTCTTGCTTATACTTCCATTGGAATGGCACAGGTAACTAAATCTTCTATTTCTGGAACTATAAAATCTGCCAAAGGCGAGGCTTTACCAGGAGCAACTATTGAGGTTATCCACGAACCGACTGGATCAAAGTATTATGCAAATTCCGACGTGAACGGAAGGTACACCGTTCCTGCTATTAAACCAGGAGGACCATACACTGTGAAAGCTACTTATGTGAGCTACACTACCACTGAGATCACTGAGATCAATGCTCCATTAGGAAACAACATTACTATAAATATTGTACTGAAAGCAGAAATGAATGCTTTACAAGAAGTTGTAGTACTATCATCAAGAACAAATGCTTTGTTTTCTAAAAATAAAACAGGTGCTTCTCAACAATTTTCTAATAGGGAAATTAATGCTGTCCCAATTACAGGATCACGTTCTATCAATAGTGTAACAAAATACAACGCAAATGCTGGAAGTAACGGATCGTTTGGAGGACAAGATTCTCGTTTAAATAACTTTACTATTGATGGCTCTGTATTCAATAACGGTTTTGGTTTGGGTGGTGACGCACAAGCTGGGGGCCGTACAGGATCAACTGCTATTTCTATGGATGCCATTGAACAATTACAAGTTAATATCGCTCCTTTTGATGTACGTCAATCAGGATTTATAGGAACTGGTATTAATGCTGTTACAAGAAGTGGTAGTAATAATGTAGAAGGATCTGTTTATCATTCATACCAAAACAATTCTAAAACATATTTGGGAACAAAAGCAGGAGATAACACTATTTCTCCAGGTAAATTCAATCAAAAAATTTATGGTGCTAGATTGGGTATGCCAATCATCAAAAACAAATTATTCTTTTTTGGTAACTTTGAAACAGTAGACAACGTTTCTCCAGCCACTAACTGGATAGCAAATGATGGATCTGGAACTCAAACAGGACAGGTTACAAGAACTTCTGTAACAGACCTTAATTTAGTTTCAAAAACATTATTTGATAATTTTGGATATGTAACTGGACCTTACCAAGACTATGATGCTAATTCAACCTCTACAAAATACTTAGCTCGTATTGACTGGAATCTTAATGACAATAACAAATTGAATGTTCGTTATGTTCACCATGACTCAGAGTCTGATCAATTAATTTCAAACTCTACGTCAGCAGGTGCTGGTAACAGAAGAACAAATGTAAACTCATTATCATACCAAAATAGTGGGTATACTGTACAAGATAATACCCGTTCGATCGTATTAGAATTGGATAGTAAATTATCGAACAGGACTAATAATAACTTTATTGCAGGTTATGATAAACAAATTGAGAACAGAGGACTACAAGGTGGAGGTATCTTCCCTACGATAGATATTTTGCAATCTGGTTCAACATATATTTCTGCAGGTTTAGACCCTTTTACAAAAGGAAACAAATTAGATTATTCTACACTACATTTCACAGACAACGTTACTGTTACAGCAGGAAAACACACGATGGTTTTTGGAGCAAATTACGAAAGGTTTATTTCAAATAACTCTTTTATAATTGCTAATAATGCTGCGTACACCTTTAACTCAATAGCAGATTTTGTTGCTACAATGAACGAAGCAGCAACATTAAACGGTGCTTTAACTACCGTTAACAAACCAAGTAGAACACAATATAACTATTCTTTACTAGGTGGAGACGATGCTAACCAAGTATTTAAATCTAATAAAATTGATTTGTACGCACAAGACAACATCAAAGTAAGCGAAAAATTAAACATTACATTTGGTTTAAGAGCTTCACAACTTTGGTTTGCTAATACTGGAATTTCTAACAAATTCTTAACTGGTTATACAACAGCAGCTGGTGTTGATGTAGCACCTCTTACTTTTGCTGATGGACAAACATTTGATTCAGGAAAAGGGCAAAAAAGTCAAATATTGTTTGAACCAAGATTTGGTTTCAATTTAGATGTTTACGGAGACAAAACAACACAATTACGTGGAGGAACAGGAATCTTTACAGGACGTCCTCCTTATGTATTATTGAGTAATGCAATTGGAAATAGTGGTGCAATCATCAACGGGTTTAGCAATATTACCAGTGGATTTACAGCAGATCCAAGTAAATTTTTAACACCTTCATCTTTAGAGCCGTCACCAAATTTCCAACTTAACGCGACAGCTACTAATTATAAATTTCCACAAGTTTGGAAATCTACTTTTGCAATTGATCAAAAATTACCATTTGGTTTCACTGGAACTGTAGAAAGTATTTTTGGACAAAACATCAATGCAGCAACATATTATGATGCGAATTTAGAAGCACCAACTGGTAATTTTTCAGGAACTGATAATAGAGCGCGTTACGCAAGAACTGATGCAGGTGTACGTGTTGTAGATAATGTTAATGGAGCTTATGTATTAACAAGTAAAAGCAAAGGTTATTTTTACTCTACTACATTCAAGTTAGAATATGCTTACCAAAGTGGACTATGGGGATCATTAGCTTATACACACTCAGGTGCATATGATTTAAACTCAGTAGGTTCAACAGCGGCTAGTGCTTATAATGGTACTGCTACAGTAAATGGAAATAATGATTTGACCTTATCAAAATCAAATAACAATACACCTAACCGTATTGTTGGAACTCTAGGGTACAAAATTCAATATGGAGGAGAATTTGGAGGAGCTACCTCTTTCAGTTTAGGTTATATTGGAGAACAAACAGGAGCAAACAGTTACACAGTTAATGGTGATATGAATGGTGACCAAATTAAAGGAAACGATTTGATCTATGTACCAAACTCTGCATCTGAACTTGAATTTAACAATATTACTGCTGGTGATCTAAATTCTTCAATACGAGGAACTGCTGCTGGAAATGTAGTATTATTTACTCCTGCACAACAAATTGCTGCATTTGATGCTTATATCAATCAAGATAAATATTTATCAACTAGAAGAGGACAGTACGCACAAAGAAATGCATCTACTATCCCTATGTTACACCGTTTGGACTTATCTATAACTCAAGATTTCTTTATCAAAGCAGGTAAGCATAAAAATAGCTTACAAGTAAGAGCAGATATATTGAACTTTACAAATATGATCAATAAAAATTGGGGTGTAAGCCAACGTTTTACTAATACAAGTCCTTTAATTTCCAAAGGGATTGACACAGCTACAAACAAACCAATTTACACGATGGCAACACAAATTTCAGCTGGAAATCAAGTTTTGCTTAAAGATACTTACCAAAAAAATACTTCTACATCTGATGTATGGCAAGCTCAATTGACTTTGCGTTATACATTTGGAAAGTAATTTATTATTCTAAAAAAGTAATAAGTAGACAAAGCCATCAACGAAAGTTGATGGCTTTTCTATTATAAAGAACCTTCTATTTACCAATTACTTTGTAACTTTGCTCATATAAACTTTGCAACGAAATACCAATGAACTTCCAAGTCGTATCTGATTATCAACCCAAAGGTGACCAACCCGAAGCAATCAAAAAACTTGTTCAAGGACTTAATGATGGTGATCCTTATCAAACCCTACTAGGAGTTACAGGGTCTGGGAAAACTTTTACGGTCGCCAATGTAATTCAGGAAGTACAGCGCCCTACTTTGGTTTTGGCACACAACAAAACCTTGGCAGCACAACTATACTCCGAGTTCAAGCAATTTTTCCCTAATAATGCAGTAGAATATTTTGTTTCCTACTACGACTACTATCAGCCCGAAGCATTCATGCCTGTAACCGGCGTATTTATCGAAAAAGATTTGTCTATCAATGAAGAATTGGAAAAAATGCGTTTGAGTACCACCTCTTCCCTACTATCGGGGCGACGAGATATTTTGGTGGTCGCATCTGTTTCTTGTTTATATGGTATTGGAAATCCTGTAGAGTTTCAGAAAAATGTGATCGAGATCGAAAGAGATCAAGTAATTTCGAGAACTAAATTACTGCATCAATTAGTACAAAGTTTATATTCTAGAACAGAAGCTGATTTTACTCCCGGAAACTTTAGAATAAAAGGAGATACTGTAGAAGTATATCCTAGTTATGCTGACGATGCCTATAGGATTCATTTTTTTGGCGATGAAATTGAAGAAATAGAATCTTTTGATATCAAAACATCAATGGTAGTTGAAAAATTCGGAAAGCTAACTATATATCCCGCCAATATGTTTGTCACTTCTCCAGACGTTCTACAAGGTGCTATTTGGGAAATCCAACAAGATTTGGTCAAACAAGTAGATTATTTTAAAGAAATCGGAAAACATCTTGAAGCCAAACGTCTCGAAGAACGCACCAATTTTGATTTGGAAATGATTCGGGAATTGGGCTATTGTTCAGGTATTGAAAATTATTCTCGATACCTTGATGGTCGATTGGCAGGAACGAGACCTTTTTGTTTATTAGATTATTTCCCAAAAGACTTTTTAATGGTCGTAGATGAAAGCCACGTAACGCTTTCTCAAGTACATGCTATGTATGGAGGTGATCGCAGCCGTAAAGAAAATTTGGTAGAATATGGTTTCCGACTACCTGCAGCGATGGACAACAGACCATTAAAATTTGAAGAGTTTGAAGCCATGCAAAATCAGGTAATTTATGTTTCTGCAACTCCTGCTGATTATGAATTGGAAAAATGTGAGGGGGTATATGTAGAACAAGTTATTCGTCCTACTGGACTATTGGATCCTATTATTGAAATACGTCCAAGTTTGAACCAAATTGATGATTTGATTGAAGAAATCCATGTACGTTGTGAATTGGATGAACGTGTACTAGTTACGACTTTAACAAAAAGAATGGCTGAAGAATTAGCAAAATACCTAACCAAAGTAAATATACGTTGCCGTTACATACACTCTGATGTAGATACTTTGGAGCGAATAGAAATCATGCAAGATCTACGAAAAGGAATATTTGACGTTTTAATAGGTGTCAACTTATTAAGAGAAGGTTTGGACCTACCCGAAGTTTCCTTGGTAGCGATATTAGATGCTGATAAAGAAGGTTTTTTGCGTAGTCACCGGTCTCTCACTCAAACCATTGGTCGTGCAGCACGTAACTTAAATGGAAAAGCAATTTTATATGCAGATAAAATTACGGCAAGTATGCAAAAAACCATAGACGAAACGGACTACCGTCGTACCAAGCAGATGAACTTCAATACTGCCAATAATATCGTTCCGCAAGCACTAAATAAAAAAATTGAAAGCGCTTTTGTCAAAAGCTCTTTGGTGAATTATGAATTAGGAAATAGTCTTGATACGGCCGCAGAACCAGAAAACGAATATTTATCGAAAGCAGAACTAGAAAAACGCATACGCGAAAAGCGTAAAAACATGGAAAAAGCGGCAAAAGAACTAGATTTTATGCAAGCAGCAAAATTAAGAGATGAGATTAAAGCCTTACAGGAAAAATTATAAAATCAATTAAGTCTATACTTTATTCTTCATTCAAAATATAAATTCTGTTACTGATCCATCATCAAATTTAACTAACAAATAAATCAATGATATTCAACATCTTTGAATATTCGCAATAACTCATTGATACTTATCTGTGTATCTGGTGCTATTTTCATTTTTTTAAGTACTTTTTTAACTGCATCAAGGTTTACCCCCATATGAATGGAAAACTGTTTGATAGCAGTAGCATCCTTCATAAACAAAATTCCATCTTTTTGCATTAATATAGCAAGTCTGTAAAATTGCAAAATACGAACAGATTGATCTTTCAGCAATTTCAAAGTAGTTCCTTTATAGAATAACTCCATAAATCCTCCTCTTTCTATGTCCAAGGTATTGGCTAATAAAAATAAAAAGTCAAATTCCTTTTTATCCAATTCTCCATCGACTGTCGCATAAGCGATCATATCTAGTAATAAATTCTTCTTTTCTTGATAAACGTCCATTCGAATATTAATTTATGCTAATTTATCATTTTTATCACAATAACCAAAAAACAATTGATTATTTGAGAATATAATTTTTAGCACCTGTACATTTTAACAAAAACATACTAAATCGTTAAAGAATTATCTATAACTACAAAAACATTTTTAAAAACAAAGCATAACAATTCTTGCTTAAATTCACTAAATTTAATTTTATTATAAAAACCTATAATAGTTATATTTATGGAACTAATCATCAGAGCATACGACTTAAAATTAAAACATACTTTCACCATTTCTCGGGAATCATTTGACATTCAGCCGTCCATGATTGTTGAATTAAAAGCTGATGGGTTTTCAGGATTTGGAGAAGCGACCTCCAATCCTTACTATAATATCACAATTCCAAAAATGACAGCCGACTTGGAAACGATACGCCCTCAGATTGAAAGTATAACCAATGATACACCAGGAGAATTTTGGTCTAAAATGCATGTTTTTCTTAAAGATGATTTATTTGCTTTGTGTGCTTTGGACATGGCCTACAATGACTTATATGCTCGAAAAAAAGGAAAAAAATTATACGATTTATGGAATTATACCACTGAAAATAATCCAATAACAAATTATACAATCGGAATTGATAGTATTGAGAAAATGATTACTAAGATGGAAGAACTTCCTTGGCCCATTTATAAAATAAAATTGGGAACAAAAGAAGATCTCGCTATAGTCAAAGAACTAAGAAAACGCTCTAATGCCATCTTTAGAATTGATGCTAATTGTGGTTGGGGAGTTAATGAAACAATAAAAAATGCCATCGAATTAAAAAAGTTAGGTGTCGAATTCCTAGAGCAACCCTTAAAAGCAGACAACTGGGAGGGTCATACAAAAGTTTACAAAGAATCTGTTTTACCCATTATTGCAGACGAAAGTTGTATTATTGAAACAGACGTAGCGAAATGCTACCAACATTTTCATGGTGTAAATATTAAGCTTGTAAAATGTGGTGGTCTTACCCCTGCTCGTAGAATGATTCAAGAGGCCAAAACATTTGGTCTAAAAACTATGGTAGGTTGTATGACAGAATCCTCTGTCGGCATATCTGCTATTGCTCATTTGCTACCTCAACTTGACTATGTTGATATGGATGGTCCACTACTATTGGCAGAAGATATTGCAAACGGAGTACAAATTACACAAGGAAAGATCACCTATGCTACAGGACATGGAACAGGAGTAGTTCTAAAATAAAAATATGAAAGTAACACAATGTCCAGATAGAATCCTCACGATTGACCACCAAAAATACCTCTATTTTGGTGGAACATCTTATTTGGGTCTACCCAATCATAAAAAATTCAAAAAATTATTGATCAAAAATATTTTAAAATGGGGTACAACCTATGGAAGTTCTAGAAATGCAAATATTCAGCTTACGGCTTATGATGATGGTGAGCAGTTTTTAGCTAATTTCATCCAATCAGAAGCTGCATTAACAGTTTCCTCGGGAATGTTGGCAGGAAAAATTATCATCGAAATCCTCACTCCATCAACAGATTGTTTTTTTCATTTTCCAAATATACACACTGCTTTGCAAGCTCCGAATAGTCTTGCAGTATTTATAGAAGGTAAAATTAATCCAAGATTGCTCAATGGAACCAAAGAACAAATCACCATTTTGACAGATGCTGTACCTTCATCACTAATCAAAGCCAATGACTTATCGGTATTAGAAATGATTTCGAAAACAAAAATTATCACTTTGGTTCTAGATGAGTCACACTCCCTTGGGATCTTAGGAACACATGGGTGTGGTATTTTTTCGTCCATAAAATATCCAACAATTCAACGAAAGATAATGTTCTCGTCATTAGGAAAATCAATGGGACTAACCGGAGGTGTAATTGCATCTGACATGGATTTTATAGCACAAATTCGCAAAAATGCAAGCTTTGTCTCTAGTGCCGGCATGAATCCCGCTTTTGTTCAAACTATTGCCGAAGGGAAAGACATTTATAAAAAGCAACATATAAAACTGCTTCGAAATTTAGCTTATGTCGATTCTAAACTTTATTTCGATAAAAAAAGCAACTTCACCCCTTATTACCCAGTGATTTACCCTAAAATACCCAATTTAAAAACAATCCTTAGTAAGGAAAAGATTATTATCACACATTTTGCATACCCCAATCTAGAGGGTGAATTATTCCGAATTGTATTTACTGCCAATCACAAAAAAAAGGATTTGGATAAAATAATAGCTATTCTCAATCAATAGTAAGCAGAATTACTTTTAAAACGTACCTTTGTAAAAAATAATAAGCAATGATGACCAATAACGATATTTTCAAAAAATTGCGAGTAGCCTTGATGCTTCGCGATGATCAAATAGTAGAAATTCTAGAACTTGTAGATTTTAGAATTACTAAATCTGAATTAGGAGCTTTTTTTCGTGATGAAAAACATCCTAATTACATGGAATGTGGCGACCAAGTATTGCGCAACTTTTTGAATGCATTAGTAATTCATTTAAGAGGTACAAAGGAAAATCCTAAGAATCCAACAGATGTACTAGCAAAACACAAAGCACAAATTCCAGCCAAAGAAGGAACTAAGGAAAGAGCAGAATTTAAAGCTACTCCTAGAGATAGTGAAGGTGCAAGAGGTGATCAAAAGCCAGGAGGTAAAGCAGATTTCAAGAAAAAGCCTTCTTTTAAATCAAAAGATAAAAAAGCGGCTCCGAAAGTACAAGTTGTTGAAAAAGTAAAATACAGCAACGGAAACAAAAAAAAATCCTAAGTTCATAACTTAGGATTTTTTTTTACTTAGAGAAGATTATGATTAAGATCTGAAGTTTACTTCAAACTCATATTTATGTCCAGGTTTTATATCACTTGAAGACAATTTTTTATAATTCAATGATTCTTTAATGTACTCATCCAATTCTGGTGTAGCACTATTTGTTTTCAAAACTACTATTTCATTTATTGGAGTTATTAAAACACTTACTTTTACTGAAACATCTTCTTCCATATTAGCAATATCATTTGAAGGAGTTAGTAAATTTGAAATTTCATGTTTTATAGCACTATGATTTTTCTTAGGTCTTAATTCTTTAGCTGATAGTGTTCCGAAACTCATAACCATTGCAAGTGCCGATAATATAATTGCTTTTTTCATTTTTTTATTTTTTAAAAGTATTTCTTCGACAAAGGTAGAGTATAATGTCAGTGTAAAAAACATACTTTTTTTTCGTTAACATTTAGAACTAAGTAACAATTCACCTCAATTTTATGAAGCGTTTTAATAAAACTATTCTATTTTAATAGATGTATAAAAAAAAGCACTTAAAATTACACATCACATACAAATGAGCTTTTTTCATTTTATACACAAAAGAAGAAATATTAACATCCAAAACCTATTTTAACTTAAAATGAACACACTTTTCCTACGCTTAAGTATTAAAATAATTTTATATCAAATCAATAAGGATTTATTTTTGAAAAAAAAATCTAGAATAGCATAACTACGAAATATCATTCATAGTAGCTTATATAGGAGTAAATCTCATTAGTTGTATTCAAAAAATAAACTAGAGTATCAAGACGAGAAGAAATTAAGACAAAGGCTTTTATAAGCCTTAAAATAGACAAAGTAACTACCACTGGGGGAAGAACCCAATAAAAAACTATAGTGTAATTCAGAATCTTTAAAACAAAAACTTTATCTACACTTTTCATGCATAAATTGCATAATAAATTATAGGAGTTTAAATGAAAATGATACTTTCGATAAAAAACAAAAAAAAATCCTAAGCTTTTCAACTTAGGATTCTTAATTTTCAATCGGGTTAACCTCTTTCATAAAACACATTATGATTTAAAGTTAACAGCAAACTCATACTGAGCTCCAGGAGTTAATTCATTTGTAGCAAACTTTTTATAGTTTAAACTCTCTTTAATGTAATAATCCAAAGATTCATTATCTGTATCTGCACTTAACACTACGATAGAACCTGTTTCAGTAACAAGAATTTTAACTTTAACAACTTGACTTTCTTCCAACAAACCTACTGCTGAATCTGGGTTCAATAACATTGATAATTCTTGATTTACTTTTACGTAATTCTTTTTTGGAAACATGTCCTTTGCTGATACCGATGCTACATTGGCCATCATTGCAACTACTAACATTACTACTAATTTTTTCATGATATTTCTGTTTTTCAATTATTATGGTACAAATGTACAGTGAAGTTTTAGATGCACAATATCATGAAACATTGAAGAAACATAGTGGAATCACAACACAAAGGGCATATTTTTTTTGAGTACTTAATAAAACGTTTTATAATTTAGTAGATATATAAAAAAAAACACTTAAAATTATGCTATATCTATAATTTCGAGAATATAAATATTTTAAAAAAAAGAAACATTTAACAATTAAGAAACATTTACGTAACATTAAATTTACATTAAGGCAGTAATTCATGATTTTTGCTTCTTGAAAAATTCTCAACAAATAACCAATAACAGCTTTTATTCCATTAACAAAAAATAAAAAACATATAAATCATTACATAAAACGCAACAAAACAAGATAACTATAACGTTTTAGTAGATTCTAACAATTGCGATAACTCGTCATATAGGTTAAAGTTATTACAATCCAAACTGATCCTTTTTAGCAAAAAGGGAAATATTGAAAATATTTACTAAATTTCAAACTAAAATAGTAATCTAAGTTATTTAATAATAGCGCCATTGCATAGTTTTGAATCTATTTCTATATTATCTGGAAAGCCATTATTAAAAACACACTTTTATACAAATTAAATAAAAGTAGTTTTCAAAGTCTCAAAAACTATTTAATTGGTGTAGAGCGTTCTGTAAATAATCTAGATAGCAATTCCCAAGATTCTGACAATTCTCTTAGTTTAAAAAGTTTACAAATACTTAAATATGAAACAAGGCCAACAAGTATACCTAAAAGTAACTGTAGAAGAAAGCCTTCAACTATATAGGTAGTAATAAAAACAAAGCCCGCCATTATTATAGTTATTCCAAAAATTGGCATCATATCTTTTAATTGGTGTAACGGACCATAACCATAAAATTTACCCGGGAGGTAAGCATTAATTATAAATGACAAAGCCGATGTAATTACATGTCCTATAATCATTGCTTTTACCCCTAATGGAAGGGTGATAATTAATGCTATAACTGTTAATGGAAATTTAGACAAATCAACTTTTAAAAATAAATCGGATCGTCCAATTGCATTTAATAAACTTAAATTAATTACACTCATGGGCAAAAAAATCCTAGCAAAAACCATCCATTGCAAAAGCGGAATTAAAGAAATCCATTTATCCGTTAGTAAAACCAATACTATTGGTTTTGATAACAAAGCAATTAGGGTCATCATTGGGATAATAACAAATGCCGAAAGACGTATCATTTTACTATAAACAAATACTACTTTCTCCTTATCATTTTGTACTGATGCCAACAAAGGAAATGTAACTTGCTGTAAGATACTAGAAATAGTACCCGATGAAATATCGGCAAAATTTTTAGCTCTTGTATAATACCCTAATGTCGAAGTCGGGTAGAACTTACCTAAAAATATATTATATACATTATTTAGTAATTGTGCATATAGCCCAGCTATCAAAAGTTTGGAACCAAAGTTAAACAGTGATTGAAAAGATTTTTTAGAAAACACAAATGATGGCTTCCAATTGCTCAAAAACCATAATACAATGCAAGACGCAAATGACCCTACTAGAATTTGATAAACCAAGGACCACACACCATAACCATTCATTGCAGCAACCACACCACTAATGCCTCCAAAAATTACACCAACAACATTACTCTTTGCAATCGATTTAAAATCAAGAATAATCGTTAATTGGGTGCGCTGCACAATCGAAAAAGCAATTATAAAAAGATTCAAACTTAAAACCCTAAGTAAAGCAACTAATTGTGGTTGTTTAAAAAAACTAGCTATATATGGAGCCGAAAAAAATAAAACAGAATAGATTAAGGTACTTACAACAAGGTTAAAAACAAACAATGTAGAAAAATCTACTTTAGTTCTTTCTTGCCTTTGAATCAGCCCCGTACCTAAACCACTCTCTATAAAAGTTTGTGAAATAGCAATAAAAACAGCCAACATTCCTATAAGTCCAAAATCTTCAGGCAGTAAGATTCGAGCAAGCAATATACTCACCGAAAATTGCCCAAATTGAACAGCAAATTTATCAATAGCTGACCACATTACCCCTTTAACTGCCTTTGATTGCAACAATCTATTTTATATTTAAAAAAATTAATACTAGTTTCTATACACTACAGATATAGTTTGAATCACAGTTGGCAGAATCCAAAACAAATAATTACTCCTTATTATATGCTTTTATTACAGTAGTCGTACATCAATCACTTGCCCAGTACAGTTTGATTGCAAAGTTTGTATACATCGCAAGGCAACTAACTCTGGCTTCAATAATGTATCTTCAGATTCGTTACCAAAATTTTTGACTCTCATGGGGGTCTGTGTACGCTCTGGATTGATACAATTAACTTTGATTCCAAAAGACTCCCATTCTTGCGAAATTGCTTGAACAAAGTTAACAGTTGCAGCTTTTGTAGACGAATAAATACTATAAAATGCCCTACCCCTAGTATATGAACTTGATGTAAAAAACAAAATATGCCCTTTTGATTTCTTCAAATAAGGTAAAGACGAAAGTGCTACATGTAACATTCCAAAATAATTGGTATTAACTGCATCACAGATAAATTCATAACTCATTGTTTCGAGAGGCTCTTTGTGTAAAACAGCAGCAGTATTAACAACAAAATCTATTTTTTTTTCTATCTGAAATACTTCTAGTAATGCTTTCTTAACATCCTCAATTTTGGAGATATCAGTATTATTGTGAGATCGAGAAAAATTGTAAACTTTAACTCCATTTAAAGTCGCTAGTTTAACTATACTTTCTCCTATTCCATAAGTACCACCAAATACTACCATAACTTTATCGACTAATAGTTCTGGTGATAAGGGAAAATTTTGAATCTCGGCTGAACGCAATTGAAATAACTTATCTAATATATAGGTATCCTCAGGATAAGTCAATTTCATATTGACCTCTTCACCGCTCACTACAAATATTTTTTCTTTGGGTAAATATTTCTTAACAATTCCACAATCATCCGTTGCTTCAAAATTTTCATCCTTGAGAGCTAATTTATATGCTTTTGCAATAATTGCTTGTTTAAAACCTTGAGGTGTTTGCCCTCTTCTCATTTTTGCTCGGTTTGGAATAGCAGTTATAATATCCTTCTCTACTTCAATAATGGTATCAGCAGAATTAATAGCAACATCTATTGCACTATAATGCTCCATTGCAAGAATCACATCATTAACAATTCTTTGACTCACTAATGGTCGGGCAGCATCATGAAAAATCAAATTAGCTTCCTTAAAATCTTGATAAGCATTTATTGCTGCTAAACTAGAATGATAACGTTCCTCGCCCCCCTCCAAAATACGTTTCACTTTAAACCAACCATTCTTAATAATCATATCTTCCACCATAAAAGTATAATGACTATTGATTACAATGGCTATTTCATCGATCATTTCATTTTTTTCGAACACATCAACCGCATGCTCAATTACCATTTTCCCTGCCACCTTAAAGAATTGCTTTGGAAGTGATATCCCCAATCGTGTTCCTACTCCTCCTGCTAAGATCACAGCTATATTCATTTATTTTATTTTTATTATTGTTATCTAAATTTTAATAAGTACAATCAAAGGTGTATATTAACTAAAAAGTTCATGTTCCAGGTTACGTAAAATTCTTTCGGACGCAGTTACTGTACTATTCTGTAGTAAAACATTTTGTACAAATGCAGTTCGTTTTTCTTTCATCTCATCTTTATCATTCAACACTACATTCTCTATAAAGTCCTCGACTTGTTTATTATTTCTGGATTGATAATGCATCTCAACTGTTTTCTGTCCATATTCACTCCATTCCTTCATGACAGATTCATTCCGAATCATAAAAAGTGAAGGTTTTCCAGTAACAAGATACTCCGACATAAAGGATCCGCAATCATGTATCAAAGCATCAGATGTTAAAAAAAGATCTTCATAGCTGCCATTTTCAAACTGTCCATTCTCCAATCTATTCCATCTTTCGTAGTAAGCATCTGTTCGTTCTTTCCCCCAATCGGGATCTTTTTCTAATTTTAATCTCAATAATGGATGTGGTTTAAATGCTATTTGTATTTTATCCTGATAGCGCTGGGCTAACTCTAAAAAATAATCATAATATTCTAAAAAATTTGAAACTTTATTTAATTCTTTCATCGAATGATGTGGTGCCCAAATAATTTTCTTCAACTGATGAGGACTTACCTTCCAGACTGCACTATTTGGTGACTTGTTGGTGATTAGTTGATCAAAACCTGGAAAACCAGTTACGATACTATTTCGTCCTTTAATTTTTTGTCTATCGACCAAAATTTTGTGATGTATTGGTGTTTCCGAAAAGATTCTCCAAATAATATTATGAAAATCTAAGTTATAAAACGACTCATAATTCGTAGTCATAATAGCATAGGGCACATAACACATTAAAGTTTTAGGAAATTTATGAATGTAATACCTATGATCAATAAGACCTTCGTAAGGGTTGGTGTAGAAAATAATATCTGGTGCGTAAACTTTTTTTATATCCAAGTATTTTTGGCTTTGAACATCAAATGTTCTTATTACATTATATCCTTTACTCTTATAACTTTTGTATGACTTATCCATTTCAAAAAGCATACTTTCTTGTCCATAATTAATAACTGGACAGACAAAAATTATAGGATCAAATTTGGGATGTGCAACCATTAATTTATAAAGGTGATCATATTTCCAAACTGATTCATGAATTAAAAAAAAAGCAACTATCACTTTTTCTTTTTTTTGAATTATTCTTAATGCTTTTTGTTGTCTTATTGGCGCACGATTAAACAAATAGAAGGCATAAAATCTATTGGTAATAATAAACATACAACAATCCACAAGAAACCTCCATAGCTTGGGGTGCATATATTTTCTAATAACTGCTTTTATCTTTTTCATTATTAAAATAAATTTAAAATTTTAATAACCAAACTCACTTCCTCTTCAGTTAATACAGGACTTATGGGTAAACTCAATACTTCATTATGTAGTGTCTCAGTAATTGGATAAGAAAAACTATTCCATTCTTGCAGTGCTTTTTGCTTGTGTGGTGGAATCGGATAATGGATAACGGTCTGAATACCATTCTCGAATAAAAATTCTTGTAAAGCATCTCTTTTTTTACAACGAATAACAAATACATGAAAAACATGAGTATTTGATAAATCCCAAACTGGCAATATTATTTTATCATTTGTGATCTCAGACAAATATCGTTTTGCTATATCTCTACGATTCTGGTTATCTGCATCAAGTTTTGGTAATTTCACATTCAAAAAAACAGCTTGTAACTCATCTAGTCTAGAATTTACGCCTACAAATTCATTCTCATATTTCGCTTTAGAACCATAATTTCTTAGGGAAAATAACACTTCTGCCAAGGCATCGTCATTAGTCGTTATTGCTCCACCATCACCCAATGCTCCTAGATTTTTACCCGGATAAAAACTAAAGCCAGACGCATTGCCTAAATTCCCTGCTCTTTTAAAGTTTAAAACTGCCCCATGAGCCTGAGCTGCATCCTCAATAACCAATAAATTATAAGCTAAAGAAATCTCAGTAATCGCCACCATATCACAAAGTTGTCCATACAAGTGTACCGCCAAAATTACTTTCGTCTTAGTGGTTATTTTTTCCTTTATCAACTCTGGATCAATAGTATAACTCGTATTCTCTGGCTCTACCAAAACAGGTACTAAGTCTGCTTGTAAAATTGCTAAAATACTTGCTATAAAAGTATTTGCAGGTACAATGACTTCATCCCCTTTCTGCAGCTTGCCTAACTGAATATATCCTTTTAATATCAATACCAAAGCATCCAAGCCATTACCAACCCCTATACAGTGCTTGGTTCCACAATAGGTTGCAAATTGCTTTTCAAAAGCTGTAACTTCATCTCCTAATATATACCATCCTTTTTCGAAAAAAGATTTCATTTTTTGTTCGAATGAGGATTGATAACCTTCATTTATTTTATGCAAATCAAGGAATTTTATCATAATAATGGAATATCTAGTCTATTATAATTTTTAGTTTCCACCCGATAATAATTTTGAACAGTTGTCTTAGCACCAAAGCTTTCTTTCCAGTAAGCCAATCCACTATTTAACTTTAAGCCACCATTTTCTGTCGAGCTACCAAAACTCACATACCGATTATCGGCATATTTTTGAATAATATAATCAAATAGTATATCCAATGCTGCAGTATCTGTACGATCAGCTCCGCCAGAACTGTACTGAAAATGTACAACCCCACTCATCAAAAAAATAACTACACCTGCTTTTAAAACATCGCCTTGGTAAGCATTAAAGAGTTTAATATTTTTAGGAAATAATTCTGCTAGCTTTTTTATTTCTTTATAGGAATGCACAGGAATTACACCAAAGCGTTCCTGCAAATTAGGTGTTAAAATAGTCTTCCAAAATGTAGTATAATCTAGTTCTTCTTTGATTTCAATCTGAAGTAAAGTAGCTTTTTTCAAGGCTCTTTTTCTATTTCTATTTGGCTCATAAGGACATATCATATCGATTACCAAATAAGCGTCTGCTCTATAAATAGTGGACTGTAATACAAAAAAAGCATAATCGATTTCATCACATAATGTCTGATTATATATTTTAGGAATTATTTTCAAGTCTAAAATCAATATATTTTTTGAATTCAAAAAAAACAAGACAGCTTTCAATACCAATAAATAATCTTTTATTCTAAGTTCTTTAATCACCAATCCACCATAGCTTAACCCTTGATGAGAATATACCGTATCACCTACTCTATTGGCGGGGATAATAGCAACTATTTTTTCACCTTCAAAAACCATCAAAGAGCAATCTTCAAATCGTTCTTGATGATACTCCATAAAATCACGATGAAATAAAAAGGTAGCATTCATGGCTTGCCCAACAAAGTCATTCCATTGCTTATAATTAGAAGTTTGATATAGTTTTACTTGGTATTGATTCACAACGTACAATATATTAAAATGTGAAAATAAGACTTTTTATCGATTTTACAGACTAAAATCCCCATCAACAGAATAATCATCACAAAATAAGGATATAAAGCGGAGTCGTTTTATTTAATTCGAAAAAAACTATTTAATACTATGGTAATCTAGGCTTCAAATAGAAAATTTAAGGTAGAATTTATTTGTGTTGCAAAGTAGGTAAAGACCATTTGAATTGCACTGCCAATAATCTAATTCCAATAATCACAGATGAAGTAATCAAATACAAAATATCTTCATTTAAATTAAATTCTTTTAAACCAAAAAATATAATTCCACCAAAAATACAAATAGTAGCATAGACTTCTTTTCGAAAAATAACTGGAATTTCATTACATAAAATATCGCGAATTACACCTCCAAAACAAGCAGTCATAGTACCAATAGCAATACAAATTACGGGATGAAGTCCAATACCAATTCCTTTCTCAAGTCCTATTAAAGTAAAAACTCCCAATCCAATGGTATCAAATAAGAAAAAAGAAACTCGTAGGTATTCTAATTTTTTTCTAAAAATGATTGCTAGTACAAAACCTGCAATTACCAATTCTACGTAAAGTAAATCTTCCATCCAGCTTACAGGTGTCTTTCCTATTAAGACATCTCTTAAAGTACCACCTCCCAAAGCCGTTACAAAAGCGATGATAAAAATCCCAAAAGCATCCATTCTTTTGTTCATTGCTGTTAACGCTCCAGACATGGAGAAAGCCAAAATACCAATAATTTGAATTAAATAAAACATAGAACCAAGTACACTAAATTAAAAAACGCAAAAGTAACCAATTAGAAACAGAATACCCCTTATTTTACTAGCGTTCTCACGAATGTATTTTAAATTATAAAAATCTATAGTATCTTAGCCTTTTGAAATCGTTTCCCTTTTAATCAAAAGTAACATCAAGTAAAGTAGGTTGTAAAAAAACTAAGAGCTTAATGTAGATTACTTTTATAGATAACCCCATAAATACCAGCAATTGAAACAAATATCCTCCATCCAAAATCCTTATATAAAATCACTTGTTTTACTACAAGATAAAGCTAAAAACCGCAAACAAACCGGTACTTTTATCATTGAAGGAAAGCGAGAAATTGAAATCGCTATTAAGGGAGGGTACACGATTCAAACGGTACTTTTCTACCCTGAAATATGTACCGAAATCGAAGCAAAAAAGGTTATAAAATCGGTCGACTTCATTGAAATCAACAAAGAAGTTTTTCAAAAGCTAGCCTATCGTGATACTACCGAGGGCATTTTGGCAATAGCTGAAACAAAATCAATGCAGCTTTCCGATTTAAAATTATCTGACAATCCATTAATTCTAATTGCTGAAGCACCCGAAAAACCTGGAAACATTGGAGCCTTGTTGCGTACCGCCGATGCTGCAAACCTAGATGCAGTAATTATCGCAAACCCCAAAAGTGATCTATACAACCCAAATATAGTACGCTCTAGCGTGGGCTGTTTGTTTACCAATCAAATCGCTACAGGAACAACTGCTGAAATAATAAATTATCTAAAAGGAAAAAACATCAATTTCTATTGCGCTACATTACAAAATTCGACCTCGTATCACACGCAAGACTATACGACACCTACTGCTCTTGTTGTGGGCACAGAAGCTACTGGTCTGACTCAAGAATGGCGTGATGCTGCAACACAAAATATAATCATCCCTATGCAAGGTGAGATCGATAGCATGAATGTATCCGTCGCAGCAGCTATCTTAATTTTTGAAGCAAAAAGGCAGCGAGGTTTTTAAAACTGCAAATATTCAATTGCTAAACAACTGAAGTAGATATTTTAACAAAAAAAACTTTTTACTCTATACATTCCCATGATTAAAAAAACTAACAATGAACATCTGTTAATCAAAAACAGACTTGTTTGTGCTTAGACGTACCTTAATTTATTCTATCAAAATTAGCTTTCTCTTTCTCTTGCATATATCGTAACTTATACTTATTTTTAAATAATGAACACCCCAGTTATGATAGAAATCGACATCGAGAAAGAAAATAAAGCTATTGCTCAAGAATACAAGGAATTACTTCGCATCAGCTACCAAACTTTATCCTCTGAGGACAAAAAACTCATTAGAAAAGCATTTGATGTAGCCGTTGACGCACACAAAGAGCAACGCCGTAAATCGGGCGAAGCCTATATATTTCATCCTATTGCTGTTGCAAAAATAGTAGCTTCAGAAATTGGTTTGGGAGCAACTTCAATAGCCGCGGCATTAATGCACGATGTTGTAGAAGACACACCGATAACAGTCAAGGACATCGAACGATTGTTCAATCCAAAAGTAGCGCAACTAGTTGAAGGACTTACTAAAATATCATTGGTACAAAAAGACATGAAAGTCTCGATGCAAGCCGAGAATTTTCGTAAAATGATATTAACACTAAATGATGATGTACGTGTAATCCTAATCAAAATAGCTGACAGACTTCACAATATGCAAACCATGGACTCCATGGATGATTATAAACAAGAAAAAATTGCCTCAGAAACCTTATATATTTATGCACCACTTGCCCATCGATTAGGATTATACAATATTAAGACTAAGCTTGAGGATCTAGGATTAAAATATACAGAACCCAAAATTTACAACGAAATTGTAAGTAAAATAAAAGAGACAAAGGAACAGCAAGACAATTACATAAAAGATATATCTGCTATCTTAAAAGCTTCATTAGACATTGAAGGAATTGACTACATCATTAAAGGTCGTCCCAAATCAATCTATTCTATTCGTAGAAAAATGCAAGCTCAAAATGTAGGGTTTGATCAAGTATATGATAAATTCGCTTTGCGTATCGTCTACAAGTCCATCCCACACGATGAAAAATTTATTGCATGGAAAATCTATTCGATTGTAACAGATCATTATAGGCCTAGCCCTAGCCGCTTGCGCGATTGGATATCATCTCCAAAATCAACAGGTTATGAAGCATTACATATTACTGTTATGGGACCAAAAGGTCGCTGGGTAGAAGTACAAGTACGCAGCGAGCGAATGGACGAAATTGCGGAAAAAGGATATGCAGCCCATTACAAATATAAAAATGGTGGAGACGAAGAACATGGCTTAGATGTTTGGCTCAACCTTCTAAGAGAAGCCATCGAAAATGCGGAATCTAACGCAGTGGATTTTGTGGAAGATTTCAAAATGAATTTATATTCAAAAGAAATATATATTTTCACACCAAAAGGAGACATCAAATCCCTACCAAAGGGTGCAACCTCATTAGACTTTGCTTTTAGCATCCATTCAGAAATCGGAATTACAACGCGAGGCACGCGCGTGAACGGAAAACTTGTACCGTTAAATTACGAACTAAAAAGTGGAGACCAAGTAGAAATAATCACTTCTCCAAACCAAAAACCTACTGCAAACTGGCTAGATTATGTAACTACATCACGAGCTAAGACAAAAATTAAAAATGTTCTAAATGAAAATACTAAAAAGATAGCAGAAGACGGTAAAGAACTGCTTACACGAAAACTGAAACATTTAAAAGTTACTTTGAATGAAACTACTGTTAATGAAATGGTGAACTTTTTCAATCTAAAAACTAGTTTGGATTTGTTTTATCGTGTAGGTGTAGGATCAATTGAAAATCAGCAATTAAAAGATTATGCCTCTCAAAAAGGAAATACCTTAATTAATTTTTTCAAAAATAAAATAAAACGCTCTGAAAAAACTGCAGATCCAGACATCCACAAACATATCTTAAATCATAATTACGATATGTTGGTTTTTGGAAAAAAACAAGACAAATTAGATTATAAATTATCCGCTTGTTGTAACCCAATACCTGGAGATGATGTTTTTGGCTTTGTAACCATTAACGAAGGAATCAAGGTCCACAAAAAAGATTGCCCCAATGCTATTTCTTTACAGTCTAATTACGCATACCGAATCATGCCTGCCAAATGGATAGACTCCACTCGACAAGAATTCAAAGCCATGCTCAACATAACCGGTATGGATACGAAAGGACTCACCAATGAATTAACAAAAGTGATTTCGAACAATATGAATGTAAACATCCAAAGTATTTCCTTGAGTGGTGATGCTGGACTTTTCAAAGGACAAGTAATTGTAATTGTTCAAAACAACAGTATTTTAAAGAAATTAATAGACAATATCAAGAAAATTGACGGAGTAGACAAAGTAACCCGCGTGTACACCAATTAAAATTAACTCATATTAAACTCTATTTTTAATTGATTCTTCACGCTTTCGCGAAAGCGTGAATTTTATTCAAAAAAAGGGTTCTTTCCAATACTATCTAAACAGGAAATTTAGGACTATTTTTTGTTGAATTTTACAAAATTCAATTCAATCCTACGGAACTATTAAAATAATAATTTATCTTTGCCAAATATGACACTCATTTCCACAGATAACAACAAAAACCAAGAAATTGTAAAAAATGTTTTTACAATGTATCTTGAGAATAAAGGACATAGAAAAACGCCAGAACGTTATGCTATCCTTCAGGAAATATACGACAGTGAAGAACATTTTGATGTAGAAAATTTATACATCAAAATGAAGAACAAAAACTATCGTGTGAGTCGTGCTACCTTATACAACACAATAGAATTACTTTTGGATTGTGCCTTGGTTCGCAAACACCAGTTTGGTCAAAATCAAGCACATTATGAAAAGTCCTATTTTGACAAGCAACACGATCACCTAATTATGACCGATACCGGTGAAGTAGTAGAATTTTGTGATCCAAGAATCCAAATCATCAAAAAAACAATCGAAGAGATATTTGATGTAGATATTACCAATCATTCCTTGTACTTTTACGGTGCCAAAAAAAAACCAGTAGTAGAACAAACTACTGAAATAGAAGCAACAGTTGATAAGGAAGAAGAAAAATAAGCATAAGAAATATTTAGTTTATATAATAAGGTTGAGCCTAACTGTGTCTGACCATCAAAACAGATTAACGATTTAATAAAGAAATTAAAATGACCGTAGATTTATTACTAGGATTACAATGGGGAGATGAAGGAAAAGGAAAAATTGTTGACGTTCTTACCTCAAATTATGACATCATTGCTCGTTTTCAAGGAGGACCAAACGCAGGACATACTTTAGAATTTGATGGTATAAAACACGTATTGAGAACTATCCCTTCTGGAATTTTTCATAAAACTGCGGTAAACGTGATTGGAAACGGAGTCGTAATTGACCCAGTTGTTTTCCAAAAAGAAATCGAAGGATTAGCAAAATTCAATATCGATATCAAAAAGAAATTAATCATTTCTAGAAAAGCACACTTAATATTGCCTACCCACCGTTTGCTTGATGCAGCTTCTGAAGCTTCAAAAGGTAAAGCTAAAATTGGTTCTACTCTTAAAGGAATTGGACCAACATACATGGACAAAACAGGTCGTAATGGCCTAAGAGTTGGTGATATCGAATTGGAAGACTTCAAAGAAAGATACCGTGCACTTGCAGAGAAGCACCAAGCTATGATTGCTTTCCACGGTGTAGAATTAGAATACAACTTAGAAGAACTAGAAGCTGAATTTTTTGAGTCGATCGAAGAAATCAAAAAACTAGACTTTATTGATAGTGAAGAATACATGTACCAAGCTCAAAAAGCAGGTAAATCAATCTTATGTGAAGGAGCGCAAGGTTCTTTGCTTGATGTAGATTTTGGAACGTATCCATTTGTAACTTCTTCAAACACAACAGCTGCAGGAGCTTGTACAGGTCTTGGAATTGCACCAAACAAAATCAAAGAAGTATACGGAATCTTCAAAGCATACACTACACGTGTAGGTAGCGGACCTTTCCCAACAGAACTTTTTGACGAAGATGGTTCTACAATGGCAAGAGTTGGTAACGAATTTGGATCGGTAACAGGAAGACAAAGACGTTGCGGATGGTTGGATATCGTAGCTTTAAAATATGCTGTTCAAGTAAATGGAGTAACACAATTAATGATGATGAAAGGTGATGTGCTTTCTGGTTTTGATACCTTGAAAATATGTACATCATACCAATATAAAGGAAAAGAAATCAGTCATTTCCCTTACAACATCGAGCCAGAAAATGTAACTCCTGTTTACAAAGAGTTCAAAGGATGGAAACAAGATTTAACAGGAATGACAACTTATGATGAGTTGCCTATTGAATTAAAAGAATATATTGACTTTATTGAGAAAGAGGTTGAAGTACCTATCAAAATAGTTTCTGTAGGTCCAGACAGAAAACAAACGATACTTAAATAATACCAAACGCTCTGAATTTTCAGAGCGTTTTTTTTACCCAAAATATACCATGGAAAACCTTACTATAAAAATACAAAAAACAGAAGTACTTGCGAACGACTACTACTTACTCAACAAAGTTACTTTTGACTACCTCAACAAAAAAGGAGTTTGGATAACGCAAAAAAGAGAAGTGTACGATCGCGGTAACGGAGCAGGAATCCTTTTATACAACAAAGCACTAAAAACGATTATCTTAACACGTCAATTTCGCCTTCCCTCCTATTTGAACGGCAATCCAGGCGGTATGTTGATCGAAGTATGCGCAGGCCTACTCGATGCTGACCAACCCGAGCAATGCATCATCCGTGAGACCGAAGAAGAAACAGGCTACCGCATCACCGATGTTCAAAAAGTTATGGAAACCTACGTTTCTCCAGGTGCCGTAACCGAAATTTTATATCTTTTTGTGGGCGAATACACAGCCAACATGAAGGTAAGTGAAGGTGGCGGACTCGAACACGAGCAAGAAGAAATTGAAGTCCTAGAATGGCCATTCGAAAAAGCATATAATATGATTGCAAGTGGCGAAATCAAAGATGCCAAAACCATTTTATTATTACAATATGCCAAAATCAATTTAGGTTTGTAGAAAATTAGTAGTTGGCTGCCATTTCAGGCTATACACTGCAAGTCCGCACAGGTCACCCAAAAAAACATAATCCCCAAACGAGCTTCCTCCGGTCGCTGTTTGGGGATTTGTTTTTAAGGGCTCCCTGCTTGCGGGCTTTCCGTTTCTATCCTGGGCAGAATAGTCGTTTATCTAGTAAATTTAATTCTAAATCAGTTTGTATTTTAATTATCTTAGTAGCACTAACAAACACTGCATATTAGACTTTTAAAATTTCAAATACATTTAGATTACAGACCAATTTCAAGGAAAAAAAAACTAAGCTATGGCAAATACCTTCACACAAATACACCTTCAATTTGTCTTTGCCGTAAAATATAGGAACGGCCTAATTCATCCTTCTTTCAAGAAAGAATTATACCAATACATCACTGGCATAATACACCATAACAACCACAAATTACTTGCAATAAACGGAATGCCAGACCACATTCATCTGTTCATAGGAATGCGACCATCACAGTCCATTTCAGAATTATTACAAGACATCAAAGGAAATTCGTCTAAATGGATCAATGAAAAACGGTTTTTAAAGGTAAAATTTGAATGGCAAGAAGGCTATGGTGCATTTTCTTATTCGAAATCTCATGTCACCAAAGTAATTCAATACATTCAGAATCAAGAAGAACATCATAAAAAAGAATCCTTCAGGGAAGAATATCTGAAATTTCTAAAAGTCTTTGAAATAGAATTTGATGAACAATACATCTTTAAAGACCCAATCTAACAATATCTGGAATAGAATAAAAAATATATCATCCCTACGGGATTTAATTTCTAGACCATTTTTGTTTTCTACCGATATGTCATCCCTACGGGATTGGCTTGCATTCGCACCAATTCGATTATGATAATCAATTCGGGATTTTAATGCTAAACCTTATCTAATTTCTACCGATATTTCATCTTTACAGGATTGATAGAATGTCCCGTAGGGACAAAATATTGGTAGAAAAGACATTACAATAAATACAGTAGTCCCGTAGGGACGATATAAAGACACGATCTTTAAATAACATATTTGTTTAAATCTGATATCCATTATATACCATTCCTACGGGATTTAATTCCTAAACCGTTTTTGTTAGAATCTGATATCCATTATATATCATCCCTACGGGATTTAATTCTTGAACCGTTATTGTTTTCTACCAATATATCATCCCTACGGGATTGTCCCACATTAACATCAATTCAATAATGATAAACAATTCGGGATTTTACTACTTAACCGTATCTATTTCCTACCAATATTGCATCCCTACGGGATTGACAGAATGTCCCGTAGGGACAAGATATTGGTAGAAAAAACATTATAATAAATACAGTAGTCCCGTAGGGACGATATAATGAAATAATTTTTAAATGACGCTTTTTTAGAATTTGATATCCATTAATGTATCATCCCTACGGGATTAAATTCCTAATCCGTTATTGTTTCTACCAATATGTAATCCCTATGGGATTGGCCTTTATTTACACCTATTCATTATTGGTAACCAATTGGGGGGTTTATTGCTAAACCTTATTTATTTTCTACCGATATATCATCCCTACGGGATTGGCCTGTATTTGCACCTATTCAATAATGATAATCAATTCGGGATTCTGTTATTAAACCATATCTGTCTTCTACCGATACTACATCTTTACAGGATTGACAATATGTCCTGTAGGGACTAAATATTGGTAGAAAAAACATTATAGTAAATACAGTAGTCCCGTAGGGACGATATAAAGACACAATCTTTAAATAACATTATTGTTAGAATCTGATATCCATAATATATCATCCCTACGGGATTTAATTCCTAAACCGCTTTTGTTTTCTACCGATATGTCATCCCTACAGGATTGGACTGCATTTGCGCCAATTCAATAATGATAATCAATTCGGGATTTTATTGCTAAACCGATTATACTTGCAAACAATATTGAATCTCTACAGATTGACTACATGTCCTGTAGGAACAAAATATTGGTAGGCTAAAGATTAATACAAATACAGTAGTCCCGTAGGGACGATATAATGACACGATCTTTAAATAAAATTTTTGTTAGAATCTGATATCCATTACATATCATCCCTACGGGATTTAACCCCTAAACCGTAATTATTTTCTACCGATATATCATCCCTACAGGATTGGACTGCATTTGCGCCAATTCAATAATGATAATCAATTCGGGATTTTATTGCTAAACCGATTATACTTGCAAACAATATTGAATCTCTACAGATTGACTACATGTCCTGTAGGGACAAAATATTGGTAGGCTAAAGATTAATACAAATACAGTAGTCCCGTAGGGACGATATAATGACACGATCTTTAAATAAAATTTTTGTTAGAATCTGATATCCATTACATATCATCCCTACGGGATTTAACCCCTAAACCGTTATTATTTTCTACCGATATATCATCCCTACAGGATTGGACTGCATTTGCGCCTATTCAATAATGATAATCAATTCGGGATTTTATTGCTAACCCGCTTATCTTTTCTACCAATATCGAATCTCTACAGGATTGACAGAATATCCCGTAGGGACAAAATATTGGAAAAAAAAATCTCTCACAATAAAGTATTCCCGTAGGAACAATATAAAAACATGATTTACATAATGCACTATGACATAATATCTTGCATAAACTACTATATTTACAATCCAAATTCACAAAATGAAAATCTATATCAAGAATATGGCTTGCGAGAGCTGTAAAGTATTTGTAAAAGACGCGCTGGAAGAACTCAATCTCCACCCAATTAAAGTAGAACTTGGAGAAGTTCAAGTTAAAGAGGAATTAAGCGAAGAAAAGAAGCGCACATTAAATGCTAAAATAAAAACCGTTGGTCTTGAAATCATAGAAAGCAAAGGCGGAATTTTAATCGAAAAAATTAAACATTACTGCCAAGAATATGTGAACAGCGAAGAAAATATCAAAATTAATATATCTGATTATCTGAGTGAAAAATTAGATCTTGATTACAATTATATTTCTAATGCATTTTCTGAGGTCACTTCGAGTACGATAATTACCTATATCAATTTGATAAAAATGGAAAAGGCGAAGGAAATGATTTTATTTGAAGAATTAAATTTTTCCGAAATTGCTAGCAAACTTCATTTTAGTAGTCTTTCGGCATTCTCTACACAATTCAAGAAAGTAACAGGCTTTAATCCTACTCATTTTAAAAATGTGAAAGAAAAGCGACGCATTGCTATACAAGAACTCAGTCAATATTTAAAAGAAAAAAAACAATAAAATTCACAAATTTGCCTTACTATTTTTGAAATTATAAAAGATACTTTTACAATTTAAATATATTGACAAATGAATGAAATCACCATCTTTTATGCAGACGATGACGAAGATGACATCCTCCTTTTTACTGACGCTGTAGCTAGTATTTCGCAAAAATTTCACCAGCCTATACAACTTCATATCCACAAAAATGGTGAAAACCTTTTAGTTAACTTAAAAGAACTTAATCCAAAAAATGGAGTTGTTTTTTTAGATTTAAACATGCCCAAAAAATCAGGTTTACAATTTTTAAAAGATATTCGTGATGAAGTTACTACACAACAATTTCCAGTAGTAATTTACTCTACTAGCTCAAGCAAATTAGATATTGAATTGAGTCTCAACTTGGGAGCTAATCATTACGCAGTGAAGCCTTACAACTTCAATGATTTAATTAAAATGATATACAATGTCGCCACAATTAACTGGGCCGATCACTATGTAAACGAAAATAATTTTCTGTTACAAAAATAAATAGCTAGTATTTTTCTCCCAAACTCCCCCAATAGAACATCTACAACTATTCTTTCCCACTATCTTATTTAGATTATTTTGGTCCACTAAACCTCTAATGGGCTTTTATTAATGTACAAAATATTTCATGGAATTATTTTGCACATATTAATTACAAACATAATAATACTAAAAGACACAAAAAAAATAGCTAAGCTTATAATAAATTAAATTCTTGTCTATATAATATCCGTAACTACTTTCCCTGAAAATTTCTAAAGATGGCAATAGCAAATTGTGCATACTATTAAATTTTAATTTAAATAATCCACAAAATATTCTTTTAGTGCTAATTATATAAATTCTGAAATAAATTTTATAAGTTTCTACATTCACTTTTCATTCATCTTTGTAAAAAAATTTAGCAACAAAAATTCGCCATATATGAACACACAATTTGCAAAAGTCGGGAAAATATATCCAAAAGTACTCGTAGCCCTAAAGCAGGATGACTCATGGTCAAAATCTCCATCATTCAACAGCAAGGATGAAAAGAACGAGAAGATTGCTAGCATTGAAGTTCCTCAAAATTATAGATTATGGAAAAAGTAATAGAAAAAACTGCAGGCATGGGTGCGATAGTATCTAAAGCAGGAACCACCTTTAGAGTGTGGGCACCCAATGCGGACAAAGTGTATGTTACGGGCACATTCAACGAATGGAGCAAAAGTAAAAACAAACTCAAGGCAGAAGAAAATGGCTATTGGGCAGTTACGGTAAAAAATGCCAAAGCAGGTGATGAATACAAGTTCATTATACACAATGGTAAGCAAATCTTGGAACGTAATGATCCTTACGCCAAAGAAATGACTAACAGTAACGGAAACTCATTGGTTACAAACATTGAATTTCAATGGGAAGACCAAGATTTCGAAATGAAATCATGGAACAATTTGGTAATTTACGAATTGCACGTTGGTACCTTCAATAGAAAACAGGAAGACCAAGTGGCTACGTTTGAAGATGTAATCAAGAAAATTCCATATTTGAAGTCATTGGCAATCAATTGCGTTGAAATATTACCAATTGCCGAATTTGCTGGAGGTATCTCTTGGGGTTACAACCCATCGTATCCATTTGCCATTGAGCGTGATTATGGTGGTGCAGAAGCATTTGCAAAAATGGTCAATGCTTTTCACAAAGAAGGTATAGCTGTAATTTTGGATGTTGTTTACAATCATTTTGGCCCTTCTGATATGGATTTATGGCAATTTGATGGTTGGTCTGAAAATGATAAAGGTGGAATTTATTTCTATAATGATCACAGATCTGAGACTCCTTGGGGAGATTCACGACCTGACTATGGTCGCGAGGAAGTACGCCAATACATACGAGACAACGCTTTAATGTGGATTGAAGATTATCATTGTGATGGATTGCGTATGGACGCTACCTCATACATTCGTTATGAAGGTGGTGGATTGGGTTACGATAGTGAACTTCCAGAAGGAAATATGTTAATGAGAGATATTAATGCTGAGATTAACGCAAAATATCCGGGTAAATTAACTATCGCCGAAGATTTGAAAGGTGACGGTTTGGTTACACTATCTACTGAGAATGGTGGATTGGGTTATGGATCACAATGGGACATGAATTTTGTACACCCTGTTAGAAAAGTTTTAATTGAACAAGGAGATGAGCACCGCGATATGCAATCATTAGTTGATGCCATCTTATTTAAATACAACATAGATGCTTTTGAAAGAATTATATATACCGAATCTCATGATGAGGTTGCGAATGGCAAAGCGCGCGTACCTGAAGAGATTGAGCCAGGAAACGCAGATAGCTTCTTTGGCAAGAAGAGAGCAATCTTAGGAATTGCTATTACTCTAACATCACCTGGAATCCCGATGCTGTTTCAAGGTCAGGAATTTATTGAAGATGAATATTTTCAAGATACAGAAGCACTTGATTGGGACCAACAAAAAAAGCACAAGGGCATTACTAGAATGGTAAGAGACTTGGTACGCTTGCGAACTGAAGAAAAATTTGAAACCCAAGGATTAAAAGGGCAATTCACCAAAATTTTGCACTTTAATGAACAGAATAAAGTATTGGCCTACGCACGATCTACTAAAGAAGATTTTAGTGATTCGACAGTGGTGCTTATAAATTTATCAAACGTATCGTACGAAAATTACAGTTTTGGAATCACGCAAGCAGCGGGTTTTCAATTGGTATTTAATAGTGATTGGACAGGATATGATGAAGAATTTACCGACATGGAAGTTCATCCTATTCAAATCGATCAGGAAGGTTATGACAATGAAGCTATGAAGGCAACATCCAACTTGCCGGCTTATGCTGCATTAATTTTTGTACCTACAACAAACGAGGATTAGATTGTTTTTTGCGAAAAAGTAATAGAATAAGACTTTTGCAAATTCATCAAAATTATTGAACATAAAAAAGGGAATTCAAAACTAATTTGAATTCCCTTTTTTTTTTATGCTATGTAAGGAACATTTTGGTATCTCCTATTTTTGATATAGAAGTAAAACGTGCAAGACATAATTTTAATATTGTTTGACTAAGTTGATTCCTTCTAACTTGATAACACTTAATCGGTCAATTTGGTGACACCCTTATTTATTAGGTTGTGGCGTCATTCTCAAATAATATTTGATTCTGTTAAATCCTTTTGGGAATTTCGCTGGAATATCTTCGTCTTTGATAGCAGTTGAAATTACAACATCATCACCGTCTTTCCAATTTGCTGGAGTAGCTACACTATAATTAGCCGTTAATTGCAAACTATCAATCACACGAAGTAATTCGTCAAAATTTCTTCCTGTTGATGCAGGATAGGTCAAGATCAACTTCACTTTTTTGTCTGCACCAATTATAAATACCGAACGTACCGTTAGCGTATTATCAGCATTTGGGTGAATCATATCATATAGATTAGCCACTTCCTTACTTTCGTCAGCGATAATTGGGTATTGTAGGGTTACATTTTGCGTCTCCTCAATATCCTTAATCCATTTCAAATGCGACTCTACACCGTCTACGCTCAAAGCAATTACTTTGGTATTTCGTTTTTGAAATTCAGGAAAATAGTTTGCTACTGTTCCTAACTCGGTTGTGCATACAGGCGTGAAATCGGATGGGTGCGAAAACAAAACTCCCCAAGAGTCACCTAGCCATTCGTGAAAACTTATTTTTCCTTGTGTTGTATCTGTAGTGAAATCTGGAGCTATATCTCCTAATCGTATTGTTGCCATAGTGCTATGTAATTTTAAATTTTGATTAAAATTAGGAAAAAAAAGGCAAATAGTGCTAGTATCAAATCATAAATAAAGGCTAAAAGGACTTTTAGACGGCACTATATTGCGCAACAAAGTACCAAAAAATAAGAGAAATGAACGATAGCGGAATCCCATATCCGATCATCATGCTCGCTAGTCGAGGCTTGAGTCCGTAGCTTGCTGCCAAAATACTTGCAGTGATATTGGATGCCATAGCAGTTTCCATTAATACCACTCCAATCATGGCCGATTTTTGACCCAAAATCATCACATACAAAACATAGATCAATGCAGGAGTCAGAATTAATTTGTACAAAAGACCAAAACCCAAAAAGCGCCAATGTTGACTTTTACGCTCAAATCGCAACTGCAACCCTACCGATGTTAATGCCAATGGCGCCATAATACTTCCTAAACTTTTCAGGATGATTTGTAGATTTTCATTAATTGAAATCGAAAAGACATTCAGTAAGCAAGCGATAATAAAAAACACAAAGGGAGGAAATTTAAAAACTCTAACCAACATTTGCATGGGATTCAGATTGTCTTTCGAAAAATAAGTTGCCACAAAAATACCCAAAGTAGATAACACGACTACCGTACCTGGTTGATCAACCAAAATAGCAATCTTTAGCCCTGCTTCGCCATACAAAGCACTAATAATTGGGTATCCTAAGAACGATGTGTTTCCGAGACCAGCTGTCAAGACAAGGCAACCGATTAATTTGTTTGACCATCCCCATTTTTTTCCTAGAAAATAAAACAAAAGAAAAGCCACTACAAAACCGATCCACGCTGCACCAATAGGGTATAAAAGTTCATTGCTCCAAACTAATTTTGGAATATAATACAATACAATTGCAGGTAAACAAACCGTCACCACAATTTTGTTCAGGATTTTGTAAGCCGATAAAACTGGAAACCTTTTTATATTTTGCAAAACGATTCCCAACAGCAGAAAGACAAAAATAAGGATGATATTAAACATAGCCTGGTTTTAATTTGTACTATTTTAAAGTAAAAAAACCAACCGTATTTTTAAAAATAGGGTTGGTTAGCATAAAATTATAGATCGAAAAATTATTTTCTAGCCAAAATATTTTTATTAATGGCTTTGACCAATGCAGGGCCTTCATAAATAAATCCGGTATAGAGTTGTACTAAACTTGCACCAGCATCTAATTTTTCTAAAGCATCTTCGGCGGTATGTATCCCTCCTACTCCGATGATCGGAAATGATTTATTACTTTTTTGAGATAAAAATCGAATTACCTCTGTAGATCGTTTTGTCAATGGTTTTCCTGACAGCCCACCCATTTCCGTTTTGTTTTCAGATTGTAAACCTTCACGGGAGATTGTTGTATTGGTTGCAATTACACCTGCAATTTTGGTAGCATTAACAATATCAATAATATCTAGTAATTGATCGTCTGTCAAATCTGGAGCGATTTTTAGTAAAATTGGTTTTTGTTTTGGCTTAGCTATATTTTTATTTTGTAGTGTTTGCAACAATTGTGTCAATGGTTCTTTGTCCTGCAAGGCACGTAAATTGGGCGTGTTTGGTGAACTAACATTCACAACAAAATAATCTACGTGAGCATACAAGGCGTCAAAACAAATTTCGTAATCTGAAGTTGCCTCTTCGTTGGGTGTGAGTTTGTTTTTACCAATATTTCCACCAATCAAAACGCCGTTGTTTGATTTCAATCGTTCGACAGCTTCAAGTACACCACCGTTATTAAAACCCATTCTGTTGATAATCGCTTGGTCTTCTTTTAATCGAAAGAGACGCGTTTTTGGATTTCCTTCTTGTCCTTTGGGAGTTAAAGTTCCGATTTCGATAAAACCAAAACCAAAATTGGATAATTCCTTGTACAATTTCGCATCCTTATCAAAACCAGCTGCTAATCCGACCGGATTTTTGAATTTCAACCCAAACACTTCTGTTTCCAAACGTTTATCATCTACCAAATACAAGGATCTGTACAAAGCACTAAAACCAGGGATTTTTGAGGTAAAACGAACTAGTGAAAAAGTGAAGTAATGTACTTTCTCAGGATCAAAACAAAAAAGTAAGGGACGTAATAGTAACTTGTACATAGCTGATTTTTTAATTTTGGCAAAAATACTACTATCTAACCGAAATAGAAACAGTTGAGAAGTATTTTTAAGCTGCAATCTACCTAATATACATGCTATAAAAGTTTATTTCTTTATTTTAGCTCGTACTAAAAACTTTCGTTACTTTATATCGTAAAATTATACTCTTATGAATCTGAATAAAAACTGGCACCAAAGCTACCGTGAAAATCTAAATTATGGTGGCCGAATAGCTGATGCTGTCGCCAAAGGAATGGGATCTTGGCGCTTTATAATCATCCAAACTGTCTTTGTAATCATTTGGATGGGACTAAATATGGTTGCCTTTTTCAAACATTGGGATGCTTATCCATTTATTTTGTTAAACTTATTGTTTTCTACCCAAGCTGCTTATGCTGCACCTATAATTATGATGGCACAAAACCGTCAAAATGAACGTGATCGTGTACAAGCACAAGACGACTACAACACCAACAAAGAAGCAAAGCTCGAAATTGAAGCTTTGGCTGATAAATTAAACTCCATCGAAATCGAAAAATTAGATAAGATTATTCGAATTTTGGAGGAAATGAAATAACATACAAAACACAGATTTCACAGATTAGCACAGATTATTATTTAAGTTTTATTGAGGTAAGCAGTTAGTTACATATAATCTCCTTTTGACAAATATTATCTGCTTTTACCATTCTTTTGATTAAATTATTGAATATTGTGTCTTTGTTTTGTGAGCGGTTAATTCGGTAGCA
>NZ_JAOQMX010000025.1 GCF_025960985.1 Flavobacterium psychraerolatum | reverse complement strand
GAGCTTGCTACGAAGCCTTGTTAAATTTACGCATATTTCATTTGGTGTACAAATATTTAGGAAGAATATTTGGGTTAAAATTAATTTTGAAAAAAAGAGGTTTTTAGACAGTTTGACGTTCCCGCGCTTGGCGTCAGTTGCGAACTTCGGAACTGATTATTTTCCACTAAGATAATATTTCTTGCGAAACGTGAACGTGAATTTACCACAAAATTCGCAATTGCGCCAAACGTGTGTTGGCAGATCGGTTTTATTTTTCGTTAATCTTGAATGCCTGTTAAAATTCCATTTTCAAAATATAAATACTTTTTTAAACTGTAAACATATTGCTCTTGTGTTCCATATGCGTTTGTCGTTCGGTTAATATCATATGGTTTTCCCCATGAAGCGATGCACATTGATTTTGTCCATCCTATTTTAACTTTATGATTTAAAATAGCTTCTCCGTTTTCTTTTCCGTATTTATTGATTATAAGATTTCTTCGTTTTTCATTTTCTAATTTACGTGTGGTCTTAATTTCAATCTCTTGTTTTTTTTGTTTTTTATTTATTGCTATTTGTTTTATAGCATCTTTTTTTCTTTGTTCTTTTTCAACTAAATCATTTATCTTTTTTTGGTTTACGTATTGTATTGAATCATTTTTTGCTTTTTGTTTAAGTTCTACATAATAAATGCTGTCAGATTGTTTTTTTTCCTTGTAAATTTTATCAATTCTTTGCTTTTCAATTTCAGCATTTTTTTTAACTAAATCATTATGTTCTTTGATTCTTTCCGTTTCTTTATCTTCTTTAGTTTTGTAATAGGAAGCCTCTTTTCTATAATTTTCTATATTAAAAGTTAATTTGTATGATTTTGCAATGTTAGTAAGGTTATTAAATCGTCTTTCAATTTCATTTGGATTGTCTTGTATTTGACCACTACTTCTGGCATCTAAATAGGCTTCTATACTAATTACAGCAACAGCAACAGCGTAGTTATTAACTTCGTATGGACTATTAGTAAGAGCAACTAATTTATGATATTCTGTACCATTATAACGTTGGATTTTAATTGTGTCAGAATCTGTTATAATATAGCTACGTATATTTTGTAGAAATGGCGTTTTCTTTTGTCCGTATGTTACAATACTCATTACCAATAAGATAAAAGTAACTATTCCTTTTTTCATCATTGTGAAGAAAATTTAAGCATTGCATCTAAAAATCCTTTCGTTTTAGATATTTCATAAGCGGTATAATGACTAAAAACAGCAATTTGAAAAGCTTCAGGCAAATCTAATTCAGTTTTCTTTTTTAGTAATTCGCTTCTTAATTCTGCTTTTTCAGTTTTATCGTCAGAATTATAATATTTAATTATCAAATCTTTTAGTTCCATTTTGTTATTAATTAAGTTATTGAATTCTCCTGCGTTTTCCCAAACTGTCTGCCAACGTTCCCAGGCTTTGCGTGGTTGCGAACTTCGGAACCGAGGTTTTTCTGTTACTACAAAATTTCTTGCGAAAGATAAACGTGAATTTACCACATAATTCGCAATCACGCAAAACCTGTGTTGGCAGTAGTTATTTTATTGATTAAATTCTGTTTTATTTAATAACAATACTTGTCCATTAGGTAATTTTACCAAATCTCCGTATTCAATTTTTACATTTTGTTGTACAAAATTTGGACATATTTTTTTAATGTAATTTACATTTGTTTCTTGTTCAATTAGTTTTGATAATTCTATGCCAGCTTTTGTAAATACTAGCACTTGAATAGCTTGTTTCGGTGTGTTTTCTGGTCTATTAAGCACAATAGCTTTATTTCCATATTCAATAACATCCATTCTATTATTCTGTTCAGTAGCATAAAAGGAAAATTCTAGATTATTTTCACTTGACAAAAGACCAAGTTCAGTAAGTAATAATCTATCTGTAAATTTAATACCGAATTCATCTTCCAAAAATTTTCCGTTATCTTGATTGAAAACCATACTTGTGTTTCCAACAACAAGTTTAAGATTGGAAAATTTTGTAAAAATTTCTGCTTCTTCTTTAGACAAGTTTTTTAAAAGTTCTAAAGTTCTTAATGAAAATGACTTTGGCTGTTTAATTTCGCCTGCAAGTATTCTACCCCAAAGATTTTGCATTTCTTCGTCAGAAATATCTTCAGCAATATTGAAAAATCTTGTAGTCCAATCATTTTCCACGTTTTCATTAGAAACTTCCTCTTCTTGATTTAATTGATTTGCAGCAATTTGAGCAATATTATCAATATTTAGTTGTTTTCTAGTTTCTTGATGAATTATTCTTTCTTGAATATTTTCATAAAGTTCTAAATCAATTAATTTACCTTCAGCAAGAGCATTTGCCTTCGCTTTTTCAATTATTACAATTTTATAAGCCTCTGCTTCAGCTTCTTTTCTAATTGATCTTGGTTTGTATAATGTACCAATTCCTTGGCTAATTACATCAATTAGTTTTTCAATTGGTTTTCCTTCAAATTTGATTAATCCCATTTGTTATCCTTCGGTTTTTTATAATTACTGCCAACGTTTTGCCACTTTGAGATGGCTGGAAGTTCGTAACCGCTCAATTTTCGGCTTAAGGAAAACTTGATGCGAAACGATAATTCCACTAAATTCCAGCTAGCTCAAAATGGCTGTTAGCTGTAGTCATTTTATTCTTTACGTACGAAATCTTCCTCGTTCTTTATTATTTTTGAGACTTTATTAAATCCGGATTCTGAACTAATCCCGCTTAAAGTTTTACCTAAAATCCAATCATAATCATTTAGCTTACTTTTAAAGATGATTTCTTCGAAATTGGATAAAACATCATTATTGAAAGTGTTTTCAAAATGTTTTTTTAATAAGTCAGAAATGATATAATTTATTGATTTGCAACCTAAAGTTTTTTGAATATAGAAACTTGGATTGTAAACGATTGATTTGTATTGAGTATCAATATCAATAACTTTATGCGGATCAAGAAAAGCATTTGGCCATTTCTTATTTACAATTTTCCAAGATTCAATAATAAAATCACTAATTTCTTTAGCCGAGTTTCTTGAAAAGTCTATTAATTCTTGATTTTCCAATGAACTGACAATTTTAGAATTCTTATTGATGTAACTTGTTATAATTCCTGAAATAGCCTCACTAAATGCTTTCACTCCTATAATTCCAATTTTATGTTCAGAATGTATATCAATTTTTATCGCATTTTGCCAAACATTTTCTAAAGTGAAATCTTCATTCAGGTAATATGCTGTATTTATGGCAATATGTTGGTTTAATTCACTTTTACCTATTTTGTTTTCTATGATTCTGTAATCATATTTTGCAAGTTCAATTAAGTCAGTTTTTAATCTTTTTGCTTTTGAGTTTATGTTACTAAATATTTCCATTTCGATAGATCTTTTGTTTTCAGGAGTAATGATTATGGATATTTGTAAACCCAAGTCATTTAAAGAGGGATCATTTTTTAATGCATTTTCTAGACCTAATAGTCTGTGTTGACCATCCACAACTCTAAAAATCTGACCATCAATTTTTTCAAAATTTAAATAAATAATACCATCACCTTTCTCCTCAGTGACAATATCTTTTAATCTTGATTCATCAATCGCTAAGATGATTGAATTAGGAAATATAAAATCTTTTGTTTCAATGTATTTTTTAATGTTTAAGAAATGTTTTTCATCTTGGGCTCTTTGATATCCACCCTCATTAATGCCATATATTAGAGTTTTACTTATGCGGTTAGTTAGACCGAATGGTAATACAGTTGAAACTAGATCATACTTTGATTGCTTATATTTGATACCTGGGAAATTCATAATTTAATTTAAGCTACTTATTAGTTTAGACAGATTTGATGTGATTGAACTTTTGGAGTCAATAGATAATTTTTCTATTTCACTTTTTGTTTGCTCAAGTTTTTGTGTTAATTGATCTTTGTCGATGGTTTGACAATATTCAGAAATGTTACCATTAAAAGTAAAAATTGAGTAAACTGAAATGATTTGTTCAATTAAGTATTGTTCTAATTCTAAAACTTCAATTGCATCTATTAGAATTTTTAAATTATCAATGTGATTGTATAAATTCTTAGTGTTTAAGATATATTCTTTACAATCATAACTTAAACAAGCTTTAAAAATGGTTTCAACAATGAAAGATGCTAATTCTTCATCCTGAATTAGTCTATTTTCAATAATCATTTTAATATATGATTGTTTTATTAAATTGAAATAATTATCTAAGTTATTCTGTAAATTGTTTTGATCTATAGGTGTGTCAAGATTTGAGAGAATTATTGATTCAAAAATCTGAAGGTCAAAATTTTCATTTCGGTATTTAATATAAGAACTAAATTTTTCAATTTCTAACGATTGATATTCTGTGTTAATATCAGGATTGTCTAAAATATTTCCATTTACCTGACTTATGTTATAACAGATTGAAGCAATTTTTTTAAAATTATACGATATTCCATTGAGTTTTTCTCGAATTGTTTTTGAAAAATTTTCTTCAAATTGGTTGATGAATAAAATAACTCTTGAATTAATTGAAAAATTATCATTAGCATTTCTAATTTCTTGAAGAAAGCCATCAATTTCAATTAATAGTTTCCCGATATGATTCATTGATTGTTGTGCTAGATCCCTGACAGGTGTTACTTTGTAATCTTTATAAAAGATTGAGTGTTCCATGTCTCCCCAAGCTGATTCAAGTTTGCTTTTGATTTGCAGTTCAAACTTCCAATCTTCAAATTGACATCTTATTTTATATATGTTTAAACCATTTTGCATTCGAACTGGTTGTTTTTTTAGATCATCTTCATTTAATTCAATGCCTTTACTTTTAGCATTTGTGATAAAATTTGACGAACTAATTAACTTATACATATTGATTGTGTCAATATTTAAATCCGTTAAAATTTTGATCCCAATAATATCATCAACTTCTTTCAGTTTGGATTTAAGCTCAAGTTGATTAAAGTTTTCTATATCTTCTAAAATTAAATCAAATTCGTTATAATCATTGTTTCTAATTAGTTTTTCAGACAAACTATTTGATTCTTTAACTCTAGAAACAACACTATAGAATTTTAACTTTCTGACACTATTGTGTTTAGATAAATTAAATTCTTCTGCATAATCCTGAATAATATCAGAAAGTACTTTTTTTAGTCTTGCCTCGCAAGCAATAAATTCTTCTCGAAAATCCTCAAATTTTATGACTATTTTTTCAATCCTAATTAATTTATCTGCAATTGCTCTCATTTAGTTTTTAGTGTGGTGTTATTTATGATTACAGCTAACTTCTATATAGTCGAAACAAACCTTCGTATATACACCCAAAATTAGGTGGCTTGGCGAATGTTTATTTCGCTTTATTGTTAAATCAAATGTAATAAATAATTCTTACAAACTATCAAAAATACGTTCTATTTGTAAGACATTTTCAAAATCATAATTATGAAAACAAAATCGCTCTAACTAGCCCCGATAGTAGTGAAAATCCTCTTGTATTGCGATAGCAAATACAAGAGATTGCAACGCATAGCGGGAGCAGAAGTTATTATGAAAACCAATCCTACTGCTACAAAAGAAAGCAAAAAACAAATCACAAAAAAATCCCCAACTACTTTCGTAATTGGGGATTTAGCCTTCTGTAAAAGAGAAGTATTATTTAACAACAACCCATTGGCCTGTTGCAACTAATGTTTCTGCTTTTTTATATTTCATCTCTTGCGTTTGTCCACTAGCTACATTTTGAATAGTAACGGTGTCATTGCGATTGATTTTTGGCATATCACGAGTGATCGTTTCTGTCACTTGACGTTGTTGTGTATCGCCAGCTTCACGATTGGCAGCTTCGCTAGAAACGATTTCGTCTTTTTGAATGGTTAAATTTTCTTTTGGACGAGGTAATTCTATTGCTTCATGAATGATCTCTGGAGCCGACTGCTGAGGTAAATCTCCTTTGAAAAGGAAAGAAATCACTTCTTTGTTGATACCGTTAAGCATTCCTGTGAACAAGTTAAAGGCTTCGAATTTGTAGATAAGCAATGGGTCTTTTTGCTCGTGAACTGCCAATTGAACCGATTGTTTCAATTCGTCCATTTTGCGTAAATGTTTTTTCCAAGCTTCATCAACTATCGATAGTGTGATATTTTTTTCAAAATCAGCTACTAATTGTTTTCCTTGTGAATCGTATGCTTTTTTAAGGTCTGTTACTACGTTCAGTGATTTTACACCATCTGTGAACGGAACGACAATACGTTCGTAACTGTTACTTATGTCTTCGTAAACTCCTGCAATGATAGGGTAAGCTTCTCTAGCGCTACGTTCTGTTTTCTCGGTATAATATTTTAATGCTTCTTTGTAAATTTTACCTGTTAATTCAATGTCTGTTAGTTTTACAAATTCAGCTTCGCTCACTGGGGAAGTGATAGAGAAATAACGAATTGTATCAAATTCAAATGCTTTGAAGTCATTTGTTGCTTTACTACTTTGAACTACCACTTCGCAGGTATCATACAGCATATTGGCGATATCCAATTTCAAGCGTTCTCCAAACAAAGCGTGACGACGACGTTTGTACACTACTTCACGTTGTGCATTCATTACATCATCATACTCTAATAAACGCTTACGAACACCAAAGTTATTTTCTTCGACTTTCTTTTGAGCGCGCTCAATAGACTTGGTCATCATAGAGTGTTGGATTACTTCTCCTTCTTCTAGTCCCATTCTGTCCATTACTTTGGCTACTCTTTCTGATCCAAACAAACGCATTAAGTTGTCTTCTAGCGAAACGTAGAATTGAGAACTTCCCACATCTCCTTGACGTCCTGCACGACCACGTAACTGACGGTCTACACGACGAGAATCATGACGTTCTGTACCTACAATTGCCAATCCACCTGCTGCTTTAACCTCAGCAGATAATTTGATATCCGTTCCACGACCCGCCATATTGGTGGCAATAGTAACGACTCCTGGTTTTCCTGCATCTTCTACGATTTGCGCCTCTTGTTTGTGCATTTTGGCATTCAAAACGTTATGAGTAACCCCTCTCATTTTAAGCATACGGCTTAATAATTCGGAGATTTCTACAGAGGTTGTTCCAATTAATACTGGACGACCTGCTTTTGATAATTCGGTTACATCCTCGATAACGGCGTTGAATTTCTCACGTGTCGTTTTGTAGATGAAATCTTCTTTATCGTGTCTTGCCATTGGTCTGTTTGTCGGAATTTCAACAACATCCAATTTATAGATTTCCCAAAGCTCTCCAGCTTCAGTCACCGCTGTTCCAGTCATACCACCTAATTTGTTGTACATTCTGAAATAGTTTTGCAAAGTTACCGTTGCAAAAGTTTGAGTAGCGGCTTCGATTTTTACGTTCTCTTTGGCTTCAATCGCTTGGTGTAATCCGTCAGAATAACGACGACCGTCCATGATACGACCTGTTTGCTCATCGACAATCATGATTTTGTTGTCCATGATTACGTATTCTACATCTTTTTCGAACAAAGAATACGCTTTTAACAATTGTGTTAAGGTATGAATACGCTCACTCTTAATGCTAAAATCTTGGAACAAATGTTCTTTTTCATCTGCTTCAGCATCTTTGTCTAGGTTTTTCTTTTCAATGCGGGCAATCTCTGTTCCAATATCTGGAAGTACAAAGAAATCTGCATCTGTATCTCCAGAAAGGTATTTGATACCGTTGTCTGTCAATTCAACTTGATTGTTTTTTTCTTCGATAACAAAGTACAATGCTTCATCAATCTTATGCATTTCACGGTTGTTGTCCTGCATGTAGCTATTTTCCGTTTTTTGAAGCAATTGTTTGATTCCTTCTTCACTTAAGAATTTAATCAAGGCTTTGTTTCTTGGCAAACTTCTGTAAGCTCTCAACAATAATACACCACCTTCTTTGGTGTTACCCTCTTTGATTAATTTTTTAGCTTCAGACAAAAAACCGTTTGCTAGTTGACGTTGTAAGGTCACTAGGTTTTCGATTTTTGGTTTCAATTCATTAAATTCATGACGGTCTCCTTGAGGAACTGGTCCAGAAATAATCAATGGTGTTCTAGCATCATCAATTAAAACAGAATCGACCTCATCGACAATCGCAAAATTATGTTTGCGTTGAACCAAATCATCTGGTGAATGGGTCATGTTGTCTCTTAGGTAGTCAAAACCAAATTCGTTATTGGTCCCATAAGTAATGTCTGCGTTGTAGGCTGCTTTTCTTCCGTCAGAGCTTGGTTGATGATTGTCAATACAATCCACAGTCATACCGTGAAATTCGAACAATGGTGCTTTCCAAGTACTATCACGTTTTGCCAAGTAATCATTCACAGTTACCAAGTGTACTCCGTTTCCTGTCAAGGCATTCAAGTACATTGGTAGGGTAGCCACTAATGTTTTTCCCTCTCCCGTTTGCATTTCGGCTACTTTACCTTGGTGCAATACCATACCACCAATCAACTGAACGTCGTAGTGAATCATATCCCAAGTGATAGCTTTACCAGCAGCATTCCATTGGTTTTGCCAAACCGATTTATCTCCTTCAATAGAAACGTAAGGTTTCAAGGCAGAGAAAACTCTATCTTGCTCTGTAGCCGTTACTGTAATTTGAGCATTGTCTTTGAAACGTCTTGCTGTTTCTTTTACAACTGCAAAAGCTTCTGGAAGAATTTCAAGCAATGTTTTTTCAGAAATCTCATAAGCTTCTTTTTCAAGCGCATCGATTTTTTCGTAAAGATCTTCTCTTTGATCAATGTCTTCAGTAGCTTCAACTTCTTCTTTTAACGAATTTATTTTATCGTCAATAGCAGTACGTGCTTCTTTGATTTGATTTTTGAAATAATATGTTCGGGCTCTTAAATCATCATGTGATAATGTGATTAAAGTGCTTTCAAACGATTTTATTTTCTTAAGATAAGGCTGTAATGCCTTAACATCTTTCTCGGATTTGTCTCCAACAAAGGCTTTTAGAATGCTGTTTATAAAACTCATAATAGTTTATATTGCTAAATTGTTTTTTTGTTCCTATGTTTAACCAAAAAAAAAGCCTCGGATTGAGACTTTTTTCTTTGCTTTATTTTCTAATATTCGTCCTCATTCCAAAGATAATCTTCGTCAGTTGGGTAATCAGGCCAAATTTCTTCCATTGATTCATATATCTCGCCTTCGTCTTCAATAGACTGAAGGTTTTCTACCACTTCTAACGGTGCTCCTGCACGTATAGCGTAGTCAATAAGTTCGTCTTTGTTAGCAGGCCATGGTGCATCACTTAGGTAGGATGCTAATTCTAATGTCCAATACATCTTTTTATTGATTTAGTTTTTGCAAAAATAAATTTTTTACTGAAAAATACAAGTAAAAAAAGTTTTTTTTATAATAAAATTAAGAACGTCGTTTTTGAGTTTTGAATTATAAGTTATAAATTATTGAAAAATTACACTCAAAACTCCTAATTTATAACTCCTAATTATTTTCTCGGTATCCATTTCACTTCTTCAGCGTTTAAGTCAAAACTCAACTTTCGTGCCAAGACAAAAAGGTAGTCAGAAAGTCGGTTTAGGTAGTGAATCGTCAGTTCTTCAATAGGTTCATCATGGTTTAAATGTACTGCTAGGCGTTCGGCTCTTCGACAAACACAGCGTGCTATATGACAATATGACACTGTAGTATGTCCACCCGGTAACACAAAATGCGTCATAGGAGGTAAAGTAAACTCCATTGTATCAATTTCATTTTCTAATAATTGAAGATCACTTTCAATGATACCAAGATTCTTTAATCGCGGTTGTCCATTTTTTAAAAGTTCCTTTTCGGGAGGAGTAGCCAAAATTGCGCCCACCGTAAAAAGGCGGTCCTGAATTTCGATCAATACTTCCTTATAATGTGTGTCTATATCTTGATCACGAATCAATCCTATATATGAATTTAACTCGTCTACAGTACCATAACTATCTATTCGTATGTGATCTTTAGGAACGCGAGTACCTCCAAAAAGTGCTGTGGTTCCACCGTCACCGGTTTTGGTATATATTTTCATTTTTTAACTATTTAGGATTTTGAAAAGGATTATAATTAGGTCTCACATACTCCAGCTTTTAACTCATAACTCATAAACTCTAATTTATAACTTCTAACTTTTGAGGGTATCGCTTTCGACTAACCCATCTCTTAATCGAATAATTCTATTGGCATGTTCTGCGATATCTTCCTCATGTGTTACTAGTATAACTGTATTACCGTTTGCATGAATTTCGTCAAAAAGCGCCATAATTTCAACAGACGTTTTACTATCAAGATTTCCTGTAGGCTCATCGGCAAGAATAATAGATGGTTTGTTAACCAATGCTCTCGCGATGGCAACTCTTTGCCTTTGCCCACCAGAAAGTTGGTTGGGTTGGTGGTCCATACGATCAGCAAGTCCTACTTGTGTTAATACTTCTTCGGCTCTTTTCTTTCGGTCTGATTTAACAAAACCTGCATAAATCATTGGTAGTGCAACATTGTCGATAGCATCCATGCGAGGTAGTAAGTTGAAGGTTTGAAATACAAAACCAATTTCTTTGTTTCGAATACCTGCCAACTCATCATCTTTCATTTTGCTAACATCTTTTCCATTTAAAACGTAATTCCCAGAGGTGGGTGTATCCAGACAACCCAAAAGATTCATTAAAGTCGATTTTCCTGAACCAGACGGCCCCATCAAAGCAACATATTCACCTTTGTTAATTTCCAAATCAATGCCTTTGAGCACGTAAACGGTTTCTTCACCCAAGGCAAAATTACGTTTGATATTTGATATTTTTATTAATGGGTTTGCCATTGCTGTCATCTGTTAATGAATTTATTTTTCTACTTTTTAAAAGTACAAAAGACTTTTTAATTATACGGAAATTGCTCGGAAATAGATTAGTAGATATAAAATAGAAAAACTAATCTGTAATTTTATAAATCGCCATAATATCCTTTAATATAGCATCAAAATCAATATTGAGGTCTATTAGATTTCCAGTATGAATGTCAAATATCCATCCGTATACTTTTAAACTTCGCTCTGTATTGGCTTTTTGAACCTCGGCAGTTTTTATGATGTTGATGCACTGCTCTTGAACATTTAGCTCTACCAATCTTTTGTATTTATCCTCTTCATTCGTTAAGACATCCAATTCTTTGCGGTGAATTCTGTATACATCACGAATATTTCTTAACCAAGGATTCAAAATTCCTAAATCAGATTGTTGCATGGCTGCATGTACACCACCACAACCATAGTGACCACATACTACAATATGGTTCACCTTGAGATGCATGACTGCGTAATTAATTACCGACATCGAATTGAGATCGGTATTGGGGACCATGTTTGCAATGTTTCGGTGAACGAATACATTTCCGGGTTGTAAACCCATCAATTCCTCAGCAGAAACACGACTATCGGAACAACCAATATATAAAAATTCTGGATTTTGTCCTTTGCCTAGTTCATCAAAATAATGTTCATTAGTTTGAAGTTGCTTGGCAACCCATTTTTTATTGTTTTCGAAAATTTGCTCAATATTCATAATGAAATTTTAAATTTAGGTTCTAATAATAAAATGCTCTTTGGGTTGTTCTCTTCGAAAGAAAACCAATCCCCATTGAAAAGTATCAATAGTAGCAGTTACCTTGGAATGTTGTTTAATAGTATTCCAAGCTTCTTCCATCTCTTTGGACCAATGAATGTCATCAAAAATCCAAACAGTGTCATTGGTAATCGTAGAGAGCAACTGTTCAAAATAGGCTAAAGTAGCTTTTTTTGAATGGTTACCGTCAAAATAAATAAGGTCAAAAGTTTCCTTTTCAATAGATAATTTCTCAAATGAAGCTTCAAACTCACCCACTACAGTTTGGATATTTTTCAAACCAAATTTTGTGAACTGTAATTGTGCTTGTGCGGCTGTTTGCGAACAACCCTCTAGTGTCGTTATAGTCGCTTTTGGATTTCCTATTGCCAAAGCAGAGGTAGCCAACCCTAATGAAGTTCCTAGTTCTAATATGTTTTTTGGTTCGAAATAACTACTAATGCGATATAATAATTCGGCTCTTTTAGATTTTATTCCAGCCGTCTTTGCTATTTGTGCTATAATGCGATGATTGGACTGAAAAACCTTCGAACCAGCTCCGAAATCAACAATTTCGATGCTTTTGGTGTTATCAAGTAGTTTTTTTCGAAATTGTTTTAGAGTGGTGTAATCACTTTTTGTCTTTGTATCATAAAAACATTTTGTAATCAAAGTGAAAACAAAAGGAGAATGAACTGCATGCTCATTTTTGGAATACCAAAAAAACTGGAGGTATGATTTTATTTGGAATAGCATAGCAAATAAGATATTTTTCAAAAAAGTCCGAAGGTAGTGATATTAAGTACAAAAATCAATTGGTAATCAAACCTGATAATTTACCTACTTCTTAAAAGGAAACATTAAAATTAGTATTGAATGTGTAGTTATGCAATATTCTCAAATGGATATTAAATTTAAGAGCAAACAAATTTTTGAAGCAAATTTGTAGTATTTTTTTAAATGAGTTTTAAATAATTAAGGTTTTTTACTATAAGATTTTTTTTATGTTTTTATAGTTTAACAAATTTGTTATGATTCATTATAATTTTACTGTATGTAGCTATTTTACTGTGTGTTTTAATTATTGGGGTTACTCAAATAAGGCAATTTTTACTTTTTTATTTATTTTTATTTTATAAAAAAAATAAAAAATATGCTTTTTGACGATAAATTATTACATTTGATCGATAATTAACTTGTAGATGACTTTAAATAAATCTAATGTTTTACTATTATTAACTCTAATTTCTTCCTGTGTAAGTGCACAAGTTAAGATAGGAGATAATCCATCTGTAATTAATGGTAATTCCTTATTAGAATTAGAAAGTACTAATAAGGTTTTGGTATTAAGTAGATTGACTTCAGCTCAGATGAATGCCATAATTCCTTTGCATGGAGCATTAATATATAATACAGACGAGAAATGTATTTTTATGTTTCAAGAAGTATCTTGGAAAAGTTTATGTGTTAATGGAACAGCTGTTACAACAGCAACGGTAGCTCCAACTATAAACAATATAGGTGATTTCTGGGTTAACAATTCAAAAGCTAGAGATATTATAAGTGTTTGGAATGGTAGTACTTGGATACCAATAAATTCAAATCCTAAAAGTGGCTTGGGAAATCCAAATTCTCAAGTAGATTTAAGTCCTAAAATTGGGGATATTTATATAGATGAAACCAATGGGGATATTTATATTTATAATGGAACAACTTGGGCTAATTATACAGCCAATTCTAAAGTTTCAGTAGCAAACGGTTTAACAATTGATGCGGGCAATACAATTCAACTAGGTGGTACTTTGACCAAAGAAACTACAATAACAACAAATGGCTCAAATACATTAGCGATTACTGGCTTGGAGGATACAATTGATATAGATGCAAATAATATCATTGTTGTTAATAAAGCAACAGGTACCTTAAAAAGAATTGAAGCTTCTGCATTATTAAGAGAAGAAGAAATTGTTATTACTGCAACCAATGGTCAAAGTCAGTTTTCTCCACCTTATCCAATAGCAAATCCAAAACAAATTGACGTGTATCGTAATGGCGTTCGAATTGCTTTTACGGTTGTGAATACTACTACTATAGAGCTAGAAGCAGAAGCAATTTGCTATCAAGGTGATAAAATTAGAATAGTTCAATTTTATTAAAAGAAAATAATAAAACCCAAATATATAAATTTAAATAAATCGAAAATGAAAAAAAGTTTACAAAACAAGTTGAAATTAGGATTGGTAGCAATATGTATGTTATCAGTTGGTGCGGTTAGTGCACAAAAAGTTACAGGGGATGTGACAAAAACAGAAGATGCAAGTAAATCTAAAGTACTTAATGGAACTATTAGAGTTGTTGACAACAAGGGAACTAAAAAGTTCTTGCAAGTTAAAAATGGTTTGACTTTGCTTACAGATGCAACTCCAGACGGAGGTATTGTATCAACTTGGCAACTTGGTGGTACTTTATCTGATAACACTTACATTGATGCAACAGGAAAGATATTTTCATTAGATGGTTTAAAATTAGTAGCACCTACTACAGCCGCTGCCACAGCTGCAACTACGCAATCTATTGGTTCTAATGGAACAACCATATCGGGTACTGGCACAGCTGCTACGGAAACTGGTTGGACAGTTTTGATTAGAGATGAAAAAACAGGTGAGATTCAAAAATTATTAGTTACAGATTTAGTAAAAGGTGGTCATTTAGAAGTAGCTGCAGCCGCTGATGCTACTCAACCAACACTTACAGATATTACTATACCATTGGCTTATGAAAAAGTGTGGGTATATAGAAATGGAGCAAAATTAAGAGCTAATGTAGATTATACAATCGCTACTGGTGGTGTTGTTACTTTAGATACAACTGCTTTAGCTCCAAATGACTGGGCTATTTATAAAGGTGACGTGTTTGAAGTACAATGGATTCAGTAATATAAATTACTTAAAAAAAATTATTTCTTGTTTGAATACATGAAGAGTTGATTATAAAAAATCAACTCTTCAAAACAAGGAAAACTAGATTATCCAATACCTTTTTTAGATTAATAATAATAAGTATAAATGTTTTATAAAAATATCAAGCAGTTTTTATTATTTTCCTTATGTTTGTTTTTTGTGCAAATAGCTATTGCACAAGAAGTTACTGTAATTAATCAAAAAGGAACAAAAATAAATGTTGTCAATAATAAAGTAACAACTTCAGCTACTGCACCATCCAACCCATTTGAGGGTGATGTTTGGTATGATAGCAGTACAACACCATCAACAGTAAAAATTTATGATGATGTAAGTGGTTGGCTTATTATGGAGCATAAAGGTACTACAGGTTCTGTGTTTTTTGCAGGTGCAAATGGTTTACCTACCGAAAATAATTCGCAATTATTTTGGGATAGTACGAATAATAGATTGGGCGTAGGAACAAACAGTCCTACTAATAAATTTGAAGTTAGTGGTGCAATTGGTGCTCAAGGAATACTGAATTCCGACGGAACAGAAAACGAACCTGCCTTCCGTTTTAAAGACGACACCAATACAGGGATGTACAGTCCCGCAGCAGATGAAATTGGATTTACTGTAGGGGGTGTAGAAGCGATGAAAATTGATGAACCTACTACCGGTAATACTGTTGTAATTGTTAACCAAACGCTAGAATTGCAAGGTAAATTGCTGGATAAAAGTAATTCTGCTGGTACTGCTGGTCAGGTGTTATCGTCAACTGCAACTGGAACAAGTTGGATTAATAGCGCTAATGGTTCTGAGACTAAAGTTACTGTGGCAGGAATCAATACAATTTCGGGAGCAGGGACAACCGCTTCACCTTATTTAATTACAGGAACAGAAGTTGACGGAAGTATAACAAATGAAATTAATACAAGTGTTGCCTCTTCTGTAAATACTTTAACAGTAACAGACTCAGGAGGTGCAAAATCTGCACCGATTGTTAATTCAAATACGCTGAGCATCACTTCTGGAGCTATCACAAGTACAGTAAACGGCGTGGCTTCTACAGCGATTACCTTACCAGTTGCTAATGGTTCTGAAACCAAAGTTACTGTGGCAGGAATCAATTCAATTTCTGGAGCAGGGACAACCGCTTCTCCTTATTTAATTACAGGAACAGAAGTTGACGGAAGTGTAACAAATGAAATTAATACAAGTGTTGCCTCTTCTGTAAATACTTTAACAGTAACAGACTCAGGAGGTGCAAAATCTGCACCGATTGTTAATTCAAATGCGCTTAGCATCACTTCTGGAGCTATCACAAGTACAGTAAACGGCGTGGCTTCTACAGCGATTACCTTACCAGTTGCTAATGGTTCTGAAACCAAAGTTACTGCAGCAGGAATCAATTCAATTTCGGGAGCAGGGACAACCGCTTCACCTTATTTAATTACAGGAACAGAAGTTGACGGAAGTGTAACAAATGAAATTAATACAAGTGTTGCCTCTTCTGTAAATACTTTAACAGTAACAGACTCAGGAGGTGCAAAATCTGCACCGATTGTTAATTCAAATGCGCTGAGCATCGCTTCTGGAGCTATCACAAGTACAGTAAACGGCGTGGCTTCTACAGCAATTGCCTTACCAATTGCAGATGGTTCTGAGACTAAAGTTACTGCAGCAGGAATTAATGCAATTTCTGGAGCAGGGACAACCGCTTCTCCTTATTTAATTACAGGAACAGAAGTTGACGGAAGTATAACAAATGAAATTAATACAAGTGTTGCCTCTTCTGTAAATACTTTAACAGTAACAGACTCAGGAGGTGCAAAATCTGCACCGATTGTTAATTCAAATGCGCTGAGCATCGCTTCTGGAGCTATCACAAGTACTGTCAACGGCGTGGCTTCTACAGCAATTGCCTTACCAATTGCAGATGGTTCTGAGACCAAAGTTACTGCAGCAGGAATTAATGCAATTTCGGGAGCAGGAACAACCGCTTCTCCTTATTTAATTACAGGAACAGAAATTGATGGAAGTGTCACTAATGAACTTCAAACGCTAAGCCAATCAATAGGGGCTTCAGCAACAGGAGATATCACATTAAGTAATAGTGGAGGTACTGCCAAAGTTGTAAGTGCCAACGCTAATAATCAAATAACAGCAGGTACTGATGGAGGTGCTTATTTATCCGCTGTAGTAATCGTCGTACCTAAAACAGCAAATTACACATTAGTAGCTGCAGATAACGGAAAAGTTTTTACTTTTAATAGTGCAGCAGCAGTTACCCTTACAGTACCAACAGGCTTGACCATTGGCTATAATGTAAGTATTTATCAAACAGGGATAGGGAACGTAACAATTGCAGGAGGAGCTACCATATTAAATAGATTATCACGTTTTAAGACTGCTGGTAAGGATGCTGGAGTAGGTCTTATAATTACTGCTACTAATACAGCTCATCTAACAGGAGACTTAAAAAAATAGTATGAAAAGCTTTATTCTAAATATACTTTTTTTATGTTCGTTATCTGGCTACAGTCAAATAGCAAACTACAATCAGTTTCCCACAATGAAACCACTACATATTCTCGATGAAAAATTAGATAATATTAGTTTTGCTTTTTCGATGCGAGTGTTAGAAAGTGACTATGAAGGTCCTTTAATTAGATTGAGAAAAGCTCGTATTGCTGGAGTTCTGATTGATGAGGAAAAAGATTTTGGTTGGGCAGATAATGACATTGTTGATGTTGCAGCTATTGATGCTTGGCGAGGTACAAGTGAAGTATATGTTACTATTTGGTATGATCAAAGTGGTTTAGGAAGAAATGCAGTTCAAACAAATATACTTTTCCAACCTGTATTTTACACAAATACTGTTCTACCCTATTTTCAAGGTGATGGAATAAATGATTTTTTAACTGTTTCAGGTGGTGGTATTCAAGTTGTAACTACTAATGGTGTTCAAGGTACTGTAATTGGAACAATGAGAGCAACAAACAGAAATCAACACTCCTTTGGTGTATTGACAGGTAGTGATCGTTGGTCTTCACATGTTAACTGGAGTGATGGAAGTCTCTATTTTGATCCCGGTTTTTGTTGTAATAATCCTCGATCTTTTAATAATAGCGGGAAAGCCGGTTTTTGGGATATCTATACTTTTATAAAAACAGCAACCAACGCGATTGTCCGTTCAACATTAGTAGAACGCTTTAACGGAACACATACATCAGGAAGATGTACTCGGACTGAAAATTTTGCAATTTGTTGGGCAGCAGGTGATGGTACTATTAATTATGCAACTACTGGTTTTAATGAATTAATAATGTATAAAACAGATATCGCCGCAACACAATATCAAGAAATTGAGAGTGATTCAAAAACTTTTTGGGGTATATAATTAAATAAAATGAAAAAATTATTGTTCCTTTTTTTGTTAATTGTTACGTTGCTTAATGTGAATGCACAATCTGCATTTTACAATAATGGTAATGTGCAAATACATGAAAATGGCCAAGTCGGTTTTCATACCAATTTAATAAATGATGGAGTCTTTGATAAAAATGAAGGATTAGTAGGTTTCTATAGCATAAAAGATTACTTAGTGGTTGCGGGGAAGAATGAAGCCATATTTAAAAATATAGAAATTGATGTATTTGACAACTTGTATTTAAATACTTCTATAGGGTTAACAAATGATTTGTTATTTATAAGTGGGAAAGTAGTAACTCCAAGAGATGATATAACAGTTAGTCTTGACTTTTTAAAACATCAGTTGTATGTAGGGGAAGGGAATGCTACCCATGTTGACGGCTATGCAAAAGTTATAAACGAAGGCGAGTTTGTTTTTCCAATTGGTGATGATCACTCTTTTAGACCCATGATTCTTCAAAATCAGGAAAAAAATAGTATTTATAAAGGAGCCTATTTTAGAGAAGATCCCAGTTCTCCTTCTACATTTAGTCCAGGGTTTAGCACTTCTAAAATGCAAAATGTTTTAAAAAGTATCAATACAGTTGAGTTTTGGGATTTAGACGGAGCAATAGAGACGTCGATTAAACTAACTTGGGATCGAGATAGTGATCTTAAAGCTTTTGCAGAAAATATGCAAAGCCTAAGAGTGGTTGGTTGGAGTAAAGAATTAAATGTATGGGTTGAATTAGGAAATAAAATTACTACTGGAAGCTTGGATGAAGGTACAATTGAATCCAATGTTTTCTTACCAGATAATTTTGAAGCTATTACTATCGGGAGTATTGCTGATATCAATAATGTAGTAAATCGTAATTATGGGATTTCTCCAAATGGTGACGGTGTGAATGATACGTTTGTAATCGAGGGAATTTCACTTAGTTCAAATAATACTTTATCTATTTATAATCGATGGGGTGTTTTAGTTTATTCTAAAAACGGATATGATAATTCATGGGGAGGTATTTCTCAAAATAAATTGACTATTAATGCTTCACAAGGTTTGCCTGAAGGAACTTATTTTTATGTGATCGAATTTCACGATAAAGGCAAGAGTTGGCAAGGTTATGTTTATATAAAACGCAAATAAATTTTTTACTATTCGAATATAATACTCTTTGTATGTACTTTCAAACGAATAGTTATCTAAATTGTTTTCAATTTAATTGTTTTTATAATAATGAGAATGGAGGTATTCAGCTCTTGATTATATAAATTCTGTACTAAATGATCAAAAATGATTAATAGTAAGTGAAAAACAAAATCTAAAAATCATAACAGTTTAAAAACTATCTTTGCAGCCTTGGATTTTCAGCCAAGATTGATCTTTTTTTATGATACACCAAGAAGAAATTGACGAAAATATAGTAATAAATACAGCTGAAATAGCTCGTTGTATTGCCCTCCTTTCACTACTTACAAACCATACCGATCAAATATTTGATATTCCAATAGAACAGCGTACGGCATTAATCAAAGCTGCAGGACAATTTGCAAGACCAGATCGAGACGAGCTTTCGCGCCGTAAAAAAGACGGAGCAAAAGCCGCCAAACGAAAAATGGAAAAGCGTGATCGTACGGCTAGAAAAGAAACGGGTATACGCTCTGCTCGCGAATCGGCTATTTTTATGGCGCCCAAATTATTGGCTGCGGCAGAATTAGAAAATAAAGAAACCTTGGAACTTGAAACCCCAAGACAATGCTATGTTTGTAAAACTGATTTCACCAAAATGCATCATTTTTATGACAGCATGTGTACAGATTGTGGAGATTACAACTATGCCAAACGTTTTCAAACTGCAGATGTCAAAGGGCAAATCGCAGTGGTGACTGGTTCACGATTAAAAATTGGGTACCATATTACCTTAATGTTATTGCGTGGTGGAGCTACGGTGGTGGCAACAACTCGTTTTCCGGTAGATTCGGCATTGCGTTTTGCGCAAGAGACTGATTTTAGCGAATGGGAACATCGCTTAAAAATTCATGGTTTGGACTTGCGCCACATTCCAAGTGTAGAGATTTTTTGCAATTATATCGAGCAACAATACGGGCGGTTGGATATTTTAATCAATAATGCAGCTCAAACAGTCCGACGTCCTTCAGGTTTTTATACTCATTTGATGAAAAATGAAGTGCGTCCAATCCAAACCTTACCTTCACAAGCTCAAACCTTACTGTCAGACCATACCCATTGTTTGGCCGAATTAAAAGTATTGACGGCAGGTGCTTCCTCCAATCAGAATATGCCTGTTACTTGGCATGGCCCAGAACCTGGAATCGGACTAAGAGCTTCGGCACAGTTATCCCAAATTCCCTACTCATTTGACAAAGCGCTAGTAACCAATGAAGTTTTTCCTGACGGAGAATTGGATGCCGATTTGCAACAGGTTGATTTACGAAAAACCAATAGTTGGAGATTAAAACTAGGACAAATTGAAACTACAGAAATGATCGAGGTACAGTTGGTTAATTCAGTAGCGCCATTTGTGCTCTGTAATCGTTTGTCTGAATTGATGAAAAAAGACAATACAGGACAAAAGCACATTATAAATGTGTCGGCTATGGAGGGTAAGTTTTACCGTGATTTTAAGGAAGATCGCCATCCACATACTAATATGGCCAAAGCTGCTTTAAACATGTTAACCCATACCGCTGCACGAACTCTGGCCAAAGACGGGATTTTTATGAATGCTGTGGATACTGGTTGGGTAACAGACGAAGACCCAGCCGAACTAGCCAAAAAGAAACAAGAACAGCAAGATTTTCAACCTCCGTTGGACATTGTTGATGGTGCCGCAAGAGTGATGGATCCATTGTTGGACGGTATAAATACAGGAAAACACTGGTGCGGAAAGTTTTTGAAAGACTATAATCCTATCGCTTGGTAAGAATAAAAAGATTTTAACTATGATATAATATCTATGTTTTGAGTGCTATTATTACTTTAGAACTTAAAAAAGAATGGGTATAAATTAGCGCCTTTCTTTTCGAAAAACAAAATAGAAAGATATTTTTTTATAACCTTTGAATTCAAAAAAAATCAAACAGTTATGAGCAAGACAAAATTGACAATCAACAACAATGGATCTATAAAAATCGAAGGAGATTTTGAAATCGTAGATGCATCAGGTAATGTATATGGGTTAGAAGGAAGAGCCGCTTTGGGACTTTGTCGTTGTGGACTATCAGCAAACAAACCATTTTGTGATGGATCACACCGCAACAGTTTTGAGCACGAATCAAAAGCATTTGATTTGCCTCCGATGAAAACTAAATAATATTTTTGATTTATAGAAAAAGCTGCATTTTTAAAGAATGCAGCTTTTTTTTGCTCAATATAATCTTGCGTAAGGGGTAGAAACGGGATTTTTATGTAGTATTAAAAGAAGTGAGACACGTACAAAATACAATTAGTATTCTAAACTCATGAGTAATCTGGGCGTGTCCCTCCGTAAAAACTTCGGGCCGGGCTATACATTACAAGTCCTCAACAAGTTTCGCTATCGCTACACTTGTTTGTGGGCTTTCCATTTCTATCCCTCACGCAAAAAAAAATTCGACTTACAAATGAATGCAAATCGATTTTTTAAAAGTACTATATTTTTATTTTTTTTTCCTCAAGGACGAGTAAGGATATTACCCCTCCATCTTAGCACTTAATTCGAACCAACGTTCTTCTTTGGCTTCCATTTTATTGATGAGGTTTTGCAATTCGTTTCCTTTCTTTTCGATATCTGCTTCGGCTACTTTTCCTTCTGAGAACAGTAACTCAATTTTACCTTTTTGCTCTTCGAGATCTTTGATCTCTTTTTCTATCTTCTGAAATTCTTTTTGCTCATTGAAAGTAAGATTTCCAGTTGGATTTTTTTGTTTCCATTCTTTCTTTTCGGCTTTGTTGTCTTCTTTTTGCGCTACTTCGGCACTGTCTTCATACGCTCTAAAATCAGAGTAGTTTCCGGGGAAGTTTTCGACTTCACCATTTCCTCTAAAAATAAATAAGTGATCAACAATTTTGTCCATAAAGTAACGGTCATGCGATACCACAAGCAAACAACCTGGGTAATCCAACAAGAAACTTTCAAGAACATTTAAGGTCACAATATCCAAATCGTTGGTTGGCTCATCGAGAATCAAGAAATTTGGATTCTGAATCAAAACCGTACACAAGTACAAACGTTTCAACTCACCACCACTCAATTTCTCTACATAATCGTATTGTTTTTTGGCATCAAATAAGAAACGTTCCAACAATTGGGAAGCCGAAATAATTCTACCTTTTGAAAGCGGAATAAATTCTCCGTATTCTTTAATAATGTCAATCACACGCTGACCCGGTTTCGGATTGATTCCGCTTTGGGTGTAGTATCCTATTTTGATGGTTTCACCCACTACAACTTTCCCACTGTCAAGTGGTAAAGTACCGGTAAGTAAGTTCAAGAAAGTTGATTTTCCAGTTCCGTTTTTACCAATGATTCCAATACGTTCTCCACGCTGAAAATCAAACGAAAAATTGTCTAGAATAACGTGGTCCTTGAATTTTTTTGATATTTTGTGTAGCTCGATGATCTTGCTACCCATGCGCTCCATGTTGATTTCGAGTTCTACTTTGTTCTCTTTTCTACGGCTTTGCGCTTTCTCTTTAATATCATAAAAGTCATCTTGACGCGATTTAGATTTGGTCGTTCTCGCTTTTGGTTGGCGGCGCATCCATTCTAATTCTTTTACAAAAAGATTTTGTGCTTTATCTACACTAGCGTTTTCAGAGGCAATTCGCTCTTCTTTTTTCTCTAGGTAGTAGGAGTAGTTTCCTTTGTACTGGTATATTTTTCCGTTATCCAATTCGATAATCTCATTGCACACACGCTCTAGGAAGAAACGGTCGTGCGTAACCATGAACAACGTAATGTTTTCTTTGGTGAAATAACTTTCTAACCATTCGATCATTTCTAAGTCCAAGTGATTGGTAGGCTCATCAAGAATCAATAAATCAGGTCTGTTGATTAGAATTATGGCCAATGACAAACGCTTTTTTTGTCCACCCGAAAGGTTTTTTACTTTCAGTTTGAAGTCTTCTAACTTCAATTTGAATAAAATTTGTTTGTATTGCGTCTCAAAATCCCAAGCATTGTGTTGGTCCATTCCGTCAAAAGCTTTTTGATAAGCATCTTCGTCTTCTGGGTTTTCCAATGCTTTTTCGTAAGCCTCAATTACTTTTAAGCTTTCGTTATCCGATGCAAAAATGCTTTCTTCAATCGTTAGCTCATCTTGTAGGTTGTTATCTTGCGACAAAAACGCCATTCGAATACTTTTTCTCAGTACAACCTGTCCCGTATCTGGCTCGTCAAAACCATTGATAATGTTCATTATGGTTGTTTTTCCAGAACCATTTTTGGCTATGAAAGCAATTTTTTGATCTTTGTTGATTCCAAAAGATACGTTGTCAAACAAGACGCGTTCACCAAAGGATTTCGAAATATTTTCTACAGATAAGTAATTCACAAGAGTAATTTTTTTGCAAAAGTAAGCTATTCAACTGTAAAAAGAGAATCGAATGTAATATGAAAGCGAGTTTACAAAGAAAACAGTATAGAAGTTGAGAAAATGGAGGTAAAAACTGCTATTCTTTACTGTTTTTTAAGCAGTAAAAATCGTAAATCAAGATGGTGCAATTGTTGAGCAGTATTAAATATAGGTTTTCGCACCGTTTTTTCATTAGTGATGTAATAGTCTAATCCGTTGGGAGTAGCAATTCCTTCTACTTGGTGAAACGGCAATTTGAGTTTTATTTTGCGTTTGTTACCAGAGAAGAAGTCTGCTTTTTTGAAATCTGATAATAAGTAAACAAATGGTTGTAGTAGTTTTGAATAACCTGTTAAGACAACTGTACAGTTCTCTTTGTTATAAGTAGCACCTGTAATTAATCCTTTTACGTTCTGTGTCTTTAGTGGTTTTGCACTGTAGTTTCCAGGTATTTTAGGTATCGTGTACAATGTGGTTTTTAAATCTGAATATCTTTTAGTAAATAAATAAATAGTTTCTTCTAGAACGATAAATGCTTCACAATCAAAATTGGTGGTATTTGGTTTTTGAATTTTAAAATCTATTTGGTCAGCGTAACCAAATGCAATAGTATCTATTTGAACATTAGGTGTATCTATTCCTTTTTTTGCTACCCTCAAAATACGTAAATCCTTGCGGTTTCCAACAGAGTTATTACCAAAATCGCCAATGTAAATATAATCATGGTCTTGGCTTATTTCTTCCCATTCTTTATTTTTTAAGCCTTTGATATTGATTTTTTTTTCAATTCTACCATAAGTATTCATCCCGTATAGTGTAGCGTCTGCATCATCGTTTGCGGTCCATAGTAGGGAATCAAAGTAAAGTAAACTGGAATTTTCGATCAGGGAATCACTGAGTTTAACCGAATAATCAGGTTTTATTTTGATATTTTTATAGCGACAACTGCCATCGTTTACTGTTGCTTTCGGATTGTAGTTCTTCGATAGAGGATCGGTACAACCCGAAACCTGACTCCAAGAACTAGTTATGCAAACAAGGAAAATAAATAAAAAACGTTTCAAATCATATAAATTTAATTTCAAAAGTACTTCAAAAATAGTTTACTAGATATTTTAACTCATTATATTTGCGTCATGCAATTATCCGTAATCATCCTCAATTATAATGTTCAGTATTTTTTAGAACTTTGCCTTTTAAGTGTGCAAAGTGCTATTGAAAATATTGAAGCAGAAATTATTGTTATTGACAATCATTCCCCCGATAATAGTTGTAATAGGGTCAGGCAACGTTTTCCAAACGTAAAATTGATTCAAAATAATGAAAATACAGGTTTTCCAAAAGGGAATAATATTGGTGTAGCTCAAGCCAAAGGCAAATACATTTGCATTCTCAATCCTGATACCGTTGTGGCCGAAGATACTTTTGTCAAAGTATTAGCTTTTGCTGAAAAACAAAAAAACCTCGGAATTATAGGTGTAAAACTCATCGATGGTGCTGGAAATTTTCTGCCCGAAAGCAAGCGCGGTATCCCAACACCTTGGGTCGCATTTACCAAAATAGCAGCCTTGTATAAATTATTTCCAAAAGTCAGTTGTTTTGGTAAATATTATGCAAATCATTTGAGCGAAAATCAAACAGGTCAAGTCGACATACTAGTGGGGGCTTTTATGGTCATGGAGCGACAGCTGTATCTCGATATTGGTGGTTTTGACGAAGATTGTTTCATGTATTCAGATGATATTGATTTGTCGTACATGGCGCTGAAAAACGGCAAAAATAATTTTTATTTTCACCAAACAACCGTTATTCACTACAAAGGGGAGAGTACTATTAAGGACGGAACCTACATGAAACGTTTTCAGGAAGCAATGAATTTTTTCTACAAAAAGCACTTCAAAGTGTCTATTTTATTTTCCCTGTTTATGAAAATTGGTATCCTATTTTTCTCTTTCATTAAAATGTTTCAAGGAAAAGGTAAAAGCCAAAAAGAGAAAGAGCATTTTATTTTTTTTTCGAAAAATAAAAATTGGGTAGAAAGCATTGAAACAGTAATTCGCAAAAAAGTAGATTTTTGCGATTTAAATTTGCATCCATTTACTTATTTGGAGCAAAAAAAAGATATTTCTACTACAGAGTTTATAATTGATAACCATTTTATTTCGTTCAAAGAAACGATAAGTTTTATGGAATTGTTAAAAAGTAGCCAGTTTACCTTTAAGATACTACCAAAAAATACCCATTACGTAATAGGAAGTGATAATTCTAATGAAAGAGGAAGGGTGTTAAAGATTGAGGATAAAATGCAGATTATGAAATGAATGTTTCAAAAAATCACTAAATTCGCAAACAGATAATAAAACGACACCTTTTTGGGTAAAAAATATGGCAAGATTTGAATTAAAACTTCCAAGAATGGGAGAAAGCGTCGCAGAAGCAACGATTACAAACTGGTTAAAATCCGTTGGTGATACCATTTATGCTGATGAAACCGTAGTGGAAGTTGCAACGGACAAAGTAGATAATGAAGTTCCTAGTGAAGTAGCAGGTATTTTGATCGAACAACTTTTTGATAAAGATGATTTGGTACAAGTAGGGCAGACCATTGCGATTATAGAAACCAGCGAAATTGACGATGATAGCGTTCCCCAGCAACAAGTGGATCCCGCTATTATTGCCGAGGTAGAAAAGGCTATTGAGGTAGCAAAAGAGTCCGTTTTGGCTCCGGTTGATTTTGGTAGTTCAGAAAAATTTTATTCTCCATTGGTCAAAAATATAGCCACTACGGAAGGGGTTTCTCTTCAAGAATTGGACGCAATAACAGGTACCGGAAAAGATAGCCGTGTCACCAAAGATGATATTTTGAATTATGTTCAAAGTCGTACTTCAAGTAATAAAAGTGTAGTCATTGCTGCTACTACACCAAAGGTAGTGCCAGTGTCAGTAACAAAAATAACGCCGAAAGCAGTACCTATTTCTGCCAATGGCGGAGACGAAATCGTAGAGATGGACCGCATGCGAAAATTGATCTCGGGCTATATGGTGGCATCCATCCAGACATCAGTTCACGTGCAGTCATTCATCGAGGTTGATGTTACCAATATTGTGAAATGGCGTGACAAACACAAAACGGCATTTGAAAAAAGAGAGGGAGAAAAGCTTACTTATACACCTATTTTCATGGAGGCCGTAGCTAAAGCCTTGAAAGATTACCCAGGAATGAATGTATCTGTGGATGGTGACTATGTCATCAAAAAGAAAAATATCAACCTCGGAATGGCAGCAGCTTTGCCCAACGGAAACTTAATTGTACCTGTAATCAAAAACGCAGATCAACTCAGTCTAGTAGGCATGGCCAAAGCGGTAAACGATCTTGGAAACCGAGCAAAACAAGGAAAATTAAAACCAGATGATACCAAAGGTGGAACATATACCGTCACCAACATCGGATCGTTTGGTAGTGTTTTCGGTACGCCAATCATCAATCAGCCCGAAGTTGGGATTCTAGCACTAGGTGCGATTCGCAAAGTTCCTGCTGTGATAGAAACACCCGAAGGCGATTTTATTGGTATTCGCCAAAAAATGTTCCTGACCCACAGTTACGACCATCGTGTAGTTGATGGCGCACTAGGAGGAATGTTTGTTAAACGCGTTGCCGAATACCTCGAAAATTTTGATACTACTCGAAATTTCTAAAAGTTGCCAAAAATAAGCCCTATAAACCCTCAAGTCAATTGTGATTTTGAGGGTTTTTTTGGTTCAAAACAATTCGCAATCAAAGTACAATTTTGGGCGTATCCCGCTGAAAAACGAGGGACCGGGCTGTACGCTATATCTTTTTTGGGGCAGAAGAAGCCCCAAAAAAGGATGCCGCTTCCATCCCTTACGCAAAACCAAATAATGACCTCGGTACAGAATAAAGATATAGGTAGTAAATATGTAGTGTAAAATTAAATTTGAAGATTATATCTTTTTAGAAAATTTATTAAACTACTCCTAAAGCATACTATTTTAAGCTTAAAAAAATTATATTTGTAGTTCATACAAAAAAATAAAATGGAATTAAAACTCAATAGACCAATTTGCTTTTTCGACCTTGAAACCACAGGAATTGACATAGGAAAAGATAGAATTGTAGAAATCTCAATCTTCAAAGTGTATCCAAACGGAAATAAAGAAAGCAAGACCTGGCTCGTTAATCCAACTATTCCAATTCCGGCAGTAACAACAGCAGTTCACGGTATCACTGATGAAAAAGTAGCCAACGAACCAACCTTCAACGAACTTGCAACACAAGTATATACCATGATTAAAGATAGCGATTTGGGTGGATTCAATTCCGATCGTTTTGATATTCCATTATTGGCTGAGGAATTGTTGCGTGCAGGAGTAGATTTTGATATGAAGAACCGAGTATCTGTAGATGTTCAAACTATTTTTCATAAAAAAGAAGAGCGTACGTTGAGTGCTGCCTACAAATTTTATTGCGGTCAAAGTTTAGAAAACGCCCATTCTGCAGAAGCGGATACCATGGCGACTTACGAAATCTTGAAAGCACAATTGGATCGTTACGAAGATTTAGAAAATGACACAAAAGCACTTTCAGAATTTTCGACAAGAAAAAAAATTGCCGATTTTGCTGGAATGATTGCTTTCGATAAAGATGGAGAAGAGATTTTTTCTTTCGGTAAACACAAAGGAGTTAAAGTAGATAAAATTTTGGAAACTGAACCAGGATATTTCAGTTGGATTCAAAATGCCGATTTTCCTTTATATACCAAAAAAGTTTTAACAGCAATAAAGCTTAGAAAGTTAAATACTAAATAAAGTTGCTGAGTCCTGGGTTTCTAAGTTGCTGAGTTTTGGCTCAAGACTTCTTAGAAACTCAGCAAGTAGAATACTCAATAAGTTACTGAGTTTTTACTCCAAATTACTTAGATGCTTATAGCTTTAGGAACTTAGAAGCTTTAAAAATAAAATTATGTTACTGTGTCCTGAGTTGTTGATTTTTAATCAAAACGTCTTAGGGACTCAGCAACTCAGCAACTTAAAAAAAATGAAAATAATCTGCATTGGTCGTAATTATACCAAACACATAGAGGAGCTTCAGAACGAGCGTCCAACCGAACCTGTTATTTTTATGAAACCAGATTCGGCAGTTTTATTGAAACAACATCCGTTTGTACTTCCTGAATTTTCAGACGATATTCACCACGAAATAGAATTGATTGTCAAAATTAATAAAGTAGGGAAGTATATTGATGCGAAGTTTGCTCATAAGTATTATGACGAAATTAGTGTCGGAATTGATTTTACGGCTAGAGATTTACAATCGAAGCTCAAAGAAAAAGGTTTGCCTTGGGAAATAGCCAAAAGCTTTGATGGTTCGGCAGTTATTGGAGAATTTTTACAAAAAAATCAATTTAGTTCACTAGAAAATATTACATTTGAATTAACTAATAATAATAGTTCTGTTCAAAAAGGAAATTCAGAATTTATGTTGTGGAAAATTGATGAAATCATAGCTTATGTTTCACAGTTTTTTACCTTAAAAATAGGAGATATTATTTTTACAGGAACACCAGAAGGAGTTGCTGCAGTAAAAACAGATGATGTTTTAGAAGGATTTTTAGAAGGACAGAAACTATTTAGAATACAAGTAAAATAAATGGCTTTACATTACAACCTTTCCAAAGTTTACGAACTCTCAGATAATGATCAAGATTTTGTAAAAGATATTTTAACACTGTTTGTAACAGAAGTTCCTGATGATTTAGCACAAATAAAAGAAGGAATTAAAAAGAAAGATCATAAACATGCATATGCTTATGCTCATAAAATCAAACCAACTTTAGATTTGTTAGGTTTAAATGTAGCTTTTGAAGAAATTCTTCAAGTGGAAGCATGGACCAAAACTGAAGGAAAGAAAAAAGATATTATAGACACTTTTAAAAGTGTTAGAAAACAAGTAGAAGATGCTATTAAGGAGATCAATAAGGATTTTGATTTGTCTTAAAAGTGGTAAACATACTACTGTGTAAATAAAAAAATTCAACATCTAGTTCTTAATTAGGTGTTGAATTTTCTGTATATATTAAAGTCAAAATTAAAATAAAGACAGCATGAAAGCGACTATAGTTACTATTGGAGACGAGATATTAATTGGTCAAATTGTGGATACAAATTCGGCTTTTATTTCCAAATCATTAGATAGAATTGGGGTAGAGACGCATGAGATGTTGTCTATAAGTGATGATAAGCAACATATTTTGGATACTTTTATTAAGCTTCAAAATAAAGTGGATTTGGTTATAATTACAGGAGGTTTAGGTCCGACAAAGGATGATGTAACTAAGAAGACGTTTTGTGATTATTTTGAAGATGAATTAGTGGTTGATGCAGCTGTTTTGGCTCATGTGACAGAGATGATAGAGGGTTTTTATAAGCGTCCAATTACACAGATTAATAAAGATCAAGCTTTAGTTCCTTCTCGCTGTACAGTACTTCATAATCAAGTGGGTACAGCGCCAGGGATGTGGATAAAAAAAGAAGACACAGTATTTATTTCGTTACCAGGAGTTCCTTATGAGATGAGATATTTAGTTGAAAACGAGATTATTCCAAAGGTAGTTAAGGAATACGAGCGCCCTTATATTTTGCATAAAACAATCCTTACGTATGGACAAGGAGAAAGTATGGTGGCGGAGCGTATTGAAACTTGGGAAGATGCTTTACCTGAATTTGTAAAACTTGCTTATTTACCAAGTCCAGGAAGGGTACGATTGCGATTAACTGCTAGAGGTGTTAATAAAGGGATTTTAGAATCTGAAATTGAAAAACAAGTAAGCTCGTTAACTGATATAATTAGCGATATTATTGTTGGTTATGATGAGGATGAAACTATAGAAGTAGTAGTAGGGAATTTATTGAAGAATAAAAAAGTAACTATTTCAACAGCAGAAAGTTGTACAGGAGGTTCTGTAGCCTCATTGTTGACTTCCGTTGCTGGGGCTTCGGCCTATTTTAAAGGAAGCGTAGTTTCTTATGCTGCCCAAGCCAAAATTGATGTCTTGTCGATTCCAAGTGCTTTAATCGAAGAGTTTTCGGTAGTAAGTACAGAGGTTGCTTTAGCTATGGCTTTGAGTGTTAAAAAGTTAATGAAAACAGACTACGCTATTGCTATCACTGGGAATGCGGGCCCGACAAAAGAGGATGGAAAGGCCGAAATAGGCTCTGTTTTTATTGCTTTGGCTACCCCAACAGGAGTCCTTGTTGAAGAGTTTAACTTTGGACAACCTCGTGAAAAAGTGATAGATAGGGCTGTCTATAAAAGTTTGGAAATACTTCAAAAAGAAATTATAAAATTTGTGTAGCAAAATTTTGTTTGATACGTTTATTTTTCTTTTCTTTGCAGCCTGAATTTGAATAACGATTAAAAGAGATATATAATGTCAAGAGTTTGTGACCTTACAGGTAAAAGAGCGATGGTAGGAAATAACGTTTCTCACGCTATGAATAAAACTAAGAGAAAATTTTCTGTAAACTTAGTTAAGAAGCGTTTTTATCTTCCAGAAGAAGATAGATGGATTACTCTTAGAGTAGCAGCATCTACGGTAAAAACAATTAATAAAAATGGAATTTCTGCTGTTTTGAAAAAAGCACAGGCACAAGGATTTATCAAATAATCTTTTTCCAATACTAAACATAGAACAAGATGGCAAAGAAAGGTAATAGAATTCAAGTAATATTAGAATGTACTGAACACAAAACAACAGGTGTTGCAGGAACTTCAAGATACATTACAACAAAGAACAAAAAAAACACTCCAGACAGATTAGAGATTAAGAAATTTAATCCAGTTTTGAAAAGAGTAACTGTTCACAAAGAAATTAAGTAATAATTAGAGATTTGTAAAATATTAAATGGTTTCCATTAGAGTTTTATAAAAATTTCAAATAAACAAATAATTAGACATGGCAAAGAAAACAGTAGCATCATTGCAAACAGCTTCTAAGAGATTATCAAAAGCCATCAAAATGGTGAAATCTCCAAAAACTGGCGCTTATACTTTCGTAGAAACTATTTTAGCTCCTGAGTTAGTTGATGAGTTCTTGAAAAAGAAATAATCAAAAACACATTATATAAAAAAGCTACTTTCTATCGGAAGTAGCTTTTTTATTTTTATCTTTATCCTATTATTACATACCAATTTAGTACAATTCCGATTATGAGTTTTTTTAAAAGAATTTTTTCATCTGATAAAAAAGACAAAAGTCTTACAGAGCAAGAAAAAGTGGTGTTAGACAAAGGGTTAGAGAAATCAAAGTCTTCTTTTTTTACAAAGTTAACAAAAGCTGTTGCTGGTAAATCAAAAGTAGATGATGATGTATTGGATAATTTGGAAGAGATATTAGTAGCTTCTGATGTTGGTGTAAATACCACATTGAAGATTATCACTCGTATCGAGAAAAGGGTCGCCGAAGATAAATATTTGGGTACTGACGAATTGAATCGCATCTTGCAAGAAGAAATTGGGGCTTTATTGTCTGAAACTAATTCTGGTGAAGCTACTGAATTTGTTATTCCAACTCAAACCAAACCATATGTTTTGATGGTGGTGGGAGTGAACGGAGTTGGTAAAACAACAACAATTGGTAAGCTTGCTTATCAATTTAAGAAATCAGGTTATAATGTTGTTTTAGGTGCAGCAGATACCTTTAGAGCAGCTGCCATTGATCAATTACAAATTTGGGCAGATAGAGTAGGAGTTCCTATTGTTCGTCAAGATATGGGAAGTGATCCAGCCTCTGTAGCTTTTGATACTTTGCAATCTGCAGTAGCTCAAAATGCTGATATTGTAATTATTGATACTGCGGGTCGTTTACACAACAAAGTGAATTTAATGAACGAACTCTCTAAAGTGAAACGTGTAATGCAAAAGGTAGTTACAGATGCGCCACATGATGTATTATTGGTTTTGGATGGTTCAACTGGCCAAAATGCTTTTGAGCAAGCCAAACAGTTTACAGCAGCTACAGAAGTTACTTCACTAGCCGTTACTAAATTGGATGGGACTGCAAAAGGTGGTGTTGTAATTGGAATTTCAGATCAATTTCAAATTCCGGTGAAGTATATTGGTGTGGGTGAAGGTATTGAAGATCTTCAAGTCTTCAATAAATATGAATTTGTTGATAGCTTCTTTAAATAATAGACATGGATTTTATAAAAAATTTAAGTTCGTTGCATCTCTATATGATTAGTGTACTTTGCTTTGTAGGTGCAAATTTAATGCGTTCAAAAAGCATAGAGTTGTATTATTGCTTATTACTTGTTGGTGTACTTGGTTTTGTTTTTGGCTTGACCAAAAGAATTAAAAAGCGCTAGCTTTCTTAATTGATAAAGAGTTGTAATAGTAGATTTGATTTCTTTTTTAAGGATTCAGTTCCTATTAAATTTAGCTTAACTGTAAGGTGTAGATATTTATTACTCCAATGTGTTCAAATAGTACAACTTTACAAAAGTTACAGGAACACATTAAGGGGTTATCTTGTTTTGTGATATTTATCTGTAATAATGAAACGTGAATTGATGTTGAATGTACACTTCGAAATACTTTTCATCATAGAATGTTCTTTATAATTTTCCCATTGTTGAACTTAAAATAGATTGTTTTTCTTTTGTGTGCTCTATTTTGCGGCTCTATTTATGATTTATGGGGAAATGGTTCTGTTAAAATAAATGTAAGCAATATGACAGAAGAATAAAAAAAGTAACTTATAAGACAATGAATGTGAAAACAGTCAAATTTTAGTTTCCCTTTTTTTATCTAGCTTTAATTTTAGATGCTGAGAATGGCATCCCTTAAATTATCTTGTAGCTATAAACTTTAGGGTAAGTACTGTATTATCTAGTCAAAAAGTTACTTCTGAAATTGCTAAATATTTGTATTTACTTTTTTTTAAGATAAAATAATTTTAGAAAACGTATTTTAGCTTTTCTAAAAATTTAAAAATGAAAAAGACCTTTTCCATAGCCTTACTTCTAGTGTGTACTTTTTTCTTGCAAGCACAATCAAGTTCCTACAATTTAATTATTGGAACCTTTAATGCTGATTGCAGTGATAAAGGTGTTTTTGTGTACCAATTCAATACGCAAACAGGTGATTTTAAATTTAGATCACAATCTGAAAGTGTTGCTAATCCTAGTTTTGTATCCGTATCAGAGGATAATAAGTTTGTGTACACTGTAAATTCTGATGGTGCAAACAGTTCTGTTTCAGCTTTTGGATATGATTCCAAAGCGGGAAAACTTAATTTGTTAAACCAACAAAAAACAAATAGTGAAGATCCTTGCAATATTACTAATAACGATAATTATGTCTTTACTGCTAATTATTCAGGTGGAAGTATCACTGCTTTTGGGAAGAATGAGGATGGTAGTTTGACAGCATTAAAACAATTAGAGCAACATACTGGAAAAGGACCGAATTCCAAACGTCAAGAAAAAGCACATCTACACATGGTACAATTTTCTCCTGACCATAAATATTTGTTAGGAACAGATTTGGGAAGCGACAAAATATATTCTTATGCAGTGAATAATACTGCCGATAAACCATTGGAGTTAAAAGTTACCAATGATATAAAAGCGGGGAGTGGTCCAAGACATTTCGTTTTTAGTAAAGACGGTAAGAAAATGTATTTATTGCAAGAGTTGGATGGTACACTGTCGGTTTTCAATTATAAAAAAGGAAAACTGAAATTATGTCAAGAACAAACTATTCTAGCACCCACTTTTAAAGGGAAGTTTACCGCTGCAGACATTCATATTTCTCCAGACGAAAAATTCTTGTATGCTACCAATAGAGGTGATTCAAATGACATAAGCTGTTTTAAAATTTTAAAAAATGGTAAATTAGAGTTTGTAGAAAGAGTTGCTACTTTAGGAAATGGTCCACGTAATTTTTCTATTGATCCTTCTGGTAATTTCTTATTAGTAGGGCATCAATATACCAATGATGTGATCATTTTTAAGCGAAATATAGAAACAGGTAAATTGACTGACACAGGTAAAAAGATTGAGTTATGCTCACCTGTTTGTTTGGTTTTTACCAAAATATAAACGGTCATTTTTATTTTGAAGTTTTATTTTTCTGAATGTAAAAAGTATAAATCCACGTCAATGTAAAGGTAGGAATGATATCGGTGAACGGGAATAATTCCTCTAGTGTGCCAAATATTCCAGCTATTTTCCCTACTCTTCCTTTGTACATTTTTAACATGATTAAACCAGATAATGGGGCCCAAACAACATCTGAAAATTCACCCAAAAATGGAATACTGAAGGAAAGCATTCCGATACCGTCAAATAAAAGACTTAGAAGAAGGTAATTAATTTTGTTAGGATGCATAGTAGGGCGGGATGTAATGTTGGCAATGTTTTTTGAAATGTGTTTATGAGAGATAAGTTTCTTAGCTTCAATATCACAAATAATAGACCAATCTTAGTTTTTTTTATCGAAAGGTAAAATAATAAAGGTTTTTTAAAACAAAAAAAACTACAACCAAACGGTAATACGTTTCAGGCTGTAGTTTTTTTATAGCTAAAAAAAGATATTATTTTTTCAATAAATCGGCATAAATTTTCTCAAACTTATTCACCTTTGGAGTGATTACCATGTTGCAATAACCTTGTTCTTTATTTCCATTATAATAATTATGGTGGTAATCTTCGGCTTGATAAAAAGTAGTAGCTTCAGAAATTTTTGTGATTATTTTGTTGTCGTGAATTTTCTCGGCAGTCAAGAAATCAATATAAGCTTCTGCGATCTTTCTTTGATCTTCATTTTTATAGAAAATTTCACTTCTATATTGCGTTCCAATGTCATTTCCTTGACGGTTTAAGGTAGTAGGATCATGTGTTGCAAAAAATATTTCCAACAATTTATCGTATGTTATTTCGTCAGGGTTAAATTCAATTTGAATCGCTTCAGCGTGGCCTGTTTCACCGGTGCATACTTCCTTGTAGGTAGGATTTGGATTGAGTCCGCCAATATATCCAGGTATGGCAGTTTGCACGCCTTTAAGTTGTAAAAATACGGCTTCGGTACACCAGAAACAACCTCCACCAAAAATTGCAATTTCGTTTTTTATGTTTTCGCTCATGATAGTTAGTGTTCTACAAACAAAAGGTATTTGTAGGAATGATTTGTTTAAAAAAAAAGAGAATTAAATATTATTCAAATTTAGTTTATTCTATGCTTTTTCTATGTTGTTTTTAACTAAAATTTATCTTTTAGGAAGTGAAAAAGGGTGCGAAATCTATAAAATCTTTGTTTCTTTGCTGAAACGGATTCAAATGATTCAAGCTAGAAATTTACATAAATATTACGATCAACTTCATGTTTTAAAGGGAGTAGATCTACACATTCAAAAAGGTGAAATTGTTTCTATCGTGGGGGCTTCTGGTGCTGGAAAAACAACACTTTTACAAATTTTAGGTACCTTAGATCATCCTGCTGCTCAAAAAGAGGCTGCATTGATCATCAATGGGGAATCTATTTTGGAAATGAATGATAAGACGCTATCCAAATTTCGTAATTTGAATTTAGGTTTTATTTTTCAATTCCACCAATTACTGCCAGAATTTACAGCGCTAGAAAATGTTTGTATTCCTGCTTTTATCGCCAATAAACCCAAAAAAGAAACCGAAACTGAAGCCAAAAGATTATTAGATTTTCTAGGACTTTCACATAGAATTAATCATAAACCAAATGAACTGTCGGGAGGAGAACAACAACGTGTTGCCGTAGCAAGAGCACTAATTAACAAGCCAGCTGTCATTTTTGCCGATGAACCCTCGGGAAATTTAGATACGGTTTCAGCTGAGAATTTACATCAATTGTTTTTTAAACTCCGTGATGAGTTTGGACAAACTTTTGTTATCGTAACCCACAATGAAGAGCTTGCTAACATGGCCGATAGAAAATTAATAATGTCTGATGGAGTGATTATTAGTTAACGATGTTCTTGGTCAATACAATTGTTAATCAATAACTCGAAGTTGCATTGAAGTGACACTTTTTCGATTTAAAATAGAGTTATTCTTCACGAATAATTAACCGAATGACTTTAAAGTGTAATACCTCAACCCAAATGGATTTGTTTTGGGGAATTAGTAACACTCTTTTTACCTACCACAAATAGTAATGAAATTTCTTATATTGAAAAATATTTTGGTTACTCTCGCAAATGTGAACCTAAAAATATAGCAAATGGATTTTACCTATAGAAACTCAGATGAACCAAATAGAACTCAAAGAATTCCTAGACGAAAAAGTCATTCAATACAATACACGTGATTTTATTGAAAGTGATCCAGTGCAAATCCCACATCTTTTTAGCCGAAAAGAAGATATTGAAATTGCAGGTTTTTTGAGCGCAACTATTGCTTGGGGTAACAGAACAATGATCATCAAAAATAGTCATCGAATGATGGATATGATGGGGAATACACCCTATGATTTTGTTATGTCGCATACAAATTCCGATTTGGAACGGCTTGAATCTTTCGTTCACCGTACCTTCAATAGTCAAGATTTTACTTTTTTTATTCAAAGTCTTCAAAATATCTACCAAAAGCATGATGGTATTGAAGCAGTTTTTTCTAAGCATCAAGAACCTCATTCGATGCAAAGAAGTATATCCGAATTTAAAAAAACCTTCTTTGAAATTCCACATTTAATTAGAACAGAAAAACATGTTTCTGACCCACTCAAAGGTTCTGCGGCCAAGCGGTTGCACATGTACCTTCGATGGATGTGCCGTCAAGATAGCAAAGGAGTAGATCTAGGAATTTGGAAAACTGTTTCTATGGCAGCGTTATCCTGTCCGCTAGATGTACATTCTGGTAATGTAGCTCGTAAGCTAGGATTGCTGACGCGGAAACAAAATGATGCCAAAGCTTTAGCAGAATTAGATGCTAAGCTACGAGAACTAGATCCCAATGATCCTTCTAAGTATGACTTTGCCCTATTTGGTTTGGGTGTTTTTGAGGGTTTTTAAATACCAACAGATCAATTATATCCTTCGTTTATTTCGCATTTTCCTTCCTAGGTTTAGATATTACTAGGAATTGATTTGCTATTATTTCCTTCTAAATAAATTTTTCCAGAATAATTGCATTTTGTTTTGTGTAAGATAAAAGTGTTTTTATTATTTTTTAATTGTATTTTATCGATGTTTTGTGTTTTATACCGATTATCTATGTTGATTTTATTTATATTTGAATTATGTAAAGATCAAATCTAAATTTAATAAAGAAATAGATATGAATACAGCAAAAAAAATTGTTCTAGCAGAAGACAACTCGATTTTTTCCTTGTTGTTAAAATTTAAATTAGAGAAAGAAGGATATAAACTTTTGATTGCAGTAAATGGTAAGGAAGCTATAGAACTTATTGAAGAACACAATCCAGATATGATTCTGACAGATATTATGATGCCGTTTGTAAGTGGTCTAGAAGTAATTAATCACGTGCGCAATAAGCTTTCTTCAAGTACTCCAATTGTTGTTTTTTCATCTGCAGGCCAAGAGGAGATGATATTAAATGCATTCAACTTAGGGGCGACAGATTTTATGAATAAACCTTTTACCCCAAATGAATTAATTATGAGGACGAAAAGATTGTTTTGTTAACCTTGAAAATTATTGATTATCGTAATAAAAAATTGAATAACAGAAATGACTCATAAAGAAATATAATAAAAGCCTACAATTCTCCCAATACTACCTCCATCATTTAACCCCTTAAATCATGAAAAAAAGCCTACAAAATTGTATTAAATCTACATTTATTACACTCGCAATTTCTTTAATCGCAACCCTTTGGATTATAAGTTTATTTGAAATCACAATAAAACTACTCTCAGGTATGACGGTTTCCAATGTTATCATGGCAATTGGTTATAGATTGCTTACAGATCTTGGATCCGTACTGCTTATTGCAATCCTACTTTATCCATTGTATTTTATATTCGGATATTTTGAGAAAACTATCGCTCAGATGGCAATCCATGTCATTTTTTCACTGTTAGTTATTGTACAGTTTGCGATGGCGAAATATAATTTGTCTACATTAGTTAATTTTAGCGTTGATCTTTTTGGTTTTTCGTTTAAGGATATGTTTAGCAATGTAAATGTTATAGATTCACCATCAATATTCTATTTTATACCATTTATGTTTTTTCCTATTTTCTTTTTACTTATTGAAAAATTCCTCTTCAAATTAAGTATAAAATAATAGTAACAACTGATTTTTTTCGAATATTAAAACTACCATTAAAATCAAATAAGTAATAATGCAATAAAAACTATCTCACATAATCATTGGTGCTATAATTTTCAATTATTACTTGAATGGACTCTGTTAATAGTAACTACTTATATCACTTTTTCATACTTAATACACCTCTTTATAAGTATACTCAAGAATTCCTGAATATATATTAGTGATAGAGGTGTTTTGGTCTAAAAACACTAATGCTCTTAAGTTTGAGTAACTCCAATTGATCATTTGGTCAATTTATAAGCACTATTTTTAGCATACTTACAGGCTATATACTCACGGAATTATAGTCTATGAGTTTTTTAACTTTTTTTGAATTTGTTTTAATAATCAATTTCGAGCTAGAAAATTGTTTTGAATATAACTATGTACCGTTTTGGGAATAATAAACCCAAATAGGAACAGAATAATAATTATTATTTGGGCGTGTCCTTTCGTAAAAACTACAGGTCGGGCTATACATTGCAAGTCCTCAACAAGTTCCGCTATCGCTACACTTGTTTGTGGGCTTTTCATTTCTATCCCTCACGCAAACTGGTATAGTGTCTCTTTTTTATTTAAGAGAATTTCTATTTCAAAATGGTTTTCAACTCCAATTTTGATTACAGTTTGTAACTTTATATAGCTATTGTTTTAATATGACTTAGTATGTTACAATTAGCTTTACACCAATTTTTATATTAAAAGTGTAACATCTTCATAAATCTTTAAGGTGTTTTCTTTCTTTTTAAAATGCTTAGAGTACGATTTTCCCCTTTAGAATTAACCTAGCTCTACGAACTAGTTATTTTAGTGTATCTTTGCACAAAATATACGTTTTATGAGCACTTTTGAGCAATTTAATCTTCCAAAATCAGTACAAAAAGCAATTGATGATTTGGGATTTGTAACTCCAACTCCTATTCAGGAAAAGTCATTTTCAGTAATCATGTCCGGTCGTGATATGATGGGAATTGCACAAACAGGAACGGGTAAAACCTTTGCTTATTTATTGCCGTTGTTAAAACTGTATAAATTCAACGTTACTCATACACCAAAACTAGTAATACTTGTTCCAACTCGTGAGCTAGTAGTACAAGTAGTTGATGAAATTGAAAAATTAACCAAATACATGTCTGTTCGTACCATCGGAATTTTTGGTGGTGTGAATATTAACACACAAAAAACAAATGTGTACATGGGAACTGATATTCTGGTAGGAACACCTGGTAGAACCATGGATTTAGCACTAGATAATGTCATTCGTTTTGAAGAAACACAAAAATTAGTGATTGATGAATTTGACGAAATGTTGAATTTGGGTTTCAGAACTCAATTAACAGCTTTACTAGCTATGATGCCTGTAAAACGTCAAAATATTTTATTCTCTGCCACCATGACAGATGAAGTTGATGCTGTTTTGAATGACTTCTTTGACTATCCAGAGGAAGTTACACTTTCAGCTTCAGGAACACCACTAGAGAATATTAAACAGATTACCTATAATGTTCCTAACTTCAATACCAAGATCAATTTACTTAAACATTTATTGGCTACTAATGAAGATATGAGTAGAGTTTTGGTATTTGTGAACAATAAGAAAATTTCTGATATGGTTTTCGAACGTATCGAAGAAGATTTTGAAGGAGAATTTGGAGTAATTCACTCAAATAAATCACAAAATTACCGTTTGACCACCATGGCAGAATTCCAAGCAGGAAATCTACGTGGATTGATTACAACTGATATTATGGCCAGAGGTTTGGACATCTCAAACATCACCCATGTAATTAACTTCGAAATGCCAGAAGCAGGTGAGTTGTATATGCACCGTATAGGGCGTACTGGTCGTGCAGATAAAACTGGTACTGCAATAAGTTTTGTTACTCCAAGAGAGGAAGAATCCAAAGTAGAAGTAGAGGTTTTGATGAATATGGAACTTGATATTGAAGACTTTCCTGAAGAGGTAGAGATTTCAATGAAATTAATCGAACCAGAAAAGGACCGCCAAGTAATTAAGTTTGTTCGCAAGAAAAAACCAGATGGTGAAGGAGCTTTTCATGACAAAGCAAAGAAAAACACCAAAGTAAATTTAGGTGGCCCTTCAAAAACAAAAAAGAAAACACATGGTTCTGTAAATCGTAACATGTTGAAAATTAGAGCAGCAAAGAAAAAGAAGAAGTAGTTTTTTGGAGTTTTTATCACTAATTAATAATTCTTAAATAAAAAACCATTAAGAAATTAGTAGCATTAAGTCAAATGCAATTAATTTTTTAATGGTTTTTTTATAAAACTGAATCTATAACAAATTGATTATCTAAAAAAGGGCTATAATAATATTTGTTCCAATTTGTATAATGTAACCCAAATAATAATGAATAAAATTGTTATTTCAACAAAAAACTCCAAGACTACTTTTAAACAGTCCAAAAAATGCATGATTAGGAACTGTTATAGTAATTTCTATTTCAGAGATATATTGAAAAAAAAAGATGTTTGAAAATACTGCTACTGTATTTTATTCTTACAGATTAACCAAGTACAAATCGTAAAAGTTAAGTAGTATTAGTTCGTTTTTTTACTAATTTGTACTGTTTACATTTAATCTCCTATTCTTTCTTAGTAACAAATTTTTTCCAAAACCATTGTACGCTACTTACCACAAAAAATGCGATAATACCGATTGCTAACCCTAGTGTAAACTCGCTCACAAGGGCAGGAAAAGACTCCAAAAAATGATGGAAATACGGAATATTATGTTTGAATATTCCACCAGAGACAAGCAATAGAGCGATTGTTCCAATAAATGCTAATGATTTTATAACCAATGGAAGCGCTTTGATCAATATATTTCCGATTGATTGAATGAGGGTATTCGATTTTTTACTTAAAAAAATACCAAAATCATCCATTCTTACAATCAAAGCGACGATACCATACACACCTACAGTAGCAAGTACAGCGATAAAAGTGACTACCATAATTTGAGTAGCAATCGTTTTTTCAAGAACAGTTCCCAAGGCAATAATGACAATTTCGATAGAAAGAATAAAATCTGTGATAACTGCTGATTTTATTTTATCTTTTTCCATAGCCAAAATAGCTTCCTCAGTTAAATTTTCGGTTTTAACAGTAGTATCAGCTTGATGATGAGGAACAAAGTATTCATATATTTTTTCGGCGCCTTCATAGGCCAAATAAACAGCCCCCAAAGAGAGAATAACCGTGATAGAAGTTGGTAGGAAGTAACTCAAAATAAAAGCAAATGGTAAAATAATAGCCTTATTTAAAAGCGAACCTTTGGTAATTGCCCATAAAACAGGAATTTCTCGTGAAGAAACAAAACCAGAAGCTTTCTCCGCATTTACTGCTAAATCATCGCCCAAAATTCCAGCGGTTTTTTTTGTAGCAATTTTACTCATTAGTACTACGTCATCCATAAGTGCCGCAATATCATCCAATAATAAAAAAATCCCTGATGCCATACGTTATTTATTATATCTGTTACTTCTTATTAATCTTAATTTGAATTCAAATTTAGTACAACAAAAGGATTAATGAAACATATTTTAAATTTTACTTTGTGTAAAGTTTTTTTAACTAATAAAATAGGTTAAGTTTTTAAGTTTTTTGCTTTTTTTAGAAAAATAAAAATGTGTGTATAGAAAGATAGTTTTTATAAAATAGTATATTTATAAAATTGAATGCAATGCTATTATTCTTTTGTTGAATGACAACTGATATAAATGGCACTTAATTAACCTGATATGAAAAAAGGAAAAGATAATACAGCCGATACCAAAAAAGTAGTCTATCACGTTTTTACACGACTTTTTGGAAATACTAATACGACCAACAAACCTTGGGGAACAATTGAAGAAAATGGAGTAGGGAAATTCAATGATTTTACACCAAAAGCATTACGTGAAATAAAAAAATTGGGTGTTACACATATTTGGTACACAGGAGTACCCCATCATGCATTGATAAACGATTATACCAATATCGGAATTTCAAATGACCATCCCTCTGTAGTAAAGGGGAGAGCAGGTTCACCGTATGCTGTTAAGGATTATTATAATGTAAACCCTGATTTAGCAGTTAATCCCGAAAACCGATTACAAGAATTTGAAGATTTGATCGCTCGTACTCATAAAGCTGGTATGAAAGTGATTATTGATATTGTTCCCAATCATGTAGCACGAAAATATGAAGGCAAAACAAATCCAAAAGGAGTAAATGATTTTGGAGCAAAAGATGATACTTCAGTCGAATACCACAAGGATAACAACTTTTATTACATCCCGAATTCTCAATTTGAGATACCCGATATAGTACCTCCATTGGGAGGAGAAAAGAATCCTTTATTAGAGCAACCCTTTGTTGAGATTCCTGCCAAATGGACAGGAAATGGTTCTAGAATGGCTCGTCCTGATAAAAATGATTGGTATGAAACGGCTAAAATAAATTATGGTGTACGTCCGGATGGAGAAGTCGATTTTCCGTATTTGCCTTGGGGTTATGATACCGAATCGTATGAAAAGCATTTTGAATTTTGGCAAGATAAAGTTGTTCCCAATTCATGGCATAAGTTTAGAGATATCGCCTTGTATTGGACTAATAAGGGAGTAGATGGTTTTCGTTATGATATGGCAGAGTTGGTTCCATTTGAATTTTGGAGTTTTATGAATTCTTCTATAAAAATGAAAAATCCAGATGCTTTTTTATTGGCGGAAGTCTATAATCCCAATTCGTATTACAATTATATCAAAATGGGAAAAATGGATTATTTGTATGATAAAGTAGGAACTTATGATAAGTTAAAAGACATTATTCAAGGGCGTTCTTGGCCAGATGAGCTAACACAAATTCAGTACGATATGTGGAATGTAAGGCATCATATGTTGAAGTTTCTGGATAATCATGATGAACAACGTGTTGCAAGTCCAGAATTTGCAGGATCAGGAGAGAAAGGGAAACCAATGATGGTTGTTTCGGCAACAATTAGCGCTGCTCCAGTAATGATTTATTTCGGACAGGAAGTAGGGGAACCAGCAAATGAAAATGGTGGTTTTGGAACGCATTCTCGTACTTCGATTTTTGATTATGTAGGAGTGCCCTCGCACCAACGCTGGATCAATAACGGTAAATTTGATGGAGGACAACTTACGGTTGCAGAAGCTTCATTAAGAAATTTCTATAAACGATTACTCAATTTTACACTTGAAAGTTCTGCCTTGATGGGAGAGTTTCAAGAAATTCAATTTGCAAACAGATATCATACAGATGGTTATGATACGGGTATTTACAGTTACACACGTTGGTCTGATACTCAAAAATTAATTGTAGTGAGTAATTTTTCAAATGAGGTAACAAGCTCGTTTACGTTAAAAGTTCCACAACTCGTAATCGAAAAATGGGGACTACATGATGAAAATTATAAAGTGATTGATCAATTGTATAAAAAGGTGAAATTAAATTTCACAGTTGTAAATGGAGAAGGATTTGTAAATATAAAATTAGAGCCACTTGAATCTTATATTTTGGAACTACAATAAAAGCAAAAACTTTTAACAAAAAACGGATAGCTCAAGCTACCCGTTTTTTGTTATTAATAATATTTTCTACGCCTACTTGAGAGGTATGCTTCATTTATTTTTTTCCAGTTTAACACATTATAAAAAGATTCAATGTAAGTTCTTCTTCTGTACTGGTAACCCAAATAGTAAGCGTGTTCCCAAAGATCCAATGCAATAATTGGGGTTCCTTTTACAGCTGCATTGCGCATCAATGGATTATCTTGATTTTGACTACTAGTAATTAGTAATTTTCCAGATTTATCAGCGACTAACCATACCCAAGAAGATCCAAATTGCTTACTTGCTTCTGCCGAGAAAGCAGCTTTAAAATTACTGAAAGATCCAAAATCTCTATTTATAACAGAGGCTATTGTATCAGTTGGAGCACCTCCAGAATTTGGTGCCATTGATTTCCAGTATAAACCATGATTATAATAGCCGCCAGCATTATTTCGTAATTCGGTATTATTTAGATCTAATTTACCCAAAACCTCTTCGATGGTAAGGTTTTCAAGTCCTGTTCCTACCACTGCTTTGTTGAAGTTGTTGGTATAAGTAAGGTAATGTTTGGAATAATGTGTTTCTAATGTAAGCGGAGATACGGTAGGAGCTAGAGCATCATATGCATAAGGTAATTTGTCCATTAAGAAGGAACCTTCTTCAGCAGAGACATCCTCGGGCATACCAATAGTTATTTTTTCTTGTGCAGTTGGTAATGGTACTTCGACTACTTCAGTATATTTTTTTTTGTTGCAGGAAAGCAATAAAAGTAGAAAAGCAGTACTTACTATAAAAAATTTATTCATTTTCATCAGAATGGTTATTTTTTAAGAGTGAGTTGATAATTTTGATATAGCCTAACTTAGCATCATCTGCTGAAATATGGCTTATTTGCATCCAAGCATTAGTTTTGAAAGCATCTCTTAGATGAAAAGTATTATTCACTTGACTTGGGTCTAAGGTGCCAAAAGTAGCTTGTTTATAATAAGCATATAAACGCAGTTGAACATCTTGAGGTAAAGAAGATTGAGTCATTTCTAAAGCTACCAATAGTGCTTCTTGAAATTGAGTTTCCAGATCTTTTGTACTCATTGTTATTTTTTTGCAATAATGGTTGTACCACCAATAGCTTTTTGGTTCAAAACTACATTGATAGGAGTACCAATAGGTAAAAAGATATCTACTCTTGATCCAAATTTTATAAATCCTGCATCTGTTCCTTGAACCACTTGAGTTCCCTCTTTTGCATAATTGACAATTCGTCGTGCCAATGCACCAGCAATTTGACGGTACAAGACAGCTCCAAATGTATTGTTTTCAACTACAATAGTTGTTCTTTCATTTTCTTCACTAGCTTTTGGATGCCAAGCAACCAAAAACTTACCAGGATGGTATTTACTGAATTTTATTAGTCCGCTCATTGGGTAACGTGTTACGTGTACGTTGATGGGTGACATGAAAATAGAAACTTGTAGACGTTTGTCTTTGAAGAATTCTCCTTCGTATACTTCTTCAATAACCACAACTTTACCATCTACAGGAGCTAAAATATGATTTTCATTGATTAAAGCAATTCTTTTGGGGTTTCTGAAAAATTGCAAGATGATTATTAAAATCAAAAATGCACTAATCTGAATTAATTTTTGTACCCATATAATAGCCACAAAGTAATCTGAAATCAATAATGCAGCAACAGTAAAAATAATTCCTAATAAAATAGTCTTGGCTCCTTCTTTATGAAACATAATTTAAAATTTGATAAAATAAAAATACAATTGGTGCTACAAATATAACACTATCTAGACGATCTAGCACGCCCCCATGTCCTGGCATTATTTTTCCGCTGTCTTTTACTTCAGCAATTCGTTTGAATTTGGATTCGATTAAATCTCCGATCGTTCCAAAAACACCTACAATTAAAGCTATTATAAGCCAAATAAATATTTTTGCTTCTGCAATCTGAATGTAATATATAGCAATAATGTAACTGGCAATTACTGCGAAAAAAACACCTCCCAAAAATCCTTCAATAGTTTTTTTTGGGGATATACGTTCAAAAAGTTTATGTTTCCCAATTGATTTCCCTACAATGTAAGCAAAAGAATCATTAGTCCAAATAAGTATAAAAATACTTATAAGTATTTTTGGATTATAACCCGCGATTCCAAATGGGATTTTAGTAAGAATGATGAATGGTAAAATAACATAACCAATTAGGTAAACGTATTTTGAGAAAGCATCAATTTTAATAGTTTTAGTTTCAAATAGCAAGTGAATACATTTGACAGAAACAAAAAGAGTTATAAATAAGACTGATAAATCAAAAGTATTGTTGAATTTTAATAAAAGTAATGGTCCTTCAGTTGCAAATGTAATTGCATAAAAAAAGCCATAGGTTAAGGTAGCAATGACTAGAGGAATGATTTTATTAATGCGTACCAGTGTACAAAATTCATGAGTTGCTACTATAAGAAAAGCACCAAAAAGTATAAAAAAACTTTCGGTAGAATATAGGAGGCACGTTATCAATAAAATAACGTATACAGCACCTGATATAGATCTCTTAAGGGTTTCATTCATATTAAAGATCTTCTAGAAGCAATAAATAAAGATTCTTCGCAGAACTTCCATACTGAGTAAAATCTTCTTCTTTTGCTTTTTCAAAATATTTTATAGCAGTAATGTTGGTGGGATAGTCGCCCTCATATTTCTTTTTGATTGCACTTAGTCCATCTGTTTTAAAACCAAGGATTTGACTCGTTTTAGCCAATATAACAATATTAGTTGGTAATTCGTATGGTTTGTGTTGTTTGATTTGCTTTGAAGAAAATAATACAGAACCTTCCTCTGCAATCAAATTTTCACAAGTTGAAAATAGAAATTTAGGATCAGAGATCTTATTGAAGACAAGTTTATTGTCCTCAAGAATATCAAATAGGGATGTTTCGTAGCATAACACTTCGCTCTCATACCAATCGTTTTCTTGAAGTATGTTTTCAAACTGTTCTTTGACCTCACTTGAGTTTTCACAGTATAAAAATTTCCCTCCGTTTTTTTTGAAATTATTGATAAATTGTTCGTCTATCGATATATTTTTTTCTGGTAAAGATGTTTTGCTTTCTTTATTATTGTCTTCTTCCGAAGCGGCACTACTAGAACCAAAAAGTTTGCTGAAAATGCTCATATGTTGAATAGGGACTTTATTTGTTATCTCAAAAACGTTCAAAGATAAAAAAATCTTAATTCAAAAATGATTTTTTGAATTAAGATTTTAAAATAAAAATGTTAGTAACTTTTATTAGTTTTTAATGAATGCCTTGTAAAAGTGTACAAGGAAGTCAATTATAAAAATTACTAATATAAATAGAATTATATATTGTGTGGTACTGAGACCTTTTAATCGTTTTTTTCTTCTGCTATCGATGATGTTGAAATACCATGTTCCGAAAATACAGAAAACTAAAGCGTCAAATCCCATGTGAAATTATTTACGAAACTACTGGGTCAAGGTTCTTGTCAAAAGTTCTTTTTCCGAAAATTGTTTCCAAATCATCTTTGAAAATTACTTCTTTCTCAATCAAGATATCGGCCAGTTGGTTTAATTTATCTTTATTTTCTTCTAATATAGAAATTGCTCTTTGGTATTGACTTTCGATTAGAATAGATATTTCGCTATCAATGATTCTAGCAGTATCTTCAGAATATGGTTTTGAAAAACTATATTCTCCTTGTCCTGTTGAGTCATAATAAGTAACATTACCTATTTTGTCGTTCAATCCATAAACAGTAACCATGGCGCGAGCTTGTTTCGTTACTTTTTCTAAGTCACTTAACGCTCCGGTAGAGATGCGATTGAAAATTACTTTTTCTGCTGCTCTACCACCCATTGTAGCACACATTTCATCTAGCATTTGATCTGGGCGTACAATCTGGCGTTCTTCAGGTAAATACCAAGCTGCTCCCAAACTTTGACCTCTAGGGACAATTGTTACTTTAATAAGTGGTGCAGCATGCTCTAGCATCCAACTTACTGTTGCGTGTCCTGCTTCGTGAATAGCAATGGCTTTCTTTTCTTCAGGAGTTACAATTTTGTTTTTCTTTTCTAGACCACCTACAATACGATCGACTGCATCTAGGAAATCCTGTTTGTCTACAGCTGTTTTATTGTAACGTGCAGCGATTAAAGCTGCTTCATTACATACATTGGCAATATCTGCTCCAGAGAAACCAGGTGTTTGTTTTGCTAAAAAGTCTAAATCAAGACCTTCTACTTTTTTCAAAGGTGCTAAATGTACTTTGAAAATTTCAGCACGTTCACGTATATCTGGTAAATCAACAAAAATTTGTCTGTCAAAACGTCCGGCACGCATTAAGGCTTTGTCAAGGACGTCAGCTCTATTTGTTGCGGCCAATACAATTACATTCGAATCGCTTCCAAAACCATCCATTTCAGTTAATAATTGGTTCAGTGTATTCTCACGTTCGTCATTTCCACCTGACATATTGTTTTTTCCTCTCGCTCTACCAACAGCATCAATTTCATCAATAAAAATGATAGAAGGAGATTTTTCTTTCGCTTGTTTGAAAAGGTCTCGCACTCGTGAAGCACCTACACCTACAAACATTTCTACAAAATCGGAACCTGATAATGAGAAAAACGGTACTTGAGCTTCACCTGCAACAGCTTTGGCTAATAATGTTTTACCTGTTCCCGGAGAACCAACCAATAAGGCTCCTTTTGGTATTTTTCCACCTAAGTCTGTGTATTTACTAGGGTTTTTCAAGAATTCTACAATTTCTTGTATTTCTTCTTTTGCACCTTCTAGTCCAGCAACATCTTTAAATGTGGTTTTTACATCTGTTTTTTCATCAAAAAGTTTTGCTTTAGATTTTCCGATATTGAAGATTTGACCTCCGCCACCGCCACCGCCACCAGACATTTTGCGCATGATGAATAACCATACTCCAATGATAATGATGATAGGTAACAAACTAATAATGATATCAGACCAATTGCTTTTTGCTAGGAAATTGAAATCTTTCAATTTTCCATCTGCAACCGCTTTTTCTAGTTTAGTTTGAAAAATTTGATCATTACCAATTTCAAAAGTGTATTGAGGTCCCTTTGTGTTTGGTCTGTCAAATAAGTCTTTTGAAACTTTTTTATGTTCAGGAAGTTTCAAAGCATCTGCTTTTAAGAAAACTTCAGCTTCCGATTTGTTATAAACAATTACTTTTTCAATTTGTCCTTTTTCTAAAAATACATTAAATTTAGAAGAAGTCAATTGTGCAGGCTCTTGCATGTTAGAACCTCCAGTTACGAAACTAATAAATAGAAAAATAAGCAATATGGCAGTATAAACTAACCAAGGACTTATTTTAAATTTATTTGGATTTGGATTATTACTTTTTGCCATTATATTGTGTAGTCTTTAGTAGTTGTTTTCTATTGTGGTAATTTTTGCATCACCCCATAAGCTTTCAATATTGTAGTATTCTCTGATGTGTTTCTGGAAAACATGCACCACGATATTAACGTAATCCATCAATACCCATTCGGCATTATCAGTTCCTTCGATATGCCATGGCTTATCTTTTAATTCTTTAGAAACTGTTTTTTGGATGGAATTTACAATGGCGTTTACCTGAGTGTTTGAATTTCCGTTGCAGATAATGAAATAATCACAAACTGAAGTGTCAATATCTCTTAAATCAAGAATGTTAATATCATTTCCTTTTACTTCTTCTATTCCTTTAATGATGTTTGCCAAAAGGGCATCATTATTTACTGTTTTTTTCGCCATGAACTATTTTGTATGTATAAGTTTGTAAAGTTATCATTTTTTGTGATTATTTTTGAACCTTAACATAATATTAAGTTCGCATTTTCAAAAAAATAACTGAATGAAACTAATCAAACTCAATGCCATAGATTCTACTAATGTCTTTTTAAAAGAATTAGCAGTCAAAGAAGATTTAGATAATTACACAGTAGTTACTGCTCAAATTCAAACTAATGGAAAAGGACAAATGGGGGCAGTATGGCATACAGAAGCAGGTAAGAACCTTATAATGAGTGTTTTTGTTAAGAAAAGCGTTAGAGACGTCGAAAGTATTTTTAACTTAAATGTCGCTGTGGCAGTCTCGATTGTACAAGCATTAGAAACATTTGGTATTCCAAATTTAAATATAAAGTGGCCAAACGACATTATGTCATGCAATTTTAAAATAGGTGGCATTTTGATCGAAAACAATCTCAAAGTCAATAACACTATCAATTCTGTTATAGGTCTTGGGTTAAATGTCAATCAAATTGATTTTGGAGAAATGCCTAAAGCCTCTTCATTAAAATTAATTTCTAAAATAGACTTTGATCGTGATGCAATTTTGATCGCTATTGTTTCCTATTTGGAAATAAATATAGCTTTAGTACAAAATGATTCAAAAGTAATTTGGGAAAAATATTTAGATTTACTTTTCAAAAAAGGAATTCCAATGGCTTTTAAGAATACAAAAACCAATCAGAATTTTATGGGAATTATACAAACGGTCAGTACACATGGTCACTTGGAGGTGTTATTAGAGGACGACTCTTTGCAATATTTTGAATTAAAAGAAATTCAGATGCTGTATTAGTATATGGGTATTGTCTTCTACTCACGATAACCAATCAAGTTATAATTAGTAGGTATAGATAAATGAAATAATATACAAAAAAATCCCTTTTGAACTTTAATTTCAAAAGGGATTTTTTTATATAAGGTTCAGAACGCTTACAATTTGTTTGTATTGGTTGCCAATGTTTCAATCAACTTGCTAATTGGTCCTTTGACCATCATTGCCATCATTGCATTAAACTCACCTTCAAAATCAAATTTGATACTGCTTGAAGAGTCAGAAAGGCTATTTATGTTGGCAATTAAGGTGAATGGTAGTTTGTCACTTGCTGCGCCTAGAATTACTTTATTTGGTACGATTTTTTCTTTTATTCTCAATTTGATTTCAGGCATGCCTTTTAAACCAAAAATAAAGGAATCTTCACCTGTTACTTCAAATTTAGCAATGTTATCAGGCATTAACTTTTCAAAGTTTTGTACATCAGACAAAGAATCAAAAAGATCTTGTGCAGATTTTTGAACAGTAATGGTATGGCTTTCTAAATTCATTTGGTATTATTTATCGTTTCCATTATTCCAAGTAGAAGGAGTTATACTCCATTCTCTTAATGTTTGTTCTTCTTTTTCTGTAACGTATTTTTTGGCTACTGCAAGGTTCAATAAATTTTGGTAGTTACTCAAAGTGTACAAATCGATTTTAGCTGATTTAAAGTTTGCATCAGCAACATCAAAACCATAAGTAAAGATTGCTGCCATTCCTTTTATATTTGCGCCAGCAGCTCTAAGAGCTTCTACTGCCATCAAACTACTATTTCCTGTACTGATTAGATCTTCAACAACCACAACGTTTTGTCCTTTTTGTAAAAAGCCTTCAACTTGGTTTTGACGACCATGTTTCTTAGGCTCTGGTCGAACGTACACAAAAGGTAGTCCCATGCTTTCTGCAACGAGAATTCCAATACCAATGGCACCGGTTGCTACTCCTGCAATTACATCTGGCTTCCCAAATTGTTTTTCAATGTTTTTAGAAAATTCATCTCTTACATAATTTCTTATGGGTGGAAAAGAGAGAATTAATCGGTTATCGCAATAAATAGGCGATTTCCATCCCGAAGCCCATGTAAAAGGATTTCCTGGATTCAATTTAATTGCATTTATTTGTAAAAGCAATTCGGCTGTTTTTTCGGCTGTTTCTTTATTAAAAATCATAGTACAAATGTATAAAGTTTTTGTGAACGACAAACCACTTTTTTTGACAAATAAAATATCAAAAGAAACCGATTTTCAATTATTTCTTCTTGAAAGTATTGATATCGAGCAACTTATTGTAAAAATATTTCAAAATAAAATTCAGAAAGCCTATCTCTATCATCCAGATGAGGGTGAGATTTTGAAAACTTTGAAGACAAAAATCCCTGTAAACAAGGCTGGAGGAGGCTTGGTGTACAATAAAAAGGGAGAAGTACTCTTTATTTTTAGGAACGGAAAGTGGGATTTACCCAAAGGAGGGACAGAAAAAGGTGAAGATATTGAAGAAACGGCTATGCGTGAAGTCGAGGAAGAGACAGGTGTAAACCTATTACGTGTAACTAAAAAGCTTCAAAAAACGTATCATGTTTTTAAACGTAACGGCGTTTATAAGTTAAAGATTACACACTGGTTTGAAATGCAATCTGATTTTGTAGGTATTCCGGTGGGTCAATTAGACGAAGGAATCGAAAAAGTAGCTTGGTTTGGTCCAAATGAGATACCAGATGTATTGAAAAATTCCTACGAGAATATTAAATTACTATTTGAAGAAGAAAAAATATAAAAAAAAAGTGGTCAGTTTTTGATCACTTTTTTTTAGTTTTTATTTTTTTTTATATAAGTATAAGTTTACAATAATGTTTTTTTTTGTTTTTAAATAATATTTTAAACTGTATTTTTTGGTAGCATTGGAATTAAAATTATTTCTAAAAACTGTAAATAGATCGTCTTTACTCTATCTTAAAAAATTGGTTTTTGCTAAAAAAAAATACAAGTTGGATATGATTTTTAATAACAATGATATTTGACTAAATAATGAAAAAAAAATTTCTTATATTTTACAAGTGTAATAGCCAGTTAAGATTTTAAATAGATTTAAGGTCTTCTTAAGAAATGTATTTAGCTTTATTTTTAGCATTTTCTTCTTTCTAGCTCTATTTGCTTAATATTTTAAACATTAAATAAAATTGATATTAGTTTCAATTGCTTTTTTATTAGGATTAAATTATTCTATTATAGTGGTTTTAGGAATAGAAAAATAAAAAGTACTACCAATACCAAATTCACTTTTAATCCAGATTTTTCCTTTATGATATTCGATAAAGTCTTTGCATAGTATGAGTCCTAGACCAGTACCTAGCTCGTTATTTGTTCCTTGAGTAGAGTAGGAAGTATCTATGTTAAAAAGCTTTTGAAGTTTGCTATGGTCAATACCAATGCCGTTATCATTGATAGAAATGATGTGATCCCTTTCTGTTTCAGTTGCTGTAATCAGGATGTTTCCCTGGATGGGTGTAAATTTAATAGCATTCGAAATAATATTTCGTAAAATTGTACCAATCATTGCTTGATCTGCCAATATGATAAGTTCTGTAGGCATGTTTAGTTTAATATCAATAGATTTCTGTTCTGAAGAGGTTTTTAATAATTGATGTGTTTTTTTTATCAGTAGAACTATGTCCATATACTCTGGCATAAACTTCATCGATCCTGTTTGTGATCGTGCCCACTCCATCAAATTGGATAATAAATCCATGGCATGATGAGACGAGTTGTTGATGATTTCTGCATATTCTTGGATTCCATCATAATTGTTTATTTTTACTTCCTCCTTTAGTATTTCGCTAAAACCTATAATTCCATTAAAAGGGCTTCGTAAATCATGCGCAATAATTGAAAAAAACGTGTCTTTGGTAGCATTTATTTCTCTCAAAGTAGTTTCACTATTTCTAAGATTATGTTCTGTTTTTTTTATTTGTGTTATATCATGTATAACCGAAAGTATGCACTTTTCATTGTTGATAGAAATAATTTCAGCCGTAATTAAGCCTGAAAAACTTTGTCCTGATTTTTTTCGAAAGACATATTCTTTTTCGAAAACAATCCCTTTTTCTTTTAAAGTTTTTTGAAAAATGAGACGCTCTTCTTCGTGTTGCCATAAATTAAGGTCAGCTATTTTATAGCCAATTAAATCAGCTGGGTTATAACCACAAATTGAGGTTATGCCGTTGTTTGCTTCAAAAATCTCACCATCTTTTAATTTAGATAATAGGATTATAAAAGGTGTAGCATGAAAAGCTTTTGAAAACTTTTCTTCTTGTGCATTAACATCTATAATAAGGCGTGTGTTATACATCAAGGTAATGCTATAGGCTAGGAATATAATAACGATTTCCCATGTTAATAGAAATAGAGATTCAGTCGAATTCGATGAAAAAAAATCTGTATTCGATTGGTGGCTTTGTTTAATATAAAAGACACGAATTAGCTGTATAAAAAATACGGCTAGAAATACGTAACCCACTTGTCGTGTAATCTTTCGCATTGTGATTGGAGTCCGCTTAAGCATAAGGTAGACAATTTGTATGCTAAACAGAGAATAAATGACAGCGAGGTTCATATTTCTGGCTTGTAAATCAGGTTTTACAAAAGTAAAATAGGAATGTATAAATAGAAAAATAGCGATTAGAATGTAATTTTGGATATGAGGTCCTCTTTTCTTGACAAATTTTTCAAATGCAATTAGCATTATAAAGAATGATAACATAATCAATAAATTGGCAAGTAGGATTGAGATCCAATCAGGAATAACATGACGCAAAAAGATTAAAATATTCCCTATTGCACTCATGAAAAAACTAACTAAAATTAAAAAGGTTCCTGGAAATCTCTTTTTAATTTGAATGTATAGTGAACTAATTAATATTGCATTAATAATATTAATAATAACGACACTTAAGTAAATGGTGCGAATATCTATTGGAAACATTGAGCTATTTCGTTTGGGGAAATTATGATATTATAATTTCAAATTTTTGTAATAGGCTTTTTAACGTTCTAATCTATTAAAATTAAGATAATGTTTTAAGATAATGAAGTTATAACATGAACTTTTATTTCATCTTTTTTAGGATTATCTGTATTTTATATTTTTATTGAAACAATTAAAATAAGTTTAATAGGTTTGGGTCATAAACAAATATAAAGTATTAGTTGTAAAAAGGACTGTGTTTTATAATAAAACAACTACTTTTTTCTGTTTTTTTAACAATTTTAGTTAATTATTATTGTTAGAAAAAAGGAATGAATTGCAATTTGTCAAATAGGATAGATTTTACTTACTATTAATAAATGAATTTTTTCTAATTAAAGTTTTTGTTTAGCATCAATTTTTTTGGAGAGGATATTTACTTTGATTGTTAAATGACAAAACCCCAGCAAGGCTGGGGTTTTGTTATAGATTATTATTATTATTCAATTAAAAGAATCCCATTGGTTTCTTATCATATGAGATTAACATGTTTTTTACAACACGATAATGGTCCAAAGCCATTTTATGATTTTCACGACCAAATCCAGATTCTTTAACACCACCAAAAGGGGCATGTGCTGGATAGGTATGGTATTGATTTACCCAAACTCTACCTGCTTGAATGGCGCGTGGAACTTGAAATAATTCGTGTGCATCACGAGACCATACTCCTGCACCTAGTCCGTAAGGTGTATCATTGGCAATTGAAATTGCTTCTTCGGTAGTACTAAAGGTGGTTAATGCTACAACCGGTCCAAAAATCTCTTCTTGAAAAATACGCATATTATTTTTTCCTTTTAAAACAGTGGGTTGTATGTAGTACCCTTCAGAAAGTTCTCCTTCATAATTACCTGCTTCTCCACCAGCTAAAACAGTTGCGCCTTCTTCTTTTCCTATATTTATGTAATTAAGGATTTTATCATATTGAGGTTTTGAGACTTGAGAACCAATCATTGTTTCTGGATCGAGTGGATTTCCTGTTTTAATAGCTTTTAAACGAACTTGCATTCTTTCGATAAAAAGATCAGCAATGTCTTCATGAACTAAAATTCGTGTAGGAGCAGTACAAATTTCCCCTTGATTTAATGCAAACATCAATGCCCCTTCAATAGCTTTGCTAAAAAAATCATCATCATGACTCGCTACAGATGGGAAGAAAATATTTGGTGATTTTCCTCCTAATTCCATTGTCACTGGAATAAGATTTTCGGCTGCATTATGTGATACCTTACGACCAGTTTCGGTTGATCCTGTGAATGATAATTTAGCGATACGATTAGAAGTTGCCAAAGCTTGTCCAGCTTCTGCACCAAAACCAGTTACGATGTTTAGTACACCTGGAGGTAATATATCTCCAATTAACTCCATCAACATAATAACACTTGTAGGAGTTTGTTCGGCTGGTTTTACAACGGCTGTACATCCAGCTGCCAAAGCTGGAGCTATTTTCCAAGCTAACATTAACATAGGGAAATTCCAAGGAATGATTTCACCTACAACTCCAATAGGTTCATGTAGAACGATACTTACGGTGTTTTTATCATGTTCTGAAATAGTTCCTTCATCTGCACGGATTACACCTGCAAAATAGCGAAAGTGATCAATACAATAAGGGATGTCTGCTGCACGAGATTCACGAATTGGTTTTCCATTATCGATTGTTTCTAGAGTAGCCAAGTATTCGAAGTTATCTTCCATTACTTGTGCTATTTTTAATAATGAATTACTACGTTCAGTTGCAGAAGAGGTACTCCAAGATGGGAACGCTTCATGTGCAGCGTCTAAAGCTAAATCTACATCTTCTTTTGTTGAACGTGCAGCTTGCGTAAATACTTTACCATCTACCGGTGATATATTATCGAAATACTCCCCTTTTACTGGAGCTACGAATTTTCCACCGATAAAATTCCCATATCTTTCTTTGAATACAGGTTTTGTTACATTTGCCATAATTATAATTTTTTAGAATAGTATTTGCCAATACAGGCATTTTTTCATTTGTATACAAAGGTAAAATGAAGGAGTATTTATCTATTTATTAATATGGTTCATTAACTTATGAAAACAGTTCAAGTTTATGTTTTCAGGTTTTGGTTTTTTATTTATCCTTGTTATTTGTTAGATAGTCAGTTTGTTACTGTTGGATTAGTCGGATATATCTTTTGGGTTAATTCCGAATTTGTTTTTAAAAGCTGTACTAAAGTTTGATAGATTATTGTAACCAACCTCAAAATAAATATCTGATGCCTTTAATGTACCACTTTCTAATAATTCTTTAGCCTTTTGTAATCTTTTGTCTTGGAACCACTTTCCTGGGGGCTCTTTATATTCTAAAATGAAATGACGTTTGAAAGTTGATAGACTCATGTTGCATAGAAAAGCAATTTCCTCCAATTTTAAGTTTGAGGATACATTACATTCTACTATTTTTTTGAAAGGCGAAATTTCTTTTGAAATTAAAGAATGTAAATAATTTTCGAAAGGGAGTCCATACTTATTAAGTAAATAAAGCATAATCTCTTCTAGCTTTAAAAGTAATAATGCTTCGCTAAAATGATGATTTATGAAAGTTTTTGAAGATAGTGAGTGGATAAAAGAGATGATGTAATCATCATTTTCTATTACAAAATAGGGCTCTTTTTCATTGAAAGGAATAGCATTATTGGTATACTTATTTAAAAATTGGGTAAGAGTCTTTTCAGAAAAGAAGAGTAGTTTACAGTAATATATTGATTCAGTATCTAATAATTCAGTCCAGAGCCAGTTTCCTTTTTTTAATAATAGGGATTGTTGACTGTTTACTGCTATGGCATTATTGGCAAAATGAACTTGTTTTCTACCTACTTGCAAGAAACTAAACATATTCATGCTTAGATTGACCTTACTTTTGACAACATCATTAATCATCTTAAAGTCATATACAAATACGTCAAGAGGTAATTCTTTTTGAAGTATATAAATTTCAGGTATGTTTTCAATTGGCATAAAAATATTTTTTGATTGTAGTAGACTACAAAAGATATGCAAGTTTATGTGTTTTTTTGGATTTTTAGAATACTCTTCTCTTAATTTTGTTTTTTTTGTGATTTGGTTACGTTTATAATTCGGCTGTCATAGGTAGAGTTAAGTACTAATATTGATTATTTTGAATCTATAATAATCGCTTGTTATTGATACATTAAGAAAAGAAACTTTTCAGACTTAACTTACTTTATTTCAATTAATTGAGAAACTAAATAACGAGATTGGTTAATGTGATTTTATTGTCATATTTAGCTTTGTTCTAGTATATTCATGATCGCGAAGTACAAGTTAATAGAGGTAGAAATTTAAAAGTTGTAGCGTGTAATTTTTGTATTATACTGTAATGTCTTATTATTTAAATAACAAAACAATATATTTGTTTCAAAAAATAAGGGATCATCATCTTAATTAAAATGATGTTAATAAGGATTGATTATATTTATATAAATAGACATTGTGATTTTTTTTTAGTATTATTTTAAATAATATTGTTTTTTTTTTAACTTTTTAGGTCTTTATTTTGTAATTTACAGTAAATAAAAAATTCAGAATGTTTGGATTAAAATGGAAAGATTTAATTGGTCAGCAGGAATATTTTTCTCTTGAGAGAAGAGTATTTCATGCAGTATGTTTAATAACCTCATTAATAATTTTAATCTCATTACCTTCCAATTTTTTAATAAATCTTGATGTTTTTGCGTGTGTACTTTTAGTATTACTAGTTTTTTTGCTTGTTTTATATTACTACTCACGTTATCAACGTCAGTCGAGACTTTCTGTCGGGATTTATATTGGTTTTATGTACTTCGTACTCTTTTTTGGGTATCTCTACAATTGCGGTATTGATGGTCCGATGACACTTATTTTCGGAATGACTTTTTTGATACAAGCAGTAATTGTCAAAGAGAGACACTTGCTATTTTACTTAGGTATTCATTTATCGATAGGTATTTTATTGCTTTACCTTGAGTATGAATTTCCAGAAATAATAGCAGTTAAATATGAGAGAAGATCTTATCGTTTTATTGATATAGCTTTAACTCTAGGATTTTTATTGCTAAGTATTTATTTGACGATTCGTTATCTCAAAAAGAATTATAAGGAAAAGCAACAGTTGTCCAATAAAAAAAATGAGGAACTTTTAAAAGCAAATGCTACTAAAGATAAGTTGTTCTCTATTATTTCTCATGATCTAAGAACCCCTTTTAATGCTTTAATTGGTTTAAGCCAAATGCTGAAAGAGAATGGAGACGAACTTGATGCAGCTGAAAAAGTAGAGTTTGTTGATGCCATTTATGAAACATCAAAGAAAACATACTCGCTTCTAGAAAATCTACTTGAATGGTCACTTGCACAAACGAATCAAATACAGTTTTTGCCAGAAAACATCAATTTGAGTGAATTGGTAAATCATTCATTATTGACCTCACTTGAAGCCGCTAGAAGTAAAGGAATCGAAATAAAAATGAATATTTCAGAGGATCTAACAATCATTGTTGATCGAAATATGATGGAAACAGTTTTTCGTAATTTAGTTTCGAATGCGATTAAATTCACAGACTCAAAAGGATTAATTGTAATTTCGGCTCATGAGGATTATAGAGGTATTACTATTTTAATTACTGATAATGGTATAGGGATGAGCAAAGCTACTTTGCAAAGTTTGTTTGAACAAAAAGTAACAGATAGTTCTGATGCTGTAAAAGGAAGAGGTATGGGGTTGGGGTTGATACTTTGTAAAGACTTTGTGCAAAGACAAGGTGGGGAAATATGGGCAGAAAGTGAGAATGGAAAAGGGAGTAAGTTTTTTGTTCTTATAAAAAAGTGATTTTGTAGTAATTTATTTTTTTATATTATTATTTATGTCGAAATTAATTTCTTCCACGCTTAATGGTTTTCTGTAATACTGGATACCACTTTTTGAGTCGAGTAATACTGGTATTTTGGGTATTACTTTATAGCCTGTTAATAAAAAAAAATATCAGATTAGTATATTTTAGATTTGTAATATTTATAAATTCTATACTATTCATTTTAGGCATTGATAAATCAGTTGATACTGTTTTGGGTCATGGTTTTTGTAGTAATTTTAAATATTAAAAAATTATCAAGACTTCAGTATATTCGGTTTTTTGGATATCTGAGTTTTTATTTCGATAATTTTTCTAGTTTTCTGTCTTCTGAGTGTTGTTAGTAAGAACAAGACTTTAGTTTATTCTTGTTTTTTTTGCTAGATATTTACCATCATATTGTTATTGTAATACTCAGATTAGCTACATTTTCTAATAAAAGTATTGTTTGTTCTACTCAAATATAAATAGAAAAGTATTGGAATAATAGTAGAAGATATTCGAGATTGATCTGTTACGTTTTTTTCGTTATTTTATTGGATAACAAGAAATAGTAGTTAGTAAGTATGGATCTTATGTTTTTTTAATATTTTTCTGTAGTAATATTAAACGGCGTTTTTTCTTTTTTTACTTTGGTAATGTAATACCTTGTTTCTCCCCACCATGGGAATGTTCTGTAGCGTTCAATATATACGACTTTAATATACTTTCCTTCTAATTCTTTTAATTCGGTTATTACATTTATATCTGAGTCCATAACGGAAAAAGAAAAAATATTAGACCCAGAAAATCCCTGACTTACTTCTCCTTCCCAAGTTTTGAAAACGTAACCTTTACGACTGAATTTTATTAATTCTCCTGAGCGAACTCCTTCGCTGTAGGTCGCATTATAAAGAAATGTAAAGTAACCAACTACTGATAAGATAACGATAGAAATCGTTAGGTATATAAATTTTTCATTTTTATTTTTTAACGATTAATAAAGCTCTTTTTGTACCAACTATAAACTGTGTAAAATTTTTTATATTCTAAATAAATATTGCAGTATAGTAATTAAAAGTATTAAAAAAAGAGGGTTTCAAATCTATTGAAAGCCTCTTCTTTCAGCGTTTTATTTCTTTTTTTGAATCAAATTTTTGCTAATTCCTATGATAGAACTTTGAATAAATAGTACGTAGTAGAAAATTTTTAGAGTTGAATGGTAGCTCCCATTATTTTTAAAAATTCTCGAATAAATCTAGGGTGTCCAGGCCAAGCAGGTGACGTTACAAGGTTGCCATCTACATAGGCAGCATCTGCAGCTATGGATTGAAACTCTCCACCCGCCAAAGTTACTTCTGGACCTACAGCGGGATAAGCAGTTAATTTTCGACCTTTTACAACATCTGCTGCAGTTAAAATTTGGATACCATGGCATATTGCAGCTACAGGCTTATTCGTTAAGAAAAAGTATTTTACAATATCAAGGATTTTTTTGTTGAGCCTTAAATATTCTGGAGCTCTACCACCAGCAATTACTAAACCATCATAATCTTCTACTTTCACTTCATCAAAACTATAATTCAATACAAAATTATGTCCTGGTTTTTCAGAGTAGGTTTGGTCACCTTCAAAATCATGGATAGCCGTTTTAATAGTATCTCCCTTTTTTTTATTGGGACATACAGTATGAACTTCATAACCTACCATTTCAAGCATTTGAAATGGAACCATTGTTTCGTAATCTTCGGTATAATCTCCTGTTAAGAATAGTACTTTTTTCATTATATATTTCTTTAGCTTTTAACTGTTTTCCATTACTAATATTAATGTAAGTACTTTGAAAAACAGTTTTTTGTTACTATCAAATATAAGTAAATTATGATTGAAAAAGAAGCTATATTTTTATATTTAACACAAAATCAATATGTATAAAGAAGGTTTGGATTATACCATTTCTTAAATTTAAAATTTCTCTTTTATAGAAAAATACAACCTGTATTTGTTATTGTATTAAGGTATTGTCATAAATAGATAAATTGTTGCAATTAATAAAATGGTAGAGAATTCTTTTCTCTTTTCTTTATCATAATTACGGACAAAAATGTTCTTTTTTTGGTCTCAATAAGTTGATGTTGTTGTTTGGTAGTTGGAGTAATATTCGATTAACAAATTTATATTCTATATCTTTATCGATAATTATTAAATATAACTAAGTGGAAAATGAAATATATTCTATTTTTTCTTATTATAGTAAGTCCCTATTTATTTTCTCAAGATGGTACATCAATCGAGAAATTAGATAGTATTCGTTTTTATAGTAAACAGAGCGAAGATGCAACTCCGAAAAACAATTACAAAGAAGCTTTGTATTACACCCAAAAGGCTATTAATTTTAGTAAAAACAATGGTAGTGTAATTGATGAAGCGATACAAAATTATAAACTAGGTAGGATTTATTATGATGTAAAAAAATATGAGGATGCTATAAAATCTTTCAATACAAGCATCTCTCTATTTAGTAAACAAAAAAGATCTCCTATTTATGCTTCTGCCTATTATCATCTGGGTTTATGTTATATGAAGAAAAAGTATATTCCTAGAGCAAAAATTAGTTTTGATCAAGCCCAATCTTTATATGATAGTTTGAAAATTTCCAAGAATAATAATTTACTTAAATTTCAAAGAGGACTTATTTACAAGTTAGAAGGGAAATTTGACTTAGCTTCTACTATTTTTAATACGATCATAGTTAAAAGCGAAAATATTGATATTTTAGATACGACCAAGGCAGCATCACTATATCAAATAGGAACTATTGAAATGATCCAAGGCAGGAATAATCTGGCGTTAAGTTATTTTAATAAATCATTGATTTTAAATGATAAAAATAAAAATTTAGATCAAAAATCAAATATTTTACTCGCTTTAAGTAGGGTTTACGATAAAATGTTAGATGAAAAGAGTGCTTATAACTATTTGAAACAACACACTAATTTGAAAGAAAGTATTTCTATTTCTGATAATGAAAAACTGGGAGTTGATGATTATGAGAATTTTAAAGAAACGGAGCGTTTAAAGGTAGTTTCAAAATTAAATAAAGAAAAACAACAACAGGAAAAGACGGCAAAATTTATTAAACTTATTAATATTCTAGCAATTGCTTTAATCATAATCTTATCTTTATTATCCATTGTTTTATATAAAAATAATATTATAAGAACTCGATCCAATCTATTATTAGAAGAAAAAAATAAAGAACTGACCAAAGCTAAAGAAAAAGTTGAGAAAGCATCTAATGCCAGAAGTGATTTTCTATCAACCGTTAGCCATGAACTTCGTACGCCTTTAAATGCTATAAATGGAATTGCTTATTTATTATTACAAGAGAATCCCAAAAAATCACAACGTCAGTATTTAGAATCTTTGAAATTTTCTGGAGAATATTTAACGACTTTTATTAATGATATATTGGAGATCAATAAAATTGAATCTAACAAAATAGAGTTAGAAAATATTAGTTTTAACCTCAAAGAATTATTAAAAAATATTAAAAACTCGCTTATTGAAGTGGCAGTTGTTAATAATAACAAATTTACTATCGAATTAGACTCAAGAATTCCTGAAAAATTGATTGGTGACCCTACTAAATTATCACAAATATTTTTGAATTTAATCAATAATTCTTTAAAATTTACTGCAAATGGTCAAGTTGATGTAACAGCAAGGCTTATCGAATTAAAAGATCATAATGCAACTGTGTATTTTGAAGTTAAAGATACTGGAATAGGAATTAAAAAAGAAAAACTTGAAACGGTTTTTGATAGTTTCTCTCAAGGTTCTGTTGAAATAAATAGAAAATTTGGTGGAACGGGTCTAGGATTGACAATTGTTAAAAAATTGGTCAATCTCTTAGGTGGTAGGATAAAAGTCGAAAGTGTTATCAAGGAAGGTTCTACTTTTTTATTCCAATTACAATTTGGTGTAGATACAAATGAGTTGGTTGTAGAGAAAATAAAAAAATATGATGAAAGTGTTTTAAAAAATAAAAGAATATTGATTGTTGAAGATAATAAAATAAACCAATTGGTTTCTAGAAAAATCCTTGAAAGCAAGGGGGTCATCTGTGAAATAATTGATAATGGGGAGGATGCCATAGAAACGGTCAGAAATAGTAATTTTGACATGGTTTTGATGGATGTACATTTACCAGGGATAAATGGAACAATTGCAACAAAAGAAATTAGAACATTTGACTCGAAAACTCCTATTATTGCACTCACAGCAATCTCACTTAATGAAAACAAAGAGGATTTGTTATCTTTTGGAATGAATGATGTTATCACCAAACCATTTGTTCCGGATGAATTTTACGCTATAGTTACCAAATTTCTTTAAAATACCTATCCTTTATAGATGATACTTAATTTTTAATAAATATAAAGACATCCGTGTTAGTTTCACAACTTGACGGATGTTTATTTTATTGAGATTAATTAGACTAAAGTAATAAATATTTCAGGATAATAAACAGATGAAATTGAGCTGTATTTGAAACTTAATTTCGGTAATTTCAATAATACTGTAACTATTTCTCTTGATTTAAAAACGAGGTCATTTGAACGATGAAGCTGGCTTTCTAGAATTGCATTTTCATAAAGAGAGTAGATCGCATACTACAAATTAATACTTAGATTCAATTAATAAATACAACATTTGGAAGTTGCGGTTTTGATGATTTTTTTTAGAAAAGAGAAAAGAAAATTAATTCTTTTCCTCTT
>NZ_JAOQMX010000024.1 GCF_025960985.1 Flavobacterium psychraerolatum | reverse complement strand
GCTATTTATCATGAAAGAAGAGTAGAGTTGGCTGGTGAAGGTTTTAGATACCATGACCTAATAAGAACAAATAGAGCTACAGCTATTATGGGCCCACTTGGTTTTATAACAGGAAAACATGAATTGATGCCTCTTCCATACTCTGAGATTACTTTATCAAACGGTATATTATTACAGAACAATTACTAAGTTCTAAAAATATAAAACCATTATAATGTAAAATTCCCCAAACAGTAATTACTGTTTGGGGAATTTTTATTTATATTAAAATAAGAAAGGGCTATTTTATAAAAGAAATAAAGTAGTTCTTATTTTAAAAAAAAAGATTCAATTACAAACAATTAGTTTGAATGAATCTTTTTCTTTAATGAATGTAATAAATTATTTTTTTGCTAATGATGCACTCATTTCCATAGAAATAGCAGAACGCTCCATTTTCAATTTTCCTGACATAGTTTCAACTACAACTGTAGTTTCAGCAAGTTCGGATACTTTTCCGTGAAGACCACTTTTTGTAATGATTCTATCTCCCACTTTCAAAGTACTTTCAAAGGCTTTTTCTTGTTTTGCTTTCTTTTGTTGTGGTCTAATCATAAAGAAATAGATTACTACAAACATCAATAAAAAGGGAGCAAATTTGTTTACTTGTTCGAACATGATTTTATTTTATTTAAAAATTTATATAAATTACATTAAACCGCGACCGGTTTTCAATAACGTTTTATTCGTCGTCATTTCTTTCACTAAGTTGTCAAGAATACCATTGATAAACAAACTACTTTTTGGCGTAGAATATTCTTTGGCCAATTCCAAGTACTCATTCAAAGTAACTTTTACAGGAATTGATGGAAATTTCATAAACTCACAAATTGCCATTTTCAAGATAATCGTATCCAATTCAGCAATACGGTCACTGTCCCAGTTTGGCGTTTTATCTGCAAACTGTTTCGCCAATTCTTTTTCGTTCAAGACTGTTTTTCTAAACAGGTCCTTAGCAAAATCCTTATCTTCCGTATCTTTATATACTTTTGGCACTCTAAAGTTATCGTCTTCGATAGGCTGTAAACCTTTCAATTGTTTACTGATCAAAGTATTCACCAACGGGATATCATCAATCCATGTTAATTTATCATCTTCCAAATGCTCGTATAACTTTTCATTTGGAGCAATTACATTTACAAACAAATCAAAAATTAATTGCTTATCTTCCTCAAAAGATTGATTTGGGTTGCTCATATAATCAATGTAATACTGACTTGCTTTCACAGCATTCAACAACAACATGATATAATCTCCGTTCAAATACCAAGAATCAATTTTGCGTGTCTCCATACCAATGCTTAGCGAATTGTTTTCGGCCAAGATTTGAAAAACAGCATTGTTAATAAATTTATTGTTGGGATTGCGTTCTGCAGGAGTTGCCAAATGTTTTAAACTTGACTTGTGCAAAAACTCAGACTCTTTTTTACAAATTTCCGATAATGAGGAAACCATGGTAAGATATAAATCCTGAATACTGTCTATACTAAAAAAAAGAAATTTCTCTTCTTTCTCGAAATTATCAGAACCATTTTGATGCATCGCATAAATCGATTGCATTACTTTGACGCGAATGTGCCTTCTGTTTACCACCTTGTAAGAACTTTTATTAATTAGACTGCAAAAGTAGTTATTCCTTTTTTAAAATAAAATTTTAATATAAAAAAAGTACCAAAATCACCAAGAGCATTAGGATTAAGAGGAGCACAACAGTCGGTTTTCCAACAGCATCCCTCCTGCTCTACGCAGTATCTTTTTTATTTTGGTTCGTTCCTCTCCAAAACAAAAAAGGATACTTACTGCGATCAGGGCTAAGCAACCCAATTTTGTAGATTTAATTAAGCATTACAGTAAGCACTTTAAAGATGAAAATTATCAAAAAACTATAGATTCCCTCAACAAGGAAGTTTGCCTTTAATACATCACAACATTATTCATTTCCCAAATAATTTTGGTATACAAATCACTATTTTAGATTTGTATTCTTCCATAAAATACCTATATTTTTTCTATATTTGATAATAGGCCTTAAAATAACAATAACTAGATTCAAAAAAATCAATTAAAAAAGGTCTACCTCCAAAATCCAAATACTGCTATCCAATTTAAAAAAAACTTGAATTCAAAAAAAATGAGCGAACATAAAATCATTGATAATCATCCGTATATTAAATACAACGCACCTCAACTAGAAGAAAAAGATACACTAGAGAGATCGATTCTTTTTTATAAAAAAATGGAGAAAAGGCGATCAGTACGGGCTTTTTCTGACCGACCGATACCACGCGAAATTATCGAAAATTTAATTAAAACCGCTTCAACAGCTCCTTCGGGAGCACACAAACAACCTTGGACGTTTTGCGTAGTTGAAAATCCAGAAATCAAAAAACAAATCCGTATTGCAGCCGAAGAAGAGGAACGACACAGTTACGAATCTAGAATGTCTGACAGTTGGTTAGAAGATTTAAAACCGTTGGGAACAGGTTGGGAAAAGCCGTTTCTGGAGATCGCTCCTTATTTAATTATTGTTTTTAGACGTACGTATGAATTTGGCGAAGAAGGAAAAAATAGGAACAATTATTATGTACAAGAAAGTGTGGGTCTAGCCACAGGTTTTTTATTAGCTGCCATACACAACGCTGGACTAGTTGGTTTGACACATACTCCAAGTCCAATGAACTTCTTGACCAAAACATTAAAACGTCCAGAAAACGAAAAGCCATTTATGCTGATTCCGGTGGGCTATCCCGCAGACGAATGCTGGGTTCCAGATCTAAAAAGAAAAGAACTGGACGATATTTGTGTTTTTTATTAAACAATAAGCAAAGCATACTGAACAGTACAATACAATTAAGGATTGAAAGAGTTATTATAGCCCAAATAAAAAGTCAATATGAATTTTATGGTAAAGCATTTTGCTACCCTAAAATTCCATTATTATTTTTTAGACAAAATACTCATTTCCATAGCGCTCTTAAAATAAACCAAATATCCCTTTACAATTCTGTAGCGATATTTTTATCGTTACGAGACCATTCGCTCCAGGATCCTACATACAATTTAGGGATTTCGAGACCAGCGTAATCCATAGCTAGTAGTGTGTGGCAAGCAGTAACGCCCGAACCACAATGAACAATTGTATTTTCTAGTTTTCTTTTCCCTACTACTTCTTGGTATTTTTCTTTGAGGATTGATGGAGACAAAAATAAACCATCGTTATCTAAATTGGTGGTTAACGGCACATTTACGGATCCAGGAATATGTCCTGCAACCAAATCTATGGGTTCACTTTCCCCTCTATAACGATATGCCTCTCGTACATCGATGACCAAATAATCTTCGTTTTCTGAGTTCTTTGCCACTTCGTCGATAGCAACTAAACCCAATTGCCAGTTTTTGGCGGGGTAGTTTTCTGCCGTTTTAGGAATTACAGTAGAACTATTGATTGGAAAACCTATTTTCTCAGCCGCTTGTATGCCGCCATTCAATACTTGAACGTTCTCATGTCCAATTGCTTTGAGCATCCACCACAAACGTGCGGCAGCATTAGCTCCGTTTTTATCATCATAAACCACCACATGCGAATTGGAAGTAATACCAATAGTGCCGAGCAAATGGGCAAAATCTACTATTTCGGGTAACGGATGACGGCCTCCTTGAGCAAAATCTGTTTTTATGTTGGACAATTGTGTGTTTAAGTCTAGAAAAAGAGCATTGTCTAAGTGTTTTTCTTGGTACAGCTCTTTGGCATTGGGGCCTGTAGTAACGGCTATAATTACAAGGTTGCTACTATTTTGTATAGCTAGCAGTTCTGAAGCTTCTATGATTGGTTCCAATTTATTTTTCATGAGTCTTTTATTTTCAGAAACTAAAATTACCGAAATAGAATGATAATTCAAACTTAAAATAGAACACTTCCTTGGATTTAGATCAGGACGCAGATAAAACAGATTTTCGTTTAACATTATTTCATTTGTAACAAAAAAAAGTTGTAACCGTTTTAATGATTACAACTTTCCATAATTGTGCTTGCACTGCTTTGTGGATACAGCTAAATACTTGCATTAAAGGTTCTCTACAAGTTGGAGCCATCATGTTTCAAATATTAGGTACTAAAAATTGGTAGAAGAAATAAATTGAAACCCATATAGCATGCCGTAGGTTCGTAATTTGAATGATTTTGTTGCGTACCTACGACACGCTAATTTATTTCAAATAGAATTTCTACCACTATATAGTGCATAAGGGTGCAAAAGCAAAATCCCAACACTTGATTCACATCAATTCTTATAAGCTATTATTAACTCAAATAACACCTAATTTATTCTTACAAATAATTCCACTAAATAAACTTTTGAAACAAATTATATCTCTCAACTCCATTTTACGTGAGGGATTGAGGCAAGCTACCGAAGTAGCGCCGAAAGCCCGACGGCAATACCGAAAGGGGCTGAATATTGACAAAGTGAAATAAGCCCCTTTTGGTATTGCTGGCACGCCCAAAGAAATATTTACAAATCAAAATGTACTCTGGAATACAACTTTAGTTTAACAAATAATTGTCTTTAATATTTTATCTTTGCTAATTGAATTGGCCTTATCAATAACCAGTTTGAATACCAAAACCCTCTAGCATTTGCTCACTCATGAAAGAATTAGGTTATCTTAATAAATATTTTGCCAAATACAAATACCGCTTTATGTTGGGTATTTTATTTACCATTATCGCTCAGATTTTCATGCTCTTCACGCCCAAATTAATTAGTCAATCGTTTGATTCTATAGAAAAATTCTCTAGGAACCAATCGATTTCTAGCGATGTGATTCAGGCTGAACTCATTAACAACATCTTATTGATTATTGGTACAACCATCATCGCAGGTTTTTTGACCTTTTTGATGCGTCAGACATTGATTGTGATGTCTCGTCATATAGAATTTGACTTGAAAAATGAGGTTTTTAAGCAATATGAAAATTTATCTCAAAACTTTTATAAAAAGAATAGAACGGGTGATTTGATGAACCGTATTAGTGAGGATGTTTCCAAGGTGCGCATGTATGTTGGCCCTGCAGTGATGTACACTATCAATACTATTATTAGGTTTACAATCGTGATTTTGTATATGTATAATGTATCGCCTAGACTTACTCTGTACACACTACTACCACTACCTTTGCTATCCTATGCTATCTTTAAGCTAAGCTCTGAGATTAATAAACGAAGTACTACTTTTCAACAATATTTATCCAAAGTATCAAGTTTTTCACAAGAGATTTTCTCGGGAATACGTGTCATTAAAGCGTACTCGTTAGAAAATCAACACCAAAATAACATGGTGGATTTGGCCCATGAAAGTAAAAGTAAAAGCTTGGATTTGGCACGAGTACAATCTCTATTTGGCCCGTTGATGTTGGCTTTGATCGGGATAAGTAACTTGGTGGTAATCTATTTTGGTGGATTGATGTATATTGAAGGAACGATTAAAAGTATTGGTACTATTGCAGAATTCATCTTGTATGTAAATATGTTGACTTGGCCAGTAGCTTCATTGGGATGGGTGTCGTCAATGGTGCAAGAGGCAGAAGCTTCACAAAAAAGATTAAATGAATTTTTGAAAATTGAGCCTGAAATTACCAATACAAATCCAGGACATTCAACTGTTGAAGGTACGATCGTATTTGACAATGTGAGCTATAGGTATGAGGATACAAATATTATGGCGCTAAAAAACATAAGCTTCACAATAAAAAGAGGGGAAACACTAGCTATTCTTGGGAATACAGGTTCTGGAAAATCTACAATTCTATCCTTGATTTCGCGTATTTATGATGTGACGTCTGGTACAATTAAAGTTGACGGAAAAGAAATTAGCACTTTGAATTTGTTTGACTTACGTAATAGCATTGGTATAGTTCCTCAAGATGCTTTTCTATTCTCGGATTCGATTAAAAACAACATCAAGTTTGGAAAAGAAAATGCAACTGATGACGAGGTAATGACGGCTGCCAAAAATGCTGTGGTACACAAAAACATTATGGGATTCAAGAACCAATATGAAACTGTTTTGGGTGAACGCGGAATTACACTTTCGGGTGGACAAAAACAGCGTGTTTCTATTGCGAGAGCGATTATAAAAAACCCACCTATTTTACTTTTTGATGACTGTTTATCAGCAGTTGATACCGAAACAGAGGAAGCTATTTTGAATAATCTTTTTGAGGTGTGCAAAGACAAAACAACCATAATTGTAAGCCATAGAATCTCATCTGCCAAAAATGCAGATCGAATCATCATTCTTGACGAAGGTAAAATAATACAACAAGGATCTCATAACCAGTTGATAAATGAAGAAGGTTATTATGCATCGCTATATTTAAAGCAACTTTCGGAAAAAGAATTGCTGTAATTGTTGTTTAATAACTATTTTTTTATGATTTTTGATTACGATTTAATAACCATAAATTGTTCGAAGTGATTATGAGAGAAAATGATATATTAGAAAAAGAAGAAATTTTTTCTAAAGTTTTACGTGCAGGAAGAAGGACTTATTTCTTTGATGTGAGAGCAACCAAAGCTGATGACTACTACATAACAATTACCGAAAGTAAAAAGTTTACTGAAGAAGATGGTTCGTTTCACTTCAAAAAACATAAAATATACTTGTATAAAGAGGACTTTACAGCCTTCTCTGAAATTCTTGAAGAAATGACTTCGTATGTCTTGAACCACAAAGGTGAAGAAGTAATATCTGAAAGACACCAAAAAGATTTTAAAAAAGAATATACAACCGAAAGAGTTGCTGTAAGCCCAGAAGCTATACCACATGTATCTAGTTTCACTGATATAGAATTTGACGATATTTAGTCTTTTTCCCTTCCATACAAAAGAAAGTCCAAAAACACCATCGTTTTTGGACTTTTTACTTTTATCCTATTTTAACATAATAACAACATCAGGAATTGGCGAACGCAACTAAAAACTTTTAAATTGCAATAAATTAAAAAATTTCTATTAAAAAAATACAGTATGAATACAGATCATCTATTAAAAATCATTCAAAAATACACTGATTTATACGCTGAAAAGATAATTGCTTGGGGAATGTCTAGCGGGGTGAAAGTACTATTTATCACAATTTTTGCTATTATTATTCACAAACTTCTGGTGCGCTTTATAGCCAAAGCAGTGCGTATTGCAGTGCGACCAGAAAAACACCAATCTAAGGAAGCAGAACTAAAAAGAGAAGCCACTTTAATCCAGATTTTCACCACCACTTCCAAAATTGGAATTATCACTATCAGTACCTTGATGATATTGAGTGAGTTTGGTATTGAAATCGCTCCTATTATTGCTGCTGCAGGAATTGTAGGTTTGGCTTTTGGTTTTGGGGGACAATACCTCATTAGAGATGTTATTACGGGCCTTTTTATAATTCTAGAAAACCAGTATCGAATAGGTGATGTTGTGAAATTTGATACGTTAAGTGGAGCTGTAGAAGAGATTAGTTTACGGAAAACAACTTTGAGGGATATGGACGGAACCGTGCATCACATTCCGCATGGAGAAATAAAAACTGTTTCGAACCTGTCTAAAGATTTCTCAAGAGTTAACTTAGACATGGGTGTAGGATACAGTACCGATCTAGACCACCTTATTGAAGTAATCAATCGCGTGGGTAATGATCTCGCTAATGATCCTGTATTAAAGGAGCACATACTCAAAGCACCACAATTTTTGCGTGTTAATGATTTTGCAGATTCTGCCATTATTGTTAAAATACTAGGAGAAACCACTGGCAGCAAACAGTGGGAAGTCACGGGAGAATTGAGAAAGAGATTGAAAATTGCTTTCGACAAAGAAGGTATTGAAATTCCGTTCCCACAAATGGTGGTTCATCAAGCTAAAACATAAAACTACTATTTATTTTGGATAAAGGTTGGACAACAATGGTACTAATTGGTATTAATTGTCGCTATTTAAAAAAAAATCACAGATTTATTTTGATTGAAAACAGGAGAAGAATTGTACTAATGGAAATAATCCATTCTGTTATTTTTTTGAATTCCACTAATCTTTATTGCAAGAAAAAGAAATATATTTTGAAAGTCTGATAGGCTTTTATATTGCTCATACTTTTTAAAAAATCATAATTTTTCATTAGATCTGTATCACCATTATTTCCATACCTAATTTTTTATTTATATCTAGTCTGAATATCAATTTCAAACAGCTCCCATTGCAACACAACTCAACCGCCAATAAATAGGTATATTTGAGTAATACAATTCCTTGGTAAAGATGGCAAAAGAAATTAATATTCCTCAAAATATCATCGGACTTACTGATGCCGAAGTACTTCATTCTCGAAAAGAATTTGGGGCAAACGAGCAAGTGCATACATCTCAATACAAATGGTGGAGTGCTATTATTGATATATTAAAAGAACCAATGTTGCTGTTGCTAATTGCCGTGACAGTTATTTATTTTGTTTTGGGCGAAAACAGTGAAGCCTATTTTATGTTGGCTGCCATTATTGCTGTTTCTAGCATATCTTTTTTTCAAGATAATCGCAGTCGAAAAGCAATTGAAGCTTTAGAAAAACTAACAGAACCTCTCAGTACCGTGTACCGCAACGGACTCTCCTTAAAAATTCCGACCAAAGATATTGTTATCAACGATTTGGTTATAGCCGAAGAAGGAACAACCATCAATGCCGATGGTAAAATTGTACATAGCAATGATTTTTCGGTAAATGAGTCCAACCTAACTGGTGAAGCCTATAGCGTATATAAATCGGATAAGTCCGAAAACAAAAATGTTTTCAGCGGAACATTAGTAGCAACTGGTTTGGCGATTTTTCGAGTGACTGCGGTTGGAAATCATACCAAAATGGGACAATTAGGAACGGCTCTTTTAGATGCAAAAGACGAACCTACACCATTACAAATTCAAATTGAAAGTTTTGTAAAAGGAATGGCAATCATCGGGATTATTATTTTTTTATTGGTTTGGGGTGTTTATTTCTATAAAACGCATGCTATTCTAAATAGTTTACTTAAAGGACTCACGCTAGCCATGTCTATTTTACCAGAAGAAATCCCAGTAGCCTTCACTACTTTTATGGCATTGGGGTCCTGGAGATTGATGAAAGAAGGAATTATTATCAAGAAAATTAGAACGGTAGAAACTCTAGGCAGCGCCACCGTGATCTGTACCGATAAAACAGGAACCATCACTGAGAACAAAATGGTCTTACATTCCGTTTACGTCTTTGCGACTAATCAATTATACGGTAAGGGAAACTGGAATATTCCGGAAGCCAAAAAAGTAATCGAAATTGCGATGTGGGCAAGCGAACCCGTACCTTTTGATCCCATGGAAAAAACGCTACACAAGGTTTATGAAAATACCGCAACAACTGATAACCGCAGAGAATTTAATATCATCCATGAATATCCACTAGACGGCAAACCACCTATGATGACTCATGTATTTGCCAATGCACAAGGAGAACACATAATTGCAGCAAAAGGAGCAGCAGAAACCATCTTAAAAGTAAGCAACCTAACTGCAAGTGACAAAACAAAAATCCAGACAACCATTACCAAATTGGCATTAGAGGGCTATCGTGTATTAGGTGTTGCACAATCACACTTTGACTCTTTGAACTTCCCAGATAACCAACAAGAATTGCCTTTTAATTTTATTGGATTGGTTGCCTTTTTTGATCCTCCAAAGGCCAATATCCAAGCGGTTTTCAAACAATTTTACGAAGCAGGAATTCAAGTAAAAGTTATCACAGGTGATAACAGTCCTACCACACAAAGCATAGCTAATAGTGCAGGAATTGCCAATACCTCCCAAATCATCGAAGGCGAAGCGATTATGAAACTCGCCGACCTTCAACTTATCACTGCCATTCATGAAAATGTACTATTTACTCGCATGTTTCCCGAAGCAAAGTTGACCGTAATCAATGCTCTCAAAAAAGACAATCAAATTGTTGCCATGATTGGTGATGGTGTTAATGATGGACCTGCTTTAAAATCGGCCCACATCGGAATAGCAATGGGAAAAAAGGGTACCGAAATTGCAAAAAGTGCTGCAGATATGATTTTGATAGATGATGATTTGTCCAAAATGATTGTAGCTGTTACTGCCGGACGTCGCATCTATACCAATATAAAAAAAGCAGTACAATACATAGTTTCAATCCATATCCCTATTATTCTCACCGTCTCACTACCTTTATTCTTGGGGTGGATTTATCCCGATATTTTCACTCCTGTTCACGTAATTTTCCTCGAAATGATTATGGGACCTATGTGTTCCATAGTATATGAAAATGAACCCGTAGAGAAAAATAGCATGACGCAACCTCCAAGGCAAATCAGCAGTACTTTTTTATCCTTAAAAGAGATGGGATTGAGCGTCATCCAAGGACTTGTAATTACAATAGGTGTTTTGACCGTATATCAAATAAGTGTGCAAAACGGTGGAAATGAAAATTTGACAAGAACCCTAGTTTTTACTACTCTTGTTTTATCAAATAGTATGCTGTCGCTCGTCAATCGCTCCTTTTACTATTCTGTTTTAACATCTTTGAAAAATAAAAATAACATGATGATCTTCATGAATGGCTTGACAATAATCCTACTTGCAATTATCATTTATACTCCAGTTGTAGCTACTTTTTTCAAAGTAGTACCTTTAGATTGGAGCCACATTTCAATTTGTATCGAAGTTAGCAGTATTTCTGTTTTATGGATCGAAATCTACAAATGGTTAAAGAGAAGTAAAACAAAATAAGATCAAAGGCTTTTGAGTGATTTCTTTGCTCCACTTCTCTAGGTTCCAAATATTACATATCGTAAAAAAATATTCTGAACTATTATAAAAAACTAAGAATACAATTTATAATTTGTCTTGACCAAACCGTCAATATCAAGTACGTTATTTTTTTTATATTTATAGGTAAGTTTCAAAAAGAGATACGCCGTAATCAAAGCATCTCCCAAGGCGGTATGACGGTCCTGTTTTTTGACATTGTATATTTCGCATAATTCATCCAAAGAAAACATTTTTTGGAAATTATCACCAGGCGCCATTTTTTTATGAATAAAATTAGTGTCTAGCTGTTTTGATCTGATGGTACCTCCTCCTATTCTACGCAATGCTTTGTTGATCATTGTGATGTCAAATTTGGTGTGATGTGCTACTATAATGGCATCGTCCAAATAATCCAAAAACTGAATGAGAGCCTCCTCTTCACTAACTTTTACTTCGGTACCATCTCGGCGAATACCGTGGATTTTGACTGTATCTTTATTAAAAACATCCTGCTTTATATATACTTCAAAAGAGTCTGCAACTTGAATTTTATTATTTTTAATAGCCACCGCACCTATACAAAGAATGCGATCTTTTTCATAATCAAAGCCTGTAGTTTCGGTATCCAAAACCACAAAACGAATGTCTTCAAAACTATTATACTTCTTTGTATTCCGTACAGTTTCAATATGCTTTTTCCAGAAATCGGGATACTTACTCTTTTTTAAAAATGAAAACATAAATTACGGGATTAGGGATATATTAAAGCGATTTGACAAAGATTCATGTACATTCTTAATCGGTTTAAAACAACTTTTCAATTTCAATCGATCTGCTTTACTCAGGCTATTAATGTCTACAAATTTACCGGCATCATGATTGGCCAAACCTTGCAGTGTTCTAAACTGTAATAAAATTTTAAAAGCATTGGCACATGACTCAAAAAAATCTCGATTCTGAGGTTCTACTTCCATCAACTTTTCATAACGTGCAATTGTATTGTTTATTTTCAGGTTATGGTGTAATGAAAAAATACGTGCTGCATCAACCAAAGGCCGAATTGCCCTACTTTTTATATCGAATTGGTCTTTATGCTCACCATCTTGCTCTACCAAAAATTGTTTAAAAAACCCAAGTGGCGCAGGGTTATTCAAAGTTGCCTTACTCAAAAAACCTAGAAATATCTCCTTATCTGCAATATAACGAAAAACGCTATCTGACATTTGATGGTACAAATCTTGGTCCCCAGCAATATATTCGAAATCAAAGAAAATGATACTCAACAAAATCTTTTCAGAAGTGGGATGGTTTACCCAATCCTTAAATTGTTTCTTCCATTCTTTCAAAGAAATACACCATTTTGGATTGCTTGCCATAATATTAGCAGGACAGTACTCAAAACCAACAGTATTAAGCTTTTCAGTCACTTTTGTCGATAATCTCAAAAAATAATCTTGTACGCGTACATAATCTTCTTCTGGAACATTTTCAAAAACTAATGCATTATCTTGATCGGTAATCAACAATTGTTCTTTTCGACCTTGACTACCCATAGCCAGCCATGCATAAGCTGCAGGAGGCTCTTCTCCCATTTCAGTAATACTCAACTTAATAATTCTTTTGGTAATTGCTGTATTTATTTCAGAAATCACTTTAGTAATAAAATAAATCGGAATCTCTTGTTCCAAATAGCGACTGGTCAATTCCGACGCTTGCACTCTTATGTGACGTAGGGTTTCAACATCAGTAGCATATTTAATTTCACGAGTCAAAAATATAGGATTGTTCCCTTGTACAATATTCAAATCATGATCTCCAAGAACTCCAACAATTTCAGTCTCTGGAGTACCATCTTTTGTAATACAAATATGAGAAACCTTATGTTTTAAAATGGCAATTTGCGCCTCGGCAACTGTAATTTTTTCCGGAAAAGTAACCACAGGCGAAGTCATTATACTGTTCACTTTTTCAGTTATCAAAAACAAACCTGTACCTATTTTTGTCCTAATATCTTTGTCGGTTATAATCCCAATAGGAATTTTGTCTATAGCCACAATAATTGAGTTTACCTTGGCTGCTGTCATAATTTGACAAGCCTCCTTAATTGTAATTTCTTCGGTGCACATTATAGGATTCTTGGTGTACTTTGCCGACTGAACTTCTGCAAAGCTACTGTCTGATTTTTGAACAGAAGATACATTGGCAAACAACTTCCCTTTGTGTTTGTCCGAATAGGGGTCTCGGGTATTCGTTGCAAAACTAGCAATCAAAAACTGACTTACCTTTGGCGATTCGGCAATAATAGTATGAAATAATCCAATCGGAATACCATAAAGAATCACTTCTTCATTGGCAGCAGCACCCATTAAATAATGTTCATTCATAATCAATGGTCGAAGTCCAAACAAATCTCCTTCATCACATATGTCTAAATTTTTCTTCTCATTATTTACAAAACGGTACAAACGCACCGAACCTTGATTAATAATATAAAAATGCTCATGTGGAGCATCATCTTGATTGAAGATAATGGTATCTTTTTCAAAATATTGAATTTCGACATTTCGTGCCACTTCTAATAAGGTCGTTTTCGAAATCAAATTAAAGGGTGGATAATCTTTTAGAAAATCATAAATACGTTCCGCAATAGTATTCTTCATATAATTTACATTTAAAAAATAAGTAGTGATAGGTAATACTCAAAAAACAATTTCAAAATAAAATCTTGGACATAACCCTTCGTAAACTCTGGGTCGTCCTATTCGTTTCAAAAGAAGTTAACTGAAATCCGATTAAGATAAAAGTAATGTGAAGTACTCTTTTTCTTGGGCAAAAAAAGCCCACGAAAGGATTTTTACTACTATTCCTTACGCAAAACCCAAATAGATCTTATATCGCTTTTCAACAATTTCTAATTCTTTAAAATTGCAAAAATAGTATTACTACATTTTGTAAATTTAAAATATTAGTTTTAATAATGACTTAGATTATGGAATCGTTTTTTTTTAACTTTAATATCCTAAAAAGTATTTCTTATTTTTGTCGAAAACCATTTTAATTTTTAACACCAAACACTATGCAACCACATTTTCTTATAATTCCTGGCTTGGGAGGTTCTGGAAATACTCATTGGCAAAACCTTTGGAATGAAAAATTCTCCAACTCGATCATGATTAACCAAGAGGATTGGGAGAACCCACAACTAGAAAAATGGTTAGAAAAATTAAATAGTTCCATCCTAGAAATACAAGAACCCACCATTCTGGTTGGACACAGTTTAGGTGCTATTTTGATCACACTTTGGGCCAATCAATTTCAGCATCACAAAATTATTGGCGCATTGCTAGTCGCACCAGCAGATGTAGATTCTCCTGAGCATACACCAGAAATTCTTAGACATTTTGCACCAATTCCATTAAATAAATTGGCATTTCCATCCCTAGTAATCACCAGTTCCAACGATCCTTACATCAGCACTGAAAGAGCCGAGATATTTTCTAAAAATTGGGGTAGCACCTTTGTATCCATTGGAGAAAAAGGGCATATCAATGGTGCGTCAAACCTCGGACTTTGGGAAGAAGGGCAAGAATATTTAAAGTATTTTATCGAAAGCTTGTAATTACCCAATTCGCAGTCCGTTTTCGATTTTAAAATCTGGAGCCAAAAGAATCACATCGCCATCTGTACCCATAGCACCAAGAACGAGACATTCGCTCATGAATTTCCCTATTTGCTTTTTAGGAAAGTTAATGACGGCAACAATTTGGCGCCCCATTAACTCTTCTTTTGCATACCGCTTGGTAATTTGCGCTGACGATTTTAAAATGCCGATTTCAACTCCAAAATCTATTTGCAATTGAAAGGCGGGGTTTCTAGCTTCGGGAAAATCATTTACACCTATAATGGTTCCCACACGCATGTCTACTTTTTCGAAATCTTGTCAATTTATCATCATTTCTACTTTTAAATTTAAAATTACTTTTTTAGTCCCATAAAGCAAGGCTTTTTTTATAACTTTAAAATCTAAAAACATATCATTATGGCTCGAACAGAATCTAACATGCTTGCACTAGGAACCAAAGCTCCTGATTTTTACTTAAATGATAGAACTACCGAAACCAACCATTTCAATTTCAGCGATGTTAAAGGTGAAAAAGGAACCCTAGTTATGTTCATTTGCAACCACTGCCCTTTTGTACACCATGTCATTGACGAAATCATTATGATTGCCAATGATTACAGGGTGCAAGGTCTTGGCTTGGTGGCAATCTCTAGCAATGATGTGATCCATTTTCCGGAAGATAGTCCTGCACTAATGACCGAATATGCTTTTGAAAATAATTTTGAATTCCCATACCTATATGATGCAACCCAAGAAGTTGCCAAAGCCTATCAAGCTGCCTGTACTCCCGATTTCTATTTATTTGACCAACAAGACAAATTAGTATATCGCGGACAACTGGACGACAGCCGACCTGGAAACGGAATTCCGGTAAGTGGATCTGACCTGCGAGGTGCGATAGACAGCGTTTTGTACAATCGTACTATGAACCCTAACCAAAGACCGAGTATTGGTTGCGGAATTAAATGGAAGTAAAATAGTATTTAATTTTTACTACACTGTCATCCTATGGCAGACTAAAGATTTATCTTTGACAAAATTAATCCCACTAAGATGTCAAAATTAATCTATTTCAAAAGGTATTTGTATGTTGTAGACCGTTTAAGGAGTCGTCCTTCGAGCTTTGCCGCTTTACAAAAATATGTGATTGACAAACTCCAAAAAGACGAAGTTGATACTGATTTTGAGTACGCTATCAGAACTTTTGAGCGGGACAAAAAAGACATAGAGTCACTTTTCGGAATTGTAATTCAGTACGATCGAAAAGATAAAACCTATTTTATTGACGAAGACGAAATCGAAGACCAATCGGTAACGCGTATGATTGATGCTTTTTCTATTCATCATGCTTTGCAAGAAGGTGACAAATTATCACCAAGCGTATTCCTAGAAAAACGAAAATCGTTAGGAACAGAGCATATTCATGGCATCATCCACGCCATCCAAAACAATTTTATTTTAAAATTTAACCACCAAAAACATTGGGAAGACTTCAAAACCCAGCGTATCGTAAAGCCTATTGCCATCAAAGAGTCACAGCAACGCTGGTATTTGGTTGCTCTTGATATAAAAGATGACGTAATTAAAACTTTTGGAATGGATCGAATTTCAAATTTAACTATTACAGATTCCACTTTTAAACCCATTCCTTATAATGTCGAAAAAGAATTTAAAGACGCTTTTGGAGTTGAGACCTATGAACCTGCCACAAAAATTGTATTAGAATTCACCAAAGTACAAGGCAACTACGCAAAAAGCTTTCCCCTACACGATTCCCAACATATCCTGGAAGAAAATGAAGAACACGTTTTGTTATCCATTTTTATGCATCCTACCCATGACATAATTATGGAGATTCTAAAACTGGGTGCAGAAGTAAAAGTTATCACACCTATCTCTTTACAAATAAAAGTAAAGAACAAGATTGCAGAAATGACAAAATTATATCAATAATTGGAATCATTCGTTGACATCAGTTACGGAAAAGTGTCCGTTTTACTTCAGGTCTTTCCCAAGAGGATTCGCATGAGTGGAAAACGGAAAAACAACTTTATACAATCTAAAATATATACCAACTCCCCTATTTTATTAATATCAAACTTAAAAGCAACAAATGAAAAGTGCTACTGACGTAAAATCAAATTTGAATGGTACCATATATAATAATAGTCCCATTACAGTAATAGGCATTGGAGGCTGTGGCTGCAATATTGTAATTGCTATTTACGAACAAAATATAAAGGGAGTTAATTGTGTTGCTTTTGATACCAATCTGCAGGCATTAAAAAGTAGTAACCTACCTATCAAAATTCGGTTAGAAATAGCTTCAGCTACTAGCCTGGCTACCGATGCTGGCACTAAAATCAGCTACGAAGCAGTTAAAACCGAAATAGAAGAAGTCGTTACCAAAAGCACCAAAATTGTATTTCTGATTGCCGGTTATGGTGGAGAAACTGCAACTTTGGCTCTTCCCCCCATAGCTGAAATAATTCGACAAAAAGGGATTTTTACTGCGGCTTTTGTAATCACACCTTTCACCTTTGAAGGAGAAAAACGAAATCAATTTGCTTTTGATAGTATTCAAAACTTGAAGCATCAAGTTGATGATTTTCTTCTCTTGGATAATAATAAAGTAAGGGGGAAATACGGGAATATAAGTACAAAGGCATCTCTTTCAAAAATGGATGAAATAATAATTAAAACGATAGAAGCAGTTTCGGGAATTCTTGATAAAAATGAAGGTTTTGAAGATATTTCGAAAATTCCTATTAGCGAAATAGGACTTCGAGAATATCAAAAGGTTTTTGGAAGCGTGATTTAAATTAGGTGCAATACAAAGAGTGAAATTAATATTTATGATTAATATGGATCAAGTAAAGCTCACGTTGAAAGCATAGAATAACAAATTGTAACTTCTAAGGCCTTCTTTTTTTTGGTTCAATATAGCGTATCGATTTTACTGTATTAAGCAAGGCCTTAGAGCATTATGGATTAGCAGTAGCAAATTATAATATTTGTTTTTACTTATAATATTCACAAGACAAAATTAGTTAACTTGTACGAAAAATTTGAGGCGAGATTAGGTCATAATGAGCTATGTGATATGAGGGCTTGCAAGGAATTTATTTCACAAAAATCATGAAAAACCTGATGAATTCACTGTTTGTGGTACTCATCGTAGTTAACTAACGAAAAATTTTGATCTAGATTTCTGGTGTTTTTCTATCAGCATGGTAATGAAGACATATAAATCTCTCATTTTTTAATTAAATTTAATACTAACAACAAGACTGATAGTGACTATAACAAGCACTTGATAATTATAAAGTGGTTTTTATAATAGCTATATATTTGGATGGTGTTGGAAATTAACTTTTGTCCGAAATCAGTTTAAAATATGAAAATATAAAAAATAATAATATGGAAGATAAACTTAGAATAAGACCATTAAGTGAATTAATTGGATATCATTTTTTCATTCCAAGGTATCAAAGAGGATACCGTTGGGGCAAACAAGAAATCACAGATTTACTTAATGATATTTTGCAATATCATAATAGAGTATCATCAATAAATAAAGATAATAAAGTTAGTAAGTTTTACTGTCTTCAACCAATTGTTGTAAAATCAAAAGAATGGGAAAGTATTGACAATGGAGTAGTTAAAAGGAAGACAGGATGGGAGTTAATTGACGGTCAGCAAAGATTAACAACTCTTTTTATTATTCTTTCTTATTTAGAGGATATACGTCAATTTTATGATGGAAATAAAGAGATTTATTCTATTGATTTTGAAACAAGAGAAGATTGTATTGATTTTTTTAATAATAGAAAATTTGTTGATAATATCGACGAAAGTAATGTAGATTTTTATCATATTTCAAAAGCATATAGCTATGTTGCTGAATGGTTCAAAGATAAACCTACAATAAGATTAGATTTTTTAAAGCGAATACTTGATAAAGAATATAATGTTTCTATTATTTGGTATGAAGCTGAAGATAATAGTATTGATGATAATAACGATAGTTCTATTGATTTATTTACAAGATTAAATGATGGGAAAATTCCATTGACTGATGCAGAGTTGATAAAAGCACTGCTATTGCAAAATGATTGCTATCCAGATGATGAAAATCGGTATACTACACAGCGCCTTTTCGAAATTGCTTCTGAATGGGATGCGATTGAGGCTAATTTACAAGACGATAAATTTTGGTATTTTTTAAATGAAACTTCGTATAGTCCTTCTTCTAAAATTGAATTTATTTTTAAAATTTTAGCTGATGAATGGAATGTAGATATGTCTCTTATTAGTTATGATGAAATTGATGGTAAACCTAAAAATTATGAATATTTAGTTTTTGATCGATATTTAAATAAAAAAAGGGATGAATATGATAAAATAATTGATTCAAATGAAGAAATTATTAAACCTATAAATGATATTTGGAAAGAAGTTAAAGAAAAATATAATATCGTCTTTGAATGGTATAATAATCACGCTCAATATCATTACATTGGTTATTTGCTAGCAATGAGTTCTGGGAATAATGAAAGTATAATTAAAAAATTAATATCAAGAAAACTATCAAAAACGGCCTTCATCCATTCGGTTAAAAAAGATATAGGTGAACTAATTGAAATAAAAAAGAAAAAGAAAAATTCAATTGAAATAAAATCACTTTCAGAATTAACGTATGGTAAGGATAATAAAGAGTTAATTAGAATACTTCTTTTATTAAATATTGATGTTCTAGTTAAACAAAATAAAGAAAATTCGAGATTTCCTTTTCATCTTTTCAAAATAGATAAGATAACTAGTTTGGAACATATTCATCCTCAAAATCCTGAAAGTATAGATACAGAAGAAAGTAGATGTATAACATGGTTAAAGTCACATACAGTTTCTCTAAGACATTTAACTTCAAACAATCCTGATCAAAAAATAAAAATTGAGAATCTAATTTTTACGATCGATGAATTAATAAAACACTTTGATCCAAAAACATTTAAAATTGTTTATTCTGACGTTATTGAACTTTATTCTGAAATATCCGATATAAAAGATTCCGAAGTAGATACACTTTATAATCTAGCACTCGTTGATAAAGACACTAATAGTTCCCTTAATAATTCATTTTTTGATATTAAACGGGAAATTTTAAAACAAAATAAGTTTGGAAGATACATCCCCATTTTTACGCAAAGAGTTTTCTCTAAATATTATTCACAAAGTCCAAATGAAATGATTTTTTGGAGTAATGAAGACAGGAAATCATATTTTACTAAAATAGAGAATGTTTACAAACAGTTTATCGAATTAAAATAATAAAGATGGAAAATACTATGACATTTTGGAATTTAATTTCAGACAAAAAAATATGCATCCCAATAATTCAACGAGATTATGCTCAAGGACGCAAGGAGGAAAAAAGAAAAAGAAATGGTTTTTTAAAATCATTGCATAAGCATTTAACAGGTAAAGAAACCAACGCTTTAGATTTAGATTTTATTTATGGTAGAGTAAATAATGATACTTTCTACCCAATAGATGGCCAACAAAGACTTACCACGTTGTTTCTGCTCCATTGGTATTTATCTTTAAAAGAAAATATAAATATTTCGGATAGAATTATTTTAAAAAAATTCATTTATGATACTAGGATAAGTTCTCGTGAGTTTTGTGCAGCACTTCTTGACGAAGAAATTCAAATTCCGCTTACTTCTATTGAGAATAATTTAACTGAGGAAATAACTAATAAATATTGGTTCAGGAGTTCTTGGTTAAAAGACCCAACAATTAAAGCAATGCTAATCATGTTGCAAGCTATTCATGAAAAATTTAAAAGTTGTGACGGCAATATTTGGGAAAAGTTAACAAATAATAGTAATATAATTTCCTTCCAAATTCTTGATTTAGGTAAAAAGGGATTTGAATTAACTGATGAGCTTTATATCAAGATGAATGCAAGAGGAAAGCAGTTAACATCATTTGAAAACTTTAAAGCTAGTTTTATTCAATTCATTGAGAATGAATTCAAATATAATAAATTAAAACATCCGATAAAAGGAGAAATTTCATATGCGGGTTATTTCTCATACAAAATAGAAAAAGAATGGACTGATTTATTGTGGGCCTTTAGAGAAAACAAAACGGTAATAGATTCCCTATTTCTCAAATATTTCACTTTCATTGCTCAGATGTGCTACTTTAAAGATAACATCAATGCCAAACAAGAGGACTATAAGTTTGACAAATACAAAGAAGTTTTTAAGGTCGAAGCAAATATTTTGTTTTTATTCAATTCCTTAGACAAACTTTATGAAATTTCTAGTAATAATTTTAAAGTAAACAGAACTTTAAATCAAGATTTTTTCGAATCAATTTTTAAAAATGAAGAGAATGACGGTGTATTACTTTTTTGGAATTCTTCAGGCAAAGTAAATCTATTAGAACATTGTATATTAGATGGTGATAAAAATGACAATAATAATCAAATAATATTCTATTGTTTGTTAAATTATTTAATAAAACACGATCAAAAATTTGTAGGTGTAGAATTGAAGAAGTATTTACGATTAGTAAGAAATTTTTTGCAGTATGCTAGGCAAAAAAATGATACCAAATATAATACAGATGTTCGTATCAATAGATTCGGGTCTTACTGGATTCTTTTTGAAAGGTTAGCAACATCAAATGTATATCAAACATTATTAGATACCACTCAGGTTAAAGGAACTTTTATAACTGATACGACCCTTAAAAACGAACAAAATAAAGTACAAATGATTATTGATTATCCTACAAGAAGGAATGAAATTAATTCCTTAGAAAACATATATCAATTTGAAGGATTAATTCATTTGCTAAAATTAAACGAAAATATTTCTGAACTTGAAGATTATATCAAAACGATTAATAATATATGGAATAAAAATATTACTGATACTCTTAAAATTCAGGCACTGATCGCGTGCGGTTTTAAAGGTATTTATACCAAAAATTGTAAAATGGGTGAAATGTGGTATTTTGGAAAAACCAATAATTGGAAAAGGGTTTTAACTACAGATGATGTAGATGTTTCTAATGCTGTTGAAACTTTATTGTTGAAATATAATGCAAGTATAAAGTCATCACCTAAAGAAAAATTAGAGGAAATTGTAAGTAATTGGCTTTTAGAAAATGAGCAAAACCGTTCTTGGAAATATTATTTTTTAAAATATAATAATTTTACTTCTGGCCTAAATTATTATGCTTGGCCTTCTGATTTTGAAATTAGAATATTGGGCACTGACGGTTCAAACCCTCTAGTGGCACATCATATAAATCCTTTCGTCTTAACTGTTTGTAAAAGAATAAATAATAAACAAATATGTGATGAGGATAATTGTAAACAACAATATTCTGGAAATTCACCTTTGATACTAAAAAATGGATCTACAATGACTTGCTCAAATGATGGGTGGATTATAGATGATATCGCCGAAAATATTGATGAAACTATTATTTCAGAATTTAATTTGATCTCAAAAGATAAAAAATTTCTATTAAAAGATTCTTTAAAAAAAGATAGAATTGAGATAGCAGTTGAATTTATAAATAAGATTTACTAATAATATCACCCCAACAGAACCCCTTGCCAAAAATAAATAATCTCAATACATATAAAGATTATAAAGTCGGTATAAATAAAGAAAATTATTTTTTAAATAATAATGATAATAAAAAAATATATAAAGAATTAGCATTAAGAATTATAGATTTAAAAAAATCACTTGAAAAATAAATAATGCAAATTACCCTAATCTCCGACACCCACTTCCGTCACTACCAATTACAATTGCAAGGGGGCGATATGCTCATTCACGCAGGTGATTTGTGCGGTCATGGAACGGAGGGAGAAGTTTTAGCTTTTTTGAAATGGTTTGGAGAGCAGCCGTACAAACATAAAATTTTCATAGCGGGAAACCACGATTGGTTTTTTGAAAAACAGGAGAAAACGTATATTGATAAAATAATTCCGAAAAACATTCATTATCTGAACGATTCAGGAGTAGAAATTGAGGGGCTGAAAATTTGGGGATCACCCGTTCAGCCCACTTTTTTGGATTGGGCTTTCAATCGCCAAAAAGGTGCAGAAATCAATAAGCATTGGAAACTAATTCCTAAAGAAACCGATATACTAATCACTCATGGACCACCTTTTGGCATTTTAGACCGAACTGCTTCCAATTATAATGCGGGATGCGAAATGTTGTTCAAAAAAGTAAATCAAATCAAGCCCAAACTACACGTTTTTGGTCACATACACGAAGGCTACGGAATGGTTGAAAAAGACAAAACTATTTTTGTCAATGCTTCTTCGGTAAACATCAATTATCAGTTGGTAAATGCTCCAATTATTTTGGAACTTTAAAATGAATTAAAATCATTTATTTAGAACGACGTCCTTTGTCATGATCCGCAGTTATTTTTGATGAAAATCAAAATATGGAAACCGTTTTTAAGTTCTCTAACAACAAAAGTTATGAGATTCAGCAATCAGATAAAGAAATTTACTTTGGATGTAATGTTCTCTTTTATAAATCAACAAACACCAATCAATTAGAAATCCGTGTGTTTTTCAAATCCAAAATAATTAATAATCTAGAAAAATTAAATCTAGGTGTTAAAGATTTCACCTTTGAAGATGATGAAAAATTAAACGATTTAGAACTGGCCAGAATGGGTTATTGTCCTAAAAGTTATACTTTGACATTAGACTTGAATAGCACCGCAAAGCAAGAGCAATTCTCGGCCACTGAATGGAAAATTATTCAAAGCTCACGGCTACATGTTCTCGATTTTAATGAGATCGAAAAATTAATACAAGAGCACAATACTCTTTGTGAGGTACAATCTCAAAACCCAAAACTAACTAATCAGATCACGTTTCATAACCAGTTAAACGAAATATATTTATCTAGAACCAAGAATCATATTTTTGAAGATAATAATGCCCTTTCCAAGTTTAAAGAGCAACAGTCTACCAGACTATTTCTGTCTGATGGATCTTACGGTAATGATGGTGATTTTTATTTAGAAGAAATATGTTTACCTAATGGGATACAATCAATTGTGCTAAGCAAAAATATTGAATCCGCTTGTTTTTCGATGCAAGATTTAGATCACATAATTTTAAATGAGAATCTAAAATCATTAGAATTAAGAGAGACTTCAATAGCAACAATTAATCTGAATGATGGTTTACAAGAATTACGTATCTCCGAAACTCCAGTCCGAGAGCTTGTTCTTAATAAGCATTTACTTGTATGTGACCTCTATCTTACTCAAACCAAAAGAATAAAAGTAAATAAAAAACTAGCGAATTTGAAAATCACCTGTGACAAAATTCAGAGCATTAAAATAGATAATCCGCAAAAAAATCGAATACTGAAATTCCAAATAAGTAACTGGCCTTATTTTTTAGAGGATTTTATTTAAAATTAAAATGTGCAAAATTGTAATGTAGAAATCCTTCTTCTAAAAATATAAAAATTAGCCCGTCGTACTTTGGCGCACTACCTAACGTTCTTTGTGTTTTAAAATAACAAGATGAACACAAACAACAAGCAGACCAGCAATTATTTTTCCGCTTCAATGACTCTAGAAATCAATCTCGAAGGTAATTTCGAAGAAGATTTTTTTAACATGCATAAATCTCTCTTACAGACAAGATTCGCAAACAACAATGAAATACTTGTATCAAATGACAACAAGGAAACCCTAGAAACTGTTTTTATTGGTTTTTCCATTGCTTCAGGAAATGATAGAGCTACAAAAGCAATTGAATTGGCACTTTTACCACTTTTAGTGAATCTCCATAAGAATATCTATTTATTTATGTCATCTTATTACACCGAAATAAGCATTGCTGAAGTTGGCTTTATCAACGACTTTATACAAGAAAAGTCGGGATTTGATGCCCATATTGTAATGATGGTAAGCGAAGACGATAATCTCGGTGATGCTATTGCAATTACAGTGATAACAGCAGAAAACTTGAAACTTCGATAGAAAACACTTTACAACAGCCAATTTAAATTATAAAAACATGCACAAGAGAATGGATCAAACAAGATTAGAAGCTTTTAAAAAAGTGCAAGAAAAATGGGAGCAACGTACATTAATCGATAGCCATTTGATTCCTGCTGATGCCATAAACTCGCACCTTATTATTCAGCATGCTACGGATAAAGTATTTTCAATTCGGATTTTCAACAATCAGGAGAGTTTGAATTTGGGATGTTTAGTTGTTCCCGAGCAATTTGACCTCATAAATACTGAAGCATTGTTTCTCGCTGAAATAGAAAATAGTAAAAGTCAATTTGACTCACTGATTCTAATCTGCGCCAAAGCTACGTTTTCAGATATTGGTTTCAATGAAATCATATACCATGATGATGCTATCACGCAGTATCGCAATACTAGTTTTGATTTTGAAAATTTTAAAACATTATTCGAAAATTGCCCTATTGCCCTACTGAGAACAAATGTTGCATCAAATCACGATACCGTCATGGATGCCATTACTCCTATCTTTAATTTTCCAGAGTCATCAAAAAGTTACAATACGAATTTCGGAAACGCTTTATTGTGTATCTCCAATGGCATGCGCAGGTTCACAAAAATTGAAGTAAATGATGTTGTTAAATATTCGCTTAGTAAAATTACTAGGGGCGCAAGTCTTTGCCATAGTACACTACAAGACGATTCATTAGAGAAAGAGATTAAAATTGGAGTACTTTTGGGGGTTACCAATGGATTTAAATGAGATCAATTGAAGTTTTAATCCTTCATAATCAACTTAGGCAAATTTTCGTTCAGCCATTTATATTTGCTCAAAATTAAGATGTGTGTTGCACCTTTGATTCGAATGCATTCTTTGATATTTTTGATTGGAAAAACATCATCCGCATCACCGTGAATGTGTATAATTCCGTCCGCGGGTTTGGTTCTGTTCCACAAAATTACTTGTTCTACTGCCCATTGTAGATAGCCAATATCACGAACAGACAAAAACTTTTCGTATAATTTTATTCGTTGGTTTATTTTTTCTCCAAATGAAAAGCGAGCTAAGTTTTCGATACTTAAAATCAGGTTCATCGGAATAAGTTTGTAGGCCTTGGTAGTTTTAGCAAATTTGAAACGAGTCGGAAATTCGAGATTACTTTTGACACTCGAAATGATAATCACTTTTCTGACTGCAATATGCAAGGCCATTTCCTGCACCAAGATACCACCAAACGAAACCCCAATTAAAACTGGGTTTGGATGCTTTATTTTTTGTGTTATTCGCAACGCATAATCAGGTAAAGATTCTTTTTCTAACGGAATTTCCCACTCCAATAAAACGACTTCAAATTCTTCTGGAAGTGCTATGCGTTCAAAAATCATTGTGCTGGCTGCCAATCCTGGCATAAAATAAACGGGAATTTTTGTCATAAGAAAAGAAACAAGATCTATTATTTTTCGAATTATAAAAATACCTTTTAATCTCGTAATTGCACCTATTTAAATTGGAATTATGATTACTTTATGTTTCTAGTATACAGCATTTATTTTTCGAATTTGAACCTTTCTTATTCGAATAAAAACCACATTGTTAAATAAAATACAATCATTGTAGACTGACAACCAAATGACTAACTTTGTATGGAATCAACTTTCGATTTAAAAAAACAAACCTTTTCTATACAAAACGCAAAACGCAACATTTATATTCGGAGACTTAACTACAAAATGAACCGGAGTTGCGTGCACTTTTAAAATAGATTTTATACAATTACAATGGAAAATTTAAGAACACTAGAAATAAAAGACAATGCCTTTGCTAGACAATTTGAAACTACAGTCGAAGAAGGTTTATTAATCGTAGAATACTCATTACAGGAGAGAAAAATATTTTTGACAAAAATTCACAAGCCCGAAGACTACAACAACAAAACCGTAATTGACCAATTCTTGAAGGATATTTTGGCAATTGCTGTTGAACGAAAACTTAAGGTTGTGCCTATTTTACCAGAGATCGTCACTTTTTTCAAAAAGAATTCTGTGTATAAGGAACTTTTACCTCCTGGAATTAGACTATAAAAACAAATAGCCCCAAATTAAACGTTAAGTCTAATTTGGGGCTAAAAATATCTTTTTCAATTGCTATTTTTCGATTTCGCTCATACTTTCCATTTTCTTGTTGGCCAAGAAACCAGTAATATCTTCGAAGTGTTCGATAACCCTTTTATTTTTAAATTCGAATACCTTAGTAGCCAATCCATCTAAGAAATCTCTATCGTGCGAAACCAAAATCAATGTTCCGTCAAAGTCACGTAGTGCATCTTTGATAATATCTTTGGTCTTCATGTCTAAGTGATTCGAAGGCTCATCTAGTATTAATAAATTTACCGGTTCTAGCAATAATTTGATCATTGCCAAACGCGTTTTCTCTCCACCCGAAAGTACTTTTACTTTTTTGGTAATATCATCTCCTTGGAACATGAAAGCACCTAGAATATTCTTAATCTGTGTACGCACGTCTCCAACAGCGATATCATCTATCGTTTCAAAAATGGTAGCATTTTCATTTAATAAGGACGCTTGATTTTGGGCAAAATATCCAATTTGAGCATTGTGACCAATTTCTAGAACACCGCTATCAATTTGCAATTCTTTCATAATTGCTTTGATCATAGTCGATTTTCCTTCACCATTTTTACCAACAAAGGCTACCTTTTCTCCTCTTTCGATTACAATATTGGCATTTTTAAAAACCACATAATCTCCGTATGCCTTATCCAAATCTTTCACAATTACGGGGTACTGACCTGAACGTGCTGCTGGTGGAAACTTCAACTTTAATGCCGAATTGTCCACCTCATCAACTTGAACAATAACCAATTTCTCTAGCATTTTAACGCGAGATTGTACGGCATCTGTTTTTGAGAATGTTCCTTTAAAACGGTCAATAAATGTTCTATTATCAGCAATCATTCTCTGTTGCTCATCGTATGCTTTTTGTTGGTGCACACGTCTGTCTTTTCGTAATTCAAGATAATGAGAGTATTTAGCTTTATAATCATAAATACGCCCCATCGTAACCTCAATCGTACGATTGGTGATATTATCAACAAAAGCTCTATCGTGCGAAATCACCACTACAGCCTTCGCTTCGCTAATCAAAAACTCTTCTAGCCATTGAATACTTTCGATATCCATGTGGTTGGTTGGCTCATCTAGCAAAATCAAATCTGGTTTTTGCAATAGAATTTTGGCCAGCTCGATACGCATTCTCCAACCTCCTGAAAACTCAGAAGTTTGACGTTTAAAATCTTCTCTTTCGAAACCTAAACCAGTTAATATTTTTTCAACTTCTGCTTCATAGTTTACTTCTTCAATTGCATAAAATTTCTCGCTTAAGTCAGAAACTCTTTCGATCAATTTCATATAGCCATCGCTTTCATAATCAGTACGAATGGTCAATTGCTCATTAATTTCATCAATCTCAGCTTTCATGCCTAGAATTTCACCAAAAGCTTTTGAGGTTTCCTCCATTACAGTGGCACCATCGGTAGTCAATAAATGTTGCGGTAAATAAGCCACAACAGCCTCTTTTGGAGCAGAAACATTTCCTGTAGATGGTTTGCTTTGACCTGCAATAATTTTCAATAGTGTCGATTTTCCAGCACCATTTTTACCCATTAGGGCAATTTTATCATTTTCATTTATGGCAAAAGAAACATCACTAAAAAGGGTTGTTCCTCCAAATTGTACCGAAATATCGTTAACTGTAATCATGCTATATTTATAAAGAGTTGTATCGTTTTTTGAAGCGGCAAAGATAACGGATTTAATCTTCGAAATCCAATAAAAATAAAAGCTTCTCATAATCTAAATAAATATGATTATGAAAAGCTTTACACCTTGGTAATCTGAAAACTAAACCTTCATATTCCCTATTTTTTTTTATTAATTGTATGCCAAATATGAGCATTGGATACCCCAATATCATCTGGATCAAAAACTGGATCTTTTCCTTCTTTTAATTGCTTTTCGTAATCTTTCAAGGTATCCAGTGCTGGTTTTTGCAATAAGAGTATCGCAATGATATTAAACCAAGCCATCAACCCTACTCCTATATCTCCCAATCCCCAAGCCAAAGAAGCCTGACTGATAGACCCATACATAATCACGCCCATCATCACCACTTTCAAAATGTGTGAATAAATTGGCGACTCAAACTTACGAGTCAAATAAGACACATTCGAATCTGCAATATAATAATAAGCCAATATGGTAGTAAAAGCGAAGAAAAATAATGCTATCGCAACAAAATACCCTCCAAAACCAGGAAAAACAGTATCCATAGCACTTTGAGTATATACAGGACCTACCGCCACATTTGGTAACCCTTCATATAAAAATTCAGGAGCACCTGCCGTACCGAAATTAGGATTTTGAACATTATACATTCCTGTAATTAACAACATAAAACCAGTAGCCGTACACACAAACAAAGTATCAATATAAACAGAGAAAGCTTGAACCAATCCTTGTTTTGCAGGGTGTGAAATAGCTGCTGCAGCTGCAATATGAGGTGCAGTACCTTGACCTGCTTCATTTGAATACACTCCTCTTTTTACTCCATATTGAATCGCTAACCCAAAAACAGCTCCAAATCCTGCCTCCATATTAAAAGCACTTTTGAAAACCAAAGCAAACAATGAAGGCAATTGATGAAAATCTACAATTAGAATTATTAAAGCCAAAATAATATATCCTACAGCCATAAATGGGACAACATATTCTGTAAACTTGGCAATACGTTTGACTCCACCAAAAACAATTATAGCAAATATTACTACCACAAGTAAACCAGTCTTCCAAGTTGCAATCTCAAAAGAATTTTCAATTCCTACTACTACAGAATTGGCCTGAACTCCTGGCAAAAACAAACCTGCTGAAATGACGGAAACAATAGCAAACACAATTGCGAACCATTTAACTCCCAAACCTCTTTCTATATAATAAGCAGGACCTCCACGAAATTCTCCTAAATGTTTTTCTTTATAGATTTGTGCCAGAGCAGCTTCGACGTAGGCAGTACTGGCTCCTAAAAAAGCTACTATCCACATCCAAAATAAAGCTCCTGGTCCTCCAAAAGCAATTGCAGTAGCTACACCCGCAATATTACCCGTACCTACTCTACCCGCAAGTGACATTGCTAAGGCTTGAAAGGAAGAAACTCCAGAGTCGGTACTTTCTCCATCAAATAACAAACGAACCATTTCTTTGATTTTTCGTACTTGCACAAATCGCGTACGAATTGAAAAATACAACCCTGAGGCCAAGCATAAAAAGATTAAAGCATTGCTCCAAATAATATCATTCAATAAACCGACTACTTCTTCCATAGGGTATTTTTTAATTTATCATCAAAAAAACAACAAAACATTCATTTTTCAAACAATTTTTCAAAATAAATCTTCTAAAAATTCAAAATAAAGGAATTAGAGGATTTTATACTGCAAAAAACATAATTCTACTATAAAGAACAATTCAATCAAAAAGCAACATTATAAGCAGTAAAAAAGCAAAAAAACAATATAATAACTAAAATACACACTTAAACATACTATAAAACAAGAATAGTGTTATTTTATTTTTTTTAAGTGTTCAAATTAAAAAAGCCACTACCCTAAAGATGTATTTCTTTACGTTAGTGGCTATTATAGTAAATATTGAAATTATTCCTTCCTCCACTTTTTAGTTTCTTCAAAAACATGCTCCAATATAGCTTCTTCTTGTGCATCAAATTCTACATCTCTACGTTTCATCACGATTTTTGCCGTTTGGAATGCTTTCTTAGTAACATAAGTAGTAAACCCTGAAGCTCCTCCCCAAGAGAAACTTGGAACAAAATTGCGAGGAAAACCGCTTCCAAAAATATTAGTACTCACCCCGATAACAGTCCCTGTATTAAACATCGTATTGATTCCGCATTTACTATGATCGCCCATCATCAAACCACAAAACTGCAAGCCAGTTTTTGCAAAGCCTTCGGTTTCGTAATTCCATAGTTTTACTTCTTCATAATTATTTTTCAGGTTAGAGTTGTTACTGTCTGCGCCAATATTACACCATTCTCCAAGTACTGAATTCCCAAGAAATCCATCATGTCCTTTATTTGAATAAGCGGATATTACCGAGTTATTCACCTCACCGCCGACTCTTGATTGTATCCCTACCGTTGTAGCGCCATAAATTTTGGTGGCTAATTTGACTACTGCGCCTTCACACAAAGCAAAAGGTCCACGAATTACAGACCCCTCCATTATTTCGGAGTCTTTACCTATATAGATCGGTCCATTAGAAGCATTTAGTGTCACAAATTCTAACTTTGCACCTTCTTCTATAAAAATATTTTCGGGTGATATTGCGTTCACACTTTTCGGAATTGGTTGTGACGCTCTATCTTCGGTTATAAATTCATAGTCAGCTCGAATGGCAGCATCATTCTTCGAGAAAATATCCCAAGGATGGTTCACCGATATAACATCATATTCAAATTCGATAATTTCATAATCATCAAAATTAATTTCCTCTTGATTTTCACCAGAATAGAAAGCGACAACTTCTTCTCCTTTAAAGATGGCTTGGTTTACTCCTAGATCTCTAATTAATTCTACTAACTCTTCGTTTGGTAAAAAAGAAGCATTAATCATTACATTTTCTTCTAACTCTACCATCGGATATTTGTCTGACAAATATTCTTCAGTCAATGTTGTAGTGGTTGAGCCCAAGTACATTTCCCATTTCTGACGAATGGTAATAATTCCAATTAAGATATCAGCTACAGGACGGGTAAAAGTAAAAGGCAATAAAGCATTTCGAGAAGGTCCGTCAAAAAGAATATAGTTCATTTTATAGAGTTTCAAAGTTATAAAGCTCAAAGTTACAAAGTTTTTGGCTGGTTTATCGACCAAGTCAAACCCTTTTAAAACTTTAAAGAAATTTTTTATTACAATCAGCAAGAATTTAATTGAATTTTAGGTTTTTCAATTTTTATTTTCTTGAGCTATTTATCCCCAAAGGATAATCAAATCAACGGTAGATAACAACATTAGTTTTTAACCATAAAAAAGCCCCGCAAATTGCGAGGCTTCCTGTATTTTGAAAACAAATTAAAATTATTTAATATGTTTAGCGTATTTAGTTTTAAATTTATCAATACGTCCTGCAGTATCAATAAGTTTGTTTTTACCTGTGTAAAAAGGGTGAGAAGTTCTAGAAATCTCCAATTTTACAACTGGGTATTCAACACCTTCGTGTGTAATTGTCTCTTTAGTATCTGCAGTTGACTTTGTAATAAAAACTTCTTCGTTAGACATGTCTTTAAAAGCAACTAATCTGTAATTCTCTGGGTGTACACCTTTTTTCATCTTGTAAATCTTTTATTGGTTTTAATTATAATTTGCTTTGCGGCTTCTCTTTTTTACAGACAAGGTATAAACGCCTTATAACTTTTTATTTTATTGTATTAATTTGAGGATGCAAAAGTACAATTATTTTTCAATAATCAAATCTTTATTGGTTTATTTTTTATTCAACTGCAAAAATAGAAATATACTCCTTCATCAATAGGGATTTGTTATATTTGCACTCTAAATAAAAGACACAGTCAAATGATTAATGAAATAATAAAAAGAAACGGTATTACTTACGGAGTTATAACAGGAATTACTTTGTCATTAATAACCACTCTAATGTACATTGTCAACCTAGAGTTGTTTATCGCATGGTGGACCACTTTTTTGAGTTTTTCTATTTTTATCATAGTCCCTGTGATTATGCTTATTAAAACGAAAGCAGATCTAAAAAATAATTTCCCTTTTAAAGATGCTTTTACAGCTTACTTTATCACTGCTATGATTGGATTATTTATTTCAGTAGCGTTTAAAATGGTATTATTCAATGTTATTGACCCCTCTATTAAAACTTCATTATTAGATTTAACCATAAACTATTTAAAAAGTACCTCTGATAAATTTGGAGTTCCTGCTGCATCTTTAAACGAAATGATTGACAATTTAAGAAAAACAGACCCTTTTTCTATAGTAGAACAACTAAAAGGTTCTGTAGTTAATCTCTTTTTTTGCGCCATACTAGGTGTAATAATGGCTGCTATTTTCAAATCAAAAACTACATCATAAGATAACGAATGAATTTATCTATCCTAATTCCTCTTTTGAACGAAGAAGAATCTCTTAAAGAATTATACCACTGGATCATCAAGGTGATGCAAGCCAATCAATATACCTACGAAGTAATTTTCTTGGATGACGGTTCCACTGATAGTTCTTGGTCTATTATCGAAGGGTTTTCGCAGGTTAATCCAAACATCAAAGGAATTCGTTTCATGAGGAACTTTGGTAAATCACAGGCCTTGCACGCAGGTTTTGCACAAGCAAAAGGTGATGTCATTATAACCATGGATGCTGATTTACAAGATAGTCCAGATGAAATTCCAGGATTATATGAAATGATTGTGCAACAAAACTACGATTTGGTTTCGGGATGGAAAAAGAAACGATATGACTCTGTGGTAGCCAAAAATATTCCATCAAAATTATTTAATTGGGCGGCTCGCAAAACCTCGGGTGTACAATTGAATGATTTTAATTGTGGATTGAAAGCGTATAAAAATATTGTGGTCAAAAATGTGGAAGTTTCAGGTGAAATGCACCGTTATATCCCTGTTTTGGCAAAAAATGCTGGTTTTGGCAAAATAGGCGAAAAAGTAGTGATTCACCAAGCTAGAAAGTACGGAGAAACAAAATTTGGGATGGAACGCTTTGTAAATGGTTTTTTGGACTTGATTACTATTTGGTTTTTATCTAAATTTGGCAAACGACCGATGCATCTATTTGGCGCCATGGGATCTATAATGTTCCTTATTGGGTTTTTATCTGCGGGTTTTATTGGAGTTTCAAAATTATATCATATGTATAATGACATGAGGTATAGCTTAGTGACTAATAATCCATGGTTTTACATTGCCTTGACCACAATGGTACTGGGTACACAATTATTCTTGGCTGGTTTCTTGGGTGAAATTATTTTGAGAACTAAAAACAATGAAGAAAGATATAAGGTAGCGACAATGGTTAATTTATAACAAATGTCCTAGCCCTGATAGTAGTAAAAATCCTTTTGGGGGCTTTTTTTTGCCCCCAAAAGATTGAAACGGATAGCAGGATTAAGCTCCTAAAAAGAAACTAACAACAACAAAACATAGTACAAATGGAAATCAAACAAAACATTTTGGATGCTGCCAACGAATGGTTGAATCCCGTTTTTGATGCAAAAACACAAGAAGAAGTACACGCATTGATCGCTAATTCTCCAAAAGAACTAGAAGAGAGTTTTTACAAAAGCTTGGAATTTGGAACGGGCGGAATGCGCGGAACTATGGGTCCTGGTGATAACAGAATTAATAAATACACACTGGGAAAAAGTACTCAGGGTCTTGCGGACTATTTGCATATTGCATTTCCAAACCAACCCTTGAAAGCGGTGATTGCTTATGACTGTCGTCATAATAGTGACACATTGGCCAAAGTGGTCGCGGATGTATTTTCGGCAAATGGTGTTGAAGTATATTTATTTTCTTCTTTGCGTCCTACTCCAGAATTATCTTTTGCAGTAAAACATTTGGGTTGCCAGTGCGGAATTGTATTGACAGCTTCACACAATCCACCAGAATACAATGGTTACAAAGTGTACTGGCAAGATGGTGGACAAATTGTTCCACCAGAAGATGGTGCTATTATCAATGTAATTGAAAATTTAAAATACAACCAAATCAAGTTTGAAGCCAACGAAAGCTTGATTCACTATATTGACAAGGAGGTAGACAAAGCCTTTATCGACTCTACTGTTGAAAATGCTAGTTTTAATACACCTGCTGCCGCAAAAGATGATTTGAAAATTGTTTTTACCTCTTTGCACGGAACATCGATTACGGTTACTCCACAAACTTTGGCACAAGCTGGATACAAAAACGTAAATATTGTTGAAGAGCAAGCAGTGCCAAATGGTGATTTCCCTACGGTAAAATCTCCAAATCCAGAAGAGCCAGAGGCTTTGAAAATGGCGACTGAATTGGCTGACAAAATCAACGCCGATATTGTGATTGGAACGGACCCTGACTGTGACCGTCTAGGAGTTGCAGTGCGTAACAACGAAGGTAAAATGACGTTATTGAACGGTAATCAATCAATGATTTTGATGACTGCTTTCTTACTGGAAAAATGGAAAAAAGCAGGCAAACTAGATGGAAAACAATTTGTAGCTTCTACGATTGTATCGACTCCGATGGTGATGGAACTGGCATCAGCTTATGGTGTAGAATACAAAAGTGGTTTGACAGGCTTTAAATGGATTGCCAAAATGGTAAAAGATTTTCCAGAGTCTAAATTTATTGGTGGTGGTGAAGAAAGCTTTGGTTACATGGTTGGTGATGCCGTACGCGATAAGGATGCCGTTGCTGCTACTTTATTGATATGTGAAGTTGCCGCTCAAGCAAAAGCTAAAGGAAGCTCGGCTTACAAAGAATTATTGCAACATTATGTTGACTTTGGTTTCTATAAAGAACATTTGATTTCGTTAACTAAAAAAGGATTGGACGGACTTGCTGAAATCAATAAAATGATGGTGGATTTACGTGAAAATCCGCTTAAAGAAATCAGTGGTAAACGTGTGGTCATGGTTGAAGATTATAAAGCTTCGACAGCCAAAAATTTATTGACTGGAGAAGTGGAGACTTTAGTATTACCAAAGGCAGATGTATTAATTTATTATACAGAAGATGGATCGAAAATATGTGCTAGACCTAGTGGAACAGAGCCTAAAATTAAATTTTACATCAGTGTAAATACCGAATTAGAATCAGTTGACAAGTTCCCCGAAGCAGAAGCGTATCTAAATGAGAAAATACAAAGTATCATTACAGCAATGCAATTGAACTAGCATTCATAAGTTTTTATTAAAATACCTAGACCCGACTGTAGTTTTACTAAATTTGCAGTCGGGTCTTAATTTGAGCAATCATGAGCAAGGGAGTTACTTTTAACTTCCTCAAAAAAAGTTAAAACAAATTTTACACATTGCCAAAACTTTAAAAATCAAAAAAGACTTATTTCATGAATTTAGTTTGAGCAGAAAATAATATATTCGTTTGAATACATGAATTGAAATTAGCAAACGTAATTCAACATGATTACCAGTGAGATAAATTAGTGGCAAAGAAAATACTTTTCGGTACTTAAACAACAACATACAACCTTAAATGGATAATTTTAAAAAAATATTCTCTTTTATAATTCCTTATAAAAAATACGCTTACCTGAACATCTTTTTCAATGTTTTGTACGCTCTTTTTAGCACACTTTCATTCATGTCCTTAATTCCGATGATGCAGGTTTTATTTGATCAAACCAAAAAAAATACCATCGTCCCTACCTATACCGGTATATGGGAGTTTAAAACCTACGCCGAAGATTATTTGAGCTATTTTATAACACATACTACTGCAACTTATGGAGTGAGTCAAACGCTAAGCATTATGGTAGCAGTGATCATTGCTATCTTTTTATTAAAAAACTTATCTGATTATTTGGCTTTGTTTTTTATTACCTTTTTACGAAATGGAATATTAAGAGACATGCGTAATGCGATGTATAAAAAAACATTAGAATTACCTTTGGCTTATTTCTCTGAAAAAAGAAAAGGAGATGTTATCGCCCGTATTTCGGCAGATGTCAATGAGGTCCAAACCTCTTTCTTATCTATTCTTGAACTAGTAGTAAAAGAACCATTGACGATTGTGTTTACTATTATCGCGATGCTTACCATAAGTACTCAACTTACCTTATTTGTATTTATATTCATTCCGGTTTCGGGCTATGTGATTTCGATTATTGGAAAACAATTAAAGAAAAAATCAACGAAAGCACAGGAAGAACAGGGTATTTTTCTTTCTACAATTGAAGAAACTTTGGGTGGCCTTAAAGTTGTAAAAGGATATAATTCTGAAAATTATTTCAATCGCATTTTTCAAGAGTCTACACAACGCTTTTTCACTTTATCCAATAGTATTGGTAACAGGCAAAACTTAGCTTCTCCTGCTAGTGAATTCATGGGCATCATGGTAATTACTATCCTATTATGGTATGGAGGGCAAATGGTTTTAATAGAAAAATCATTAAACGGAGCTTCTTTTATCGCCTACATGGGATTGGCTTACAACATTCTAACTCCAGCAAAATCGATCTCTAAAGCCTCCTATAGTATCAAAAGAGGAAATGCTGCAGCAGAACGTGTATTGGAAATTTTAGATCAAAAAAATACTATTACCTCCAAAGAGAATGCAGCTTTAAAAGCTAGTTTTGATTTGAATATTAGTATTCAAAACATCAATTTTAAATACGAAGATGAAAGTGTATTGAAAGATTTTTCATTAGAAGTAAAAAAAGGACAAACCGTTGCTCTTGTTGGACAATCAGGAAGCGGAAAAAGTACCATTGCCAATTTACTAACTCGTTTTTATGATGTTAACGAGGGAAGCATCAAAATCGACGGAATAAACATTAAGGACTTAAATATTCAGTCCCTACGATCAATGATGGGATTGGTAACACAAGACAGTATCTTATTTAATGATACTATCAAAGCCAATATTTCATTAGGAAAACTAGACGCTACTGATGAAGAAATTATTGAAGCACTAAAAATTGCTAATGCTTTTGACTTTGTAAATGAATTGCCCTTAGGAATTTACACGAACATTGGTGATAGTGGAAACAAGCTTTCTGGAGGTCAAAAGCAACGTTTATCAATTGCTAGAGCTGTTCTAAAAAACCCTCCTATTATGATTTTGGATGAAGCAACATCTGCACTGGATACCGAGAGCGAAAAATTTGTTCAAGTCGCCTTAGAAAACATGATGCAAAATAGGACTTCGATTGTGATTGCACATCGACTCTCTACCATTCAAAAAGCCGATATCATCATTGTGATGCAAAAAGGTAAGATTGTAGAACAAGGTAACCACGAACAATTGATTTTACTCAACGGAACATATAACAAATTGGTAACTATGCAATCCTTTGAATCCTAAGGTAGTTGCTTATATTTGATGTTAATTAAAGGACTACTAAGTGAAGACATAAAAGCGTCACTTTTTGAACAAAAAGCTCAGTTGCTTAGTCTCTTTATTGCTATATATATATTGGAATAATAAGTAGAACATTTACAATACTTATGTATTAATTTTGACAAATCAATTCGATTAATAATGCCTTTTAACAGCTAGTTATAAAAAATGTATATACACAACCCAAATATAAAATTACCCTCTGATAATGACACCATAGTATGGAAATACTTGGACCTCTCTAAATTTTTGGAATTATTACTTTCAAAAAAACTTTTCATGTCTCGTTCAGATAAATTTGAAGATCAATATGAAGGAACTTTCAGTGAGCCTACCTACGAGGAAATCAAAAGATTATCTATTGATAAACCTAATTTTTTAAAATATTACAAAAAACATCGTGAAAAAGTAGCAATTAGTAGTTGGCATATTAACGAATACGAATCGTTTGCGATGTGGCAAATTTTCACTCAAAATAGTGAGGGTCTGGCAATACAGTCCACTATTGGTCGATTACAAGAATGCTTGACAGAAGAAAAAAACTTTACTCAACATATTGGAGAAGTTAATTATATCGATTATAAAAAAGAATACATTCCTTTTGACGATATGTTTTTCCCTTTTCTATTCAAAAGAAAAAGTTTTCAATACGAAAGAGAAGTCCGTATTCTTACCGATGTAACGGGAAATAATTTAAAATTGAATGATGGGCTAAAAATTAACGTAGACATCAATCAATTGATCGAAAAAATATACATCCACCCCAAGTCGGAGAACTGGTATAAAAACCTAGTAATTCAATTGGTAGAAGAACTTGGATTTGATTTTAAAATTGAAAAATCAGATTTAGAAAGTAATATCTTGATCTAGATTGGTTCATAGCTTTTCACTTCCCAATCATTTCGTGACAAGTCGATATAGTTGTAGTGTACTACATCATTCTTATCAAATTGTCCGTTTTTATTGGTATCTTCTACAGTTCTAAAATACAAACGATTTTGAGACTCTATTAAACTCCAATCAATTAACTCTTCCAAATCAACAGAAATTTTAGTGAAATTCGCACCACTAATATCACTCAAATACAAACTTTTAATATCACTTGCATCTAATTTCCCATCTCTATTGGAGTCCATATCAAACAAAGTATAGACCATAATCTTATTCTTAGTTTTATCGGCTACACCTTTCAAATAAGAGGCAGTTTGAATCAAAACAGGTTTATCTGTTAAGGGTCTTATAGAGTCTGAACTCACCTTTTGAAATTTAAGGTTTTGCAAATATCCTGTGATTTCATTATCACCAAAATTAGAAATGGTAAAACTTAAATCAATTACACTAGACGATCCGTAACGAGATTTAGTTCCTTTTTCGTACACTCTTAAATCACCTACGGGATGGATTAAATAATCCGTTCCATCGATTTGTATTGGTAAATCGGCTATAGAAATCTGAGTCGAATCAACTTTAGCATAAGCCTTATTTTTACTTGCGCTATCATAAATTACCTTTGGCTTTTCAACCTCTTCTTTACAACTAGCAGCAACTAAGACTAAAACGGATAAAACAACTATCTTTATATTTTTCATAATATTGTAAATATTAAAACCAAATGTAAACAATTTAAAAAATGAAATTCTGTTTATTATTCATTTTTATAATTTAATTAAGCTCCTTGCTTACAACTTCGCTGTCAACTTAATGTTAAACACTCGAGTAGTCATATAGTTTGGAATTCCGTATTCTGATTTTGTATATACATCTCGGACCCAAGTATTGGTAATTGCATTTTGATTATTAAAAAGGTTAAATATTTCGAACCCTAGAGCCAATTCTTTAAAGGCTTTAAACATTCCACTTTTAGGTCTTGGTTTTGTAGCGTCAATAAAGGCTTTAAAGAAACCAATATCTACTCTTCTATAATCATGCAAACGATTTTGATACAAATAAGGATCTGCATAAGCAGGAGAACCCCCAGGTAACCCTGTATTATAGACCAAGTTAAGATATAATTTCACCGATGGAATATTGGGCATATAATCTTGGAATAACAATGCAAATTTCAAACGTTGATCTGTAGGCCTTGCAATATACCCTTTACCAGCACTGTTTTCTTCTGTTTTCAAATAACCAAAACTTACCCAAGATTCTGTTCCTGGGACAAATTCACCATTCAATCTCAAATCCAATCCTTGTGCGTAGGCTACCGCATCATTGGAGGCAGCATATCGAATGCGAACATTGTCTACCGTGTATGTGTTAACATTGGTTAATGATTTATAATAAACCTCTGAAACTAATTTAAAAGGACGATCCCACATTTTGAAACTATAATCATTACCCAAGACCATATGAACGGACTTTTGCGCTTTTACATTAGCCTGAACTTGTCCTGAAGCATCACGCAATTCACGATAAAAAGGCGGCTGATAGTAAACACCTCCAGAGGCTCTAAATACCATATCTTTCTCCCAATCTGGCTTGATAGCAAATTGACCTCGGGGACTATACACCGTTTGCGAATTTCCATTGGCATTGGTTCCGGTAACCGACCAATTATGAATACGCGCACCAGCATTGTACCAAACATCTGCACTTCCTATTTTATCTTTTCGACTCCATTGCAAATAACCTGAAAAACGATTGATTGTATTAAAATTAGCCGCTCGAATGGAACTATAAGGAACTAAAGGGCCTGAATAAGAAACATACGGCTGATTATTAACCGGCAAAAATTTATCTGAAGGATTCACTGCAAATCCAGCAGAATCGATAACTTCCCATTCAATTACACGATCTCTTATTGACTCACGAGTATATTTTGCCCCCCATTCAACTATATTTTTTTTCCAGTCATGAAATCCTTTTAATTCAGTATTACTAATCAAAGCATCCAAATCGTTACGAGCATGGTGCAACTCAGAGCCTAATCCTCTAGTAAAATTTACGTCTCCATAAGTATCACCTCCTACGGAAGCATCCACTTCACCCAAACGGTACTGTGCCAAAATATCAAAATGCTCCTGCTCCGTAGTATGAAAAAGAGAGCTAATAAACTTAATTGTGAAATTTTCAGTGGCCTTGAAAGTCGTTTTAATTGCACCAAAATAGGTAGCATATTTATCTTTTTCCTGACCTTCATAATTGACCGTTAGAGCCATAGGCTTATCTATAGTACCAAATTTTGTTTGACGCGATAAAGGTTGGTAATAGTAATTATTTTGAGAAATATTCCCTAAAAAATTAAAATTCCATTTATCTGATGCGTTAAAATTCACATTGGTCTGTACGTCTACAAAAGTTGGTTTGTAGTTGGTTTGCGTATCTTGGCTATTCACTAGCAAACTGTTATTGCGATAACGCACTCCAGTAACAGCAGTCCATTTTTTATTTTTCGAAATAGCATCTAAGGAAGCGCTTCCTCCCAAAAAACTTGCTTCAAAAGTCCCCGCTAATTTGGTAGGTTTTCGATACGTTATATCCAAAACTGAAGATAATTTATCACCAAATTTAGCTTGAAAACCACCAGCTGAAAATTCGACATTCTGCACAAGATCAGTATTCGTAAAACTTAAACCTTCTTGTTGACCCGAACGAATCAAAAAGGGACGATACACTTCTATTTCATTAACATACACTAAATTTTCGTCATAATTCCCACCTCGTACAGCATACTGAGTACTTAGTTCGTTATTGGAATTGACGCCCGGCAAGGTTTTCAAAATGTTTTCGATTCCTGCATTGGCACCAGCCATTTTCCTAATTAACTCTGGCTCAATAGTAACCACACCTTGCACTTGCCTCTTATTATTGGTAACAATAATTTCACCCATTTGCTCCTGTCGGTCACTTATTACCACATTAAACTCATAGACTTCGTTTGTTTTTAAATTTACAGTTACCACTGTTTTCTTGAAGGATACATGGGTAAAAGAAAGAATCACTTTTTGATTGGCAGCAATCCTAATCGAATAAAAACCATCTGCTTTTGAATTGGTTTTGGCATTCGAACAAGAAACATTTACATTACTCACGGGTTGATTATCCTTATCTAAAATAAAACCTTTTACTATAGCCAATTGAGCGTAAGTACTTAGACTCATCGCAAATGCGATAACAACAAAAAATATTTTACTAATGCTCAAAGTATATCTATTTATTTTTGACTTCTAAAAAAATGAGTTTCAAAGGTAGTTGAATTCCCTACATTATCTACAACTACTACTTTTAACTCATTTGCCCCTTCAACAACAATCCCTTCATTAAAGTTATGAGTTATTTTTCTTGTTTTATAATCATATTCAAACAATGCCCAAACACCATTCAAATATCCGTTGTATGATTTGATTCCGCTTCCAGAATCACTTATAGATAACTGCACAGATTTTTGAGAACTTATCCATTTGCCCTCAATTGATTTCCCTATTGATACACTTGGTTTTGTAGTATCTCTAGCCAAGGTATATTTACCTAATGATTTTACTCTAGCTGTGTATACAGTACCTTTTTTGGTAGTATAATTATACCCTAATCTTCCTCTCGAATCTACATCAGCGATATAAACTTGCTCACTATCGGCATCAGAATATTTAGCATCATCAACTGCTATCGTAAAACTAGAGTGTACAGGTGTCATCTCATCGTGTAAATACAAACTATCTCCACGAACATTAAAATTCATATCAAAATTATCATAAAATGTTCCTGCAGGAAAAGTAACCGTCCAATTTCCTTTAGTAAAAATATTTTCGCGATTCACTTTTACATAATAATTGGACTCCACGACTTCTTTATCAATAATCGTAGTTGTCATGTCGTAACTTATAGGAACATTAATCGTTGTTGTATTTCCAAAAAAGTCGGAAACATCTAACTGATATACATTCGACAAATTTGGTTTTACGTCAATTATTCCATTATTTACATCTGCCTTAATAATACTCAATGGATAAGCAGTAGTCATAAATAATTTTTGAACACGTTGTCCCGTCTTTCTGTATTTTGGATAATCAATTAAGGCATTAATATACCTCATTTCGTCAAAAGAGTAGGTGTCCATTTGATATCCAAAACTAGCTTTCCCGTTAAGAAAAGATTGTATTTTATAGACTCCATTTTTGCTGTACGATGCTGCATCATAATCCTCTGCAGTTACACCAAAACCTATTCTACCATTGGCGCTCACTTTATTTGCTAAGTAGGTACCATCTTTTTGCAAAGAAAGATTGAGTAAAATGGGACGTTTAGAATTGTTAACTGTCGTTTTATCATCCAAAGGATAAACATATAAAGCTGCAACAGTTGGTTTTCTAGTATCATTAAAGAATTTATCATATCCAAAATGCAATGGATTAATAATTTTCTCGGTTTTGGTATCACGAAATTCAAAATGCAAATGAGGACCTTGAGAAGAACCTGTATTACCAGTCAAGGCAATTAATTGACCTTTTTTAATCGGTAAATCGTTGGGTTTCAAAAATAATTCAATTTCAAATGAATGTTCTTTGTACTGCGTATTTTTTATATAATCGGCAATAGGTCCTTCTGCTTGTTGCAAATGGCAATACACCGAAGTATAACCATTGGGATGGTCAATATAGATTGCGTTTCCATTACCATACGGAGATATTTTTATACGAGAAACAAATCCATCTGCTACAGAGTGTACCTCAACACCTTCTCTTCCCTTGGTTTTTATATCAAAACCAGCATGAAAGTGATTGGGCCTCAACTCTGCAAAATTACCCGAAAGATAGATCGGAATATCAACTGGAACCCCAAAATAATCTTTTGGATAATCCGTCTGAGCTAGCAATACAGTGGAAAACAACAACAATAAATTATAAAATTTCATCCTTTACATTTTTGCTAAGATAAAAAAAGTAATTCGGATTGCTAAATAAAAAAAATAGAAATCGTAACCATTTACATTACAACAAATTGTCTTTTTTATAATAAAAAAACCAATAAAATATTGTAATAATAAAAACTAATACTAAATTTGTAATATTAAGTAATGAATTAGGAAATCGAATGAGTGTAATTGCAGCAATAATTGATACTCTTGAAAATAAAGTTGGAAAACTGGTTCTAAAAATAAAAAATTTAGAAAAAAATACTCAAGATTTACATATCGAATTAAAAAAATCTGCACAAACCATACAAGCTCAAAGTACTGAGATTGAAGCGTTAAAAGCGCAATATGAAACACTCAAGATTGCCAACTCATTACTCGGCAGCGACGAAAACAAAAGAGATACAAAGCTTAAAATAAATTCATTAATTCGCGAAATTGATTATTGCATAGCACAGCTAGCAGACTAATAATACATATGGACGAAAAGCTTAAAATAAAGATATCAATTGCAGACAGAGTCTACCCGCTAACGGTAGAATTCTCTCAGGAAGAAGGCCTTAGGAGTGCTTCAAAAAAAATTGATACCATGATTAAGCAATTTGAAGAAAATTATGCTGTTCGTGATAAGCAAGACGTATTGGCCATGTGTGCCTTGCAATTTGCCTCACAAGTAGAACAGAAACAAATTGACAAAACTATCAACGGAGACGAAACCATAGATAGATTAAATAAAATCAATGCGTTACTAGACGAATATCTCGATTAAAAGACGTTCTTTACATTAACTAAGATACTGCCTACATTAGTTCACAATTGGTAAACTCAACACTAACAAATTAGAATGAGCAAGTCATCGCTACTAGAGTACGTCCTGATTCGTCAGGAAAACTTGAACAGTGAGTTAGCTCAAAACTTGTCATATTCGAGTTTATTCAAGCAATTAATGTAGGCTTTTTTTATATATAAATTTTAAACAAACATGGACATAGTAACAATCGTCATCTCAGGGATTATAGGTATTGCAGTGGGTTTTAGCATTGCCAAATTGATAGAAAAAAGCAATATTTCTAACCTAATTAAAAACGCTAAAAAAGAAGCTTCCTCTATATTAAAAGATGCAAATTTAGAAGCTGAAAACATAAAAAAAGATAAAATTCTTCAAGCAAAAGAGAAATTTATCGAATTAAAATCAGAACACGAACAAGTAATTTTGTCTAGAGACAAAAAAGTTGCCGAAGTAGAGAAAAGAACACGAGACAAAGAGTCTCAAATATCAAATGAATTATCAAAAGCTAAAAAAATCAACGATGATTTTGAAAGCAAAACAGTAGAATTAAGCTCTAAAATTGACCTTTTAGAGAAAAAACAAACTGAAGTTGAAAAACTACACAAAAGCCAACTACAACAATTAGAAGTAATCTCTGGCTTATCTGCAGAAGATGCTAAAAACCAATTGGTAGAAGGATTAAAAGCCGAAGCAAAATCAAAAGCGATGTCTCATATACAAGACACAATTGAAGAGGCTAAACTTACTGCACAACAAGAAGCTAAGAAAATTATCATCAATACGATCCAAAGAGTTGGAACAGAAGAAGCTGTTGAAAACTGTGTATCTGTTTTTAACATTGAATCTGATGATGTAAAAGGTAGAATTATTGGACGTGAAGGTCGTAACATACGTGCACTAGAAGCAGCTACAGGAGTAGAAATCATTGTTGATGATACACCCGAAGCTATCATCCTTTCTTGTTTTGATCCTGTACGTAGAGAAATTGCTCGTTTAGCACTTCATAAATTGGTTACAGATGGTCGTATTCACCCAGCTCGTATTGAAGAAGTAGTTGCTAAAACAGCCAAACAAATCGATGACGAAATTATTGAAGTTGGAAAACGTACCGTTATTGATCTTGGAATTCATGGTTTACACCCAGAATTAATCAAAGTAGTTGGTCGTATGAAATACCGTTCTTCTTATGGGCAGAACTTATTACAACACTCTAGAGAAGTATCAAAGCTTTGTGGAATAATGGCTGCTGAACTAGGACTGAATGTTAAATTGGCTAAAAGAGCTGGTTTACTTCACGATATTGGTAAAGTGCCAGATGCAGAAAGTGACCTACCTCACGCATTACTAGGAATGCAATGGGCTGAGAAATATGGGGAAAAAGAAGAAGTATGTAATGCCATTGGAGCGCATCACGACGAAATCGAAATGAAATCATTACTTTCTCCAATTATCCAAGTGTGTGATGCTATATCAGGTGCACGACCAGGTGCTAGAAGACAAGTACTAGATTCATACATTCAGCGTTTAAAAGACCTTGAAGAAGTAGCATACGGATTCAATGGTGTTAAAAATGCTTATGCTATTCAAGCAGGTAGAGAACTACGTGTAATTGTAGAAAGCGAAAAAGTATCCGATGATAACGCTGCAAATCTATCTTTTGAAATTTCACAAAAAATTCAAACAGAGATGACATATCCAGGTCAGGTTAAAGTAACAGTAATTAGAGAAACTAGAGCGGTAAATATCGCTAAATAGTCCTCACCTAACCCCTCCAAAGGAAGTAAATAATTGACAGGACCTATTGAATCTTATATTCAATAGGTCTTTTTTATTGATCTAAAATCACAAAAGAGTCAATTCTTGCAGATGTATTTTTGTTAAAAATTTCTTCTTAAAACTAATAGAAAGAGTCTATTCTATTCAATCAAAAACTATAAATAAACTATTTCCTAGGATGACAAGCATTCATTACCTCAGCCAAATATTTTCTGTCCAAGTGTAAATAGACCTCTGTAGTCGTAATTGATTCATGACCCAACATTAATTGTATCGAGCGAAGATCTGCACCATTCTCTAGTAAATGCGTCGCAAAGGAATGTCTAAACGTATGTGGACTAATTTTTTTTTGCAATCCGATTTCAGCAGCTAAGTTTTTGATGATAGTAAAAATCATGGCACGTGATAACTGCCCTCCTCTCCTATTGAGAAATAATGTATCTTCAAATCCTTTCTTTATCGTGATATGAGAGCGAATAGAAGTTCTATAAATATGAATGTACTTTTGTGCCAATTCTCCAATAGGGACAAACCTTTGCTTATTCCCTTTTCCAGTAACTTTGATAAATCCCTCCTCAAAAAACAAGTCTGAAATCTTAAGTGCAACCAATTCTGAAACGCGCAAACCACAACCATATAGCAGTTCCAACATCGCACGATTACGCTCACCTTCTTGCGTACTCAAATCAATTGCAGCGATCAAAGCATCAATTTCTTGGATTGCCAAAGTACCTGGTAGTTTCCGACCTGTTTTTGGACTTTCAATCAATTCCAAAGGATTATCTGTACGATAGTCCTCAAAAATTAAATAACTAAAAAAGCTTTTTAAACCCGAAATTATTCTCGCCTGAGAGCGCGCATTAACTTGAGAGGAAACATCATAAATAAATTGCTGAATCGTTTCTTCTGTAATTTTTATAGGAGAAACAACAATTTGGTTGGCATCCAAGAACAGACACAATCTTTCAATATCAAAAGTATAGTTATCAATTGTATTCTTTGACAGACCTCTTTCTATACGTAGATAAGATTGGTAATTTTTAATATCGATATTCCAATTCATATTACAAATTAACGACATTTTAAGGCATAAAAAAACCTCTCGATTAGAGAGGTTTCTTTATAATGATAAGTAATTGACTAAAAAATGTATCCAATACCAAAACTTCCTGTAGCGAAAGGGTTTGCGATATTTCCGCTTAAGTCAAAACCAAAGTTTGAAACACTTTTTTGTCCAGGAGCATCCACCTTAGCAGTACTGTAGCTCAATATGTTTTTTAATGCAAAATTCAAAACCAAACGCTTAGTTACAAAGTAGTTTATCCCTAAACCAATACCTGCTCCAAGACCATTTGCTTTTGATGCTGCAGATCCAATACCATCTTTTGAATGTCCATACGCCACATTAGCATCTGCATACGTTTTAAATCTTTGTCCTAGTTCTAAGAAATAATAACGACCGAAAACACCTGCTGACATAGTAGTGTTTTTTGAAGTATCTACTCCAGCTGTTTCTTTTTTATTTGTTCCTAAACCTAATTCTGCACCAATAGCAAATTTATCTGATAGGAAATAACCAACTTTTGGAGCGAAATTAAAAGAATTAGTTTTCACCTCCGTATTATTGTTATTGGACGAATTGAAACCTAAATTCCCTTCAACAAGTACATTTCCTTTTGAGAAACCATACTCTTTGGCACTTGAATCTTGTGCGTTTGCGAATGAAATTGCCAGTAATGCAATGGCTAATAAAATTACTTTTTTCATGATTATTATATTTTTAAAGCAAAATTATAACTATTTACTCAAGGAGATACCTGCCGAAATTAAATTAAACACTTATTTAACTTTAAGAAAAACATCTCTTAAATGTAAAAAGCTATAGCTCAATAATTTCCACAAACATTAAATAATTGCATTAACAATTTTATAACTAAAAGATACTTAACCATCTACATAGAATATTGAATTTGATTCGTAAAAGATATTATTTGGCTCTTATTTTAAAAGAATCATCTACCAAATGATTAGCTATCGTCATCATAACTTTCTATAATTTAAATTAGTATTGAATTCATTTTTAAACATTTAAGAATTCTTTCCTCAAGTCAATGAATAATGAAGCGTCTTTAAATTACTTTAGAAATGAGAATTAATTCTATCTTATTTTGAGAATCACAAAAGCTAAACCCTCTTTTATAAAAAAAATCCCAGATCAATTATTGATCTGGGATTTAAAAATGTACAGTCTTTATAAAACTATTTGAAACATTGTGAAACACAATTATCTACTGCAATTGAATTTTAATGAATTATCTTTTAATCATTAACAACAATTCAGCACGCATTGTAAGAGATATGAATACAATTTGCAACTGTACCCTACCCTTCTTCATCATTATTATTTAACTGTTATAGACATATCAACACGTCTAGCATGTTGCGCAGTAGAGGTCTTATCTTCACCTTTGAAAGTAGCTAAAATTCTAGAAGCATCAATTCTATTATTCACAAATGCATTTTTCACAGCATCTGCTCTGCGCATAGAAAGTTGTTTATTATATGCTGAATTACCACTTGGACTTGCCCAACCTTCTAATAAAATATTTGCTTCTGGATATTCATTTAATATTTGAGTTAAATCTTGAATGTATTTATAGTATTCATTAGCTAACGTTTCAGAGTTATTAGCAAAATAAACTTGCTGTTTCCAATAGGTTTTCTCTTTATTTGACACATTCACAGTAGAAACTTTATTTTCTGAAGCCTTAATTTTTGCTTGCAAGTCATTCATTTGCTTTTTAATTTTTGACAATTGATTTCTCATTGCATTTAAACTATCATTTGCCTTTTGACTTTTAGCTTCTGACAATTGATTTCGCATTGTATTTAAACTATCATTTGTCATTCTACTGATTCTACTTTTAGAAACTACCGGTTTTACATTTCTAAGGGAGTCAATTTTTGCCTCCAACTCTTTAATTCTAGAAGTATTTGGGCTAGCTACTACCGTTCTAGTTTCAACAGGTTTTTGTGCGTACATAGGACTACTGTTAGATTGACTAGGTAAAATTATAGTAGAACTATTTCTACCAGTAGTGGGTAATGTTCGATTCGAAGAACTTAGATTATCAATTCTCTGATTTAAATAATTTAACTCTCTAACTAGTTGTTGATTTGAGATTGAGTTATTAGTATAACTTTCAAATTGATTATTTTGTTGGTACTTAAGTCTCAAATCTGCTAAATCTTGTTTCACTTGTCTATTTTCTCTCTCTTTCAATTGAGATCGTCTTGCTTCAGCAACCGTACTCAAAAATGAGCTCAATTCTGTTTTTGTCATAACGATGGTACTTTTTTCTGTAGAAGTAGTATCGCTTTGTGCGAAAAGACTACATGAAAATAAGATGCAAATGCAGGGTACCATTGTCTTCATCTTTATTACTATACTAGATATCATCATATTATTAAAAATTAAATTTATACCCTACAGATATTTGGTGTATTCTGATAAAATTATGCGCTGTATAATCTGCATATAGTTTACCACCAAGCACATTGAAAGTTGTTCCTAAAACTACATTGGGACTAAAAGTGCTTTCTCCCACTGCATGATTATACCCTAATCCTAATCCTAAATATGGCTCCGCAATAGCTCCCCTATTTACTGCAAACGGCATAACAACGTTTGCATTAATACCAAATCCTGTGTCTTTACCAGGAGCAATATATAAATCTGGCATAAATCTAAAATTTGAATTAGTGAAATTGTAATTTCCTCTAATCCCAACAATCATAGCTGCTTTATCAGCAATAACTGCCCCAGTAAACAATGACATTCCTTCGTTAACCACTAATCCAGTTACAACACCTTGACTACTATTATCTGCTTTAACTGTAGAATTACCATTTACATCAGTTTCAATTCTATTAGGTGATTGTTGAATTGTTTGCGGCAAAACTGGTGATTGTTGACCTGCAGAGATTACCACTGTTTTATCTTGACCTTGGTTATTCATTGCACCAAGGTTGTTGATTTTTTCAGTATTAGCATCTATTTTAGAATTAAGTTGGTTTAATTTATCAAGAATTTTTTGAGAAGCTTCATCTTGAGTTGCAGGAGATAAATTCTCTCTGTAAGTACCAGTATTAATCTCTAGTAATAATTTTTCTAAACGATCCATACGTTGATCCGTACTTTGCGCTTTACGAGAATCTTCATCCACACCTTGAATTACTTTTTCAATCATATTTTCTAATTCTTTCGGTGTCATTTCAACTCTAGATTCTTGAGTTTTTTTATCTTCTTCGGAGTTAGATTTAGAATCTTTCATTTTATTTTTGTCTAAATCCTTGTCATTACTTTTACGTTGTTGTGCTTCTATAGATCTTTCAAGTTCTTTCTTTTCTTCAATTATTTCTACCGCTTTCTTAGTATCATTATTTTTATAAGCTTTAGCCAATTCAGATTCAAGATCATTGATTCTATCTTCGTAAACTTTCGTTTCTGCTTTAACTTTCTGATCAATTTCATTTCTTAAAATTTCATCAGTATCATCAGCTTTCTTTCCTAACTGAAAACGAATTCCTGCTGTATACATAACATGTTTTTTCAATTCATCCGGAGAAATAGTATTTACCAAATCATTACCTGTACGGTCGGATGTGAACATTAAACTAGCATCCCCAAATAACTCAACATTTCTTCCTACTGGTATATTTAAACCTGCTCCACCTTTTGCAAAATAACCTGAGTTTGCTCCTGTTAAACCATCTTTACCTATATAGCTATTTTGATTTACATTTAAGTAACCACCACCAACTGTTATGTAAGGTACTACTCCACGAGAAACATTTAATTTGGCAACAAAATCACCACCATACATTTCTAAATTATCAAAGTCAAATGATAATTGTTTATTATTAGTTGCTCTGTAATAATACCCTCTAATTCCAACATATTGATTCAAATCAAAACCAACTTTACCCCCAAGTAAGTAAGTATCTCTTAAATTAGTAGAATTATCAAAATTAATATACGCCCCAGCAGGCTCAACTACCAATTTAAAACCTCCTAATCCTCCTGAATACTTATTGCGATAAGCTCTATCTAATGGACTTAATTCTTCTGGAACACGACCTCCTAAGTAAAGCTGTAATCCAGCCAAGGCTGACCAGTTTGACATTCTAGTGTTATTATTACTTCCTAATAATCCCTCAAATTCACTTTGATTTGGTCCATCTTGGTATAAAATAGAATTTGGGTTTAGATTAAACACCGTATTTTTAGCCTCCAAGTTTAGAAATAATCTTGTTCCTAATTTAATTTGAGTACCTAAACCTACATTTACATAAGTTTGATCCGATTTTAACTTTGTCTGTGGAGCACTATCTGCATTAATGTCTACAGTTAATTTTTGAACCCCTGCACCTAGAGTAAAATAGGGTACAAATGTTCCTCTAGTAGGAATATTAGCTTTAAATTCAGCACCATAACGTTCAATACCTACGGAACGTGAATTAAAATTGTTAACAAAATCATTAGAAAATATATCAAAATTACGTACCGTATTTTTTATATCAGCAGATTTTTCATAAACTCCTCTTAATTCGATTGACTCTCCAAAACCAAAACCTAATCTCGCTCCGTACAAAACACCATCCTCAATTGCTGAATTTTTATCAAACCAATTGTAACTTGCAGTTGGTTGCAATGTAACTGTTACATCTTTCATCTGAGCATTTGCGTTGATTCCAAAATATGCCAACGCACAAATTGTGATAATTTTCTTCATGTTGTTGAATTTAAATTTATAAAATAATTAGGGTTCTTTTATTTATAAATAACACTTCTGCTTTTAAAATCTACTATCACTTATTCTGACATTTCTTTAGATAAATAGCCTACCTTAATTGTTGATGTTTTCTATAAATTAATTGTTCTACAAAAATAAAATATACGTCCAAGTTTGCTCTTACACAATTTTTGTTAATTCTTACATAAGTTTAATGTTTTAATAATTAACATTAAAGGATTGTCTTAGTAAAGGAGCGATTATAACACTGTATGATTCTATAATATCAAAATTTACTACACCGTAAACATTGGTATTCTATAAAATATTTTAATAATTATACAACAACTATCAAAATAAAGAGTTTTAAATTGCACGATATAAAACTTCAAATTTACAAACATGAAAAAGACTATTTTATTCGCTGCAGTACTATTAGGAATGGCTACAATTACACAAGCACAATCTATCCGATTTGGTATTAAAGGGGGGATTAATTATGCCAATCAAAACGGTACTAATATCACATTGAATAATCAAAACTATAATTCAACAGATGCTATTACTAGCTACCATGCTGGATTGGTTGCTGAAGTAAAATTATTTGAAAATTTCGCTATTCAGCCAGAGCTTTTGTATTCTACTCAAGGAGCAACTTACAAAAATGCTACCCAAGAATTCAAAAATGAACTAGGTTACATTTCTATTCCTGTTGTTGCCAAAATATTTTTGAATAAAAGCCTAACTTTAGAAGCAGGTCCGCAAGCTTCCTTCTTAATGAGTGAAAGAAATAAATTTGACTACAAAGATTCAAAAACTTTTGAATTTGCTGGTGTTGTAGGTTTGGGACTCAACCTTACTAAAAACCTATTTTTACAAGCTCGTTATGGTTTAGGACTTACAGAAGCTAGTAAAGATGCTCAAACTAAAAATTCTACCTTTCAACTTTCCGCTGGTATTCTTTTCTAAAAAGAAACCCAACAAAATAATGAAAAACCGTTCTGTAATTGGAACGGTTTTTTTATTTTTACAAAAACATTACACATGAAAATTTGCATCATTAACGGACCAAACTTAAACCTTTTAGGTAAACGAGAACCCGAAGTCTATGGCAGTCTTACTTTTGAAGAATACTTCGCAGGTCTACAAGCCAAATATCCAAATATTGATTTTGCTTATTACCAAAGCAATATCGAAGGCGAATTAATCAACAAAATTCAAGAATTTGGCTTTACTTATGACGGTATTATTTTGAACGCTGGAGCTTACACACATACTTCCATTGGCATTGGAGACGCCATCAAGGCTATCACCACTCCAGTGATCGAGGTTCATATATCAAACACATTTTCAAGAGAAAGCTTCAGACACCAATCCTATATTTCGGGTAATGCAAAAGGAGTAGTACTTGGTTTTGGATTAAAAAGTTACGATTTGGCTATCCAATCCTTTTTGTAAATCATCATACAACTAGACAAAACGAGTTCGAAAATATTTTAAGCTCGTTTTTTTTTGTGCCTAATCCAGCTGTTCGTTATAGCCCTCCTTCAAAAGGCTTTTTTTATTAGGTCAGTACAGGAGCTTCCTTCGGTCGCTCTGTACTTCCCGCAAAAAATAGCCTTTTTTCAATCGGGGCTGTCACTGCCATCAGGGGCAATAAGATGTTCTAGCTGTTTTTTTTTATTTTAGTAAATTCGCACACAGCCCTTCAATTATTTTCGACAAAAGCGAACTTCGTTACTCTAAATATAATTTCAAAACACTTATTACTTATACTCTACATAAAAAGAAATACGGTCAATGAGAAAATTAATATTACTGTTTTTTAGCATTCTGTTTTTTACTCAATGCACTTCCGTCAAAAAGAAAAACGAACTTTTACAAGAATTTATCCCTATTGACAAACTACACTCAGACGTTGATTTCACTTATAGAAAACTACAGCAACTACACCCAAATTTATATGAGTACATTGATAAAGTTGTTTTGGATCACAAATTTGATAGCCTAAAAAATACAATCAATACTCCTCTAAAACCACTTGATTTCTACAAAAAGTTAAGTCCCATCGTTGCAGCCGTAAAACAAGGACATTCTGTAGTCTATGGTCCTACTACTCTTTTTACAAAAAGAGAAACCAAAGCAATACTCAAAAGAGGGATAGGACCACTTTCACAATTTGAATTCAGTTACCTTAACGACAAACTATACGTTATAAAAAATAAATCTACTACTAGAAGCATTCAACCAGGTACAGAAGTTATTGGTATAAACCACATAAAACCCATTGATTTAATTACAGAATACAATAATTTCTATACGTCTGACGGCTATAATACTACATTAAAAAAACTACAATCGAGCAAACGATTTAATACTTTTTTCACCATTGAAAATGGGATTCACGACAGTTTGGAATACCAATTTCAATACAAAGACAGTTTAAAAAAAATCACAATAAGTAGACTCAAAACAGTAACTCCCGAAAAGAAATTTGCATCAATTACTCCCTCAAAAAAACAACCAAAAATAACAGCAGTCGAAAGAAAAGCGCTCAAAGCTTTGAAGAAAAAGAAAAAGACCAACGGTTATAATAAAGAAAGTGAAGACTATAATCGAAATTTAGATTTCATCGGTAAAGACAGTACTATTGCGCTATTGAAAATAAGAACATTTACTAATGGAAATTATAAACGCTTTTATAAACAAAGTTTTGAAGCACTCAAAAAATATCAAACAAAGACACTAATCATAGATTTAAGAGACAATGGCGGTGGACGCCTAAGTGAAGTAGCATATTTATATTCCTATTTATCTGATTCTTCATTTGTGTTCTTACAAAAATCGGAAGTTGTATCTAGAGGTAGTTTATTCAAAGGTGCTTACTGGCATGGTGGTTCTTTACCGATAAAAGTATTAAAAGTACTACTTACACCGATAGTGTATTCTTATATTTTGGCTACCGTTCATAAAAACAAAAATGGTAAAAACTATTATGCTACTGAAACTAGCAAACACAAAGCCAGCAAAAATGTATTTAAAGGAAAAATATATGTAATAACCAACGGTGGAAGTTTTTCTGCCGCTAGTATTCTTTCATCAAATTTAAAAGGGTCCAAAAGAGCTACCTTTGTTGGAACAGAAACAGGTGGTTCCTATAACGGAACCGTTGCTGGTTTTATGCCTATATATCAATTGCCCAACTCGCATTTAAAAATCCGAATAGGTATTATGGACATGAAACCCTATTTCTCCACTCCTATCAAAGGACACGGGATTTATCCTGACAAAGAAATTAATCTTAAACTTAATGAAATTCTTACTGAAAAAGACCCTGAATTGGATTGGATTTTACAGGACATTAAAAAGTGATTTACTTTCATCTAGGCTTTTTATTTTCCAGTGACTATACGTAAGATTTTCAGAAGGACAAACTAAGCTGGCGTTGCAATTATAAAACGATATTAACCTATATTATACTATTTTTTTTGCAATCCTGAATGTTTTGCGTGAAGGATTGTAGTGAAAATCCTTTTTTGGAGCTTTTTCTGCTCCAAAAAAGATTGAAACGGAAAGCCTGACCCGCGTTTTTCAGCGGGGCACGCCCAAGTTCTAATCCTATCTTTAATTAATCCGGCTCAATATGAATCAATATATTCCCTAATTTTGGAATTTCGTGTTTTAAATGGTCTTTTAATTGATGGGCTAAATCGTGGCCTTCTCTCACGGTAATTTCGGAGCTCACCCTCGCATGCAAATCCACGTGGTAGACCATTCCGGCTTTTCGAATGTAGCATTTTTCGGTCCCCAAGATACCATTAACTTGACTGGATATTTCTCTAATTTCTAGGACTAAATCATCATAAAAATGCTCGTCCATGATTTCGCCTAATGCAGGTCTGAAGATCATATAACTATTGTACACAATAAATCCCGAAGCCAAAAGAGCTGCCCAATCATCGGCTGCTTCGTACCCTTTTCCTAAAATCAAAGCTATCGTAATTCCAATAAATGCGGCTATTGATGTAACAGCATCACTGCGATGATGCCAAGCATCTGCGCGAAGAGAAGAACTGTTGGTCTGAATAGCCTTTTTCATCACTAATCGAAAAGAATATTCCTTCCATACTATGATGACTCCCAAAACGATTAGAGTCCAAGGTTTGGGTAATTCATGTGGTGTTTTGATATTGATTATACTCTCGTAGGCAATAACAACGGCTGATGCGATGAGAAAACCAACTACTAGAAAAGTAATTAAAGGCTCGGCTCTACCGTGGCCATAAGGGTGATTTTTGTCGGCTGGCCTACTAGCATATTTGATACCAAATAGCACCAAAAAAGAAGCAAAAATATCTGTGGTAGATTCAATTGCATCTGCAATCAAGGCATAGGAATTTCCAAAAAACCCAGCCAACCCCTTGAGGATAGACAAAATGGTATTTCCTATAATACTAAAATAGGTAGCTTGTATGGCTTGGTCTTGATTTGACATTTTTATTCAAAAAAAAATCGTTTAAATAACCTCTTTGAAACTCATAAAGATTATTTAAACGATTGTATACTATTTATATGATTTTATTCTTCTCTAATAATTTTTGCACCGATAGCTCTTAATCTTTCATCGATATTTTCGTATCCACGGTCTATTTGTTCAATATTTTGAATCGTACTAGTTCCTTTTGCAGAAAGTGCTGCTATTAACAAAGAGATTCCCGCTCTAATATCTGGTGAAGACATTGTTGTTGCTTTTAGGGTAGATTTGAAATCATGTCCCATAACTACTGCTCTATGCGGGTCACATAACATAATTTTTGCCCCCATATCGATTAATTTATCAACGAAGAACAAGCGACTTTCAAACATTTTTTGGTGAATTAAAACATCACCTCTAGCTTGGGTAGCAACTACAAGAAGAATACTCAATAAATCGGGGGTAAATCCTGGCCATGGCGCATCTGCAATAGTTAAAATTGAACCGTCGATATCTGTTTTTACTTCGTAACCATTTTCATGAGTTGGGATGTAAATATCATCGCCTCTACGTTCTATGGTAATCCCTAATTTTCTGAAGGTATTTGGGATCAAACCTAAATTATCCCAACTTACATTTTTGATTGTAATTTCGCTTCTTGTCATGGCAGCAAGTCCAATCCAAGAACCTATCTCGATCATATCTGGTAGAATTCTATGTGTACATCCACCTAGACTTTTAACTCCTTCTATAGTCAATAAATTAGAACCTACACCCGTAATTTTGGCTCCCATAGAATTCAACATTTTACACAACTGTTGCAAGTAAGGCTCACAAGCGGCATTATAAACTGTAGTAACTCCTTTGGCAAGTACAGCAGCCATTACAATGTTTGCAGTTCCTGTTACAGATGCTTCGTCTAGTAGCATATCTGTTCCAATCAATCCTTCTGGGGCTTCAACACCATAAAAATGATCTTCTCTGTTATAACGGAATTTTGCTCCAAGGTTGATAAACCCCTCAAAGTGTGTATCTAGTCTTCTTCTACCGATCTTATCTCCACCTGGCTTTGGAATATATCCTTTTCCAAAACGAGCTAAAAGTGGCCCAACGATCATGATTGAACCTCTTAACGAACCACCTTCTTTTTTGAAAGCTTCCGTTTCTAGGTACCCCATATTTACTTCGTCCGCCTGAAAATCATAAGAACCTTTTCCGTTTTTATGAATTTTCACACCTAAATTCCCTAGAAGTTTTATCAATTTATTAATATCAATAATATCCGGAATGTTATTTATCGTTACTTTTTCGGGAGTTAACAATACGGCACACAATATTTGTAATGCTTCATTTTTTGCTCCTTGTGGCGTGATTTCACCTTTAAGACGAATTCCTCCTTCAATTTTGAATACTCCCATTTGTGGTATGCGTTAAATTTATAGTTTGTTTGTTTTTAGTTTTTTCTCCCCTCAAAAAATTTGAAAATATATTCCTATTTTTGATTGTTATTTTTGTTATACGTTTTTTTAATGCTTTGATTCTTCTTATTGGTTTGAATTTTTGGCACTATTCCGGTATTGATTTTATTGGACATTCTTTTATTGGTTCGCAATAAATCAGTCGTATTAAGTAATTCCTCATCGCTTTGAATTAAATTCAATTTACCGTCTGATAATTCGTATAAATGTTCAAAAATGACATCATCCTTAACCGTGTCTTTATTCCAACTTAAATATGATTTTTTCATGTGATTGGCGATAACTTTCACCAAGGCACTTTTCATATCACCATCTTCCCATTTGTTGGCTACATCAATCATGTACTTTATATTATTTCCATAATATCTGTACTTTGGGTAGTTTTGTGGGTATTCAAGAATATCTGGTCTTAATTGTAAAACCTCTCTTGACGGAATAGGATAAGGTGATTCTACATCCAATTTAAAATCGGACATAATAAATAATTGATCCCATAGTTTGTGTTGAAAGTCAAGTACATCACGCAAATGAGGATTTAAAGTTCCCATTACTTGAATAATGTATTTTGCTGCTTTGTTACGTTCTTCTACGTCTACTATTGCCGTTGCTTGATCGATCAATTTTTGTAAATGACGACCATACTCTGGAATAATCAAATGCGATCTTTCGGCGTTGTACTCTAGGTGGTACACCACATCATTTGCATTTTCTTTTTGGTATTTTGAATTCATAAGTGAATTAAATTTTGAATCTAAAGCGCTGGCCATTATTGGTAAAAAAGCTTATCTGAGGTATAAAGCAAACCAAGGCATTATGATTTGTTTCTACAAAGAAACAATTCCCTCGATTGCAGATAGTTCTATGTATTTCTCAATAACTTCTTGAGGATTTTTCATTTGTACATCAATAGAAATACTTGTGAATTTTGCAGTTTTTGATTGTGTCGTTTTGATTACAGCACCCATACAATCAAAGGCTTCTTCAATTTTGCCAATTTTAGCGGCATCCGTAGGGACTATAAATTTGTATAAATACAAGGCAGGCCATGAACTACTTCTTTCTAACTCTGCTTGTAACCTTTCATAGAATTCTTCTGACTTCTTTTCCATCCTTGTTTCTAAAATATTAGCAAATATACGTTTTCAAATGGAAAATAATAACTATCCTATCTGATTTTTTGTCAAAACTAACATAATAACGGCGCTCATTTTTTTTCTAATACCAAATAGTTTCCTTAATTTTGAATCTTATTTCAAAATCGTGCAAAAAAACATTATCGTACTCATAGGAGGACCTGGAACAGGAAAATCATCAATCATTAACGAATTGACAGACAAAGGCTTTTGTTGCTACCCCGAAATTTCGAGAGAAATAACTCTAGAAGCAAAAAAAAATGGAATAGATCAACTTTTTTTGGAGGATCCGCTTCTTTTTAGTCAATTATTACTCGAAGGACGTCAAAAACAATTTGATGCAGCAAATCAAGAACCTCACCTCAATGTCTTTATAGATCGTGGTCTGCCTGATATTCTTGCTTATATGCATTTTGCTAAACAAGAATACCCAGTACATTTTACTACCTCTTGTCAAAAACACAAGTACACCAAAATTTTCATGCTACCCCCTTGGGAAGCCATTTACAAAATTGATGATGCTCGTTATGAGACCTACGAGCAAGCTCAAGAAGTACACCAACATATTGTAGATACCTACAAATCATTTGGCTATACCCCAATCGAAGTTCCAAAAGATACGATTGAAAACCGCACTGCTTTTATCTTAAATGCCCTTAAACACGAACTATAAAACCCACTGCCTATGTCTGAAGCATTAGAAATCCTAAAAAAATACTGGAAACACGATCGTTTCAGACCTCTTCAAAACGATATCATCGATACCGTTTTGAGCGGAAAGGATGCTTTTGCTTTATTACCTACCGGCGGTGGAAAATCAATTTGTTTTCAGGTTCCTACTTTGATGAACAAAGGAATTTGCTTGGTTATCTCTCCTTTAGTCGCTTTGATGAAAGACCAAGTAGCCAATTTGCAAAAGCGAGACATCAAAGCTATTGCTTTGACGGGAGGAATAAAATCCAACGAGATGATAGATCTCTTGGATAATTGTGAGTTTGGAAATTATAAATTTTTATACCTTTCCCCCGAACGATTACAGTCTGACTGGATCATAGAACGCATAAAAAATCTCGATATCAATTTGATTGCTATTGACGAAGCGCATTGTGTTTCTCAATGGGGACATGATTTCCGACCTGCCTATTTGAAAATTTCGAATTTAAAGACACTCTTCCCAAAGGTCCCTTTTTTGGCACTGACTGCCTCGGCAACCGCTCGCGTAAAAGAGGATATTATAAAAGAACTAGCATTAGAAAATCCTGTCCTTTATCAGCAATCATTCGCTAGAAAAAACATTGCGTACATGGTTTTTGAAGCAGAAGACAAGCTTTTTAAAATTGGACAAATTTTAAAGAAAAATCCACAACCTTCCATTATATATGTTCGCAATAGAAAATCCTGCTTAGATATTTCGTCACAATTACAATCTTTAGGTTTTAAAGCCACTTATTATCATGGTGGCCTACCCTCGAGAGAAAAGGATAAAAATATGCAACTCTGGATGGATGAGAAAGTGCAAGTAATTGTTGCTACAAATGCCTTTGGAATGGGAATTGACAAAGCAAATGTAAAAACAGTCATCCACATTCAGCTTCCCGAAAACATTGAAAATTACTACCAAGAAGCTGGGAGAGCAGGACGAAATGAAGAAAAAGCTTTTGCTGTTTTACTAACTAGTCCTTCAGACACAAAGCAAGCAGAAAATCAATTTATCAAAAATTTACCCGACAAAGAGTATCTCAACATAATTTACCGAAAGTTAAATACCTATTTTCAAATTGCATACGGAGAAGGTATCGATGAAAAATTTAGCTTCAACCTGAACCATTTTTGTGTAAAATACAATTATCCTGTTCTCAAGACCTATAATGCGATTCAGTTTCTAGACCAACAAGGGATTTTGACTTTAGCACAAGAATCCTCTCAAAAAATTAGCCTACAGTTTATAATTTCTTCCAAGGAAGTGTTACGCTACCTGAGTCTAAATCCTAATGACGAAGAAATTATTTTGGCCATTTTAAGAACCTACCCTGGGGTTTACGAAATAGAAACTGCTTTTAATTGTTCACTCATTGCAAAAAAATCAAAAAAAACAGAAAAACAAGTAGTTACTATTTTAGAGAAACTACATGAAAAACAAGTAATTGACTACCATTCTAAAAACAATGACGCTTCACTTACATTTAACGAAATAAGAGAAGACGAACGCACAATAAGTCGTGTTGCCAAATATCTTGAAAAACAAAACAACTTAAAGAAAGCCCAACTAGAGTCCGTTTTACACTATGTAAAAGAAGACAATATTTGCAAAAGCAAACTCATCCTATCTTATTTTGGAGAAAAAGAGGCCGATAATTGTGGAATTTGTTCTTATTGTATTAGCAAGAAACCAAAATCAAAAGACCTTAAATCTGTTAGTCAAAACATAAAAGATTTATTGCGAAATCAAGATTTAACTTCAAGAGATTTGCAAAATAGTACAAATACAAGTCCAGACACGCTTATCTTTGCCTTACAAGAACTCTTGACCAATGAAGAGATTCAAATACAACCCAACAACACCTATACTTTAAAATTATAATGGAAAATTTACGAATTGTTTTTATGGGAACTCCTGAATTTGCAGTAGGGATTCTGGACACCATCATCCAAAACAACTATACAGTAGTGGGTGTCATTACCGCAGCCGACAAACCTGCTGGTCGTGGACAAAAATTAAAATATTCTGCCGTTAAGGAATATGCTTTAGAACACCACCTCAACCTATTACAACCTACTAACCTAAAAGACGAAGGTTTCTTGGCCGAATTAAAAGCTTTGAATGCCAACTTGCAAATAGTAGTTGCTTTTAGAATGTTACCAAAAGTAGTATGGGAAATACCTGCCTTAGGAACCTTTAACCTTCATGCTTCCTTATTACCCAATTATCGTGGAGCCGCACCTATTAACTGGGCTATCATCAATGGTGAAGAAAAAACGGGGGTCACAACCTTCTTCATAGACGACAAGATTGATACTGGAGCTATGATTTTAAATAGTGAAATAACAATCGATCCAAATGAAAGTGCAGGTCAACTACACGACCGGCTAATGACCATAGGGAGCAGTACCGTAATTGATACCCTAGCTTTAATCGAAAAAGGAAACCCAAGCACAACCATTCAAACTGATTCAATTGAAATTAAAACAGCTTATAAACTAAACAAAGAGAACTGTAAAATAGACTGGACAAAATCTCCAAAAGAAATTCATGACCACATAAGAGGCTTGAGTCCATATCCTGCTGCGTGGGGAATTATCGCAGACAAGAATGAAGAATTGAATGTTAAAATTTATGAATCTCAAATTATTAATGAGGAGCACAAACTAAATGTAGGTTCCATTGTTTGTACAAAGAAAGAAATGAAAATTGCAGTAGCAAATGGATTTATACAGATAATAAGCTTACAATTCCCAGGTAAAAAGAGAATGACAACGGCGGACTTACTGAATGGAATCACATTTTCTGAAGACGCAAAAGCTTTTTAACCCCCAAAAACACTGGTTATTATAGTTTTCCCAATAAAAACAAGCTTATTTATGAACAAAAAAACTAAGTTATCAACAAAACTGTCCTAATTTAAGCAAAACACTTGCGTGCTAGGGATTTCCTGCTAAATTTGTATAGTAAGAAAACATTAACCAACAATTAATAACTTTAAATTATGAACAAGTCAGAATTAATCGATGCTATCGCTGCAGACGCAGGAATCACTAAAGCAGCTGCAAAATTAGCTTTAGAATCATTTTTAGGAAACGTAGGTGATACCTTAAAAAAAGGAGGTAAAGTATCTCTAGTAGGTTTTGGATCATGGTCAGTATCAGCTAGAGCTGCTAGAGACGGTAGAAATCCTCAAACAGGAAAAACTATCCAAATCGCTGCTAAGAATGTTGTAAAATTCAAAGCTGGTGCAGAATTAGAAGGAGCTGTAAACTAATACACGTTTCCCTCTTATAGAAACAAAACCTTCCTTATGGAGGGTTTTTTTTTCATTTATTCGTAAAAACTTGGTTTTTTTTTGTTTTTTTTCTTAAATTTAATAAAAAATTACAGCGCTATGATTTCAGAAAAATTAATAAAAGGACAACTGCTTATATCTGAGCCTTCTATAATTGGAGATTTATCATTCAATAGATCTGTGATTTTATTAGCAGATCATGACAAAGAAGGATCAGTAGGATTTATCATCAATAAACCATTAAAATATACCATTAATGATCTTGTACCCGAGATAGATTCTAAATTTAGAATTTACAACGGTGGACCAGTTGAACAGGACAACCTTTACTTCATTCACAATGTTCCAGAATTGATACCAAATAGTGTAGAAATTTCAAATGGAATATATTGGGGAGGTGATTTTGATTCTGCCAAAAACCTGATCAATGAAGGAACTATTACAAAAAATAACATTCGATTTTTTCTAGGATATTCTGGTTGGCATGAAAATCAACTGGAAACAGAAATGAGTACTAATTCTTGGATCATAACTACCAATACTTATAAGAACAAGATTATTGGTAAATCTCCTACTCATTTTTGGAAAGATCAAATTAAAGAGCTTGGTGGCGACTACCTCATTTGGTCCAATGCTCCAGAAAACCCATATTTGAATTAACAAATTTATTTTATATACAAAAAAAAGTTAAACTCAATTGCATACGACAATTGCTGTTTAACCTTTTTTTATTTATAATCAATCACCAAAAACCTCCTACAGTATTATCAGTGAATTAGTTATTTTCTATTTTAATTCAAAAATAAATAATTTAATAAACCTAGACTAGCTTGGCATGATTTGATCATTTAGCCTTTCAACTAATGCAGTAGCTAAATCAGAACTAAAATTCTTCTTACGATACTTTGTTATAGATTGAACTCCTTTAATCACATTTGTAATAAATAATTCATCTGCTTTTTGAAGATCAAAAGGCGAAATAATATCTTCTACAACTTCTATATTGGCAGTCTTTTTGGCTAAAGCCAAAATTTGCTTTCGCATCACACCATTCAAACACCCTTCTGAGATAGGAGGCGTAATCAATTTATCACCTATTCGCATGAAAATATTTCCTTGAATAGCCTCAACAACATTTTTACTATCGTTCAATAACAAACAATTATCGAGTTCATTTTCGAAAGCAAAAATACTAGCCGTTGTATTAAGGATTCTATTGGTCGTTTTTATTGAAGACAACAATTGCTTCGTGATATAAAAGTCTTTAAATAGATCAACCTCATAGTCGCCTGATGCTACACTATAGAGCTGCTGCTCCAATACACTAGCATGAATAAGATAGGACACGTCATTGGTTGTAGGTAAATAATAGCCACCATCGTTTCTAAACACGGTTATTCTCACTCTAGCAGAAGTCAACATATTATTGACAGACGCAACAGAAAGCAACTGCTCTTCGAGATGTTCCATGGTAAAATTCATAGGAATCTCCATACGCACCACACGCATAGAAGCCATTAATCGAAAATAGTGATCTTCTAGAAAAAGAACTACACCTTTTACTATTTTTACTGTCTCAAAAACTGCATCACCATATAAGAAAGCACGGTTTTGCGTTAAAATATTGGCATCCTCTGCCACAATCGTTCCATTAAAATTAATCATAAAAAAAGCCCTGAATTTTGTTCAGGGCAAATATAAGTTTTAATATAGTACTATACTAGACAGAACCTAATAGATGTTTTAAATCTGATATTTGATTTTCCCACAATAACTTTGCTTCATCCACTTCATCTGCTTCAGCAAAATCTACGACCATCAAAGAAACGTCTTTTGTCAATTCATCTACAAGTATATGAATTTCAAAAAAGGTATCGGTATCTTTATTATTATCATCTACCCATTTGAATTTTACTTTTTCTCCAGACTTCTTTGATGCTAATCTAGCTTTTTCTTCTGAATCATTCCAAATAAAAGTAAAAAACTCACCACGAGAATTCACATTGTCTGCAAACCACTCTGACAATCCAGAAGGTGTAGAGATATATTGGTACAATAACTGTGGAGATGAATTAATTGGGAACTCAATTTCGTAACGTACTTTCTGATCCATGAGGTAATTTAATTTTTTTCGAATATATACATTATATGTGCGAAAAAAAAACGTTTTTAAATTTATTTTATTTTTTTCATTTTTTGCTTGTGTGTTTTAATAAAAGTTTTATCTTTGCACCCGCAACGAACAACAGTCGTTCTTTGCATTTGGCGAGGTAGCTCAGTCGGTTAGAGCGCAGGATTCATAACCCTGAGGTCACGAGTTCAAATCTCGTTCTCGCTACAAGATTAAACTCAATGGAAAAGCGGCTTAGTGTACACTAAGCCGCTTTTTTTATGCAATCAATTTCACTACTTTTACGTGCCGTACACGTTTCCGTACACGATTTGCCTATGAAACCTAACCATAACAAACCTAAATTCTACACTGGAGGAGTTGACATTTTACGATGGAACAAACTCTCTAAAGCTGAACAAAAAGAAGCTCTGTCTAAAGAATGGTATCTTTATTTTTCTTTTAGAAACCCTGAAACAACTAAACCACTATGGACTTAAAGTCCATAGATTTGGTTGTCAGACTTAAAGTCTGCATGTTGCTAGTCTTCAATTATGAAGTTATCATTATTAC